>NZ_CP012914.1:1732500-2332500 GCF_001315015.1 Azospirillum brasilense | reverse complement strand
GCCGATCAGGATCGGCAGCAGGGCCAGCGAAATCCAGCGGGTGAAGACGCCGGCCACCAGCAGCAGGCCGCCGCCGATCTCACCGAGGATGACCAGATAGGCGAAGAGGCCGGGGTAACCCAGGCTCTCGAAGTAGCCGACCGTGCCGGCGATGCCGAAGGTGAAGACCTTCAGGATCAGGCCGTGGGCGATGAACAGAAGGCCCAGGCTGACGCGCAGCAGGAAGGCGGCGTAGGGGGCGGTGCGGTTGTCAATGGCGGCGGTGTTGGCGTTCATGGCGTGGTCTCCTTGTCTCAGCGTGGCGCCCCGCGTCGGGGCCGTTGTCGTCTGAGGCCAAGAATAGCGATGTCCGCGTTTGGGATAATCCGCTTAATGATGCACTGATTGTTGCTGTGGTGAGAACGATAGCTTATGCCCGGAAGGCGTTGGCCGGATCGTAGCGGGAGGGCAGGGCGAACAGGTCGGCGGTGGTCCCGGCGCCGTGGCGGCGCGCTTTGGACGGGCTGTCATAGACCACCAGAAGGGCGGGCGGGGCGCCATCGCGGCGGACGCAGGCGATGCCCTCCGCGTGGTCGTCGCCCTTGCCGTAGGGCAGGTTCAACAGATGGACCAGCCGGTCGCGCGGGATGACGGTTTCGTGGGTGACCGACAGGGCGTCGGTCCAGCGCCACACGGCGACGGGACCGTCGAGGTCCATGGTCGGCCCGGCCAGGATGACCAGATCCTCCCCGTCGAAGGTCAGTTCGCGGATGCCCAGCCCGTCCAGATCGACGAAATGCTTGCGGTACTTCTCGCCGTTCGGCCCGATGGGGCGCAGCCGCAGGCGCTCCTCGACGTCCGGATGGTCCTCCACCACCAGTTCCAGGATGCAGGCCCAGCCGCGCAACACCGGACCGCGCAGCCCCAGCCAGACCCGGTCGCCGTGGGCGGCCATGCCTTCCACGTCGAAGCCGTTCTCCTTGGCGGGCACGGCGACGAAGCGGGCGAGATGCTCGTCCTCCGCCAGCGCCTTGGTCAGCGCGTCGCCGCCCTTGCGGAACTTCAGGCACCCAGCGGTGCGCTTGCCGTCGCGGCGGACCGGGGTGACGCGCCCGTCCGCCTCGGTGACCAGCGGGATGCGGCCGAGCAGGAAGCGGTTGGGGTCGCAGCGCACCTCGGTCAGCCGCTCCAGCGCCTCCGCGGGGCCATGTTCGTCTCGCTTCGGCTTCTTGCGGGCCAGCGCGTGGGAGCCGGTGATCCACAACCAGCCGCCGGCGATGGCCATGCCCTCGATGTCCGCTTCGTCCTCCCCCGGGGCCGTCGCCGGCAGGGCGAAGAACTCCGCCAAGCGATGGACGGCGTCCTGGCGGTAGACGGTGCCGCCGTCTTCGGCGGCCAAATGGACGATCTGCGCACCCTCGTCCGACGCCACGAACAGGTTGTCTCCCGCCCGCTCCGCCACCGACAGGTCTCCGGCGGTCTCGCCGCCGTCGCGGAAGATCAGGCGGACGGTGGCGATGGGGCTGGCGATGTCACTGGGCATGGCGGGGCTTCCGTGGAGGGTGCGAACCGTCCCTTAACGCCTCACTTCCAGATCGGGGTCCCGCTGCCCGGAAGACCGTAGGACGCCCATTTGCGCGACACCTCGTCGACCACACCCTGGTCCATGCGGATCTTCTGGCCCCATTCGCGCTTGGTCTCCGGCGGCCACTTGTTGGTGGCGTCCAGCCCGACCTTGCCGCCCAGGCCCGACTCGGGGCTGGCGAAGTCCAGATAGTCGATGGGGGTGCCCTCGATCACGGTGATGTCGCGCGCCGGGTCCATGCGGGTGCTCATCGCCCACATCACGTCCTTCCAGTTCCGCGCGTCGATGTCGTCGTCCACGACGATCACCCATTTCGTGTACATGAACTGGCGCAGGAAGGACCAGACGCCCATCATCACCCGCTTGGCGTGGCCGGGATAGGCCTTCTTCATGCTGACCACGGCGATCCGGTAGGAGCAGCCCTCCGGCGGCAGCCAGAAATCCACGATCTCCGGGAACTGCTGGGTCAGCAGAGGGATGAAGACCTCGTTCAGCGCCTCGCCCAGCACCGACGGCTCGTCGGGCGGGCGGCCGGTGAAGGTGGAGAGGTAGATCGGGTTGCGTCGCATGGTCATCGCCGTGACGGTGAAGACCGGGAAGGGCTCGACCGAGTTGTAGTAGCCGGTGTGGTCGCCGTAGGGCCCCTCGTCGGCGTATTCGTCCAGGCTGACATGGCCTTCCAGGATGATCTCGGCCTGGGCGGGCACCTTCAGCGGCACCGTCTTGCAGTCCACCAGCTCGACCTTCTTGCCGCGCAGCAGCCCGGCGAACTGGTATTCCGACAGCGTGTCCGGCACCGGCGTGACGGCGGCCAGGATGGTGCCGGGATCGGCGCCAAGGACCACCGCGCAGGGCAGCGGCTCGCGCTTGCCGCTGGCCTGCCAGCGGTGATGGTGCTGCGCGCCGCCGCGGTGCTTCAGCCAGCGCATGATCGTCTTGTTCTTCCCCAGCACCTGCATCCGGTAGATGCCGAGGTTGAAGTCGTCCTCGCGCTTGGCCGTAGGCCCCTTGGTGACGACCAGAGGCCAGGTGATCAGCGGCGCCGGCTCGCCCGGCCAGCAGCTCTGCACCGGCAGGCGGCCGAGGTCGATCTGGTCGCCGGTCAGCACCACCTCCTGGCAGGGGGCGGAGCCGACGGTCTTCGGCTTCATCGACAGCACGGTCTTGGCGAGGGGGATCAACTCCATCGCCTCGCGGAAGCCGCCCGGCGGCTCCGGCTGCTTCAGGAAGGCCAGCGTCTCGCCGACGCCGCGCAGCTCGTGCGGCTCGCGGTCCATGCCCCAGGCGACGCGCTCCACCGTGCCGAACAGGTTGACCAGCACCGGCATCTCCGAGCGGGTGCCGTCGGCCTTGATGACGTTCTCGAACAGCACCGCCGGGCCGCCTTCGGCGAGCAGGCGGGTCTGGATCTCGGTCATCTCCAGCGCCGTGGACACCGGCTCCCGGACCACCACCAGCCGCCCGGCCTTCTCCAGCCGATCGATGAAGTCGCGCAACGAGGTGTAGGGCATGGTCGAGGGTCCGTTCGGATGCGATGGGATCAGATCGAGAGAGGGCGTCTAGCATCGGCCTGAAGGGCGCCGCGTCAAGGGGGCAGGCGCCTCCTCACGCGGGTTCCTTCACGCTGCGCAGGGCGCGGCGGACGATGCGGCGGGTGGCGTCGGGATCGGGGCTGTCCGTCTCCCAGCGGGCGCACAGCGCCTGCACCCAGCCGGGCTGGCTCTTCGCCGCGTCGTTCAGCCAGTTGGCGACCGAATCCTGGACGTAGCGCGCGCCGTCCGCCCGCAGCGGGTCGAGCACCGGCAACCCGCGCGCCGGGTCGGTCTTCAGCGCGCCGATGTGGGCGCACCAGACGCCGCGGGGTCGGGTGGCCTCGCTGGCGAAGCGGCGCAGCCGCTCCGACGGCTCGGCGGTCCAGGGCGTGAGGAGGTCCAGCGCCTCGTCGATGGCGGCGGCGATGTGGGGGCGCAGGGACAGCCACGCCCATTCGCGCACGCCGAAATGCGGGTCGTCGGCCAGCGGGCGGACGCGCTCCAGCCGCTCCGCCAGAGTCAGGCCGGGGGCCGCCGCCAGAGCGTAGCAGGCCCAGCCGCGCACCGTGTCGGACGGGTGGGCGGCCAGCCGCTCCACGGCCCCCGGACCAAGGCGCTCGACGGCCGCGCTCCCCGCCGCCGCCATGCGCCGGGTCACGCCGTCCTTCGGGTCGAAGGACACGGCGCCCGCGGCTTCCGGAACGGCGGCGGCCAGCAGGGCGGTGAAGTCGATGGCGAGGGATTCGGCCAGCGTGGCGGTCTCGCGCCGGCCCGCGTTCAGGTCGGCGAGCACCTCCGGCGGGATGTCGGCCATCCGGGTGGCGCCCTTGCGCGGGGCGCTGGTCGTCATCGTCATATCTTAGGCCTCCGGCAGCAGGCGCCAGATCACCGTTTCGCGCATCTCGCGGTCCTCCAGCTCCAGGGAGGTCGGGACGCTGTACTGCGCGACCCGCTCGATTCCGCTGAGAGGGACATAGGCGCGGCCCGGATCGCCCAGCAGGACCAGCGTGCCGGTTGCGGCGATTCCGCGCAGCCAGGCGGTCACCCGGTCGGCCATCGGCTTCTCGTAGCAGACGTCGCCGGCCAGAACGACGTCGATGCCGGGCAGGGGGCGGTCCACCAGATCGGCGCTGACCGCCTTCACGTCGACCCCGTTGGACTCGGCGTTCAGGGCGATGGCGGACAGGGCAAAACGGTCGATGTCGCAGGACTGAACGCGCGCCGCCCCGGCCATCATCGCGGCGATGCCGACCAGCCCGGTGCCGGCGGCGAAATCCAGCACAGACTTGCCCGCGACCAGTTCCGGCCGGTCGAGGACGAGCCGCGCCACCGCCTGACCGCCCGGCCAAGCAAAGGCCCAATAGGGCGGCGGTACATTGGACTCTTTCAAAGAATCCTCCGTAGCCTCCCACAACGGCGTGATTTCCGTCGCCAGATGCAGCGCGATTTCGGGCAGCAAAGGAGTCCGCGTTACGACCGTGTTGGAGCGGATGAAGTCGATTTGAGAAAAGTTGTTCATAACGGGACTCTCACCGGAGCTGCGCGGGGATGGATGATCTATCCACAACCGGTTTTGGTTACATAATTCAAACGGAGTAGACACACCTGCTGTCCCGTGTTACCCGTTCGAAAGGAGAAAAACAAAGGTCATGGGGCTGATATGCGGTCGAAAGGGATTGCACTCTGCGCATCGTTCGCGGCGTTCATCGCTCTCAGCCCGTTCACCATATCCCAAGCCCAGGCCCAGGACGGCGATTGCGTCCGCACGCTGCGTTCCATATCGGATTTCGAGATCCGGGGCGATGCCTGGACGTGGTGGAACACCGCCGCCAACCAACAGTATGAGCGTGACCAGCGCCCTGCGCTCGGCTCCGTCCTCGTCTTCAAGCGGTCGCAGCGGCTGGGCCGCGGCCACGTTTCCCTGGTCAGCCACATCGTCGACCGCCGCACCATTGAGGTCGATCACTCCTGGCTCGACGGCCGTGGCCTGCGCCGCAACATGCGCGTGGTCGACGTGTCGCCGCGCAACGACTGGTCGGCCGTCCGAGTCTGGCATGAGCCGTCGGACCAGCTCGGCCTGCGCGTCTACACCACCTACGGCTTCATCCTGCCCGACGGCGAGGAGGCGGAGATCCGTCAGGCCGATTCCCGCGGCGCCGGCATCGGCAGCACCTTCGCCGTCGCTCCGCAGGGCCGCTCCACGCCCAAGCCCGCCGCCGGGCCGCGCCTGATGGAAGCCTCCCTGAAGGGCCACGCCGTTGCCGTCGCCGTTCCGGGCCGCAAGCCGCAGGTGCTGACCGCGTCGCTCTCCCTCTCCGGCAAGGGCACGGCCGCGAAGACGGCTCAGCCGGTGATGACGGTCGCCGTGCTGCCGGCGCGCAAGCCGACCCAGCCGGCCGCGCAGAAGGGCGTCGAGATGGTGGCCTCCATCGACGGCATCCGCGCGGTCCTGCCGCCGCGCAAGCCGGGCTCCGGCGACAGCACCGTCGCCGAGTTGACGCGCTGACGTCTTCCCCGCCTTAGAGTTTTCCGGCCAGGAAGGCCGCCAGCACCAGCCAGCCGAACCAGCGGTTCGACTTGAACTTTTTCAGGCAGTCCGTCTGATCGTCGGGGTTCCAGGTCGCCACCTGCCAGGACAGCTGCAGCGCGGCCAGCGACAGCAGCGGCAGGAACAATCCTCCCAGCCCGGCCAGACGCCCGGCGATGCCGATCCCCACGAAGGTCAGGGTGTAGAAGCCGTAGATCCAGATCTTGCTCTGGTCGCCCAGCCGCAGGGCGGTGGACTTCACGCCGATTCGCGCGTCGTCCTCCTTGTCCTGGTGGGCGTAGATGGTGTCGTAGCCCAGCGTCCAGACGATCCCCGCGGCGTAGAGCGCCAGCGCCGGCCATTCCAACTCGCCGCGCACCGCGGTCCAGCCCATCAGGGCACCCCAGTTGAAGGTCAGCCCCAGGAAGGCCTGCGGCCACCAGGTGATGCGCTTCATCAGCGGGTAGGTGAAGACCAGCGCCAGCGACAGCACACCCAGCCCGATGGTCAGCGGGTTGAACTGCATCAGCACCGCCAGCCCGATCAGGAGCTGGAACACGAGGAAGGCCAGCGCCTGTTTCACCGACACCTGTCCGGAGGGGATCGGGCGGGTCCGCGTGCGCTCGACCATGGCGTCGAAGTCGCGGTCGAGGATGTCGTTGACCGTGCAGCCGGCCCCGCGCATCACCACGGCACCGATTGCGAACAGCGCCATCAGCCAGAAGTCGGGAACCGGCCCCGATCCGGCCAGCGCAATGCTCCACCAGCCGGGGAACAGCAGCAGCCATGTGCCGATGGGCCGGTCCAGCCGCGCCAGCCGCAGATAGGGCCGGACCGCCGCCGGGGCGAAGCGGTCGATCCAGTCGCCGCGCCGGATGTCGGTGAAGTCGCCGGGGGCGGGGGAGGCGGGGCTGGTCATGACGGACTCGGGATGGAGAGTGGAAGAAGCCGTGGGCAAGGTAGCGGCGGGGGTGGGTCCCCGCAAGGCTGGGCCGTTTCCGCCCCGCGGCGTTATCGCTATAGTCGGCGCCGCACACCGGAGACCTCGCGCCATGGCAAACCAACCGAAGACCCGCCTCTATGTGGACAGCCCCCTCGGCGAGGGGCAGGCGGTGGGGCTCGACCCCGAGCGGGCGCATTTCCTGCGCCATGTCCTGCGGCTCGACAAGGGCGACGTCGTGGCCGTCTTCAACGGACGCGACGGCGAATGGCTGGCCGCCATCGACGGCTTCGGCAAGGGCTGGTGCTCGCTCACCGTGACGGCGCAACGGCGTCTTCAGGCGGCGGGCCCGGACCTCTGGCTGCTGTTCGCCCCGATCAAGCGCGGGCGCATCGATTTCGTCGCGGAGAAGGCCAGCGAGCTGGGTGTGTCGCGGCTGTGGCCGGTCTTCACCCGCCGCACCGACCCCAACCGCGTCAACACCGACCGGCTGCGCGCCAACGCCATCGAGGCCGCCGAACAGTCGGAGCGGCTGACCGTGCCGGAGATGGTCGATCCGCTGCCGCTGGACAAGGCGCTGGCCGGCTGGCCGGTCGAACGTACGCTGTACCTGTGCGCCGAAGCAGGGAACGTACGCCCCATCGCGGAGGCCGTCCGCGGCCGTCCGCGCGGCCCCGCTGCCTTCCTGATCGGGCCGGAGGGCGGCTTTGCGCAGTCCGAACTTGACGAAATTTGCAAACTCCCCTTTGTTGTTCCCGTCGGTCTGGGGCCCCGCATTCTCCGGGCCGACACGGCGGTGGTCGCGGCGCTCGCCTGCTGGCAGGCCCTTGCGGGGGACTGGACGGCGGATGGCGGCGACACCCGACCGCCCTTCCGCGCGCCGGCTGACCCCACCGTCGGGGAGTAAGGGCCGCTCGACGCGCCGCTGTTCCGAGGCGGGCCGTTTGACACTTTGGCGAATTCAGACTTTTTGAAAGCGGGAGCTTCCATGTCCGCACCTCCGCAGACGCGTGGTGAACCGATCACCGACCGCCGCCAACTGGCGGCCTATCTGGAATCCGGCAACAAGCCCGCCGACCAGTGGCGCATCGGGACCGAACACGAGAAATTCGCCTACCGCGTCTCCGACCACCGGCCGCTGCCCTACGAAGGGCCGGACGGGATCGGCGAACTGCTGACCCGCCTGCAGCGTTTCGGCTGGGACCCGGTGGAGGAGAAGGGCAACCTGATCGCCCTGACCCAGGGCATGGCGAACATCACGCTGGAGCCGGGCGGGCAGGTCGAGCTGTCCGGCGCCCCGCTGGAGACCCTGCACCAGACCTGCGCCGAGGTGCACCGCCACCTCGAGCAGGTGAAGGAGATCGGGGGTGAGCTGGGCATCGCCATGATGGGCCTCGGCTTCCAGCCGAAATGGCGGCGCGACGAGATCCCCTGGATGCCCAAGGGCCGCTACAAGATCATGGGCGACTACATGCCCAAGCGCGGCAATCTCGGCCTGGACATGATGATGCGCACCTGCACCGTGCAGGTGAACCTGGACTTCGCGTCCGAAGCCGACATGGTGAAGAAGTTCCGGGTCAGTCTGGCCCTTCAGCCCATCGCCACGGCGCTGTTCGCCAACTCGCCCTTCACCGAGGGCAAGCCGAACGGCTTCCAGAGCTTCCGCAGCCACATCTGGACCGACACCGACCCCGACCGCACCGGTGATCTGCCCTTCGTGTTCGAGGACGGTTTCGGATTCGAGCGGTACGTGGACTACCTGCTCGACGTGCCGATGTACTTCGTCTACCGCGACGGCGCGTACATCGACGCCTCCGGCCAGTCCTTCCACGACTTCATGCAGGGCCGCCTGCCGGCGCTGCCGGGCGAAGTCCCGCTGATCACCGACTGGGCCGACCACATGACCACCTCCTTCCCCGAGGTGCGTCTGAAGAAGTATCTGGAGATGCGCGGCGCCGACGGCGGCCCGTGGCGCCGCCTGTGCGCCCTGCCGGCCCTGTGGGTCGGGCTGCTCTACGACAGCCAGGCGCTGGACGCCGCCTGGGACCTCGTGAAGGGCTGGACGACGGAGGAGCGCGCCCACCTGCGCGCCGAGGTGCCGCGCCACGCCCTGCGCACCCCCTTCCGCGGACGCACGGTGCGCGAGGTCGCGCTGGAGGTGCTGGAGATCGCCCGCGGCGGTCTGGCCCGGCGCGCCCGCAACGACAACTGGGGCGACGACGAGGCGCATTTCCTGAACACGCTGCTCGACATTGCCGAATCTGGCCAGACTCCCGCCGACGAACTTCTGGCGAAGTTCAACGGTCCCTGGGGCGGCAGCGTCGACCCGGTGTTCAAGGAATACGCGTACTGAGAATGAAGCCCTCTCCCCCCTGGGGAGAGGGTTGGGTGACGGGGCGTTACGCCCGGTAGGGCGGATGACATTCGTTGAACTTGGCGCGTTGAACTTGGCGCGCCTTCGGCGCCCCCTCATCCTAACCTTCTCCCCAGGGGGGAGAAGGGATAGGGCAACGACTCCTTACCTCTTCCAGGCGATCAGCCGCCGCGCCGCCTCGGCGATGGTCTCCTCCGAACCGGCGAAGCTGAAGCGCACGAAGCGGAGGCCGCGGGCCGGGTCGAAGTCGACGCCGGGGGTGCAGGCGATGCCGGTCTCGGCCAGGATGCGCTTGCAGAAGGCCTCGCTGTCGTCGGTCATCTCCGTCACATCGGCGTAGATGTAGAAGGCGCCGTCGGCCGGAGCCAGCTTGTCGAAGCCGGCCTTCGGCAGCTCCCTCAGCAGAAGCTCGCGGTTGCGGGCGTAGCGGGCGACGTGGCCGTCCAGCTCCTCGGTGCAGCTGAAGGCGGCGACCGCGGCGGCCTGCGACAGGCTGGGGGCGGAGATGAACAGGTTCTGGGCGAGGCATTCAACCGAGCGGATCAGGTCGTCCGGAACGATCATCCAGCCGAGCCGCCAGCCGGTCATCGAGAAGTATTTGGAGAAGCTGTTCACCACCAGCGCGCTTTCGCTGACCTCGGCGGCGGTGACGGCCTCCGGCCCGTAGGTCAGGCCGTGGTAGATCTCGTCGGAGACGAGGCGCACGCCCTTGGCGTCGCACCAGTTGGCGAGCGCGGTCAACTCCTCCCGGCTCAGCATCGTGCCGGTCGGGTTGGCCGGGCTGGCGACGATCAGCCCCTGAATGGGCGGATCGAGCTGCTCCAGAAGCTCGATGGTCGGCTGGAAGCGGTGCTCCGGCCCGGTCGGCAGTTCCACCGGCTCGACCCCGATGGCGGTCAGCGTGTGGCGGTAGGCCGGGTAGCTGGGCGAGGCCATGGCCACCCGGTCGCCCGGATCGAAAGCCGCCAGGAAGCCGAGCTGGAAGGCCCCCGAGGAGCCGGTGGTGACCACCACGCGCCGCTCCGGCACATCGATCCCGTAGCGGTCGCGGTACCAGCCGGCGATGGCCGCACGCAGCGCCGGGATGCCCAGGGCCCCGGTGTAGCCCAGCACGTCGGCGTCGAGCATGCGGTGGGCGGCCTCCAGCACGCCCTTCGGCGCGCCGGTCGAGGGCTGCCCGACTTCCATGTGCAGGACCTCAAGGCCGGCGGCCTCGCGCTCGGCGGCGGCGCGCATCACTTCCATGACGAAGAAGGGCGGAATGGCGCCTCGTTTGGAGACTTTGGGTGCTTTGCTCATGATTCCAGACTTCTGAACTTCAACGCTCGGTTTCGACCAGCATGCCCAGGGCGTGGGCGCGTGGGTCGGCGGCAATCTGGCATTCCTTCCAGCCGCTCTCCATCGAGGTCTGGCAGGTGACGAAGGTGGCCCGGCCCGGCCCGCTCAAGGCGCGGCTGACGCGGATGGCGGCGCCCGGCTCCTTGTCGAGCGCGGCGGGCAGGGCGGCGGTCAGCAGGGCGGCGGGAGCGGCGGCGGGGCCGTCGTTGCCGGCGGCGCTGGCCGCCCCGGCGAACTGGGTGCGGCCGACGATGGCGTTGGTGAGCAGGCCGGGCGCCCCGAAGCCGGCACCGTCCACCCCGCGGGCGGCCAGCAGGCCGGTGCCCGGCACCATGCGGCCGCTGCCAAAGGGCGCCCCCATGGTGAAGGAGCAGGCGACCCCATTCTCCTCATGGTCGATCACCACGAGGCCGGCGCCGGGCGCGGAGGCGCCGCTGCCGGTGGCGCCCAGCGCCTGGGCGACGCGGGCGGCGCGCTGGTCCGACGGCAGGTCGGCGGCGGCGTTCCAGGCGGCGGTCAGGGCGGCGCCGTTGTTGGTTTCGGGAAGCTGGGCGAAATGCATCGACACGATGCCCAGCGGGATTGCCGCGGTGCCGGTCCAGCGCGGCTGGAAGCCGCGGACCGCGGCGGGGTCGATGGCGGCGGCCTGCGCCACCGCACCGCCCAGCGGCCCGCCATACATCGCGGCGATGCCGCTGCGCCGCACCTGCGATAGGGTGCCGGCAAGCTCCGGCTGGCTCAGCGGCGCGCCCTCGGCCAGCGGCGCGCCGGTCGGCAGGAAGACGCGGCGGGCCTCCGGATCGGCGGACAGACGGGACGCGGAGTTGGCGAGGTCGCGGGCCAGCGCCCGGCTGACCGGGGTGGAGCGGGCGAGCTGCTCCGCCGGCACCACAGCCTGCTCCCAGCGCATCGCCCCTGTGGAGGCCTGCAGCGCGTAGACGCCGCGCAGGAAGCCGGGCAGGGCGGCCCCGCCGGCACCGGCGGGCCGGGGGAGGAAGTCGAGCGTGCGGGTTTCCTTCTTCGCGGCGTCGAACACCACGCAGACGCCGCCGCCGGTCATCCCGACGCGCGAGGGCAGGGTGACGGCCATCGCCATCGCCATGGCGGTGGCGGCGTCGCCGGCCTTGCCGCCCTGGGCGATGATGTCGCGCCCGATCTCCGCCGCGCGCGGCTCGTCGGCCGCGACGAAGCTCTGGGACGGGGCGCCGGTGCGGTATTTCGTGTTGACGCAGCCGCCCACCAGCGATGCGGCTATGGCAATCGCGCCCAACCCTTGCCAGATTCGGCGGGTGGAATGGGGCGCCCGGACCGGCATCTTGACCGGCTGCCCGGTGCCCCGGTGTGCGGAGGAAGTAACGGTGCGCAAGCCCAGCAGGCTGGTTTCGGTCATCGCCATGGTTGCCGTGATGGTTCTGTCGTGGTCGCCGCCCGCGGGCGCGCAGCGGCGCCAGGAGATGCAATTCCTGAGCGACGCCGAGACGGAACATATCATCCGCGACATGGCGCGGCCAATCTTCCAGGCCGCCGGCATCGATCCGGACGCCGTGAACATCGTCCTGGTCAACGACAACACGATGAACGCCTTCGTCGCCGGCGGCCAGAACATCTTCCTGCACACCGGCCTGCTGCTGGGGCTGGAGGACGCCGGGCAGCTGATCGGCGTCATCGCCCACGAGACCGGCCACATCGCTGGCGGCCATCTGGTCCGTGGGTCGGAGGCGATGGAAAACGCCTTCCTGTCCTCGCTGATCGGCATGGGCATCGGCATCGTCGGCGGCATCGCCGCGGGCAACGCCGGGGCCGGAGCGGCGGGCGTCATGCTGGGCCAGCATCTGGCGGAGCGCAACTTCCTGTCCTTCTCGCGCAGCCAGGAATCCTCGGCCGATCAGGCCGGCCTGTCCTACATGGAGCAGTCCGGCATCTCGGCGGAGGGGCTGGTCACCTTCCTGGAGAAGCTGGGCGCCGCCGACGATCCGCTGCTGGTGGACCGCGACGCCGGCTACCGCCGCACCCACCCGCTGACCCGCGAGCGCATCGAGACGGTGCGCAATTTCGTGGAGCGCTCGCGCGCCGGCAGGAAGCCGGTTCCGGCGCAATGGAACGAGGAGTTCCACCGCATCCAGGCCAAGCTCTACGCCTATCTCGACCCCAACGGGGCGTTGCGCCGTTACAAGGCGAACGACCCGTCCTTCGTGGCGCGCTACGGCCGGGCCTACGCCTATTTCCGGCGCGGCGAGGTCCGGCAGGCGCTGCCGCTGGTCGACGGGCTGATCGCCCAGGAGCCGAAGAACGCCTTCCTCTACGAGATGAAGGGTGACTTGATGCTGCAGAACGGGCGGGCGGTGGACGCCGCCGCCCCTTACCGCAAGGCGATCGAGCTGGAGCCGGACGCCGGCAGCATCCGCGTCTCGCTGGCCCATTCGCTGATGGAGCAGAACGACAGCCGGCTGGCCGACGAGGCGTTGCGCAACCTTCAGGTGGCGTCCAAGACGCAGGCCCAGTCCGCCTTCCTGTGGCGGCTGATGGCCCAGGCCTGGAGCATGAAGGGCAACGCCGGCATGGTCGCCTACGCCACCGCCGAGGAGGCCTTCGCCCGCGGTGACAAGCCGATGGCCCGCTTCCAGGCGGAGCGGGCGGAGAAGCTGCTGCCCGCCGGTTCTCCCGGCTGGCTGCGCGCCCAGGACATCCGCGGGCAGGCGGGCGGCAAGTGAGCCTGAGCCTCCTCCCTTTGGGCGGCGCACAGCCGTCTTGCCTGACCCCGCCGTCCCGGTCCACAGTATCGCCCCGATTCGCGCCGTTTTGGCTCCCCACGAGAGAGTTCGACATGACCCGCTTCCGCCCCGCCGCCCTGGCGCTCGCCGCCGCGCTGGCCCTTCCGACGGGGCTGCTGGCCCCCGCCCTCCAGGCGCAGAGCCCGATGGACGACGCCCAGCGCAAGGCCGTCGAGGAGGTCGTGCGCGACTACATCCTGAAGAACCCGGAAATCATCCTGGAGGCCGTGGACTCGCTCCAGAAGCGCCAGAAGATGGCCGAGGAGCAGAAGGCCAAGACGGCGCTGGCCGAGAACAAGGCGGCGCTGTTCCAGAACCCCGCCGATCCGGTCGCCGGCAACCCCAAGGGCGACGTGACGGTGGTCGAGTTCTTCGACTACCAGTGCGGCTATTGCAAGGCCGTGCAGGCCGACACCGAGCGGCTGATCAAGGACGACGGCAAGCTGCGCTTCGTCTTCAAGGAGTTCCCGATCCTCAGCCCGGCCTCGCTGACCGCGGCCAAGGCGGCCCTGGCGTCGCGCGGGCAGGGCAAGTATCTGGAATTCCACAATGCCCTGATGGCCCACCGCGGCCAGCTCGACGACGACGTGATCCAGCGGCTGGCCAAGTCGGTCGGGCTGGACACCGACAAGCTGAAGAAGGACATGAACAGCCCCGAGGTGCTGAAGGTCATCGCCGCCAACCAGGCGCTGGCCGAGGAGCTGGGCATCCGCGGCACCCCGGCCTTCATCATCGGCGACGAGCTGGTCCCCGGCGCGATCAAGCTGGACCAGATGAAGGACCTCGTCGCCGCGGCCCGCAAGGGCTGAGGCCGGGACGGGAATTGACGATGACCAAGCCGACCACCGTCGTCTTCGACATCGGGCAGGTGCTCATCGAATGGGACCCGCGGCATCTCTACCGCGAGCTGTTCGACGGGTACGAGGACCTGATGGAGGACTTCCTCGACACCGTCTGCACCCCCGCCTGGAACCTGGAGCAGGACCGCGGCCGCCCGTGGGACGAGGCGGTCGCCACGCTGGCCGCCGAGTTTCCCGACTGCCGCGAGCTGATCCGCGCCTATCACGAGCGGTGGGAGGAGATGGTCCCCGGCCCGATGGCCGGGACGCCGGAGATCCTGATGGAGCTGAAGCAGCGCGGGACGCCGCTCTACTCCATCACCAACTTCTCGTCGGAGAAGCTCGCGTTGACCCGCAGGCGCTTCGATTTCCTGAACGTCTTCGACGGGATCATCGTGTCCGGCGATGAAAGGCTGGTGAAGCCGGACCCGGCGATCTTCCAGCTCCTGCTCGACCGCTACCGCTTGGCGGCGGCGGATTGCGTCTTCATTGACGACAGCCCGGCCAACGTCGAGGCCGCCCGCGTCCTCGGCATGACGGCGCACCGTTTCTCCGGCGCCGCCGGCCTGCGCGCCGAACTGGAGGAGCTGGGGCTTCTGTAGCCCCAGTCTTCTTTATGCTTCGTCGCCCGGATAGCGGATGGCGACGACCTCGATCTGCTCCAGCCCGGCGGGGGTGCGCAGGTCCACCACGTCGCCCTCCTGCGCCTTCAGCAAGGCGCGGGCGATGGGTGAAATCCAGCTCACATGGGCGCGGTCCATGTCCACCTCGTCGGCGCCGACGATGGTGATGGTGTTCTCCGTCCCATCCTCCCGCGCGTAGGTGACGGTGGCGCCGAAGTACACGCGGTCGCGGTTCTTCTGGAGCGTGGGATCGACCACCTCCGCCGATTCCAGGCGCTTGGTCAGGAAGCGGATGCGCCGGTCAATCTCACGCAGGCGCTTCTTGCCGTAGATGTAGTCGCCGTTTTCCGAACGGTCGCCGTTGCCGGCGGCCCAGGACACCACCTCGACCACCTTTGGACGCTCGACGCGCAGCAGCGAGCGCAACTCCTCCTGCATGCGCTGGAAGCCTTCGGGCGTCATGTAGTTCTTCACGCCCTTGGGCAAGGGTTTGGGATCGTCGGCCTCGTCGTCGTCGGGGGCGGAGTCGTTCTCCCGGGTGAAGGCCTTGCTCATGGTCGGGACCCTTCGCGGTTCTCAGGAAAAGGAAAAGGCGCCGCGAGGCGCCTTTTCCAGTCTTTACGGCGATGAAGCGCGCTTAGCGGCTCCACCAACCCCGGCGCGGCTTGGCCTCCGGAGCGGCGCTGGCCGGCTCATTGGACGGGGCCGGGGCCGCCGGCGCCTCGCTGACCGCCGGAGCGGGCGCCGCCTCGGCGGGAGCGTCCGCCGCGGTCTTGCGCTTGCGCGCCGGGCGCTTCTTCGGCTCCTCGGCGACCGGAGCCGCAACCGGGGCCGGAGCAGGCGCCGCCTCGGCGGGAGCGTCCGCCGCGGTCTTGCGCTTGCGCGCCGGGCGCTTCTTCGGCTCCTCGGCGACCGGGGCCGCAACCGGCGCCGGGGCAGGGGCAGGGGCGGCCTCGGCGGCTGCGGTCTTCGCCTTGCGGCTGCGCGACGGCTTGGCCGGCGGCGGAGCGGTTTCCTCCGGAGCGGCGGCCTTCGCAGCGGCCTTGGCATCCTTGGCGGCGCCCTTCGCGGCGCGCTTCGGCTTGGCGGGGGCCGCTTCCGGTTCCGCCGTTACCGCTTGGGCCGTCACCGCTTCGGCGGCCTCGGCGGCGATTGCCTTGGCGCGGCCACGGCGCGGCTTGCGGGCCGGAGCCTCCTCGACCACCGGGGCGGCTTCCTCGGCGGGACCCTCCGCGGCGGTGTCCGCGGCGGTTTCCGGAGCAGCCTCGGCGGCCACGGCGCTGGTCAGGACCCAGTCGAACTCGACCGGTTCCATGTCCGCCGGCAGTTCCGGCGGGTTGACGGCGCGGCCGGCCTCGACGGCGGTCGGGAAGGACTCGGCTTCCGCCTCGCCCTCGGTGCCGTCGGTGGGCAGACCCTCGCCGGACTCCAGGCCCTCGCGCTGGCGGGACCGCCGGCGACCACCGCGCTTGCCGCGGCGGCGCTTCTTGCGCTCGCCGTTGCCGTCGCCGTCGCCGTTCGTCTCGAAGGCGTCGGCGCCGTCTTCCGCCTCGGACGCGGCCAGGTCGGCCTCCTCATCCTCGTCGTCCTCGATGTGGGCGGGGCCGACATCGACGTCGTTGATGACGAACTCCGGAGCGTCGATCTGGGCGCGCTCGATGGCTTCCTCGTCGACCGCCGTCTCGTCGTCGGCGTCGGCAGCCTCCGCTTCGACCTCGTCGCCCTCGGTCGCCTCGTCGGACACTTCGGCGGACTCGCCGAACGGCGCGCGGCCATCCTCGCGGTCACGCCCGCGGCCACGGCGGCGGCGGCGGCGGCGGCGGCGGTCGCCCTCGCTCTCCCCGGCGGCGTCGGCGCGTTCCGCCACCTCGGCCCCGGCGACCTCGGCGGCCTCGACGACGGGCGCCTCTTCCTCGGCCTCCTCGGCCTCGGCGGCCAGGATGCGGTCGGTCTCGGCCAGGACGCGCTCGGCGCTGACCAGCGGCACGTCGTCCTCCGGCGTGCGGGCCTTCACGCGCTCAAGCCGCAGGTCCGGCGCGATCAGCGTGTCGTCGGCCTGGACCATGACGCGGAACCGGTAGCGGTCCTCGATCTTGGTCAGCTCCCCGCGCTTCTGGTTGAGGATGTAGAGGGCGATGCGGGTCGGCACGAAGACGGTGATCTCCGACGACCGCTTGCGGATGCCCTCCTCCTCGATGGCGCGCAGCACGTGCAGCGAGGCGGACTCCACCGAGCGGATGACGCCGGTGCCGGAGCAGTGCGGGCAGCGCTCGAAGTTGGTTTCCAGCAGGGACGGGCGCAGGCGCTGGCGCGACAGTTCCAGCAGGCCGAAGGCGGAGATGCGGCCGAGCTGGATGCGCGCCCGGTCGTTCTTCATCGCCTCCTTCAGGCGGCGCTCCACCGCGGCGTTGTTGCGGGGCTCCTCCATGTCGATGAAATCGATCACGATGAGGCCCGCAAGGTCACGCAGGCGGAGCTGGCGCGCCACCTCGTCGGCGGCTTCGAGGTTGGTCTTGTAGGCCGTTTCCTCGATGTTGCGCTCTCGCGTCGACTTGCCCGAGTTGACGTCGATGGAAACCAGCGCCTCGGTCGGGTTGATGACGATGTAGCCGCCGGAGCGGAGCTGCACGACCGGGCTGTGGATCGCGTCGATCTGCGTTTCCACCTGATAGCGGTGGAACAGCGGGATCGTGTCGTCCTGATACTGCATGACGCGCTTGGTGTGGCTCGGCATCATCATGCGCATGAAGTCGCGCGCGGTGTTGAAGCCGGCGCTGCCCTCCACCCAGATCTCGTCGATGTCATCGGTGTAGAGATCGCGGATCGAGCGCTTGATGAGGTTCGCCTCCTCATAGATGAGGCAGGGCGCGGAGGACTTCAGCGTCTGGACGCGGATGTCGTCCCACAGGCGCAGCAGATATTCGAGGTCGCGCTTGATTTCCTGCTTAGAGCGCTCCAGCCCCGCGGTGCGCAGGATGACCGCCATGCCTTCCGGAATGTCGAGATCGGACAGGATCTCCTTCAGGCGCTTGCGGTCGGCCGGGTTGGTGATCTTGCGGGAAATCCCGCCGCCGCGGCCCGTGTTGGGCATCAGCACGCAGTAGCGGCCGGGCAGCGACAGGTAGGTGGTCAGCGCCGCACCCTTGTTGCCGCGCTCCTCCTTGGTCACCTGGACCAGCATGACCTGCCGGCGCTTGATGACCTCCTGGATCTTGTAGCTGCGCAGCGGGCGGGCGCGGCGGCGGTGGGCCTCCTCGACCTCGTCCCCGCCGATGACGTCCGGGCTCTCGGCCGGAGCGGCGCCTTCCGGAGCCTCGTCCGAGTCCGCGGCCTCGTCCGAACCACCGTCCGAACCGGCGTCGGTGGCGAAGGCCGGGATGTCGCCTTCGAACCCGTCGCCCTCGGTCTCGGCGTAGGAGCCGGGCATCGGGGAATTTTCCTCGACCACCACATCCGGGCGGATCGGCTCGGCCATCACCGCGCCATCGGCGGCGGCCTCGGCGCGGGCCTCGGCCTGCTCCTCGAGCCGGCGCTCCTCGGCCAGCAGGGCCTCACGGTCGGCGATCGGGATGCGGTAGTAGTCGGGGTGGATTTCCGAGAAGGCGAGGAAGCCGTGGCGGTTCCCGCCATATTCCACGAAGGCCGCCTGGAGCGACGGCTCGACCCGGGTCACCTTGGCAAGGTAGATGTTGCCCTTGAGTTGCTTCCGGGTGGCGATTTCGAAGTCGAGGTCTTCGAGTCTGTTCCCATTGACCACGGCAACCCGGGTTTCCTCCGGGTGCGTGGCGTCCACCAGCATGCGCTTGGCCATACAAGATCCCCATGACGCCCCAGGCCGCCCGCGCGACGGTCAAGCCGCCGGGGCGCGTCATCGTTGTGAGCGAAGCCTGCGGAACCGGCCCCTAACCCGTCGAACGGCGCTGACGAAGCAGCCAGGACGGGTCGGGCTTCGGCCTCCGGGTAACGGCCTTGCGGCCGGCACCAGCTTCGAGGTTTCGTCCCAATCCACCGGCAACCCAGAAGCGTCACGCCCCGGACCGCGCCCGATGATGTAAATTTCGGCCGTGGGGGTCCGCGGGCGACGCCCACAGCCACTCCAAAGAGAAACCTCCCGGAAGAGTGGGCTGGTGGGTCGCGGTATGTCGCAGAGCTACCATAGACAAGCACGAAACCATGCACAACGTGGAATTCGGCGAAAGTTGCGGTCCACCGCATCCGGTTCGGCGGCATTCCGCCGGGATGGGGGCGAAGCAGGGCACTGTTGCACGAACGGCACCCTCGCCGACAATTCCGCCACGGCCCCGGAAACCACCGTTGAGCGCCTTGATTTCGCTGCGCTATAGCTGACCGCTGGCTTTGCCGGTTTGTGGTTTCTGATGGAACGGATGCCCCGATTGCTCGCGATTGTCGCTGCGCTGGGCGCCCTTCTGGGGGCGGTCGCCCTGCCGTGCGCTCCGGCGCAGGCCCAGACCACCGCGGCGCTGCCCTTTCCGCCGCCGGTGCAGGAGCGGGTGTCCGTCCTGAACGCGCGGCTCGGCCTGCATCCCGACAAGACGCGGCTGGTTCTGGAACTCACCGACTCGGTGCCCTTCACCGTGTCGGTGCACGGCTCGCCCTACCGCGTCGTGGTCGATCTGCCGGACGTGAGCTGGCCGGGCGGCAACACGGTGATGGCGGGCAAGGGCGTGGTCGCCCGCTACCGCTTCGAAGGACGCGACGGCGGCGCCTCCCGCCTCGTGGTGGAGACCGACGGCCCGGCGCGGGTGGTCGAATCCTACCTCATCCCGCCGCGCGACGGCTTCAAGCCGCGCTTCGTCCTCGACATCGCCCGCACCACCCCGGCGCAATTCGCCGCCTCCGCCCCGGTCGCCGCGACCACCAGCACCGCGTCGGTGAGCCGCGAGGCGGCGCGCCCGCCGGCGAAGAGGGACCCCATCGTGCCGGTCGCCGCGGCCCTGCCGCCGCCGGTCCCGCCACGGGCGGCGCCGGTGCCGGAAAAGCCGATGGTCGTGGTCGATCCCGGCCATGGCGGAGTCGATCCCGGCGCGGTCGGGGTCGGCGGAGTCTATGAGAAGGACATCACGCTGGCGATGGCGCGCGAGCTGAAGCGCCAGCTGGAGGGCAGCGGCCGCTACCGGGTGCGGCTGACCCGCGACAAGGATGTGTTCATCCGCCTGCGCGACCGCGTGGCCATCGCGCGGGAGGCCAACGCCGACCTGTTCCTGTCGCTGCACGCCGACAGCATCGGCTCCGCCAACATGCGCGGCCTGTCCATCTACACCCTGTCCGACCGGGCGTCCGACCGCGAGGCGGAGATGCTGGCCGCCAAGGAGAACCGGGCCGACGCGCTGGCCGGCATGGACCTGTCCTCCGAGAACGATCTGGTGGCCTCGATTCTCATCGACCTCGCCCAGCGCGACACGATGAACCACTCCAAGCGCTTCGCCAACATGGCGCTGGAGCATCTCGGCCGCGAGGTCAAGCTGATCCCCAACAAGCCGCACCGTCAGGCCGGCTTCGCCGTGCTGACCGCGCCGGACATGCCGTCCGCGCTGGTCGAGATGGGCTACCTGTCGAGCCCCCAGGACGTCAGCCTGCTGAGCAAGTCGGCCCACCGCGAGAAGCTGGGCCGCGGCATGGTCCGCACCATCGACGCCTATTTCAAATGGCTGACCGGGGCGCAGAAGAGCTGAGAGGCGCCCCGCCGGGCACCGCCGCCCGGCGCCAGCCATGCGGGCGGGGGCGGGCGGGCATACGCTTTACCCGCTCACCACTTTCTTGCATGCGCCTTGTGGCCGTCACATTTTCCTGACATGGCTGCGAGGGAGTCGGACTGCCGCCCCTCGCGGTGTAGGATGCCGCCCATCGGATGGTTCCGCGTCTTCCCGGTCTCTGTCCCGGATGAAGGCGGCGGTGCCGCCGCCATGCCTGTCTGGGAACCGTCATGCGCTTTATTCTGTCCGCCCTGATGGCCGTCGTGATCCTCGCCCTGGCCGGGGCGGGGGGGCTGGTCTACATGCTGGACCATTACGATCACGAACTGCCGGACTACACCAAGCTCGCCAACTACGAACCGCCGGTGACCACCCGCGTCCATGCGGGCGACGGACGCCTGTTGGCGGAGTTCGCGTCGGAAAAGCGCGTGTTCGTCCCCATCGACGCCATGCCGAAGCGCGTGACCAACGCCTTCCTGTCCGCCGAGGACAAGAACTTCTACGACCACAAGGGCATCGACCCCGTCGGCATCGCCCGTGCCATCCTGACCAACGTGGAGAATCTCGGCCGCGACCGCCGGCCGATGGGCGCCTCGACGATCACGCAGCAGGTCGCCAAGAACATGCTGCTGACCAACGAGGTGTCCTTCTCGCGCAAGATCAAGGAGGCGATCCTGGCGGTCCGCATCGAGCGGGCCTTCAGCAAGGACCGCATCCTTGAGCTGTACCTGAACGAGATCTTCCTGGGGTACCGCTCCTACGGCGTGGCGGCGGCGGCGCTGAACTACTTCAACAAGGCGCTGGACGAGCTGGACATCGAGGAGGCGGCCTATCTGGCGGCCCTGCCCAAGGCGCCCAGCAACTACCACCCGGAACGCCAGCGCGACGCCGCCATCGCGCGGCGCAACTGGGTGATCGGGCGCATGGCCGAGGACGGGCACATCACCCCGGAAGAGGCCAAAATCGCCCAGTCCAAGCCCCTGGTCGTGCGCAAGCGCGACGAGCAGGAGTATGTGACGTCGGAGTATTTCGCCGAGGAGGTCCGGCGCGAGCTGGTGAAGCTCTACGGCGAGCAGGCGCTCTACGAGGGCGGCCTGTCGGTCCGCGCCTCGATGGACCCGGTGCTCCAGCAGGCGGCGACGAAGGCGCTGCGCACCGGGCTGGTGCAGTACGACCGCCGCCACGGCTACCGCGGGCCGGTCGGCAAGATGGAGAATTTCGACAACTGGGCGAAGAAGCTCGCCTCCATGGCGCCGCCTTCCGGCTCCGAGGGCTGGCATCTGGCGGTGGTGCTGAAGGACGACGAGGCGGCGGCGCTCGACATCGGCCTGCCGGACGGCTCGCGCGGCCGCGTGCCGCTGGCCGAACTGCGCTGGGCGCGGGCGCAGCGCGACGACAACCGGCTCGGCCCGGAAATCCGCCGCCCCTCCGACGTCGCCAAGCTGGGCGACCTGATCCTGGTCGAGGCCGCCGGCAAGGACGAAAAGGGCAAGGAGCCGCCGGCGGGCACCTACGCGCTGCGGCAGGTCCCGGCGGTGCAGGGCGGTCTGGTCGCGCTCGACCCGCACACCGGCCGTGTGCTCGCCATGGTCGGCGGCTTCTCGCCGCACATGAGCTCCTTCAACCGCGCCACCCAGGCGATGCGGCAGCCGGGCTCCTCCTTCAAGCCCTTCGTCTATCTGACGGCGCTGAACCAAGGCTTCACCCCGTCCTCGCTGGTGATGGACGCGCCGTTCGAATACGACCCCGGCCACGGCCAGCCGATCTGGCGGCCGGAGAATTACAGCCACGAGTTCTACGGTCCGACGCCGCTGCGCGCCGGCATCGAAAAGTCGCGGAACGTCATGACTGTCCGTCTGGCCCAGGCCGTCGGTATGGACAAGGTGAAGGCGGTGGCCGAGAATTTCGGCATCACCGACAACCTCCAGCCCTACCTGCCGATGTCGCTCGGTGCCGGCGAGACGACGGTGCTGCGCCTTGCCACCGCCTACGCCATGCTGGCCAACGGCGGCAAGCGGGTCAGCCCGACCTTCATCGACCGGGTGCAGGACCGCAACGGCAAGACCGTCTTCCGCCACGACACGCGCCCCTGCGCCTCGTGCAACCAGGTGGCCTGGAACGACGGGCTGACCGTTCCCGCCGTCGCCGACACGCGGGAGCAGGTGAACGACCCGCGCACCGTCTACCAGATGGTCTCCATGCTGGAGGGCGTCGTCCAGCGCGGCACGGCGACGAAGCTGCTGTCGCTGGGCAAGCCGCTGGCCGGCAAGACCGGTACGACCAACGACAGCCACGACGCGTGGTTCATGGGCTTCTCGCCTGACCTCGTCGTCGGCACCTACATCGGCTTCGACCAGCCGCGCTCGCTGGGTGCCCGCGAAACCGGCGGCTCGGCGGCGGTGCCGGTGTTCAAGGACGTGATGGAGGTGGCGCTGAAGGACCAGCCGGCGACGCCGTTCCGCGTGCCGCGCGGCCTGCGCCTCGTCCGCGTCAACCCGGAGAACGGCCGCCTCGCCCAGCCGGGCGAGCGCAAGGCGATTTGGGAGGCCTTCATCCCCGGCACCGAGCCGAACCCCGACCAGCCGCAGATGGTGCTGGATGGCTCGGCTCACGCCGCGGACGGGGGCTGGACCGGCGGGGTGCCGGGCGGCGATCCGGCGGTCCAGCAGCCGCCGGGCGGCTGGGGCGCTCCGGCGGCCCCGCCCTCCGCGGCGACGGTGGGGACCGGCGGTCTCTACTGACCGGGCCGGTTCGACAGGACGGGTTCGACAAAGAAAAGCCCCGCTTCCCGGTTCGGGAGGCGGGGCTTTTCTTTTGGGCGGTGGTTCAGGGCCGCGCGGCGGTATGGGTGTCCGGGCGGAGCTGGGCGATGGCGTCGGCAGGCGCCGTGTCGGTGGGGCAGTCGGCCAGCGGGCGCAGCCGGTCCTCCATCCGCGCCAACATCAGGCGGACCCCCTCCTGGTTGATGTGCAGGGCGTCCACGAAATGGGCCTCGTCCTCGACCTCGCGGCGGGTGTCGATCACCGGCACGTCGGGCGGCAGGCGGGCCTTCAGATCCTCGAAGAAGGCGTCGAAGTTGGTCACCTTCGCGATGTAGCCGGGGAAGAAGGGCGTGATGACCACAGCGACCCGCGTGCCCTTCTCCCGCGCCGTGCCGATGATGCGGTCCAGCGCGTCCCAATTCGGCTGGAAACCCTCCATCCGCTCCGTCGGCGCCTTTTCGAGCTGGGCCTTGAGGAAGGGCGACATGGTGCCGCTCAGCGTCCGGTCGCCGGTCGGGTGCAGCCCGTCGAAGGCCAGCCGGATCGTCTGGTTGTTGTTGAAGATCAGCGTGTTGAACAGCTTGTTGGAGGCCCACATGGTGGCGTCGACCTGCCGGATGAAGCCGTCCACCCGCTCCGAATAGTAGGCCAGCAGCGGCAGGTCGGCGAGCGCCCTGGGATCGTCGACCACGCTCGTCGGTTCGACCAGCAGCAGGCGGGGGGCGCCGTGCCGGTCGAGATAATCCTCCCACAGCAGGTCGCCGACCGTGGTGGGGGCGCCGCCCATGCCCAGGTTCAGCACCCGGCCGCAGGTCAGCGCCTGCACCTCCTCCACCGGGAAGTGGTTGTCGGCGCGGGAGTTGCCCAGGATCACCACGTCGGCGGGCGGCCCGTCGCGGTAGACGGTCATGAAGCGGTCCGACGACTGGAGGAGCGTGTCGCCCATCCAGGACGCCACCGCGCGGTCCATGGCGACCACCATGCCCAGGATCAGTCCGACGACGGCCAAAAGGCGGATCATGGTACAGGCTCCCTCAGAACTGGAAATAGATGAAGGATCGGTTGGCGAAATTGCCGAAGAGCAGGAGCATCAGGATCAGCGTGGCGCAGCCGGCGGAGCGGACCACGACGTTGACCCCGGCGTAGCGGCGGCCGGCGCCGAACTCGATCATCGCGTCGATCATCAGCACGACGAGGCCGAACAGGGCGACGCGGACCAGATAGCTCATCTGCTGCATGCCGCGCGGCAGGCTGAAATCGCCCTCGGCGATGATGCCCAGGATGGTCCGCACCGTGTGCATGTCGTCGGCGCGGAAGGGCAGCCAGGTCAGCGTGATCAGCAGGAAGACCAGACCGACCGTCAGCAGCTTGCCGGCCATCAGCGGCGCGCCGCTCAGCCGCAGCGGCCTGCGCTTGGCCAGCCAGCGCAGGCCGTCCTCCGCCGCCATCAGGGTGGCGTGCATGGCGCCCCACAGGACGAAGGTCCAGGCGGCGCCGTGCCACAGGCCGGACACCAGCATCACGATGGTCAGGTTGCGGATGCGCAGCCAATGGGTGCGCCCGCCGCCCATCGGGATGTAGACGTAGTCGCGGAACCATGTGGACAGCGAGATGTGCCAGCGCCGCCAGAAATCCTTCACGCCCAAGGCGAAGTAGGGGCGGGCGAAGTTCTGGCAGAGCGTGTAGCCGAAGATCTGCGCCAGGCCGATGGCGATCAGCGAGTAGCCGGCGAAGTCGCCGTAGATCTGCAGCGAGAAGCAGATCAGGCCGATGACGTGGTTCAGCGCGTTGAAGAACTCCGGCTGGGCGAAGCGCGCGTCGACCACGGCGGCGGCGTTGTCGGCCAGACCGAGCTTGAGGAAATAGCCCCAGATGATCTTCTCCAGCCCGGCGAAGCGGAAGGCGAAGCTGACGTCGTGGCGCGGGCCGTTCTGGATCTGGGGCAGCAGGTCGCGCGCCCGGACGATCGGCCCGGCGACGAGCTGCGGGAAGAAGGCGACGAAGGTCGCGTAACGCAGCAGCGACCGCTCCGGCTTCTCCAGATGGCCGAGATAGAGGTCCAGCGTGTAGCTGAGATTCTGGAAGGTGTAGAAGGAAATGCCGACGGGCAGGATGATGGACAGCGTGCGGTGCCCGACATCGAGGCCGAGCGAGGCCAGCGCCACCTGCGCGCTGTCGATGAAGAAGTTGAAGTATTTGAAAAAGAACAGGATCGCCAGATTGGTGGCGAGGCTGAGCTGCATGAAGATGCGGGCGGTGGCCCGGTTCGGCGCGTCGGCGATGCGCAGGCCGCAATAGAAGTCGAGCAGCGTCGTGCCGGCGAGCAGCAGACAGAATCGGTAATCCCAGAAGCCGTAGAAGATGTAGCTGGACACCAGCAGCAGCGGCGTGAAGAGCCGCGTCCTGGCGAGCATCATGAAGCCCGCCGTGAAGGCCGTGATGAACAGCAGGAACCCCAGGCTGGTGAAGTTCATCGGGGGGCCGCTCTTGTTGTTGGGAAAATGGGGGCGCCGACAGCCCGCGCCCGCCGGATGACGGGCACGAACGTTGGTGACGCTATCACGGGGGGCTGCCCCTTAATCGCGCCGCGAAAGTGGTTTTGCGGTGCGAAAACGGTTTCATCCGAGTGGGTTGGCCGGGCGCTCCGGTGACGGAGTGGTGCTCCGGCGGGTTACCGTTCCGGTCTGGTCCAGCGTCGCGGAAGCCGGCGAGGCTGTGGAATAAGAGGGTGCAACGCCGCGTCCAACCCGCTACATAAGGGCCAAGACACTGGTTCAACTCTGGCTGACGAGGAGGCACTGCGATGCGGGCCGAGATCGAAGCGGCCGCCGGCGAGATTAGAGAATCGCTGGCGCTGCTGAGGAGGCATCTTTGACTGGGATAACGCGCTGCGTCGTCTCGACGAACTGAACGCCCACGCCGAAGACCCCAAGCTGTGGGACGACCCGTCCCGCGCGCAGACCATCATGCGCGAGCGCACCCAGCTCGAAACCTCGGTGAACGGCTATCGTGCGCTTGAGCGGGACCTGTCCGACAGCCTGGAGCTGATCGAGATGGGCGAGGCCGAGGGCGACGCGACCGTGGTCGCCGACGCCGAGGCCCAGCTCTACGCGCTGCGCGACCGCGCCGCCAAGCTCCAGATCGAGAGCCTGCTCTCGGGCGAGGCGGACGCCAACGACTGCTTCATCGAGGTGAACGCCGGCGCCGGCGGCACGGAGGCCCAGGATTGGGCGCTGATGCTGATGCGCATGTATCTCCGCTGGGCGGAACAGCACGGCTACAAGACGCAGTGGCTGGAAGAGAGCCCCGGCGAAGAGGCCGGCATCAAGTCCGCCACCGCGCAGATCAGCGGCCACAACGCCTATGGCTGGCTGAAGACCGAGGCCGGCGTGCACCGTCTGGTGCGCATCAGCCCGTTCGACAGCCAGGCGCGCCGCCAGACCAGCTTCGCCGCCGTCTCGGTGTCTCCGGTGATCGATGACAAGATCAACATCGAGATCAACGAGAAGGACTGCCGCATCGACACCTTCCGGGCGTCAGGCGCCGGCGGCCAGCACGTCAACAAGACGGACTCGGCGATCCGCATCACCCACCTGCCCACCGGCATCGTGGTGGCCTGCCAGCAGGAGCGCTCGCAGCACAAGAACCGCGCCAAGGCGTGGGACATGCTGCGCGCCCGCCTGTACGAGCGGGAGCTGAAGATCCGCGAGGACGCCGCCGCCGCGCTCGAGGCGACCAAGAGCGACATCGGCTGGGGTCACCAGATCCGCTCCTACGTCCTGCACCCCTACCAGATGGTGAAGGACCTGCGGACCGAGGTGGAGACCTCGCAGAGCCAGGCGGTGCTGGACGGCGACCTGGACATGTTCCTGGAAGCGGCGCTGGCCGCGCGCCTGAAGGGGCAGAGCGACGACGCCGCGGCGTGAGGTTGCGTTTGCCCCCTCCCTAACCCTCCCCCGCCGTCGGCGAGGGAGGGAATCAATCGCCCTCTCCCGCGCCCGCGGGGGAGGGCCGGGGAGGGGGCAAACGCCTCCCCCTAATTTTATCCCTTGGGAAGAAACGCGGGCTCTGCGTTGTTGATCTCCGCAACAAGAAACGGAGAGAGACCATGAACCGCAGCCTGTTCGCCGCCTTCCTGGCCGCCACGGCCTTCGCGTCCCCGGCCTACGCCGCCTGTCCGACGGACAGCATGACGCCGGACATGTACTTCGCCTATGTCGAAGGCATCCAGAAGACCCTGACCGAGCAGGGCTTCCGTCCCGGCGTGATCGACGGAAAGATCGGCCCGAACACCCGCTCCGCCATCCGCGCCTACCAGAAGGCCGCGAAGCTCCCGGTGGACGGCTGTCCGACCCAGGAGCTTCTCGACCACATCAACTTCTCCCAGCCGAAGGTCTACGGGCCGGGCAAGCGGTAAAGCGCAGGATCACTTCACGGCAGAATCACTTCACGAAGGTCAGGTCCATGACCGACTTGGCGTCCAGCGCCTTGTCCACCTGACCTTCGGACTGCCAGAACTTCACCTGATTGACGACGTCGTCCACCAGCAGCTTGCCCTTCGGCTCGACATAGGGCAGGCCGGCGGCGACGACCTCGGGCTTTTGCTTCGTCGCCTCGGCGATGATCGCCAGAAGCTCGTCGTAGCCGGGACCTTTCACCACGGCGCCCGACGCGTCCTTGGCGTTGAAGGCAGCGTGGTATTCGGCCAGCGCGGTCAGGTAGGCGCTGACGAACTTTTCGGCCAGCGGGCGGCGCTGGGCGACGGTCTTCGGGCTGGTGAAGAGGGCGCCGAGCTGCCACGGCGTCTCGTCGCCGACCCAGCCCAGGATGGTGCCGGAGCCTTCGGCGGCGAGCTGGCGGGCCACCGTCACCGGGGCGATCACCGCGTCCACCTGACCGCCCTTGAAGGCGGCGACCATCTTCGGCACGTCCTGCATCGCCACCATGGTCACGTCCTTGACCGTGAAGCCGTGCTTCTGGCCGAGCAGGCCGACCATGTAATGGAAGGTCGAGCCCACCGTGGTGATGGCGATGCGCTTGCCCTTGAGGTCGGCCGGCTTGGTCAGCCCGGCGTCGTGCGCCGCCTTGGTCGCCACATAGGCGCTGAGCTGGAAGCCCGGCTCGTCGCGGCTCTGCGCCGCGATCATCGTGACGGCACCCTTGGATGCCAGGTTGTAGAAGCCCGCCGTCAGGCCGGTGACGCCGAAATCGACGTCGCCCGAGGCCACCGCCACCGGCACCTGCTGGGCCGAGGTGAACATCTTCAGATCGACGTCCAGCCCTTCCTTCTCGAAGTAGCCCTTGGACTTGGCGATGAAGATCGGGCCGGAGGAGGCCAGCGCCAGCACGCCGATGGAGGTCTTTTCCAACCCCTGCGCCTCGGCGGCGGGCGTTCCGGCCAGCGCCAGGGCCGCGGCACCCATTGCACCCAGAACCAAACGGCGGCTCCAACGCACGACGGTCATTCTCAGTCTCCCTTTCTCAATCATCGTTTTTCTCACCGCCATTTCAGCAGGCGGCGTTCCAGGATGGACAGCACGGTCCCGATGCTCAGGCCGAGCAGCGAGAGAACCAGCACGCCGGCCAGAAGCTGGTCGGTCAGCATCAGGTTGCCGGCGGTCAGGACGAAGGCGCCGATGCCGTATTCCGCCCCGATCATCTCCGCCGCGACCACCAGGATCAGCGCGATGGAGGCGGTGATGCGGAAGCCGGCGAGGATGCCGGGCAGGGCGCCGGGAAGCACGATCTTGCGCAGGATCGACGCCCAGGGCAGGCCGAAGCTCTGCGCCATGCGGATCAGGTTGCGCGGCACCGAATCGATGGCGCTGTAGGTGGCGATCACGGTCGGGAAGAAGACGCCGAAGCCGATTGTGGCGAACTTCGACGGCTCGCCGATGCCGAACCACAGGATGAACAGCGGCAGCAGCGCGATCTTCGGGATCGGGAAGAAGGCGGAGACCAGGGGCACGCCGACCGCCCGCGCCACCGACCCGATGCCCATGGCGAAGCCCACGGCCATGCCGGCCACCGTGCCCATGACCCAGCCGACGCCGATGCGCATCAGCGACGCCTTCAGGTGCTGCCACAGCGACCCGTCCTGTGCCATGGCGGCCAGCGCCGAGGCGACCGCGCTCGGCGGCGGCAGGAACAGGTCGCTGACGAGGCCGAAGCGGTTGGTGGACTCCCACACCGCGATCAGCACCACGAAGGCGAGCAGCGCCGCCCAGCGGTGCCCTTTGACCGTGAAGCCGCCGCCGCGGAAGCGGACGGGCTGGGAGGGGGAGCGGTCCTGAAGCGGGAGAGTGGTGTCAGGCATCGGCGATCTCCCGGTCGGCCAGTTGGGCCTCGGCCCGGATCAAGTGCCACAGCCGGTCGCGCACCTCCGCCAGATGGGCCTGGGCGGAGGGCTCCAGCCGCTGGTCGCGCGGCTCCTCGATGGTCACGATCTCGCGCAGGCGGCCCGGACGGCGGCTGAGCACGACGACCCGGTCGGCCAGCCGCAGCGCCTCGTCCAGATTGTGGGTGACGTAGAGGGCGGTCGTCCGCTCGCGCTGCCAAAGCGACAGGAAATCCTCCATCAGCAGCTCGCGCGTCTGGGCGTCGAGCGCCGACAGCGGCTCGTCCAGCAGCAGCATGGCCGGGCGCACGGCCAGCGCGCGGGCAATGCCGACGCGCTGGCGCATGCCGCCGGACAACTGCTTGGGCAGCGCCTTGCGGAAGTCCCACAGACCCATGCGGCGCAGGCCGGACTCGATGCGCTCCCGCCGCTCGGCCGCCGACAGCGGGTGGTGTTCGAGGACGAGCGACAGGTTGTCCTCGACGCTGCGCCAGGGCAGCAGGGCGAAGTCCTGGAAGATGAAGGTGATCGGGTTCAGGCAGCCGTCCGGCACCGCGCCCGCCACCGCGATGGTGCCGGAGCTGGGCGCCACGATGCCGCCGGCGATACCGAGCAGGGTGGACTTGCCGCAGCCCGACGGGCCGATGACGGCCAGAACCTCCCCCTCCTGCACCGTCAGGTCGATGCCGTCCAGCACTACGAGGTCGTCGTAGCGGTGGCACAGATCCTTGATGATAAGCCTCATTGTCCCTTTCCTGTTGCCGACCCCGCCCAGGCGATCAGCAGTTCGTCGCGCGAGGTCAGGCCCGCTTCCGGCAGCGCGTGGTTCACGACGGCCTTGGCGGCGCCGCCGGTCGCTTCCGGCAGGCGGTTCTCCCACATGGCCTGATGGAGCGTGGGCAGCTCGTCCCAGTTCCCGAGGTATGTCGTTGGCACACGGACCGCCCCCGACGCAATGACGCGGTTCAGCCCTGCGATTTCCGCAGCGTTCGAAAGATGCGTGCCGACGATGGTTGCCGATGGCATCAGGATGCGGCGCTGGCGCATCCACACCTGGGGCGCGTAGAAGCTGTAGCGCCGACCACTTCCGTCGGGGGCCATGTCGCCGCAATAGACGACGCGCCCCGTGTGCGGCTTCACGAGCATGGTCGAGACGGCCAGCGTGTCGCGCCGCGCCCGCTCCACCACCACGTCCGGCATGCCGCGCGGGTTGTCGGCGGCGCGCAGGATGCGGCCCACCGCCTGGCCCAGCGGCTTGAAGGTGTCCTCGGTGAACAGGCGCACGGCCTCCTTGAAGGCGGCGGTCTCCCGCTGCGGGTCGGGCAGGTCCGGCATGGTGTCGGGCCAGTCGAAATGCGGGACGCGGCGCGTGATCTCGGCCAGCGACACGGCGCCGGCCAGCGCCTCGCCATAGCCCAGCGACAGCACGAAGTCGCGTTCGGAATCCCGGTCGGTGACGACGCAGACGCGGGCGCCGGACTCGCGGGCCGCCTCGATGGCCGACAGCGCCATGTCGTCGCGCAGCCCCACCGCCCCGGCGCCGTAGAAGACCAGCACGGCCTCGCCGGGGCGCAGGCGGGCGCGGCGCAGCATCTCGGCGGGCTCGGCGGCGCCGGGCTTGCCGAGGAAGGTCATGTGGTAGCCGCTGGAGGCGCCGAAGAAGGTCAGCGCGCCGCCCTCGGCCAGAGACTGGAAGGTGCGCGGGAAGGTCGTCTCGCCGGCGTGGCTGACCGCGTAGTCCACGAGGTTGCCGCCGTTGGCCGCGCGGAGCGCGTCGAGGTAGGGGCGCCCGGCCTCCTCCCACGCCGCCCAGTGCGCCGGGTCGGCGGGGATGCGGGTGAAGGCGGCCTCGGCGACGGAGCGGTCCACCGCCCCCGCCCCGCGGGCGCGGATCGCGGCGGCGCGGCGTTCCGACGACACCATGCCGGTCACCTTCATGCGCCGGGCCAGCGCCAGTTCCACCGTCCAGGCGCCGGTGCCGCCCGCCGCCCCCTCGACCAGCAGGCGCTTGCCGGGCTGCACGTCGAGCGCGGTGAACAGTGCGCGGTAGCCGGTGCCGGCGGCGAGCATGTAGCTTCCCGCCTCCTCCAGCGCGAGGCCGGGCGGCAGGGGGAAGAGCTGCGGTCCGTCGGCCAGCATGAACTGCTGGTGGCTGCCGTCCGGCGACTGGTAGCCCTGGATGTGGAAGTCGGTGAACATCGGGTCGGCGCCGGCCTCCGGGTCCAGCAGGTCGGAGACTCCGGAATAGACGGCGACCAGATCGCCGACCGCCAGCCGCCCCTGCGCCTGCAACGCCTCGCCCATGCGCACGACCATGCCGACGCCGCCGGAGCCGGTGACGTGCACGTCCTCGTCATGCTCGTCGAACAGCGAGATGGGGATGCCGGTCAGCGCCCAGACGTCGTTGTAGTTGACCTCGGAGGCGAGGACATAGACCAGCGCCTGGTTGGGGCCGGGCTCGGGGACGGGGATGACGACCTCCGTTTCGGCCTGCGCCGGGTCGCCGTGGGCGGCGGCTCCCGTCTCCAGATCGCGGACGACGGCCTGGGCGAGCTGCCAGCGGGGCAGGGGTGTGGCGCCGGGGACGAAGGGGCTGCCGATCGGCAGCACGCCGTCGCGGCTGTCGCGCCGCGGGCGGGCGGGCAGGGGAGGGGACTTCTTCTCCAGGAACAGGGCGATGCCCTTCTTGGCGCCGTTGGCGGGGTCGAGGAGGAAGCGGGCGAAGGCGGCGATTTCGGAGGCTGACCCGGCGTCGAAGCCGTCGCTGAGGCCGGTGTCGACCAGTTGGACAATGGTGTCGGCGACGGGGCCGCGGCCGACGCTGTGGGCTTGGCGGAGGAGGCGCTTTACACCCTCTCCCCCCTGGGGAGAGGGTTGGGGTGAGGGGGTTGCGCTTGGCGGCACGTTCGGCACACGCGCAACCCCCTCACCCTCCCCTCTCCCCAGGGGGGAGAGGGTCTTGGAGTGCAGCGCGGCCTCCCGCGCCAACGCCTTCGCCAGCGTCAGCGCATCGTCCGCCCCGCGCGCCACCACATCCACCAGCCCAAACTCCAGCGCCGTCTCCGCGTCGATCTGGCGACCGGACAGCAGGATCTCCAGCGCCCGCCCGTACCCCCGCTCCGGGTCCTTGCGCAGGAGCAGGCGCGGCAGGCGCTGCGTCCCGCCATAGCCGGGCGACAGGAACAGGTTGATCTCCGGCTGGCCCAACCGGGCGCGGGGATCGGCCACCCGGACATGGCAGGCCATCGCCAGCTCGCAGCCGCCGCCGAGCGCCACGCCGCGGATGGCGGCATAGACCGGCTTGTCCAGCGCCGCGATGGCGCGGAAGACGGCGTGGGCCTTGGCGGGCAGGGCGCGGGCCTCGCTCTCGTCCTGCACCTCGTCGAGAAGCTGGCGGATGTCGGCGCCGGCCACGAAGTTGCGCCCCGTGCCAGTGATTACCACGGCGCGCACGTCCGTCCGGCGGGCGAGATGGGCGACCAGAGTGTCCAACTCGTCGAGCAGACGGTCGGACAGGGCATTGACCGGGGGATTGTCGATGGTGACGGTCGCCATCCGCACCCCGTCGGCCAGACGGTCGTACTGCACGGAGAGGAAGCGCTGCCGTTCGATGAGGGTCTGTTCCTCCGCCCGCTGTTGACCGCGCGTCCAGGCGGCGATGCGCGCCTCCAGGTCGGTCAGGCATTCCGGGTTGCGCAGGGTGGAGGTGTCGCCCAGCGGCTCCCCGTTCATCATCGCCGTCAGGAAGCGGCGCATGTATTTGCCGGAGCGCGTCTCGGGAAAGGCCGGAACAGACAAAATGTCGGAGGGGACGGCGACGGCGCCCTTCTCCTGCCGCACCAGATCCTTCAGCCGGCGCTCGTCGTCCGCCGTCAGGTCGTGGCCCTTGGCGGGCAGGACGAAGGCGACGGGGGTCAGGCCCTTCTCGCGGTGGGGGGCGCCGACCACGATGACGTTGCCGACCGGGCTGTCGGGGTTGATCTGCTTGTCGCGCAGGATCGCGCCCTCGATCTCCTCCGTTCCCATGCGGTGGCCGGACACGTTGATGACGTCGTCGGACCGGCCGTGCAGGCTGAAGCTGCCGTCGTCGTAGCGCCGGGCGAAGTCGCCTTGCAGATAGGCCCAGACCGGATTGCCGTCGGCGTCCCGGAAGCGCCCGAAATAGGTCGCCACAAAGCGCTCGAAGTCACCCTTCCAGCCGGGTTGGCCGACATTCTCCGCGTCGCCCCAGATGGTCCGGGTCAGGTAGGGATAGGGGGCGGTGACGACGATCTCGCCCTTCTCCTCCGCTTCGGCGGGGCGGAAGGCTACGCGGCCCGCGGTGTCCGGCTCGCTCTCGGGAACCCAGACGTCGCCCAGCACCCAGGGCAGCGGGTAGGTGTGGGCGTCGGCGCGCAGCGGCTGGTCGGGGTTGCCGTAGGGGTGGGTCCAGACGATGCCGCCATGCTCCGTCGCCCAATAGCTGTTGATGTATTGCGGCGTCATCACCGCCATGCCGAAGGCCTGGACGGCGGGGCTGGTCGGCTCCGCGCAGAAGGTGGCGACCCGCAGGGAGGAGCGGTCGTAGCGCTCGACGTCGGCGCGGTTTTCCGGGTGGGTCATGACCGTCTTCAGGAAGGTCACGCCCGCCTTGAAGATGGTCACCTTGTGCCGCTCGATGATCGAGGCGAATCGCCCGGCGTTGGGGAAGACCGGCGCCCCCTCGGTCACGATGCCGGGGATGCGGGCGGCGAGGCTGGCGGTGATGAGGTAGCTCTGGCCGGTGATCCAGCCGGGATCGGCGACGACGTAGATCGCGTCGCGGCCCGGCAGGGCGTCGAAGCTGACCTTCATGGTGTGGGCGAGGCCGGCGACGTAACCGCCATGGACATGCACCACGCCCTTCGGCTTCCCGGTGGAGCCGGAGGTGTAGATGATGAACAGCGGATAGTCGGCGTCCACCGGCACACAGGGCACGGCCTTCGCCACGGCGGCGTAGAGCGCCCGGTCGTCCAGCGCGCGCAGCGCCTCCATGCCGGCCAAGCCGGCGGCGGCGCACAGCTCCGCCTCGGCCTTCGCCAGCAGTTCGTGCGCCCAGACGTCGCGGCCCTCGGTCCAGGGAATGTCGGGAAGCCCGGCATGGCGGACGACGATCACCGCCTCGACCCGCGGCGGGGCGGCGGCCAGCGCCTCGGCGACGCTGGCGCGCAGGTCGGCCACGGTGGCGGCGTCGAGCGTCCCGGCGCGGTCCAGCGCCCGGCCCAGTTCCCGCATCACGTCGGCGGGGGCGACGGTGATCTCGCCCGCCAGCCCGCGGCGCACCGGCTCCATCAGGGCGTCGTCTCCCAGCTTGGCGCGCAAAACCTCCTCGGTGATGCGCAGCGCCGTGGGCAGGGCGACGAAGCGGTCGAGCGCCGGATCGCTGTAGGCTTCCTTGAAGGGGGCCATCTCGGCGTTGCGGCTGGCGCCGTCGGCGGTGATGACGACGCGGGCGCCGGCATTCTCGATGCGGTCGGACAGCGTCTTGTCGGAGAAGCCGCCGAACACCGCGGTGTAGATGACGCCGAGGCGCTTCGCCCCCTCCGTCCAGACGATCTGGTCGAGGATGTTGGGCATGTTCAGCGCGATGCGGTCGCCCTGCCTCAACCCCAGCCCGCGCAGCGCCAGCGCGGCCAGCGCGGAGCGGATCAGCAACTCGCGCCGGCTCAGCGTGACGTGATGGACCGGGCCGCCGCGCCCGCCGTTGGCGGCGGCGTCCCAGCGGTCGCCCTCGTACCAGTAGGCGGTCTCCGCTCCGTGACCGGACAGGACGTGGCGGTCCACCTCGTTGAAGGCGGCGTTGGTCAGCCCGCCGGCGAACCAGCGGTAGAAGGGCGCCTCCGACCCGTCGAAGGCCTGCGTCCAGGGGGACCAGTCCACCCGCTCCGCAGCCTCGCCCGCCGGTTCGCCCGTGGCGGCGTCCCAGCCGCGCCAGACGCCGTCGGCCTCGCGCATCAGCCAGTGCGCGCCGTCGAACCAATGGATCGTCTCCGCGGCGATGGCGCCGTGGAAGGCGCCGGGATCGGCCGCGCAGGCGTCGCGCTGGCTGTGCCAGTCCGTGGCGGAGCGGATGGGGTTGACGGCGACGTCCTGCGGCAGCGGCGGTTGTCCGGCGGACTCCGCGACGGCGTGATCCATGCTTTCCTCCCGATCGGGCATTTCTTCCTTGGCGGCCACGTCTTGTGCGCGGCGGGCATCACTATAGCGCGGCGCCCTGCATGGGCCGCAATGGCGCCGTGCGCGGCGGGGGTATGCCGTATACGCGGCTTTCGGTCATACTCGGTGCAATCAATGACGATGGGAGGAAACGGTATGTCCGAAAACGACGCGCCTGCGAACGATTCGGTGACCTTTGCGGTCAGTCATCCCGATCCGGCGGACTTCAAGCGCGACGGGCTGCGACCCTTCTTCGAATACCGCGACCTGGGCATCCGCGCCGCCACGGCGGGCAAGGCGAACGCCCACGTCATCCGCGCCCGTCCCGGCGAGCCGTCGCACGGCGGCTGGCACCGGCACGCGCTGGATTTCCAGATGGTCTACGTGCTGAAGGGCTGGGTGAAGTTCGCTTACGAAGGCGTGGGGGAGGTGCTGTTGCAGGCCGGCTCCTGCGTGCACCAGCCGCCGGGCATCCGGCATGTGGAGATCGCGCATTCCGACGATCTGGAGATGCTGGAGATCACCCTTCCCGCCGACTTCCCGACCGAAGGGGCCGAGCCGCCCACCGGGAACTGACTTCCTCCAAAAAAGTGCCGGTCGCACCCGTCGTGGAAACGACGGTGCGGCCGGCCAGATGCTTTGGAGGAATCGCCGCCATGGCCACAGGGAACGACGCGGCCACGGGACGCTTCGTTGCAAAGGAAAGCAATGCCCATGCCAGCGCTTGGGCGGGCTCCCGGAGCCGGTTTTCCGTGCTTTCGGGAGGGGCCTCCGGACCGCACCTGTCTGGAAGACTGGACAGGTGACCGGATCGCTGGACAGGCGGGCGGGCGCCGCTGTTCTGGCATGTTGGGCGCGTCGAGGGTATTAGGACGGCGTGTGGCGGCGTGATGAGGATGCGGACGGGATGCCCGAGGTCGAGATCTCCCGCGAGGACAAGGGGCAGGCGACGGTGTTCGAGGCGTCGCCGTCCAGCGTACCGCCCCAGCGTTACGCCCATCTCCTCTACGCTGCCCTGCTGCTGGCCGGTTTCGTCGTGGTGGCCGAACTGACCCTGGAGCCGACGGCCTCGATGCTGCGCTGGCTGGGCGTCCTGTGCGCGGTGCCGCTTCTGCTGATGTGGGTGATTACGCTGCTGCGGGCGGCGCGGCGCAGCGCCGTGCGTCTGGTCGTGGCGCCGGAAGGACTGACCGCACATGGACAGCTTGTCCCCCACAACACGATCCGCGGGGTGGCGCTCTATCCGCCGCAGGGCAAACGCCCACTCTTCGTGGCCCGCATCCAGACGATGACCCTGCAGCAGCACGAACGGGAACTGGAGTTGGCCGGCGGGGAGGTGGATGTGGAGGAGGATGGAAAACCGGGGAAGGGGCGTCGGCGGCGCGCCGGCTACCGGCTGCTTCTGCTGCGCCGGAACCATCTGCCGGCGCTCGTCCTGGTGCGTGGCCTCACCCTGTCGGGCGGCGAGACGCTGATGGCCGGGCTGGCCGCGGAACTGCGCCGCCACAGCCGGCCGGGCTGACAATCATTCCGAATTCTGTCGGCGGGTTCCAACGGCGTGCGGGCAAGCGCCCCTCCCGCCGCGGGGGCGGGAGAGGACCGCGCTGGAAGGACGCCCGAAGGACGTGACTCAGCGACGGGCCGTAGGGGCTGCCGGCAGGTCTTCTTCCAGGATGACGACGTGCAGGGCGTAGGAGACCTCACCCTCGTCCACGTCGCGGTGCAGGGTGCCGACGAACTCGTCGCCCAGCATGACTTCTGCGGACTGGCCGGCCTTCTCGGGCGGCTGGATGATGATCTTGTCGTTGCCGAGCGTCTTGCGCAGATAGCTCTGCACACGGGCGATTTCGGTTTCGGTCATCTTGGCGACCGTCGGCTTGGCGGGCGGCATGGCATGATCCCTGTGTTGTCGAAGGGGTCATATAGAAACCTTTCGGGCAAAGGGAAAGCACAACATCGCCCTGGATCGCCCCGGATCGCGCATTCGCCGCGCCGCCCGCGGCCAACCCCGTCTTTCTTGCGGGGGACCATGCCCCCGCCTGTGGAGAGCTGTTAGCCGGTTTTGTCCTCTTGTTCCGGGGGGCGCGGCCAAATACTGGACGTGTTGGACTGTGGGGGCGTCCGCGCCCCGCCGTCCGGTGACCATGGCATGGGGTGACCATGGCTGCACGCTTTCGCCGTTTCGTCTCGTGCCGCATCCTTCTGGCGCTGACCGCTGGCCTGCTGCTGGCCATGGCGGCGTGGGCCGTGCCCGGTCTGGCCGCCACCGCGCCGGAGCAGCGCATCGCGCTGGTCATCGGCGTCGGCGCCTACCGCCACGCCACCGAACTGCCCAACCCGCGCAACGACGCCCACGCCATGTCGGCGGCCCTGCGCAAGCTGGGCTTTACGGTCGACGAGCGCTACGACCTCGACAACCGCGGCATGGCCGAGGCGCTGCGCGGCTTCGGCATCCAGGCGGCGCAGGCCGACGTGGCGCTGCTTTATTTCGCCGGCCACGGCATGCAGGTCGGCGGCACCAACTTCCTGATCCCCGCGGACGCCCGGCTGGAGCGCGAGCGCGATCTGGTCTACGAGGCGCTGCCGCTGAACCTGCCGATGGGCGAACTGGCCCAGGCGCGCAAGCTGGGCATCCTGATCCTGGACGCCTGCCGCAACAACCCCTTCGCCGACCGTCTGGTCCGGTCCGGCACCAAGAAGACGGAGGTCCATTCCGGCTTCGCCCGCGTCGACGACACGCCGACCGACACGCTGGTCGCCATGGCCACCCGCGCCGACGCGGTGGCCGAGGACGGGCAGGGCGACCACAGCCCCTACACCGCCTCGCTGCTGAAGAACTTCGACGTGCCGGGGCTGGAGCTGAGCCTGTTCTTCCGCCGTGTGCGCGACGACGTCATGCAGGTCACCCAGGGCCGGCAGGAGCCGTTCCTCTACGGTTCGCTGGGGGCCGCGCCCTTCTATTTCAACCCGTTGCCGGAGAACCGGCCGCCGCAACTCGCCGCCTTCAAGACGCTGGAGGTGTTCGACCGCGGCGGGACGGAGGGGCTGGACATCGCGCGGCCCAGCGATCCCGACAACGACCAGCTCTTCGCCCAGGTGACCGGCCTGCCGCGCGGCGGCGGGGTGCGCATCGGCGACCGGGTGGTGCTGATCGGCGACTATCTGACGCTCGACCAGCTCACCGCCGCGACCTTCCGGGCCGACGCCACCCACCTCGGCGACGCCGGCAGCTTCGAGTTCGCGGTGATGGACGGGCGCGGCGGGGTGGCGCGGGGCGCGGTGCCGATCCTCATCAAGCCGAGCAACCGCCCGCCGGTCGCCGTCGCCGAGCGCAGCGTGCGCGCCGTGGTCAACAGCCTGCGGCTGGAGGTGCCGACCGACCCGGACGGCGACCCGCTGACCTTCACCGTCAGCACCGTGCCGGAGCGGGGCAAGGTGCGCGACGGCACCACGCCGCTGAAGCCCGGCGACAAGCTGGCGCCGGAGCGGCTGACCGCGCTGACCTTCGACCCGGAACGCGCGCCCGCGGGACGCGCCGGGGTGTTCAGCGTGCTGGTCGAGGACGGGCGCGGCGGGCGCACGACGATGAGCGCGCTTCTGGAGGTCGAAGAGGCCGGTGCCGCCCCGCCTCAGGCCGATCTGGAGGAGTCGCTGTGGCGCCGCGTGCGCGACAGCCGCGACGCCGACGCGCTGGACGCTTTCCTGCGGCTGTTCGGCACCGGCCCCTTCGCCGCCCCGGCGCGCGACCGGCTGAACCGGCTGCGCGCCGAATCAGCAAAGGTCGCCGCGGTCACCTCAGGGGGAGGGGCGGGGAGCAGCGGATCGTCGGCCAATGGGGCGGGCAACGGGGCCTCCAGCGGCAAGGCGTCTCCGCCGCCGGAACTCCAGCTCGACACCGCCGGGGAAGGAATGTACGTGGCCGTCTCCGACGCCGATCTGCGCGCCGGGCCGGACGCACGGTCGGAGCGGGTCGGCGCCCTCGCCAAGGACGGCCCGGTGCGGGTGCTGGGCCGGGTGGCCGACGCCGACTGGTACCGGGTGGCCTTGGACGATGGCACCCAGGGCGGCGTGCAGGGCTTCGTCCGCGGTCCCGCGCTGCGCCCCGCCGGGCCGGAGGACCGCCAGCGGCTGGCGCTCGCCGCGCCGGCCCAGCCGGGGGGCTCGCAGGGGCGGGCGCAGGGCAACGGCAGCAGCTTCCAGGATTGCCCGGCCTGCCCGCCGATGATGCGCATTCCCGCCGGCAGCTTCGTCATGGGCAGCGAGCGCGGCGACGCCAGCCAGCGCCCGCCCCACCGCATCACCTTCGCCAAGCCCTTCGCCATCGGGGTCTACGAGGTGACGGTCGCCAACTGGCGCGCCTGCGTGGAGGGCGGCGGCTGCGCGGCCATGCCGCGGATGCGCAACCCCTCCGACGACACGCCGGTCCACAACATCCATGTCGAGGACGCGCTGGCCTACACCGAGTGGCTCAGCCGCAAGACCGGCCAGCGCTACCGCCTCCCCAGCGAGGCCGAGTGGGAGTACGCGGCGCGTGGCGGCAGTGCGGCGCGCTTCGCTTGGGGAGACAGCCTGACGCCGGGGGCGCGGCTGGCCAACTGCCGCGACTGCGGCGGGGCCGCCGACCGCTCCCTGCCGGCGCCCGTCGGCAGCTTCCAGCCAAATGCCTTCGGCCTCTACGACACCAGCGGCGGGGTGGCGGAGTGGGTCGCCGACTGCTGGAATCCCGGCTACAAGGGCGCCCCGACGGACGGCAGCGCCTGGACGGAGGGCGACTGCCGCAAGCGGGTGCTGCGCGGCGGCTCCTGGCGGGATGGGCAGGACGCCATCGCCGTTACCGCCCGCATCGGCTACGACGCCGACGTGCGCTATTTCGCCGACGGGTTGCGGGTGGCCCGCGATCTGAACTGACTCCGCCCGCGTTCGTTGGTGGGACGCACCGTCTGCGGATGGGACCACGCCGCCCCCGAAATTGCAGAAATTGGTGTTGGGGCAATGAGCTAGACTTGGCCGTTCATGGCTTGGCGATCCGCAAACCGGTTGCGAACCGGAAGACCCGACAACGGGAGGCCGACGGCGGCTTCGACCAAAATCGTTACAGCCGGCGTGGCCCGCGACTCCCTAAAGGGGTGGTCAAAGAAAGATCAGGTGGAGGGTATCGACGTGTTGCGCTGGCCCCGGAGCGCCGTTTGGACTGTTGCGCTGGTCCTGGTGACGGCGAACACCGCCTTTGCTCCCCAGGCGCTTGCCGACGACAAGCGCGTTGCGCTGGTGATCGGCAACGCGCAGTACCAGGAGGGCGGTCCGGCCGCCGGGGTGGGCGCCAACGCGGCCGTTGTCGCCGACGCGCTGCGCCGCGCCGGCTTCACCGTCACCGCCGCCGAGAACCTCGACCACCGCGGCATGGTCGCGGCGCTGACCCGCTTCCAGGACGCGCTGGGACAGGCCGACCTGGGCTTCCTCTATTACTCCGGCGTGGCGCTGAGCCTGTCGGCCAAGGGCTTCCTGGTGCCGGTGGACGCCAAGCCCGGCTCCGAATACGACGTGATCTTCGACACCATCGAACTGGACTACGCGCTGAAGGAGATCCAGCGCAGCGGGCGCAAGGCCGTCGCCGTGTTCGACCCGGTGCCCGCCCACCCGTTGGCCGACCGGCTGGCGTCGGCGATGGGCGAGGAGGGGCGGTCCGTCAAGCCGGCGCTGGCGGCCCCGGCGGCGCTCGACAACCTGTTCGTCGTCTATTCGCACCGGCCCGGCACGCCGCCCGCCTCGCCGCCGGGCAAGGGAGCGGATGTTTTCTCCACCGCCCTGGCGCAGGAGATGGTCAAGCCGGGCGTGCCGCTGCGCGACGCGCTGGCCGAGGTCGCCCGCACCGTCGTCGGACGCACCCGCGGGACGCAGCACCCCTGGCTCCAGGACCGGCTGGGCGCCGATCTCGTGCTGGTGCCCGGCCCGCGCGCGCCGTCCGCCCCCGTCGTTGCCCGGACGGAGGAGGCGCCACCCGCCGTGGAGGCGACGGTCCCCGAACCGAAGCCGGCCGAATCCAAGCCAATCGAACCCAAGCCGTTGCCGCAGAGGACGGAGGAGAAGCCGACGGCCCCGGCGGTCGCCGAGGTCGAGGTGGACCCGCTGAACGAGAAGCGGGTGGTGACGCGCGACACCAACCTGCGCGCCGGTCCCGACACCAAGGCGGCGGTCGTCGGCACGCTGCGCCACGACAGCGAGGTCACGGTCACCGGGCGGACCCGGCGCAACGGCGGCTGGCTGCGCGTCGAGCAGGACGGCAAGACCGGTTTCGCCTTCTCCAGCAACCTCGCCAAGCCGGAGGAGGTGCCGGTCGCCTCCGCCCAGCAACCTTCCCAGGCCCAGCAACCGCCGCAGTCCCAGCCAGCGGCCCTGACGCCCGGCGTCTACACGGTGGCGCGCGACGCCAACCTGTTCGCCCGCCCGGTGCTGGGCGCCCGCAGCCTGCGCGATCTGGAGCAGGGGCAGCGGGTGACGCTGCTCCAGGCGGCGCCCGACTCCGGCTGGGTGCTGGTGCGGGATTCGTCGGGGCAGGAGGGCTATGTCACCACCGGGACACTGGCCGGCCGGGCGGGTGAGGCTGTGTCCATGGGTGGTGCGGCGCCCAGCGCCTTCCCGCCGCCCACGGTGGTTCGCAACGACGTCGATCCGGTGGCCGGCGCGCTGTCCGGCACGACCGGCCCGACGCGGCTGGCCGCCCTTCCCGACAGTGGCGGGGAAAGCGCCGCGGGGCGCTCGACCTCCGGCGCGGACCCGGTCATCGCCGGGCTGGCCGAACCCTACCGCGACGCCGTGCAGGCGGGCCGCAACGCCGCCGCCCGCGCAGCCCGTTCCGCCACCGCCGGGCGCGGGGCGGAGTCGAAGGCGCGCGAGGCCCAGGCCGCCGCCCGCCGCGCTGCCGGTCAGGCCCGCGGCGGGGAGTCGGGCTACGGGGTGCACCGCTTCCCCAACGGCGACGTCTATGAGGGGGCATGGAACCGCGGGCTGGGCAACTTCTCCCTTCAGGGCACGATCAGCCGCAACGGCGTCGGCGTCTACCGCTTCGCCAACGGTCAGGTCTATGAGGGGGAGTGGAAGGACGACCAGATGTCCGGCTACGGCGTCCTGGGCTTCCCATCCGGCGACCGCTTCGAGGGGACCTTCGTGAACGCCGTGCCGAACGGGCCGGGCGTCTACCGCTTCGCCAACGGCGATTCCTACGCCGGCGAGGTCCGCCAGGGCCGTGTGGACGGCCATGGCGAGCTGGCCTTCACCAACGGCGAGCGGTTCAACGGCGTGGTGGTGGACCGTCTCCCGGCGGGGCCGGGCGAGTTGTCGATGCGCGGCGGCACCCGCCATGTCGGGCAGTTCCGCGGCGGCATCCAGGACGGCCCGGGCGCGGCCATCGACTCCACCGGCGCGATGCAGCCCGGCATCTGGCGCGGCGCGACGCTCTTGAGTCGGTAACGCCGCTTCGTCTTTCCGTTTCGGCTGATATGCTCCACATTGGAACGCATTGCGGCTCGCCCTCCAGCCGCGTCATGCGAGGACCGGCCTGGATGGACACGCTGACCGACCCGAAAATGACCGCTTCCACAGCCAAGCCGGCCAAACCCGCGAAGGTCACCCGGGACCCGGAGGGCACCCGCGCGCGCATCCTCGCCGCCGCAACGGAGGAGTTTGCGCGCTACGGTCTGGGTGGCGCCCGCGTGGAGCGGATCGCCGAGGTCGCCGGCACCAACAAGCGCATGCTCTACTACCATGTCGGCAACAAGGAGAGCCTGTATCTGGCCGTGCTGGAGGGTGCCTACGCGCACATCCGCGCCACCGAACGCACGCTGAGCCTGGAGACCCTGGACCCGCCCGCCGCCATCGCCCGGCTGATCCACTTCACCTGGCAGTATTTCCTCGACCATCCCGAATTCATGGCGCTGCTGAACATCGAGAACCTGCACCGGGCGGAGCTGCTGAAGACCTCCGACAAGGTGCACGCCATGCATTCGCCCTTCGTGCAGATGATCGCCGACGTGCTGGAGCGCGGCGTCGCCACCGGGATCTTCCGGACGGGGGTGGACCCGGTGCAGCTCTACATCTCCATCGCCGGGCAGTCCTACTTCTACCTGTCCAACGTCCACACCCTGTCGGTCATCTTCGGTCGCGACCTGCTGGCCGAGGAGGCCAAGGCGGAGCGGCTGGACCATATGGTGGAGCTGATCCTGTCATCTCTGCGGGCCTGAGCCGCCGGTGGTTTCATCATGAATAATCCGCATACCTGACCATCCGTCCTACCTCTTTGGCAGGGTTGACCGCTTTGCCGCGCCGGGCTTACTTTTAACCAGCCGGTTAAAAGAGCGCCTCACGTCGGCGCCGCAACGACCGGGGGAGGAGGAGCGATGGCTGTCGATGCGGCGGCTCACGGGAATACATCCCGTGGCGGTCCCGCTTCGGGAACGGCGGCGCGACGGGGCGGGGCGGGTGCCACGCTGCTGCGTCTGCTCAATTCCGGCTGGTTCCGGCCGGTGCTGTTCCTGGTGGTCCTGACCGTCCTGTGGGACCTGTCGGTGCGGATCTTCGCGATCCCGCCCTATCTGATACCGAAACCCGGCGACGTGGCCTTAGCCCTCGCCGCGGACTGGGACCAGCTCCTGGCGGCGTCGGTGCCGACCACGCTGGCGACCTTGGGCGGCTTCGCCCTGTCGGTGCTGTTCGGCATTCCCATCGCCATGCTGATCGCCGGGTCGAAGACGGTGGAATCCTACGTCTACCCGCTGCTGGTCTTCTCGCAGTCGATCCCGAAGGTCGCCATCGCGCCGCTGTTCGTGGTGTGGTTCGGCTTCGGGCTGCTGCCCAAGGTGATCTCCGCCTTCCTGCTGGCTTTCTTCCCCATCGTCGTGTCGGCGGTGCAGGGCTTCAAGTCGGTGGACGGCGACATGATGGACCTCGCCAAGTCCATGAAGGCGACGCGCCTTCAGACCTTCCGCATGGTCAGCCTGCCGCACGCCCTGCCGGCCATCTTCGCCGGTCTGAAGGTGTCGATCACGCTGGCCGTGGTGGGCGCCGTGGTGGGCGAGTTCGTGGGAGCGAATTCCGGCATCGGCTTCGTCCTGCAACGCTCCATCGGGAATTTCGAACTTCCCCTGATGTTCGCGGCCCTGGTGGTGCTGGCGCTGATCGGGGTGGTGCTTTTCTGGGTCATCGACGTGATCGAGCGGCTCGCCATCCCCTGGCACGCGAGCCAACGCCACAACTACATCCCGACGTCGTAACGCCGACAAGAAAACCAACAGCGACGCCGGACACCCTTCGGGAGGAGACGAGATGAAACGGACGCTCTTCGCGGCGCTCTGCGCCCTCACGGCCACGACGCTTCCGGCCCAAGCCGCGGACAAGGTCGTGCTGATGCTGAACTGGTACGTGTATGGCGAGCACGCCCCCTTCTACTACGGCAAGGACAAGGGCCTGTACGAGGCCGAGGGCATCGACCTGGAGATCCAGGAGGGCCGCGGGTCGGCGGTGACGACCCAGGCGGTGGCCGCGAAGACCGTCGATTTCGGCTACGTCGACGTGCCGACCATGATGAAGGCGGCGGTGAAGGGCGCCCCGGTGACCTCGCCCGGCGTGTTGCTCCAGACCAGCCCGATGTCGGCCATGGGCTTCACCGACAAGAACATCCGCAAGCCCGAGGACATCAAGGGCAAGACCGTCGCCATGACGCCGGGCGACAGCATGTCCCAGATCTGGCCGCTGTTCCTGAAGAAGACCGGCCTGAAGGACAGCGATTTCCGCGTCGTGTCGGGCGACGCCCAGACCAAGCTGAACGCCGTCATCAACGGGCAGGCGGACCTGCTGCTGGGCTACGTCATGGACCAGAGCATGAAGATCAAGGACGCCACCGGCAAGTCGGTGACGCCGATCCGCTTCGCCGACTACGGCGTCAATATGGTCTCCTCCGGCATCATCGCCCACACCGAGACGCTGAAGGACAAGCCCGACCTCGTGAAGCGCTTCATGGCCGCCACGACCAAGGCGGTCGAAGGGGCGGAGAAGAACCCCAAGGAGGCGGTGGCCGCCATCCTCAAGGCCAACCCGAAGGGCGGCCAGGAAGCCACCCTGCTGGAGGGCTTCGAGCTGACCACGCCGCTCTACCGCACGGCGGAGACCAAGGGGCAGCGGCCCTTCCGCGTCACCGACGCCAACATGGCCGAGACCGTGGACCTGCTGGTCGAATACGGCGGCCTGGACGCCGCGGCGAAGAAGAACCCGAAGGCCTTCTACACCCGCGACTTCCTCCCCGATCCCGCCGCGGCGGGCCAGTGAGGCCGGACGGACAGGAGAGCAGGGACATGGCTCAGCCCCAGTTGAAAGTCGTCGGATCGGCCGAAACGGCCCGCCTGTCGCAAAAGACCCTGATCCAGATCGACGGCGTGACCAAGACCTACCGCAGCCGCGACGGGGAGGTGCCGTCCCTGCGCCCGATCACCTTCGACGTGCGGGACGGCGAGTTCCTGGTGGTGGTCGGCCCGTCCGGCTGCGGCAAGTCCACGCTGCTGAAGCTGGTCGCCGGGCTGCTGCCCGTCAGCGAGGGCGCCATCACCATCGAAGGCACCACGGTGACCGAGCCGCACGACGACGTGGGCATCGTGTTCCAGAGCCCGGTGCTGCTCGCCTGGCGGACGGTGCTGCGCAACATCATGATGCCGGTGGAGGTCCGCGGCCTGCCGCGGGACAAATACCTGGAGCGCGCCCGCGCGCTGATCCGCATGACCGGGCTGGAGGGGTTCGAGAACAAGTACCCCTGGCAGCTCTCCGGCGGCATGCAGCAGCGCGCCTCGCTCTGCCGGGCGCTGGTCCACGACCCGAAGATCCTGCTGATGGATGAGCCGTTCGGCGCGCTCGACGCCATGACGCGGGAGAAGATGAACGTCGAGCTGCAGCGCATCCAGCACGAGACGGGCAAGACGGTGCTGCTGATCACCCACTCGATCCCCGAGGCGGTGTTCCTGGCCGACCGGGTGATGGTGATGTCGGAGCGTCCCGGCGCCATCGCCGCGACCTACGAGGTGCCGCTGCCCCGCCCGCGCTCGCTGGATGTCATGGGGCACCCCGTCTTCATCGAGCTGACCCAGCGCATCCGGGCGCATTTCAACGCCCAAGGGCATCTGGACTGAGGGGGCGTGTGGTGATGGACGAGTCTTGCCCCCTCCCTGACCCTCCCCCGCTCCGCAGGGGAGGGGAATCACCTCCCTCCCCTGCGTCAGCGGGGGAGGGAAGGGGCCCACGGCAGAGCCGTGGGAAGGGTGGGGGCACCGCACCCGCACCCCTCCTCACCATCCGCGCCATCGACCTCTATGAACGCCCCGTCCGCTTCGTGAAGCCCTTCCGCTTCGGCAGCGTGACGGTGGAGGCGGCCCCTCAGGCCTTCGTCCGCGCTTTGGTCCATGTGGACGGCGTCGGGGAGGCGTGGGGCGGCACCGCCGAGATGATGATGCCGAAGTGGTTCGACAAACGCCCGGACCGCAGCCCGGACGAGACGGTGGACGGCCTGCGCCGCTCCCTGCGCCTCGCCCGCGACGCCTACGGGACGGACCGTGCCGACACCGCCTTCGGGCACCACGCGGCGGCTTATGAAATCCAGCGGGCGGCCTGCCGCGCCGCCGGGCTACCCGACCTGACCGCCGCCTACGGGCCGGCGCTGATCGACAAGGCGATGCTGGACGGGCTGCTGCGGGCTCTGGACACCGACTTCTTCACCGGCATGCGGACGAACCGCGCCGGGATCGACGCGCGGCTGACGCCGGATCTGGCGGGCTTCGACCTGGACGGCTTCCTCGTCGGGCTGGAGCCGCGGGCCTCCGTGGCGCTCCGCCACACGGTCGGGCTGCTCGACCAGCCGGAGGCCCTGCGCGCCCTGCTGGCGCGGGAGCGGCTGGGCCGCTTCAAGATCAAGCTGGGCGGCGATCCGTCCGCCGATCTCGCGCGCCTGGCGGTGATCGCCGGCGTGCTCGACGCGGCGGCGGGCGACTACCGCGCCACGCTGGACGGCAACGAGCAATACGCGGACATGGCGGCCCTTGACGCCTTCGTGGACGGGCTGGAGCGCGATCCGGCGCTGACGGGCTTCCGCGGGCGCCTGCTCTACATCGAGCAGCCGGTGGCGCGGGAGCGCGCGCTGGAGGCGCCGTTGGGCGCGGTGGCGGAGCGCATCCCCTTCATCATCGACGAGTCCGACGACGGCTACGACGCCTTCCCGCGCGCCCGCGCCGCCGGTTACCGCGGCGTGTCGTCCAAGTCCTGCAAGGGTCTCTACAAGGCCGTCCTCAACCGGGCGCGCTGCGAAGCCTGGGGCGCGCCGCACTTCGTGGCGGCTGAGGACCTGACCTGTCAGGCCGGGCTGGCGGTGCAGCAGGACACGGCCCTGGTCGCGCTGCTCGGCATCGCCGACGCGGAGCGCAACGGGCACCAGTACGGAAACGGCTTCGACGGAGCGCCGGAGGCCGACGCCTTCCTCGACGCGCATCCCAGCTTCTACACCCAGCGGGACGGCACCGTCCGTCTCGCCACGGCGGGCGGCAGCCTGCCGACCGAAACCCTGGCCGTCCCCGGCTTCGCCAGCGCGGCGCAGCCCCGGTGGGACCGCCTGTCCCCTCTGAAAAACGAATAATCCCCTAGGGAGTCCTCGACATGAGCACGAAGCGCCTTGGTATCATCATGCATGGCGTGACCGGCCGCATGGGCATGAACCAGCACCTGATCCGGTCGATCCTCGCCATCCGGGCGCAAGGCGGCGTCACGCTGTCCGACGGGTCCCGCGTCATGCCGGACCCCATCCTGGTCGGGCGCAACGCCGAGAAGATCCGCGAGCTGGCCCAGCGCCACGGCGTGGAGCGCTGGACCGACAATCTGGACGCGGCCCTGGCGAACCCGGACGACACGATCTTCTTCGACGCCGGCACCACCCAGATGCGCCCGACGCTGCTGGAGGCGGCGATCCGCGCCGGCAAGCACGTCTATTGCGAGAAGCCCATCGCCACCAACCTGGAGGAGGCGCTGCGCGTCGTCCGGCTGGCCGAGGAGGCCGGGGTGAAGAACGGCACCGTGCAGGACAAGTTGTTTCTGCCCGGCCTGCAGAAGCTGAAGATGCTGCGCGACAGCGGCTTCTTCGGGAAGATCCTCTCGGTGCGCGGCGAGTTCGGCTATTGGGTGTTCGAGGGCGACTGGCAGCCGGCCCAACGCCCCTCCTGGAACTACCGGGAGGAGGATGGCGGCGGCATCATCCTCGACATGGTCTGCCACTGGCGCTACGTGCTCGACAACCTTTTCGGGCAGGTCAAGAGCGTCTCCTGCCTGGGCGCCATCCACATCCCGGAGCGCTGGGACGAGCAGGGCAAGCGCTATCAGGCCACCGCCGACGACGCGGCCTACGCCACCTTCGAGCTGGAGGGCGGAGTCATCGCCCACATCAACTCCTCCTGGGCGACGCGGGTGTACCGCGACGATCTGGTGACCTTCCAGGTGGACGGCACCCACGGCTCGGCGGTCGCGGGCCTGAGCGACTGCGTGATCCAGCCGCGCCAGGGCACGCCGCGCCCGGTGTGGAACCCGGACCAGAAGCAGACCATGGACTTCTACGCGACGTGGCAGCCGGTGCCCGACAACCAGCCGACCGACAACGGCTTCAAGACGCAGTGGGAGTCCTTCATCCGCCACGTCGTCGAGGACGCCCCCTTCAATCACGGGCTGATCGAGGGCGCCAAGGGCGTGCAACTCGTCGAAGCCGCGCTGAAGAGCTGGAAGGAGCGCCGCTGGGTCGACGTTCCCTCGCTGACCGCCTGACCGGAGGGCCTTGTCCATGGCACTGACCATCAAGCTGCCGCGCGCCGACCGGTCGCTGGAAAGCTACGAGGTCGCCCCCGCGCGCGGCTTCCCCGCCCGCACTGACCGGCCGCTGAACCGCGTGGCCTACGCCGCCGCCCACATGGTGGCCGACCCGCTGGCCGACAACGACCCCTGGCTGACCCCGGCCATCGACTGGGACCGCACCATCGCCTTCCGCGAGCATCTGTGGGACCTCGGATTCGGCGTGGCCGAGGCGATGGACACCGCGCAGCGCGGCATGGGGCTGGACTGGAACGCCTCGCTGGAGCTGATCCGGCGCTCCCTGACCGCGGCGAAGGCGCGCGGCAACGCGCTGATCGCCTGCGGGGCGGGCACCGACCATCTGGCGCCGGAGGACGCCCGCTCCCTCGACGACGTGATCCGCGCCTACGAGACGCAGGTCGCCGCGGTCGAGGATCTCGGCGGGCGGGTGATCCTGATGGCGTCGCGCGCGCTCGCCCGCGTGGCCAAGGGGCCGGACGACTACGTCCGCGTCTACAGCCGCATCCTCTCCCAGGTGCGCAGCCCGGTGATCATCCACTGGCTGGGCGACATGTTCGACCCGGCGCTGGCCGGTTACTGGGGAACCAACGACTTCCCGGTGGCGCTCGACACCGCGGTCGGCATCATCAACGACTTCGCGGCCAAGGTCGACGGGGTGAAGATCTCCCTGCTCGACAAGGACAAGGAGATCGTCATGCGCCGCCGTCTGGCCCCCGGCGTGCGCATGTACACCGGCGACGACTTCAACTACGCGGAGCTGATCGCCGGCGACGCGGAGGGGCATTCCGACGCTCTGCTGGGCATCTTCGACGCCATCGCCCCGGCGGCCGCGGCGGCCTTGGCCGAGCTGGCGGCGGGCGAGGAGGGACGCTTCCACGAGATTCTGGAGCCGACCGTTCCGCTGTCCCGCCACATCTTCAAGGCGCCGACCCGTTTCTACAAGACCGGGGTGGTCTTCATGGCCTATCTGAACGGCCACCAGGACCATTTCACGATGATCGGCGGGCAGGAGGGCACGCGCTCCACCCTGCATCTGGCGGAGATTTTCCGGCTGGCCGACAAGGCCGGGCTGCTGCGCGACCCGGAGGAAGCGGTGTGGCGCATGGCCGACGTCCTGGCCGTCCGCGGCATCGAGGCGGTGTGAGGGGATAAGCCCCTCTCCCCTCTGGGGAGAGGGGGGCGCCGAAGGCGCCGGGTGAGGGGGTTCTCGGGGGACCGTACGCTCAGGCATCGCGGGACCCCCTCACCCCAGCCCTCTCCCCAGAGGGGAGAGGGGGCGAGAACGAAAAGGACCACGATCATGCGCGACTTCTCTGGCGATCATCGCTGGCTGTCCATCAACACGGCCACGGTGCGCAAGCAGGGCGACCTGCTGCAGATCTTCGACGCCTGTGCCCGCCACGGAATCCGCGCCGTCTCGCCCTGGCGGGATCAGGTGGCCGCGGTGGGGCTGGACCGTGCCGTCCGGTCCGTGAAGGAACTGGGGCTGGAGCTGTCCGGCTACTGCCGCGGCGGCATGTTCCCCGCCGATCCCGACCGCCGGGCCGAGGTGCGCGACGACAACCGCCGCGCCGTGGACGAGGCGGTGGCCCTGGGCGCCCCCTGCCTCGTGCTGGTGGTCGGCGGGCTGCCGCAATTCTCCCGCCCCGGCTCCCCGCCGTCCAAGGACATCGCGCTGGCCCGCGCCCAGGTGGAGGACGGCATCGCCGAGCTGCTTGAGCACGCCCGCGGCGCCGGAATGCCGCTCGCCATCGAGCCGCTGCACCCGATGTACGCCGCCGATCGCGCCTGCGTGAACACGATGGGCCACGCGCTCGATCTCTGCGACCGGCTGGACCCGGAGGGAACTGGAGCGCTGGGCGTGGCGTTGGACGTCTATCATGTCTGGTGGGACCCGGAACTGGAGGCGCAGATCCGCCGGGCGGGCCGGAATCGCCTGTGTGCCTTCCATGTGTGCGATTGGCTGGTGCCGACCGCCGATCTGCTGGAGGACCGGGGCATGATGGGCGATGGAATGATCGATATTCCAATGATCCGTGGCTGGGTGGAAGCCGTTGGATTCAAAGGCTATTCCGAGGTTGAAATATTCTCGCGCCAGTGGTGGGCACGACCTTTGGATGAGGTGCTGTCGGTCTGTGTCGAACGGCATCGGTCTTCGGTGTGAAGCAACGCCTAAAAAGAAGTCATTTCAGCGGAAATGAGCAAAATTTGAGCATAAAACGGAAGCGTGCATAATTCGTAAGCGAATGTTGGGCTGTGGATCGCTGCGGATTCCCTGAACCGCCTTCCTGAAAACCGGCTGTGGCATCACATTTGCGAAGGATACCCCTGGGCGCCTGAGGCGGGCGCCAGACCAAAGAACGGGGGGTATTCACAATGTTCAAGACGGGGTTCCAGTCGGGCTTCAAGACCGGTCGCACCCTTGCGGCGGCCGCCGGCCTTGCCGTCACGTTCGCCGCGGGCTTCGCCGCCCCGGCGTCGGCCCAGGACACCATCAAGGTCGGCATCCTCCATTCCCTGTCGGGCACCATGGCGATCAGCGAGACCACGCTGAAGGACGTCATGCTGATGCTCATCGAAGAGCAGAACAAGAAGGGCGGCGTTCTCGGCAAGAAGCTGGAGCCGGTCGTCGTCGATCCCGCCTCCAACTGGCCCCTGTTCGCCGAAAAAGCGCGCGAGCTGGTCAGCAAGGACAAGGTGGCCGCGGTGTTCGGCTGCTGGACCTCGGTCAGCCGCAAGTCCGTCCTGCCGGTGTTCGAGGAGCTGAACAGCATCCTGTTCTACCCGGTGCAGTATGAAGGCGAGGAGTCCTCGCGCAACGTCTTCTACACCGGCGCCGCCCCGAACCAGCAGGCGATCCCCGCCGTCGACTATCTGGCGGAAAAGGAAGGCGTGCAGCGCTGGGTGCTGGCCGGCACCGACTACGTCTATCCGCGCACGACCAACAAGATCCTGGAAACCTACCTGAAGTCCAAGGGCGTGAAGTCCGAGGACATCATGATCAACTACACCCCGTTCGGCCATTCCGACTGGCAGAACATCGTCGCCGACATCAAGAAATTCGGCTCCGCCGGCAAGAAGACCGCGGTCGTCTCGACCATCAACGGCGACGCCAACGTCCCCTTCTACAAGGAGCTGGGCAACCAGGGCGTCAAGGCGCAGGACATCCCCGTCGTCGCCTTCTCCGTGGGTGAGGAGGAGCTGGCCGGCATCGACACCAAGCCGCTGGTCGGGCATCTCGCCGCCTGGAACTACTTCATGTCGGTGGACACGCCGGAGAACAGCGACTTCATCAAGAAGTGGCAGGCCTTCACCAAGAACGACAAGCGCGTCACCAACGACCCGATGGAAGCCCACTACATCGGCTTCAACATGTGGGTGAAGGCGGTCGAGAAGGCCGGCACCACCGACAGCAACGCGGTGATCGACAGCCTCGTCGGCGTCGCTGTGCCGAACCTGACCGGCGGCTACTCGGCCATGCTGCCGAACCACCACATCACCAAGCCGGTGCTGATCGGCGAAGTGCAGGAGAACGGCCAGTTCGAGACCGTCTCCAAGACGCCGGGCCTCGTGGCCGGCGACGAGTGGTCGGACTTCCTGCCGGACAGCAAGGATCTGATCTCCGATTGGCGCGCCCCGATGTCCTGCGGCAACTTCAACGTGAAGACCGGCAAGTGCGGCGGCAAGGGGTCGTGAGGACCGTCTGAACGCCTTTCGGTAACTGTCCTGCGTGATGCCCCCTCCCTAACCCTCCCCCGCTGTCGCAGGGGAGGGGACCATGCTCCCTCCCTTGCGAAGCGGGGGAGGGCCGGGGTGGGGGCAACGCCCTCTTTTAGAAAAACGACTTCCGACACATCACAGGAACCGCGATGCACCGCGCATTCTGCTGGCTGCTGGCCGCGTTTCTGGCGCTGGCCGCACCGTCCGCCTTCGCCGCCGATCTGGCACCGCTGGTCCGCGGCCTGGGTGCCGGCAGCTACGCCGAGACCGAAAAGGCCCTCGCCGGGCTGGCCGAGACGGGCGATCCCGCCGTCGTGCCGGTGATCGAGGCCCTTCAGGCCGGCGACCTGCACGTCCGCAAGGTGGACGGCGCCGTGGTCGTCGCCAAGCGCGCCGGCAATGGCTACGCCCTGACCGACCCGGTGACCGGCGCCGCCATCGGCGAAGCGGACCGCAACGCGGTCGAGAAAATCCGCATCAACAACGCTTTGCGCCGCACGATCAGCGCGACGCTCGGCGCTCTCACCCTGATGAGCCCCGACGCCAACACGCGCCGGCAGGCGGCCGAGGCGGTGTTCAAGAGCCGCGACGCCAACGCGCTGGACGCGCTCAACACGGCGCTGGCCAAGGAATCCGACGAGCGCGTCCGCCGCGCGATGACCCAGGCGCGGGCCTCCGTCCTGCTGACCGGGGACGCGCCCGACGCCGACAAGATCGCCGCCGTCGCGGTGCTTCAGGAGCGCGGCGACCAGGACGCGCTGGCCCTGCTGAACGGCGCTGCCAACACCGGCAGCGACGCGGTGAAGGACGCCGCGACGAAGGCCATCGCGTCCGTCGAGCAGCGGCTCGCCCTGTGGGGTGCCGCGCAAAATCTGTGGTACGGCCTGTCGCTCGGCTCGGTGCTGCTGCTGGCGGCGATCGGGCTGGCCGTCACCTTCGGCGTCATGGGCGTCATCAACATGGCGCATGGCGAGATGGTGATGATCGGCGCCTACGCCACCTTCCTGGTGCAGGAGGCCTTCCGCCAGTGGGCGCCGGGCCTGTTCGATTTCTCCATCCTGGTGGCTCTGCCCGTCGCCTTCCTGGTTTCCGGCGCGGTCGGCGTCGCCATCGAGCGCAGCGTGATCCGCTGGCTCTATGGGCGTCCGCTGGAAACGCTGCTGGCGACCTGGGGCCTGTCGCTGGCGCTGCAGCAGGCGGTGCGCTCCATCTTCGGGCCGACGAACCGCGAGGTCGGCGCCCCGTCCTGGATGTCCGGCGCCTTTGAACTCGGCGGGCTGACCATCACCTACGGGCGGCTGTGGATCGTCGTCTTCGCCTTTCTCGTCTTCGGCGCGCTGCTGGTGGCGCTGCGCAAGACGTGGTTCGGGCTGAGCATCCGCGCCGTCACCCAGAACCGCAGCATGGCCAACGCCATGGGCATCCGCACGGCGCGGGTGGACGCGCTGACCTTCGGGCTCGGCTCCGGCATCGCTGGTCTGGCCGGGGTGGCGCTGAGCCAGATCGACAACGTCAGCCCCAACCTGGGCCAGGGCTACATCATCGACAGCTTCATGGTCGTGGTGTTCGGTGGCGTCGGCAACCTGTGGGGCACGCTGGTCGGCGCGCTGGCGCTCGGCGGCGTCAACAAGTTCCTGGAGCCCTACGCGGGCGCGGTGCTGGGCAAGATCCTGGTGCTGATCTTCATCATCCTGTTCATCCAACGGCGTCCGCGCGGCCTGTTCGCGCTGAAGGGCCGGGCGGTGGAGGCCTGATCCGATGCTGACCCATTTCTTCCTGATGGGCCTCGACAAGAAGGCCGGCGTGCTGCTGACCGTCCTGGCGGTGCTGGCCGTGGCGGTGCCGGTCATGGCGCTGGGCACCGCCCCGGACTCGCCGTGGCACCTGTCCACCCACACGGTGGCGCTGCTCGGCAAATATCTGTGCTTCGCCCTGCTGGCGCTGTCGCTCGACCTCGTCTGGGGCTTCGTCGGCATCCTGTCGCTGGGCCACGCTGCTTTCTTCACGCTCGGCGGCTACGCCATGGGCATGTACCTGATGCGGCAGATCGGCTCGCGCGGCGTCTACGGCAACGCCGATCTGCCGGACTTCATGGTCTTCCTGAACTGGACGGAGCTGCCCTGGTACTGGCACGGCTTCGACCAGTTCTGGTTCGCCGCGATCATGGTGATGCTGGTGCCGGGCCTGCTCGCCTTCGCCTTCGGCTGGTTCGCCTTCCGCTCGCGCGTCACCGGCGTCTACCTGTCGATCATCACGCAGGCGATGACCTTCGCCCTGATGCTGGCCTTCTTCCGCAACGACATGGGGCTGGGCGGCAACAACGGCCTGACCGACTTCAAGGAGATCCTGGGCTTCGATGTCCAGGCCGCCTCGACCCGCGTCGGGCTGTTCGTGGCGACGGTGGTGGCGCTGGCGGCCGGCTACATTCTGGCCTCGGCCGTGGTGGCGTCCAAGCTGGGCAAGGTGCTGATCGCCGTGCGCGACGCGGAGAGCCGGGTGCGTTTCCTGGGCTACGAGACCGACCGCTACAAGCTGTTCGCCTGGACGCTGTCGGCCTGCATGGCCGGCGTGGCGGGCGCGCTCTACGTGCCGCAGGTGGGCATCATCAACCCGTCGGAATTCTCCCCCGCCAGCAGCATCGAGGCGGTGATCTGGGTCGCCGTCGGCGGGCGCGGCACGCTGGCCGGGCCGGTGCTGGGTGCGGTGCTGGTGAATTTCGGCAAAAGCTACTTCACAGCGGCGCTGCCGGAGCTGTGGCTGTTCGCGCTCGGCGGCCTGTTCGTGCTGGTCACGCTGTTCCTGCCCAAGGGCATCCTCGGTCTGGCGGCGCAGCTCCGCGACCGGCTGCCGGCGCGCGCCACGGTCACCGCCAAGCCGGCGGACCAGAAGGGAGTCTGAGAGAGATGAGCACCGAGGACACCCTGCTGTATCTGGACGGCGTGTCGGTCAGCTTCGACGGGTTCCGGGCGCTGAACAGCCTGTCTCTGGTCATCGAGCCGGGCGAGATGCGGGCGATCATCGGGCCGAACGGCGCCGGCAAGACGACCATGATGGACGTCATCACCGGCAAGACCCGCCCCGACACCGGCACCATCCTGTTCGAGGGCCGCACCGACCTGACCAGCCTGCGCGAGCCGGCCATCGCCAACCTGGGCATCGGCCGCAAGTTCCAGCGCCCCACCGTGTTCGAGATGCACACGGTCTGGGACAATCTGGAACTGTCGCTGAAGGCGCCGCGCCGCCCGCTGAAGACGCTGACCTACTCGGCCACGCGGGAGGACCGGGCGCGGATCGAGGAGATCCTCGACATCACCCGCCTGTCGCCGCGGCGCGACCGCCCGGCGGGCAGCCTGTCGCACGGCGAGAAGCAGTGGCTGGAGATCGGCATGCTGCTGGCCCAGGACCCGAAGCTGCTGCTGGTCGACGAACCGGTGGCCGGCATGACCGACGCTGAGACGGAACAGACCGCCCATCTGCTGAAGGACATCGCCGGCAAGCATTCGGTGATCGTCGTGGAGCATGACATGGTCTTCGTCCGCGAACTGGGCGTGAAGGTCACGGTGCTGCACGAGGGCTCGGTACTGGCCGAAGGTTCGCTCGATACGGTGAGCGCCAACAAGCAGGTCATCGACGTCTATCTGGGCCGGTGACGCAAATGTATTTCCCTCTCCCCTCTGGGGAGAGGGTCAGGGTGAGGGGGCGCCCGAAGGGCGGAAACGCAGCCTCATTGCAGAGCTTTTCCGGCCTGCGGCCGCCCCCTCATCCTAACCTTCTCCCCAGAGGGGAGAAGGGATTCAGGAGAAAGCAAGCATGCTCGACGTACGGTCTGTCGATCTCCATTACGGCGCGGCTCAGGCGCTGCGCGGCGTGTCGCTGACGGCGGAGGTGGGAAAGGTTACCTGCCTGCTGGGGCGCAACGGCGTCGGCAAGTCCTCGCTGCTGCGCGCCATCGTCGGGCTGAAGCCGGTGACCGGCGGGACCATCGCCTGGGACGGCGGCGACATCACCAGGCTCGCCCCGTCGGAGCGGGCGCGGCGCGGCATCGCCTATGTCCCGCAGGGGCGCGAGATCTTCCCGCTGCTGACGGTGCGGGAAAACCTGCTGACCGGTTACGCGCCGCTGAAGCGCGCCGACCGCTCCATCCCCGACGAGGTGTTCGAGCTGTTCCCGGTGCTGAAGTCCATGCTGGACCGCCGCGGCGGCGACCTGTCGGGCGGGCAGCAGCAGCAGCTCGCCATCGGGCGGGCGCTGGTGACGCGGCCTCGGCTGCTGGTGCTGGACGAGCCGACCGAGGGCATCCAGCCCAGCATCATCAAGGACATCGGACGGGCCATTTCATACCTGCGCGACAAGGGCACCATGGCGATCCTGCTGGTCGAGCAGTATTTCGAGTTCGCCCGCGATCTGGCCGACGACTGGGCGGTGATGGAGCGCGGCGAGGTCATGCTGGCAGGCAGCCGCGACGGGCTGGAGGAGAGCGAGGTCCGGCGGTACCTGACCGTCTGACGCGCCTGCGTCCAGGGCATCCTCGCGAAGGCGGAGCCGCGGTCCCGCCATCCTGTGCTTCCCGTGGCGGGAACCGGGAACGCCGCCGTCGCGAGGATGGCACCCCTGCGCTTTGTGGAGCTTGGCGCGGAACCGCGATGCGCTACCATCGCTGCCATCATCCACACCGAAGGCAGTTCCGAATGTCGAGCGTCCTGTCAGCCGACCCCGTTCTCCAGCAGGTTGACCGCGGTTTCGAAGACTCCCTGGGCCGTCTCTGCGACCTGCTGCGCATCCCCAGCGTCAGCACCGACCCGGCTTACAAGGGCGACGTGCGCCGTGCCGCGGACTGGCTGGTGCGCGAGCTGAGCGGGCTGGGCTTCGACGCCTCCGTGCGCGAGACGGCCGGCCATCCCGCGGTCGTCGCCCATCATCCGGGGCCGGGCGGTCAGGATGTGCCGCACATCCTCTATTACGGCCATTACGACGTGCAGCCGGCGGAGCCGCTGGAGCTGTGGAACAGCCCGCCCTTCGAGCCGGCCATCGTCGAGGCCGAGCATGGCCGCCGCATCGTCGCCCGCGGCGCCGTGGACGACAAGGGTCAGGTGATGACCTTCATCGAGGCGTTCCGCGCCTGGCACGCCGTGCACGGCACCCTGCCCATCCGCGTGACCGTCCTGCTGGAGGGCGAGGAGGAGACCGGCAGCCCGAACCTGCTGCCCTTTTTGAAGGCCAACGCGGAGGAGCTGAAGGCTGACGTCTGCGTCATCACCGACACCAACGCCTGGAACATCGACACCCCGGCGATCACCACGCGGCTGCGCGGCCTGCTCTACGTCGAGGCGACGCTGCATGGGCCGAGCCACGACCTGCATTCCGGTATGTTCGGCGGCGCGGTGCTGAACCCGATCAACGCGCTGACCCGCATCCTCGGCCAGATCCATGACGAGGACGGGCGCGTCCGCTTCCCCGGCTTCTACGACGATGTGGCCGAGCCCACGGACGAGGAAAAGGCGATGTGGCGCGACCTCGGCTTCGACGAGAGCGCCTTCCTGGCCGGCGTCGGGCTGAAGACCCCGGTGGGCGAGGCCGGGCGCAGCGCGCTGGAGCGGCTGTGGTCGCGCCCGACCTGCGACATCAACGGCATCTGGGGCGGCTACACCGGCGAAGGCTCCAAGACCGTCATCGCCTCCAAGGCGTCGGCAAAGCTGTCCTGCCGCCTCGTGCCGGCGCAGGACCCGGAGAAGATCCTGGCCGGGATCAAGAGCTTCCTGGAGGAGCGCACGCCGGCGGACGGGCGGTGGGAGTTCACGGTGTTCGGCCGCTCGCCGGGCGTCCAGGTGCCGACCGACAGCCCCTATCTGCGCGCCGCCATGGCGGGGCTGGGCGACGTCTTCGCCAACAAGCCGGCACTGGTCGGCAGCGGTGGCTCGATCCCGGTCGGCGGCTACATCCGGCAGGCGCTGGGCTTCGATTCGATCTTCGTCGGCTTCGGGCTTGAGGATGACCGCATCCATTCGCCCAACGAGAAGTTCGAGGTGAAGTGCCTGCACAACGGCATCCGCTCGCACGCGGCCATGCTGGCGCGCTTCGCCGCTCTCTGATCCGTACCGGTCCGCAAGTTTTTGTGGTTCAGCCCGCGGCTGCGCATCACGCGCCCGCGGGCTTTTTTTGCGCCTTTGGCATCCACTGGCGATCCGTGACGCCTCCGGCGAAACAAACGTTTCTCAAGTGAGTAACTTTACAAAATCATCAATGTAATAAATAAAAAGAAAAAAGTTTTCAGCATTTCATAATGCTTTAATAGTTAGTTTACTTATGATGTGAGATAAACAGTGCGTCGAGTGCAGTGCTGGTTGGCATCGGTACGCAGAGCGGAATGTCAAAAGGCTCTGCGGCATAGATTAAAAGAAATCACGAACCCATCGTCGACGCCAATCGTGTGAGAATTGCGCTCCCGCGTTGGGGAAACTCTCGCGTAATCTGTAAGTCTGTCGGCATAGAGCCTGTCGTGGTCGGTGAATCCCTTGGAAACACGTTGCAGACAATAAAAAATTGAAGCTCTGCACAAGGTAGCGCGCTGGTTTTCTCGGGAATTCGTGGAGGGAATGTCGCATGTCTGTTCTATCGAACATCACGATAAAAGCGAAGATCGTGTCTTCGTTTTCCATACTCGTCATGTTCATCATCGCATTGGGTCTTTTCAGCATAGACCGCATTTCGACGGTGAATGACGCGGGGAAGGACATCCGCGACAACTGGCTGCCGAGCGTCGGCGAGATTGCCCGGATGACCGATTATTTCGAGTTCTACCGGATTCTGGAGTCCGCACACATTCTATCCACCGAGCCTGCCCAGCAGGCCGAGGAGGAGAAGACCATGGCGGCGACTCTGGAGAACTTCCAGGACGCGGTTCGCAAATATGAATCCATGCTGACCCCCGGCTACGAGACCGAAACGTTCCAGAAGCTCATGGGCCATTGGGAGCGTTACCAGGAACTGAGCCACCGAAAATTGCTTCCGTTGTCCCGGGACGATCGCAACAACGAGGCGACCGCACTCTACAAAGGCGAATCGCGCGTCGAGTTCCGCAAGGCCCAGGGGCTCATGCGCGACCTCATCCAATTCAACATCCGCAACGGTCGCATTGCCGCCGACCAGGGCGAGGCGACCTATGGGTCGAGCAAAACCCTGCTCATCGTCGCGATCTCCGTCGTGACCCTCCTCGGCGCGATGATGGGGCTGGCGATCATCGCCGGCGTGTCCAAGCCGATCCAGCAGCTCACTGGGGTGATGAACCGGCTGGCGGGGCGCGAGCTGACGGTCACCGTGGACGGTGCGCAGCGCAAGGACGAGCTGGGCGCCATGGCCCGCGCGGTGCAAGTCTTCAAGGACGGCCTGATCGAGGCGGACCGGCTGGCCGCCGTCCAGGCGGAGGAACAGGCGACCAAGCAGCGCCGGTCGGAAGCCGTGGAGCGTCTGGTGAACCGCTTCGGGGACTCCTCCGCGGCCTCCCTGCGCACGGTGGCCGCCGCAGCCTCGGAGCTGGACGCCACCGCCCACAGCATGACCTCCATGGCCGAGCGGACCAACATCCAGGCGACCACCGTCCAGGCGGCGGCGGAGCAGACCAGCGCCAACGTCCAGACCGTCGCGTCGGCTACGGAGGAGATGGCGAGCTCCATCCGCGAGATCGCGACGCAGGTGTCGCGCTCCTCGCAGATCGCCGGGCAGGCGGTCGAGCAGGCGACCCGCACCAACGAGACGGTGCGCGGTCTGGTCGAGGCCGCGCAGAAGATCGGCGAGGTGGTCAGCCTCATCACCAACATCGCCAGCCAGACGAACCTGCTGGCGCTGAACGCGACCATCGAGGCCGCCCGGGCGGGCGAGGCCGGCAAGGGCTTCGCCGTCGTCGCCGGCGAGGTGAAGCATCTCGCCTCCCAGACCGCCAAGGCGACCGACGAGATCGCCGCCCAGATCGCCGCCATCCAGGGCGCGACCGACGGCGCGGTGCGCGACATCTCCGCCATCGGCGGCATCATCGGCCAGATCAACGACATCTCGACCGCCATCGCCGCCGCCATCGAGGAGCAGGGCGCCGCGACCAACGAGATCTCCCGCAATGTCCAGGAGGCCGCGACGGGCACCCACCAAGTCTCCGGCAGCATCACCGAGGTCACGCTGGCCGCGGGTGAGACGGGTGCGGCGGCCGGTCAGGTGATGAGCGCGTCGGGCGAACTGGCCCGCCAGTCGGAAACGCTGCGCAAGGAGATCGAGAGCTTCCTGGCGGAGATCAAAGCCGCCTGATTGGGCAACGGCTCGGAGATGGGTTCGGCAGGATCGACATGCGAAAACGGCGGGCATCCCTGGGGCGCCCGCCGTTTTTTGCTTGGCTTGCCGGTCAGTGCGGCTTCAGCGCCTCGACCACCTGCATGTGGCCCTGCAGCGCGCCGAGGGTGAGGGCGGAGTTGCCGGCGGTGTCCATGCGGAACGGGTTGGCGCCGCGCTCCACCAGCATCCGGGCCACGCGGTCGTGGCCGTTGTTGGCGGCGTACATCAAGGCCGACCAGCCGTGGCTGGCCACCCGGTCCACCGACACGCCACGGTCGACCAGGATCTTTACGACTCCGTCATGGCCGCGGGCCGCGGCGGCCATCAGCGCGGTCTTGCCGTCGTCGTTGGTGGCGTCAAGTTCGGCCCCGGCGGCGGCCAGGGCGTGGATCACCGCCTCGTGCCCGCCCCAGGCGGCGTACATCACCGCGGTGGCGCCATCAGCGGTGCGCAGCTCCGTCTTGGCCCGGCGGTCGATCAGCAGCCGCACCGCGTCGGTCAGCCCCTGTTCGGAGGCCAGCATCAGCAGGGTCTTGCCGTTGTCCACCCGCTTGTTCGGATCGGCGCCGCCGTCCAGCGCGCGCTTCAACTCGTCAGTCCGGCGCATCAGGGCAATGGCGCCGTCACGGCTGTCCAGGCCGGGCCGCACCTCGGCGGTGGCCGCCGGCGCCGACGGGGTGCCGGGTGCCGCCGAGGCCGTGGGCATGGCGGGAAGCACGCGCCCTTCGCCGGCCGCCTTGATGCGGTCGCGCAGGTCGCCGGTGTTGGGGGCGACGATCAGAGCGCGCTCGTAGAAGCGCCGCGCCTCGTCCCAATTGCCGTCGCGCTCCGCCAGCGAGGCCCAGCGGCGGTAGGTCTCCTCCATGGTCGTCAGAAGTTCCTGGATCTCCGGCGTCGCCGGGGCGATCTCGCGCAGGCGCGACACCGTCTCGTAGGCGTTGTTGTTCGGCGGCGTGGTCAGCAGCTTGGCGGCGATCTGCCGGCGGGCCTGATCGACCAGGGTGCGGACGCGTGGGTTCAGGCCGTTGTCGCTGGCCGAGAAGGGCGTGGACGCCGTGGGGGTCGCGGGCTGGGGCATCGCCGGGGCGGCCATCTGGGGCGCCGGCTCATCGACCAGCGGCGGCAGGGTGGCGGAACCGGTCGGGCCTTCGCTCTGCTCCGTGCGGTACTCGGTCGCCCGCGGCTTGGGCGGTTGGGTGTGCTCCGCGGCCAGCGGATCGGCCGCCGGCACCGGCGGTTTCGGCATCTGGGCCGACGGAGCGACGGACGGCTGCTCCGGCCTCGCCGGCGGCGCCGGGTCGAGCTTCGCGACGGTCGTTGGCGAGGGCACCGCCGGGGTGGCCGTCGTCTGGGGAGTCGTCTGGGCGGCTGGCGGGCTCGCGGTGCGGACGGCGGGCGGCGGGGCGTCGGCCCTGATGGGCGCAGGACCGGCGACCGGCACCCCGGCCTCCGCGGGGAGGGAAGCGAGATAGGGGTTCTGCGGCCGGGCGAGCGCCAGCGTGTCAGGGCCGCGGCTGCCCAGGCTGGGCTCATCGGCGAAAGGATTGTGCACCCGCTCCGTGACGAAACCGCGGAGGTCCTGCCAGCTTTGCCGGGCGTAATCGAGCGCCCGTTCGGGCGTGGCGCCCGGGACCGCCAGAGTTACGCCGGCCCCGGCGGCACCCAGCAGGATCAGGGTGGTGATCGCCGCTCCGGCCAGCGCGGCGCGGCGGCGCGGGCGCTTGACGGGCAGATCGGCGACCGGGGCACCGGCTTCCGGGATCGTCCAGCCGTCCGGAGCGTCCCAGTCGTTGGCCGGCCAGTCGTTGGCGTCGCGTTCCGCCCCCCGTCGCGGCGGCGGCGGCGGCGGCGCGGCGCGCGGCGGGGCGAGCGCCGGCCCGACGGAGAGGCCGGCAGAAGGAATGGCGGCGGCGGGCGCGACGGACGGGCCGGCGCCGGGCGTCATGCGGTAGATCACGCCAAGCTCGCGCACCGCCTCGGCCAGCCCGGGACGGGCCAGGGTCCGCTCCATCTCCGGCGTGCCGCAGAGAAGGACCTGGAGGAAACGCCCGCTCGGCGTTTCGGACCGGGTGAGGTCGATCAGGTCGGCCAGCGCCGGAGCGGCCAGGACACCGGCGTTCTCCACCGCCAGCAGCCCGGTGCCGGCGAGGTCGAGCCGCTCCTCCAACTCCTCGATCAGCGTGTCGAAATCGCGGTCGTCGCTGTCCGACGGCAGGGCGGCGTCACCAGCGGCGGACACCAGATCCTCCACCTGCGCTCCGGCGCTGGCGGCGACCGGAAGCACCAGCGCCCCGTCGGAGCCGACCTGCTCGACGAGCTGGTGGAAGACCGCGGCCCGTCCGGACCCGGCCTCGCCGACCAGCACCAGCAGCCGTTTGCGCGCCAGCAGAGCCAGGAGAAGGCCGTCGAAGACCTCCGTCTGGTCGGGGCGCAGGCCGGCGGCCTGGGGTTGGGGCTTCGCCTTCGCCGCAGAGCGATTCGAGGATGGCGTGGCTTTCGGAGCGGAACGGTCCATGGGGGCGCGCGCAATCCAATTGATGGGACGTGACACTCCTGACTCTAGTGGTCCGCCGTCGTCCTGCGACGGTGCAAAGGGACGGGACCGCCACCTCTTATGGAGGAGGCGCGCGTCGGGATGGCTGATTCGGGCGGAGCGCTGCGCTATAGGGGGAGCTGCTTTTTTCACCTCCTTCACTGTCCACCCGCGCTGGGAGTCCGTCATGGGCATGGGTCCGATGCGAATCGGCGTCGATCTGGGCGGCACCAAGATCGCCGCCACCCTCCTGGCTCCGGACGGGACGGAGCGGGCGCGGTACCGCGCCGACACGCCGCGCGGCTATGCGGAGACACTGGAGGCGCTGGCCGGCGCCGTGGCGGCGCTGGAGGAGCGGGCGGGCTGCCGGGACGCCACGGTCGGCCTGTGCCTGCCCGGCATTGTCGACGCTGCCGCGGGAACCGTGCGCGCGGTCAATCTGCCCTGGCTGGACGGCCGGCCCTTTGCGGCCGATCTGGCGCGGGCGCTGGACCGCCCGGTGCGCATCGCCAACGACGCCAACGCCTTCGTCCTGTCGGAGGCGGTGGACGGTGCCGCCGCCGGGGCGCCGCTGGTCTTCGGGATCATCCTGGGCACCGGGGTCGGAGGCGGGATCGTCGCCGACCGGCGCATCCTGGCCGGCGCCAACGCGCTCGCCGGAGAGTGGGGGCATAACCCGCTGCCTTGGCGGACGGCGGAGGACGGCCCGCCGTTGCCCTGCGGCTGCGGGCGGGAAGGCTGCATCGAGACGCTGCTGTGCGGAGCCGGTCTGGCCCGCCTGCACCATCGGCGTACGGGAGAGTCGCTGGCCCCGCCGGAGATCGCCGCCCGCGCGGCGGCCGGCGACGCGGCGGCGCGGGCGACGCTGGACCGTCATGCCGATGCGCTGGCCCGTGCGCTGGCCGCCGTCATCAATCTGCTCGACCCTGACGCGGTGGTGGTCGGCGGCGGCCTGTCGGACTTGCCGGGGCTGTACGAGGCCGTGCCGGTCCTATGGGGGCGCTGGGCGCTGAGTCCGGCTCCCCGCACCCGCTTCCTTCGGGCGCGCCATGGCGCCGAAAGCGGTATGCGCGGCGCGGCGTGGCTTTGGCCCAAGGCGTGATCCCTTCGGCCGATGTTTCGAAATTGGCGCGGCTTTTGCTCTATACCCTCCGACACGGAAGGGAGAGGGCCCATGTTCGGCTTCATCACGGGGTTTCAGAAGGGGCAGCGCGGGTCTTCGCTGCAAACTGCAAATCAAAATGCCTATCGCAATATGCAGAAGGCGGCGCCGTCGCATCCTGCAAACGGCCTAACGGCCAAACGTCAGTTGGAGGAGGCCTGCGTCCTTCTGCAGGACGCCGCCGACGACCTGGAATCGGTCCTGTCGGGAATGCCTACGCCCGCCGGCCGGGCCGATCTGAACGAGGCGATCGGAACGATCATGGAGACGTTGAGGCTGGTTGCCTCCGCCCATACGCGGCTGGAGCACCCGCAGATCCATGGCGGCGCACTGGCCGACTGAGGGCTCCGCCCGGCAGCCGAATTGATGGGTCCGAAACGCGAAAGGGCGGCCCCACCAGGGAGCCGCCCTTTCGCTTGTCCGGATGCCCGGACCCCGATCACTCGGAAACGGTCTGCCAGAAGAAGAACACGACGGCCAGAACCATCAGGGCGATGTCCATGGGTAAATCTCCTCGATTCTGCGTATGAGGGTCAAAATTCTGCGGCCTCTATACGACAGATTTGCGCGCGTGCAGGGGGTGTTTCACGGAACGGCCATTTTGCCGCTGATCCAGGTCGTCCGCACCCGCAACCGCTCGTCGAGATGCACGAGGTCGGCGGCCAGGCCGGGCCGAAGGCGGCCGCGCCGTCCCGCCATTCCCATGAAATCGGCCGGGTAGGCGGAGGCCATGCGCAATGCCTCGTCCAGCGGGATGCCGACCCGTTCCACGGCGTTGCGCACCGCCGTCGCCATGTCCAGGGCGGAACCGGCCAGCGTGCCGTCGGCGGTGACGCAACGCCCGTCCTTCACCCGGATCTCCTCGCCGTAGAGCTGGAAACCGCCGGCTGGGTGATCCTCGGAAGCGCCGACCGGGGGCATCGCGTCGGTCACCAGGAACAGCCGGCCCGGGGCCTTCGCCTTCCAGGCCAGACGGACGGAGGCGTCGTGGACATGGTGCCCGTCGACGATGATGCCGCACCAGACCGTGTCGTCCTCCAGCGCGGCCCCGACCATGCCGGGCTCGCGGGAGCCGAGCGGGCTCATGGCGTTGAACAGGTGGGTCACCCCGGTGATGCCGGCGGCGAAGCCGGCCTTGGCCTGCGCCCAGGTAGCGGTGCTGTGGCCGGCGGCGATGCGCAGCCCGGCGGCGGCGAGCCGGCGAACCGGCTCCGGCGGAACCGCCTCCGGCGCCAGCGTGACCAGGGCCGGCAGGCCGGACAGGCCGCCGAGCAGGGCGAGGTCGTCGGCGTCGGGGGGGGCGATGAAGCGCGCGTCATGGACGCCGCGGCGTGCCGGCGCGATGTGCGGACCTTCCAGATGGATGCCGAGCACACCGGGCATCCCCTCCGCCACGGCGGCGCGCACCGCGGCCACGGCGGCGGCGCGCTTTTCAGCCGAGTCGGTGATGAGGGTGGGCAGCAGGCCGGTGGTGCCGAAGCGGCGGTGCGCCTCGGCGATGCGGCGCAACGTCGGCAGGTCGGGCGTGTCGTTGAACAGCGCGCCGCCGCCGCCATTCACCTGAAGGTCGATGAAGCCGGGGGCGAGGATGCCGCCGCCGAGATCGATCACCTCGGCCTCCCGCGGGATCGCTTCGGGCGCGACGATGGCGGCGATGGCCGGGCCGTCGATCAGCAGGGCGGCACCCGCCAGCACCGCATCCCCGGTGTGGAGCGTGGCGTTGACGAGCGCCGTCAGCGGCCGGTCGGCAGCGGGGCTGTGTGCATGGCTCAATTCGGCACCCGATGGGCTGCGGCGGGGGGCGGCGGTGAGCCGACAGGAAAACCCGGCGGGGCCTGTGGTGCAAGAGCGCGTCGTGGGGAATAAAACCCTTCAATCTGTGCGGATTATGCCGCTGGATTTGTTGGGGTATGGTGATTGTTAGGGATTGCCAGAAGGGACAGGTTTCTGGCAGAAAAAAGGCCGCTGACGAACAGCGGCCTGAGTTTAGGGAGGAAACGCCCAAGAAGGGCGAAGCAGCAATCTCTTGCTGCGCTGCAAAATTAACAAAGATCTCAGGTGGGTGAAAACCCCGCAGCAATGGCCCCATGCGGGGCCGTTGCTTTTTCCGGGGCCGCTGTGACCGGAGAGTCACAATCGTATCGGGTGCGATAACATCACTGGTTAACGCGCCCGTCCCGTTATCCGGACCCGGCATCTGGACCTGATGGCGCGCTTTCCCGTTGTTCCGATCGTGCGCCGGCGCGACTGCGCCCATTGCGATGCCCCGGACAACAAAGGAGAGCCGCCCGTGACCGACCAGCCGTCCCCCGCTTCCACCGAAGGCAAACCGTCGGCGCTTGTCCGGTTCGACGCCTTCGCGGCGATGCTGGGCGACCGGCGGCCCGCCGTCTTCCTCGATTATGACGGGACTCTGACGCCCATCGTGGAGCGGCCCGATCTGGCGATCCTCAACGACTCCGTGCGCGCGGTGATCCGGCGGCTGGCCGGCCTGTGCCCGGTGGCGGTGGTCAGCGGGCGCGACCTGGAGGATGTGGCCCGCCATGTCGGGATCGACGATCTGATCTACGCCGGCAGCCACGGCTTCGACATCCGCGGCCCCGGTCTGCGCACCCAGATCGGCGAGGAGTATCTGGGCGACCTCGACGCGGCCGAAGCGGAGCTGTTGCGGCGCCTGCACGGTGTCGAGGGCGCGCTGGTCGAGCGCAAGCGCTTCGCCATCGCCATCCACACCCGGCGGGTGGTCCCGGACCGCAAGGCGTCGGTTGGCGACGCGGTGCGGGACGTCGCGGCGGCCTTTCCGAACCTGCGCGTCACCGGCGGCAAGGAGATCCACGAGTTGCGGCCCAACGTCCCTTGGGACAAGGGCAAGGCGGTCCTGTCGCTGCTCGATACCCTTGGGCTGGCGGGGCCGGAGACGCTGCCGCTCTACCTCGGCGATGACGAGACGGACGAGGACGCCTTCCGTGCCCTGGCGGCGCGTGGCGAGGGGCGGGGAGTCGGCATCCGCGTCATGGACCCGCCGGCCCCCAGCGCCGCCGGATGGAGCCTGAAGGCTCCCGCGGAAGCCGGCGCCTTTCTCGACCGCTTGGCCGTTTGGTTGGCGGAGGGCTGAACCAGCCCGCCGGTCCCCATAGGCGAGTCCCCATCGCTTTTCCGCCGAAAAAGGGGTAGGGTGGTCGCCGGTCAATCGAGGGGTTCCACCATGGACATCGGCGCGCTCGGCGCACCGCGGATGCCGTCCCTGCAAGACGCCCAGGCCTCGGCCCTGGCGGGGCTTCAGGGCGCCCAGTCCCGCGCCGACGAGGCGGGGGCGCAGCTCGCCGCCGGCAACCTCGATCCGGCGGTGGTGGTCAGCCTCTCCTCGGCCCAGACCGACTTCGCCGCCAACGTCAAGGTCATGCAGGCCGCGCAGGACAACACCAAGCGTGTCCTCGACATGCTGGTGTGAGTCTTCAGACCGCCAGCCCTCACACCGCCAGATAGGCCCGGCGCACCGTTTCATCCTCCAGCAGAGTCCGCATCGGGCCTTCGAAGCGGATCTGCCCCTTCTCGATGACGCTCGCGCGGTCGGCGACCGCGGCGGCGAAGGCGAGATTCTGTTCGGACACCAGGATCGACAGCCCCTCGGCCTTCAGCGCGCGCAAGGCGTCGGCCATTTGCTGCACGATGCGCGGGGCCAGACCCTCCGACGGCTCGTCGAGCAGCAGGAGCGACGGGTTGCCCATGAGCGTACGGGCAAGCGTCAACATCTGTTGCTCGCCGCCGCTCATCCGCCCGCCGCGGCGGCCCCGCATCTCGGCGAGGTTGGGGAAGAGGGCGTAGAGCCGCTCCGGCGTCCAATGCGGGGCGCCGTCGCGGGGCGGCTGGCGGCCGACCTCCAGATTCTCCTCCACCGTCAGGTCGGTGAAGACGCGGCGGTCCTCCGGCACGTAGCCGAGGCCGCGCCGCGCGATGCGGTGCGGCGGCAGGGCGGAGACGTCGCGCCCGTCGAAGGCCACCGTGCCGGAACGCCGGTCGAGCAGGCCCATGATCGCCTTCATCGTCGTGGTCTTGCCGGCGCCGTTGCGGCCCATCAGGGCGACCACCTCGCCCCGGTCCACCGTCAGATCGACTCCGGTCAGGATGTGGGCGCGCCCGTACCAGGCCTGAAGCCCGCGGACGCTCAGAAGGGGTTCCGCGGTCATGCGGCACCTCCCAGATAGACGGCCTGCACCTTCGGGTCGGCGCGCACGGCGTCGGGCGTGCCCTCGGCGATCAGCTGGCCGCGGTCGAGCACGATGATGCGGGTGGCGTGGCCGAACACGACGTCCATGTCATGCTCCGTGAACAGAACGGCGAGGCCGCGCTCGCGGACGAGGGAGGAGGTCAGCGCCATCAGCTCCTGCCGCTCGCCGGGGGCCATGCCGGCGGTCGGTTCGTCCATCAGCAGGATTTTCGGGTCGCCGGCCAGCGCCATGGCGAGTTCGACGCGCTTGAGGTCGCCGTAGGCCAGCACGCCGCAGGGCCGCTCCGCCTGGGCGCCCATGCCGACGCGCTCCAGCAGGGCCATCGCCTCGTCACGGAACCCGGAGGCCGCCGGGGTCCACAGACCGAACAGGCGCCGGTGGACCGAGAGCAGGACCATCTGCACATTCTCGCGCACCGTCATCGAGGCGAAGGTGGCGGTGATCTGGAAGGTGCGGCCGACGCCCATCCGCCAGATGCGGCGCGGCGGCAGGCCGACGATGTCCACCCCGTCCAGCCGCACCGTGCCCGCGTCGGGCCGCAGCTGGCCGTTCAGCAGGTTGAAACAGGTGGTCTTGCCGGCGCCGTTCGGGCCGATCAGCGCCAGCACCTCCCCGGCGTCCAGGGCGAAGGACACACCGCGCACGGCCTGCACCCCGCCGAAGGCGCGCTGGAGATTCTCGACGGCGAGGCGGCGGTTCATGAGTCCCTCCCGCGGGTCCACAGGTCGCGGACGAAGCCGGCGACGCCCTTGGGGAAGGCCAGAACCAGAACCAGGATGACGGCGCCCAGGACCAGCCGCCACCAGTCGGTCCGGCTCATCGCCTCGGTCTCCAGAAGGTGGAACAGGGCGGCGCCCACGACCGGGCCGCTCAGGGTCTGGATGCCGCCCATCAGCACCATGACCAGAGCGTCCACCGACACCGGCACGGCCATCAGGGTGGGAAAGACGCTGCCCTTGGAAAAGGCGTAGAGACCGCCGGCCAGCCCGGCGGCGGACCCGGCCAGGGCGAAACTCAGCCACTGGTGCCGGCGCACATCGATGCCCACCGATTCGGCGCGCAGCGCGGAATCGCGCCCGGCGCGCAGCGTGTAGCCGAAGGGCGAGAAAGCGGCGCGGCGCAGCAGCAGCAGCGCCCCGCCGGCCAGCGCCAGGGTCAGCCAGAAATAGGCCGCCTTGCCCGCCGCCCAGTCGGGCGGCCAGACGCCGAGGATGCCGTTGTCGCCGCCGGTGACGCCGTACCATTGGAAGGTCACCGACCAGACGATCTGCGCGAAGGCCAGCGTCAGCATGGCGAAGTAGAGGCCCGACCGCCGCACGCAGAACCAGCCGGCGGCCAGGGCGCCCAGCCCGGCGACCAGCGGCGCGGCGGCCAGCGCCAGCGGCATGGGGGCGGCCAGATGCTTGACCAGCAGGGCCGCGCCGTAGGCGCCCAGCCCGAAATAAGCGGCGTGCCCGAAGGAGACGAGGCCGCCCAGCCCGATCAGCAGATGCAGGCTGGCCGCCAGCAGCGCCAGGATCACCACCTCGGTCAGCACGATCAGCGCGTAGTCGCCGGCGACCAGCGGCACCGCGGCCAGCAGGGCGAGCAGCAGGGCGGGCGCCCAGCGCGCCGCGCCGGCCGCGGCGATCAGCGGCGGGCCGGGGCTGGCGGCGGTGGGCGGCGCGTCCTCGGCGCGGCCGAGCAGCCCGTAGGGGCGGATGACCAGAACCACCGCCATGAACAGGAAGACCAGGACCAGCGTGATCTGCGGGAAAACCAGGATGCCGAAGGCCTGCAACTGCCCGATCAGCAGCGAGGCGACGAAGGCGCCGGTCAGGCTGCCCATGCCGCCGACCACGACGACGACGAAGGCCTCGACCACGATGGCCATGTCCATGTGCAGGTTCACCGCCTCGCGCGGGACCTGGAGCGCGCCGCCCAGCCCGGCGAGCGCCGACCCCAGGAACAGCACCCCGGTGAACAGCCGCGCCGGATCGACGCCGAGCGCCGAGGCCATGTCGCGGTCCTGAGTCGCCGCGCGGACCAGCGTGCCCCAGCGCGTGCGGTTGAAGAGCAGCCAGAGCAGGCCCAGCACCAGCGGCCCCAGCCCGATCAGCACGAGGTCGTAGAGGGGGAAGGGCTGGTCGAGGATGTCCACGGAGCCGCGCAGCCCCGGCGCCCGCCGGCCGAGCAGATCCTCCGACCCCCAGATCCACGAGGCGGCGTCCTGCACGACCAGCACCACGCCGAAGGTGGCGAGAAGCTGGAACAGCTCAGGCGAGCGGTAAAGGCGGCGCAGCAGCCCGACCTCCATCAGCGCGCCGAGCAGGCCGACCGCCAGCGAGGCCGCGGCCACCGCGCCCCAGAAGCCCAGCGGCGTGCTCCCTAAGCGCTCCACCAGCGTCCAGCCGAGATAGGCGCCCAGCATGTAGAAGGAGCCGTGCGCGAAATTCACGATCCGCGTCACGCCGAACACGATGGTCAGCCCGGACGACACCAGGAACAGCGTCGCCGCCGTGGCGAGGCCGCTGAGGAATTGCACGAGGTAGAAGGACATCGGCTCTTTCGGCAGGGTCGGCGGGAGAGTGGCCTTTTTGCCCCCTCCCTAACCCTCCCCCGCTGCGCGGTGGAGGGGATCAATCTCCCTCTCCTGCGGAGCGGGGGAGGGAAGGGTGGGGGCAAGAACGCCGCCCCCTTACTCCGGGCGCATCTTGCGGACGGCCTCGTCGGACGGCAGATAGTCCGCCCCGTCGGCGTAGCGCCAGCCGGTCATCACGCCCTGGCCGTCCTTCACCGTGGTCTTGCCGACATAGGCGCCCATCGTCGCCTGATGGTCGAGCGCGCGGAAGGTGATCGGGCCGAAGGGGCTGGACAGCTCCAGGCCGGACAGTGCGTCGACGACCTTCTCCGCATCGGTGGAGCCGGCTTTCTCCACCGCGGCGGCGATGGCCTTGAAGGTGGCGTAGCCGACGACCGAGCCCTGGCGCGGCGGCTCGTTGAAGCGCTTCGCATAGGCCTCGCGGAAGGCCTTGTGCTCCGGCGTGTCGATCTGCTCCTGCGGGTAGCCGGTGACGATCCAGCCTTCCGGCGCCTCGTCCTTCATCGGGTCGAGATACTCCGGCTCGCCGGTCAGCAGGCTGACGACGGTGCGGTTGCGGAACAGGCCGCGCCCCTCGCCCTCGCGCACGAACTTGGCGAGGTCGGCGCCGAAGGTGACGTTGAAGATGGCGTCGGGCTTGGCCGCGGCCAGCGCCTGCACGGTCGGCCCCGCCTCCAGCTTGCCCTGGGCCGGCCACTGCTCGGCGACGAACTCGACGTCCGGCCGCTTCTCCGACAGGAGTTGGCGGAACCACTGCACCGCCGACTGGCCGTATTCGTAGTTGGGGGCGACGGTGGCCCAGCGCTTGGCTGGCAGCTTCGCCGCCTCCTCAACCAGCATGGCCGCCTGCATGTAGGTGCTGGGGCGCAGGCGGAAGGTGTAGCGGTTGCCCTTGGTCCAGGTGATGGCGTCGGTCAGCGGCTCCGCCGCCACGAAGGGAAGCTTGTTGCGCGCGGCGAAGTCCGCCACGGCCAGCCCGACGTGGGAGAAGTAGGTGCCGGCCAGCAACTCGACCTTCTCGTTCGACAGCAACTCCTGCGCGACGCGCACGGCGTCGTCCGGCTTGCCGGCGTCGTCGCGGGAGATGACCTCCAGCTTGCGACCGCCGAGCAGGCCACCCGCCGCGTTCACCTCCTCTACCGCGAGCTGCCAGCCCTGGCGGTAGGGGATCGTGAAGGCCGGCAGGCCGGTGTAGCTGTTGATCTCGCCGACGCGAATCGGCTGGCCGCCCGATTGGGCCTGGGCGGCAGGCATCGGCGCGGCGAAGCAAAGGGCGGTGGCGAGGGCGGCAGCACCCGGCGCAAGCAGGAGATGGCGGCGGTTCATGGTCAGCGGTATCCCGGCGCGGTTGGCGGCTGCGTGAACGCATGGAACGGCAGCGTGAACGCAATGTCTGCGTTCATAGCAAACCCACCGCAAAAGTCACCGTTCCGTTGCGCCGCATCATGCCGGTTTTCACCAAGCCGGTTTTCCCCGTGCCGGTGCCGGTGCGGGTGACACCAGCCTCACATCAGGCGCGAGAGAAGCAGGAGGAAGGTCGCCTGCTCCTCCGGGGTCAGCGGGTCAAGCGTGCGGTGATGCGCCCTCGTGGCATTCTCCAGCAGGGTGCTGACCAGCGACTGGCCGGCGCGGGTCAGGCTGACGCTGGTGCGACGCCGGTCCTGCGGGTCCGGCTGGCGCTCCACCAGGTTGCGCTCGACAAGGCGCAGGATCACCCCCTGGGTGGTCGCCGGGTCCATGAAGGTCAGCCGTCCGAGCTGGTTCTGCGACAGCGACCTTTCGGTCCGCAGCGTGACCAGGGCACCCCACTGGGTTGGGGTGAGCTGGGAGTCGCCGATCATGTCCATGAAGATGGAGGACGCGCGCTGGTGGGCCCGGCGGAGGCGATAGTGCACCTGCCCGGTCAGCAGGTAATCGTCGGTCGGAGGATGGGCAATCTGATCCATGGGCGCACACGAGCGTTGCGGAGCCGGACCGTTTCCGGTTGCGGCGGGTGTCGGCGGAACACCGTGCGACAGGTTCGGCGCCGATCCTGGGAATGTTCCCAGGCTTGCGCCAAATGCAGCAGGCTTCGCCTTGAAGCCTAGGGGTGGAAGTCGCAATAGGCAACGCTCGTCGCTGCGGCATAGAGCCACAGTCTAGGCCCTTTGACTATTTAAAGTGTAAAGCACTCGCGAACGAAGATGAGTCGTGCGTTTCAATAATCTTTCCGATGGACTGGCGGGCAATCTGCATATGCGGGTGTGTTTTGGTCATGCCAAACGGTTGTCCGTATTTCAATTATGGATTTTGTTTCGGTGGATAAGTGTTCGGCGGCGGAGTCCTTTCGCGGTCGGACTTTGGAAGGTCGCCGTCCGGCGGTGGGACACTCCCCGGTGTGTAGGGGGGCATCACAACATCGTCACCAGGATGGCGGGGTGATTTGGGCGGCGGGGGAGTGGTCAGGGGTCTGGTCATGCTCGGCGCTTCCTCATCGCTTCAAGGCGCGGCTCTAGACCGCATTTGCGTGAACGGGTGTTGCCGAAGGGTGGTTCCCGAGGAGGCGGACGTGTGGTTTCGTGGTCGTATGACCTTAGCTCTAATGGTGCGGGCGTATGGCAATAGAGCGCGCGTCTGACGCAAGTCTTGTTGCGCCAACAACACAGGCGCGGGCAAAAACCACGGCTGAACGGCTTCACTGTTGCACGGACATCACGCCATGAGTTGTCTTTGCAGCGACTGTCCGCTTCTGCCGGAGCGGCGATTGCACATTCCAAGGCCATTCGGCCGCCCGATACGAGCCACTGATTTCAGCCTTGCGCGGTGACCCATGAAGCCCAGCTCCCTGTCCCTTCTCGCCCTCGCGCTCGCGTCCACCGTGCTGACGGCGCTGCCCGCGGCCACGCCGGTGAGCGCCCAGGAACTGCAGCCCGGTGAAACCGTGCTGGAGCGCCGCCGTCCGGAGGTCGAACAGCTCGGCATCCGCGCCGGATCGTTCCGTATCCTGCCGCGCATCGAAACCGGCCTGACCTATGAAAGCAACGTCTTCGCGACCGAGAACGACACCCGCGACGACTTCATCTGGGTCACCCAGCCGCGCGTCGATGTGCGTTCGGATTTCAACAACCACGCCCTGAACTTCTCGGCCTCCGGCAACATCGGGCGCTTCTTCGACTACTCGTCGGAGAACTACGCCGATTACCGGGCGCAGGTGGACGGCCGCTACGACATCACCCGCGACAGCTCGGTCAGCGGCCTGCTGTTCAGCCGCCGCGACCATGAGGGGCGGTCCGACCCGAACTTCGACGTGTCGCTGGCCACCGGCACCGTGGTGCCGCGCTTCGCGGAGCCGGTGAACTACTTCACCCATGGCGGCGAGGCATCGTTCAACCAGCGCTTCAACCGCCTGCGCGTCCGCCTGACCGGTGGGGCCCAGTACACCTCCTATCAGGACGCCGAGTTGACCAACGGGCGGACGGAGTCGCAGGAGGACCGCGACCGCTGGAGCTACACGGGCACCGCCCGTGCCGGCTACGAGTTCATCCAGGGCTACGAAGCCTTCATCCAGGGCTCCTACAACTGGACCCGGTACCGGCTGACCCCGGATTTCGGCGGCGTCAACCGCGACTCGGACGGCTATGAGGTCGTCGGCGGCCTGTCCACCGACCTGACCGGCCTCATCAACGGCGAGATCTATGCCGGTTATCTGAGCCGGACCTACGATGATCCGACGCTGAAGGATTTCGGTGGTCTGGCCTTGGGCGGCCGCCTGAACTGGTCGGTGACCCAGCTCACCTCGGTCACCGGCTCGCTCAGCCGTCAGGTTCGCGAATCGACCTACGCCCGCGGCAGCCAGATCGCGTCGAGCTACAACCGCACCGTCGCCGCGGTCGGCGTGGATCACGAGCTTCTGCGCACCCTGCTGCTGAACGCCCGCGTCCAGTGGCGCCAGGACGACTTCAACGGCGTGGACCGCACCGACGACGTCTACACACTGGGGGCCGGTGCCAGCTACCAGCTCAGCCGCTACGTCTTCGTGAATGGCGGCTATACTTACGAAAAGCGTAACTCGAACCTCAGTGGTTTCGATTACTCCGACAATCTGGTCTATCTGCGCGTCGGCGCTCAGATGTAATCAGTTCGTCTAGTCCATGCACAGAGGGGCGCTCATCTGCCGATGGGCGCCCCTTTTGCATTTCCGCCTATACGGTGATGCGAATCCTTTTCCTCCGTTGGCGTTACTTCCTCTCCACTTTTTCCCAAGCGCGTGCGAGTTGCTAGTCTCCCTCCGTGACCGCTCAGGGTTCGGCCGCTCCGTCCGCGGGCGCCTGGACCCGATGTCCTCACGAGCTATGGAGAAGGGTTAGGGATGAATCGACGTAACGTGTTCCGCGCGCTCGGAATGACCGTGGTCGCCGCCGCGATGGTCGGCTGCGCCGGTGGCCAGGATGCCCCTCTCGAACCGCCCGGCGTCGCCCAGATGACGGACTACCGCCTGGGGGCCGGCGACGCGCTGCGCGTCATCGTCTTCGGCGAGGAGCAGCTCTCCGGCGAGTTCCGCGTCGACGGGTCGGGCAAGGTCGCCATGCCGCTGATCGGCGAGGTGTCGGCCCGCGGCCACACCCCGCGCGAGTTGGAGACCGACATCGCCAAGCGCCTGTCGCAGGGCTACGTCCGCGATGCCAAGGTCAGCGTCGAGGTGCTGAACCACCGGCCCTTCTTCATCCTGGGCGAGGTCCGTAACCCCGGCCAGTACCAGTATGTCAACGGCATGACCGCCCTGTCGGCGGTGGCGATGGCTGGCGGCTACACCTACCGCGCCAAGGAGGACTACGTGCTGATCACACGCGGGGCCGACCCCAAGAAGGAGTTGCGCCGCGCCCCGATCACCACGCCGGTGATGCCCGACGACGTGCTGCGCGTGCCGGAGCGCTATTTCTGATCGGCAACCGGTTCCGGAAACTCGCCAGACGGCCCATTTGTTTCGGAAAACTGGGGCAGGCGCCCCGCCACCATTCGACGCCATGACAATGTCCCTCTTCCCATTCGGAAGAGGGACATTTTTTTGCGCAACAGTCCGCCTCGTGGCGGCGGTCATCCATCGTCGCGGGTGCCCTCGCCGTAGGGAAGGTCGCCTTTGCGGAAGGCGTCGGCGCCCTTGGAGTGGCCCGAGGGCGCGCGGGCGTCGGAAGGGGCAGGATCGTGAGTGCTGGCGGCCGGAGGCGGTCGGACGCCCGCGGCCTCGTCGTCGGTGCCCAGCGGGGCCGCAGCAGGGTCAGACGCGGGGATCTTGTCGCCGGTCAGGCCCTTGTCGATGGCGTCGCGCAGGCGCTGCGCCCCGGCGTTGGGAGTGTCGGATTTTTCCATGAAGGAGCCTGGGTCGGTTGCTGGAAGGGATCGTCCCCTCTCCAACCGCTGCCTGGAGGCCCGGTTCCCCGGTTGGGGCGTCATGGCCGTCTCAGGAGCGCAAGGCGTCCCGATCAGCCTCGTCCAGGCCGTCGAGCCATTCGTCCATGGAGATCATGGGCGGCTCGTCGCCGGCGCGCCGGGCGGCCTCCACCAGTTCGGTGTCGGCGGTGTTGGAGTGGACGATGAACCATAGCATCAGCCGGTTCGCGTCGTCGCTGGTCACCGGGGCGCCGCGCTCAGCGGTACCCACCAGAGCGTCGATGCTGGCCAAGTAGCTACGATGGGCCTGCTCGTGCCGCTCCCGCCGGTCCGTGGCCAGAACGGCCATCTCCACCGTTTCCGTGGCGAAATGCTCCGCCACCTCGTGCGAAAGCGCGGTCAGCTCCGCCAGCCCGACCGGACCGCCCGCGGTCATCGCCGACAGGAGGTCGAGAATGGAACTGTGCTCCGCGTCGATGACGCCGGAGCCGGTCGGGATCAGGGAGCCGCCTTCGGTGGCGTGCGTCATGGGCAGGACGTCGGTCTGGCGGTCAAAAAAAGGTGGTGCCGGTTGCAGGGCTCGAACCCGCGACCTTCGGTTTACAAAACCGCTGCTCTACCAACTGAGCTAAACCGGCATGCCGCCCGGCCAGACGGCGGCGGGCGCTTACACTAGCGTCCCCCGCGGTCCGCAGCAAGCCTCACCTGTGCGGCGCGTTTGGCGACGCGTCAGCGCAGCCGGGCGACCTCGTAGAGGGCGACCGCGGCGGCATTGGACACGTTCAGGCTGCCCACCGGTCCCTGGGTCGGCAGGCGCGCGACGATGTCGCAACGCTCCATGGTCAGGCGGCGCAGCCCGGCCCCCTCCGCCCCCAGCACCAGCGCGGTGCGGCCCGTCAGGTTGCACTGGGCCAGCGTGCTCGTCCCCGACTCGGCGAGACCGACCGTCCAGAAGCCGGCCTGCTGAAGATCGGCGAGCGCCCGGGCGAGGTTGGTGACTCGCACCAGCGGAACCGACTCCAGTGCTCCCGAGGCGCTCTTGGCGAGGACGCCGGTGGTCTCCGGCGCGTTGCGCTCCGTCACCACCACCGCCTTGGCCCCGAAGGCCGAAGCAGAGCGCAGGATCGCGCCGACGTTGTGCGGGTCGGTCACCTGATCGAGGACGACGACGAGCGCCGACGGATCCGAATCGGCCTCCACGCAGAGGTCCTCGATCCCGATCTCGTCCAAGGGGGCGACGTCTGCTGCCACGCCCTGGTGTACGGCGCCCGGCGGCAACATGCGGTCCAGGTCGTTGCGGTCGGCCGGCATAAGGCCGGGCCGTTGCAGCCCGCGCGCCTTGGCCTGGGCCAGCACCGGCTCCAACGCGGCGCGGCCCGCTTCCGTCGCGATCAGACGGTGGATGCGCCGCTCCGGGTTCAGCCAGGCCGCAGACACCGGGTGCAGGCCGTAGAGCAGGACGCCCTGCGCGCCGCGCCCTGGGGAGGTGCGGTCGCCGCGCGACTCGCGGTGGGATGGGGAGTGGTTCTTGGCCGGGGCAGGGGGCTGGCCGTGGGGCGCGGATGGCTTCTTCGAACGGGTCATGGTGTCCGACTGGAGGGGGCGGGGCTAAGCCCGCCGCGGTTATTCACAGTTTTCTGGTTTGGACTGCTTCAGACGTGTTGACAAGGCCTGAAAAATTCTCATAGTGCCGAACTCCGCGGCGGGCATGTCCCGCAGCGGGCCTGAGGAAGGGTGGCCGAGTGGTTAAAGGCAGCAGACTGTAAATCTGCCCGCGTAAGCGTACGCTGGTTCAAATCCAGCCCCTTCCACCACTACATTCCACGGCTTGTCCGTGATCGCGTTTCCCGGTCGATAGCGCCGGGCGGGGCATGGCAGGCGGGTGTAGCTCAATGGTAGAGCAGAAGCCTTCCAAGCTTACGACGGGGGTTCGATTCCCCTCACCCGCTCCAATCCCCCCGCGCTAAGGGAAATGTCGGTCTCGGCCGGGCCATTGTGTGCGTCCGGAACGTCGGGAACGAAAGACCAAAGCGATGGCGAAGGCAAAGTTTGAGCGGAACAAGCCGCACTGCAACATTGGCACGATCGGCCACGTCGACCACGGCAAGACGTCGCTGACCGCGGCGATCACGAAGGTGCTGGCCGAGAGCGGCGGCGCGACCTTCACCGCCTACGACCAGATCGACAAGGCGCCGGAAGAGAAGGCGCGTGGCATCACGATCTCGACCGCCCACGTCGAGTACGAGACGACCAACCGCCACTACGCCCACGTCGATTGCCCGGGCCACGCCGACTACGTGAAGAACATGATCACGGGCGCCGCGCAGATGGACGGCGCGATCCTGGTCGTGTCGGCCGCCGACGGCCCGATGCCGCAGACCCGCGAGCACATCCTGCTGGCCCGCCAGGTCGGCGTGCCGGCGCTGGTGGTGTTCATGAACAAGGTCGACATGGTCGACGATCCGGAGCTGCTCGAGCTGGTCGAGATGGAGGTGCGCGAGCTGCTGTCCTCCTACCAGTTCCCGGGCGACGACATTCCGATCGTCAAGGGCTCGGCGCTGTGCGCGCTGGAGGACCGTTCGCCGGAGATCGGCCGTGACGCGATCCTCAAGCTGATGGCCGAGGTCGACCAGTACATCCCGCAGCCGGAGCGTCCGAAGGACCGTCCGTTCCTGATGCCGATCGAGGACGTGTTCTCGATCTCGGGCCGCGGCACCGTGGTGACCGGCCGCGTCGAGCGCGGCATCGTCAAGGTTGGCGAGGAAGTCGAGATCGTCGGTCTGAAGGCCACGGTCAAGACCACCGTGACCGGTGTGGAGATGTTCCGCAAGCTGCTCGACTCGGGTGAGGCTGGCGACAACATCGGCGCGCTGCTGCGCGGCACGAAGCGTGAGGACGTCGAGCGCGGCCAGGTTCTGGCCAAGCCGGGCAGCATCACGCCGCACACCACCTTCAAGGCCGAGGCCTACATCCTGACGAAGGAAGAGGGTGGCCGTCACACGCCGTTCTTCACCAACTACCGTCCGCAGTTCTACTTCCGCACGACCGACGTGACGGGCATGGTGAAGCTGCCGGAAGGCACCGAGATGGTGATGCCGGGCGACAACATCTCCATGGAAGTCGAGCTGATCGCTCCGATCGCCATGGACGAGGGCCTGCGCTTCGCCATCCGCGAGGGTGGTCGTACGGTCGGCGCCGGCGTCGTCGCCTCGATCATCAAGTAAGTTAAAGGTGTCGATCCCGCCGTCGTTCCCCATGGTTCGGCGGCGGGATTGATCCCTGTCGTTTTCGGCATGCCGGCCGATAAAAAGGCTAGCAAGCCACGCGGCTATGCGCTATAAGCTCCGCTCCCCGCCGGGGGTAGAGCCTGCGGCGATAGGAGTGTAGCTCAATTGGTAGAGCACCGGTCTCCAAAACCGGGGGCTGGGGGTTCGAGCCCCTCCACTCCTGCCACGCCGTACCGAACAAGAACGGGTCGCTGACCGCGCCCTACACGTCGCACCGGAGCCCGCACGGTCTACGATGGCTAAAGTGAACCCCGCAGAATTCGCGCGCGACGTCCGCCGCGAGGTGGCCAAGGTCACCTGGCCGACCCGCAAGGAAACCGGCGTGACGACCGCCATGGTGTTCGTCATGGTGGTGCTGGCTTCGCTGTTCTTCCTCGTCGTGGATCAGGTGCTGGCCTTCGCCGTCCGTATGATCCTTGGGCTGGGAGCCTGATCGCCATGGCCGCGCGCTGGTACGTCGTTCACGTCTATTCGGGCTTCGAGAAGAAGGTTTCCCAGGCCATCCGCGAGAAGGCGGCTCAGAAGGGTCTGGAAGACAAATTCGAAGAGATCCTGGTGCCGACCGAGGAAGTGGTCGAGGTGCGCCGGGGTTCCAAGATCAACACCGAGCGGAAGTTCTTCCCCGGCTACGTCCTCATCAAGATGGATTTGACGGACGAGTCCTGGCATCTCGTGAAGAACACGCCGAAGGTCACCGGGTTCCTGGGTGGTGGCGGCAAGCCGCAGCCGATCAGCCAGCGCGAAGCCGAGCGGATCATCCATCAGGTGCAGGAAGGCTTTGAGCGCCCCAAGCCCTCGATCACCTTCGAGGTGGGCGAGCAGGTTCGTGTGAGCGACGGCCCCTTCACCTCTTTCAACGGCACCGTCGAGGAAGTCGACGAGGAGAAGGCCCGCCTCAAGGTGGCGGTGTCGATCTTCGGCCGCTCCACGCCGGTCGAGCTGGAATACACCCAGGTCGAAAAGGTCTGAGACCAACCGTTTTCCCGGGGCACGTGATGAACAGTCACGTGCTCCTTTCTGCTGCGGAAGGCCCGCCATAGCCGCACCGCAAAGCCCCGCGACGCCGGACAGCGTATCGAGGCGTCGTATCTGGAGGTTGTGACATGGCAAAGAAAATCGTTGGCTTCATCAAGCTGCAGGTTCCGGCCGGCAAGGCGAATCCGTCGCCGCCCATCGGCCCGGCGCTCGGTCAGCGCGGCCTGAACATCATGGAGTTCTGCAAGGCGTTCAACGCCAAGACGCAGGACCTGGAAGTCGGCATGCCGATCCCGGTGGTCATCACCGCCTACGGCGACCGTACCTTCACCTTCGTCACGAAGACCCCGCCGGTCAGCTACTTCCTGAAGAAGGCCGCTGGCATCGACAAGGGTTCGCAGACCACCGGCAAGGGCGCTTTCGCCGGCAAGATCACGAAGACCCAGATTCGTGACATCGCCGAAAAGAAGATGAAGGACCTGAACGCCCACGACGTCGAGGCGGCCGCGAGCATGATCGCTGGTTCCGCCCGCTCGATGGGCCTCGAAGTGGTGGAGGGCTGATCCCATGGCGAAGCTCGGCAAGCGACTGACCGATTCCTACAAGAAGGTCGACCGCGAGGCGCTCTACTCGCTGGAAGGCGCCGTCTCCCTGATCAAGGGCCTGCCCAAGGCGAAGTTCGATGAGACCATCGAAATCGCCATGAACCTGGGCATCGATCCGCGTCACGCCGACCAGATGGTCCGCGGTGTGGTGAACCTGCCGAACGGCACCGGCAAGACCGTGCGCGTCGCCGTGTTCGCCAAGGGCACCAAGGCGGATGACGCCCTGGCCGCCGGCGCGGACATCGTTGGCGCCGACGATCTGGCCGAGAAGATCCTGGCCGGCAACATTGACTTCGACCGCTGCATCGCGTCCCCGGACATGATGGGCGTCGTCGGCAAGCTCGGTAAGGTCCTCGGCCCGCGCGGCCTGATGCCGAACCCGAAGCTCGGCACCGTGACCCCCGACGTGGCCGGCGCCGTCAAGGCCGCCAAGGCCGGCGCCGTGGAGTTCCGCGCCGAGAAGACCGGCATCGTGCATGCCGGCGTCGGCAAGGCCAGCTTCTCGGAAGAGGCCCTGGTGCAGAACATCCGCGCCTTCGTGGATGCCATCACCCGCGCCAAGCCGACCGGTGCCAAGGGTCAGTACCTGCTGAAGGTCTCGCTGTCCTCGACGATGGGCCCGGGCCTGAAGCTCGATCTGTCCACTCTGGCCGCCACGGCCTGAGTGATCTGAGTTTCGCCGCCGGCTCCTTCGGGAACCGGCGGCGATCGGGTGTCCCTGCGGGGATGCCCACCCTGTCCAAGACCGCTGGTGCCCGCGTCTCTCCGGAGGCAAGGGCTTAAACCTGCCAGAGCAGACAGGAGTTGAACCGTTAACCACGCGGGCTTGCCCGCGGTTCAGGAACGGCTCGAACTTCTGGGACAGGTTCGCCGGGGCTCCCCACCGAAAGGGAAGGGGTCCCTTGTAAACCTCTGTGCAAGGAGGCGATCCGTGGATCGTACACAAAAAGAAGCGACGATCGCGGACCTGCAGTCGAAGCTCCAGGAAACGGGCCTGGTGGTGGTCACCCACCATCTCGGCCTGACGGTGGCGGAAGTCACCGACCTGCGTGGCAAGATTCGGGCCGCGGGCGCGAGCTTCAAGGTGACGAAGAACCGGCTCGCCCGCCGCGCCCTTCAGGGCACGCAGTTTGAAGGTCTGGACGGTCTCTTCAAGGGACCGACCGCGATCGCCTACTCGAAGGATCCCGTCGCGGCCGCCAAGGTGGTGGCCGACTACGCGAAGACCAACGAGAAGCTGAAGATCGTCGGTGCCGCTCTCGGCGACCAGATCCTCGACGCGGAGGGAGTGAAGGCTCTCGCCACGCTCCCGTCGCTGGACGAACTGCGCGCCAAGCTCGTGGGCATGATCCAGACTCCGGCGACCCGTATCGCCGGCGTTCTCCAGGCTCCGGGCGGCCAGGTCGCCCGCGTGCTGGCGGCCTACGCGAAGAAGGACGAGGCGGCCTGAGCCGCACCCGTCTAGCTGTCTACCCATCCCAGAACATCGAGTTGTTGGAGCATTAAAATGGCTGATCTGCAGAAGCTGGTCGACGATCTCTCGGCCCTGACCGTCATCGAGGCCGCCGAGCTGTCGAAGCTGCTGGAAGAGAAGTGGGGCGTCTCCGCCGCCGCTCCGGTGGCCGTTGCCGCCGCCGGTCCGGCCGCCGCCGCCGCCCCGGTCGAAGAGCAGACCGAGTTCAACGTGATCCTCGCCGACGCCGGCGACAAGAAGATCAACGTGATCAAGGAAGTCCGCGCCATCACCGGCCTGGGCCTCAAGGAAGCCAAGGACCTGGTCGAAGGCGCCCCGAAGCCGGTCAAGGAGGCCGTGTCGAAGGACGAGGCCGCCAAGATCAAGAAGCAGCTTGAAGAGGCCGGCGCCAAGGTCGATATTAAGTAAGACCCGTCTTGCTGCGACGGATAAGACATATCCACGCCGGACGGCGGCCGGTCCCCGAGGGGGCCTGCCGCCGCACGGCGTTTTCTGCCTTCCACCGGACCGGGTTTCTCGGTCCGGCTCTTTCCGTCCCTGCATAAGGGGCGGGCCGCGCGATCATCGCCGCGTCGCGGCGAGCACCCTGGTTCGCGTGCTTCTGGTCGAGCGTACTCACGATTCTGACGTTTGGGGACATCCATGGCCAAATCCTTTACGGGTCGAAAGCGTGTTCGGAAGAGCTTCGGGCGCATCCCGGAAGTCACCCAGATGCCCAACCTCATCGAGGTGCAGCGCAGCTCCTACGACCACTTCCTGCAAATGGACGTCCCGCCGGAGAAGCGGGCCAACCTGGGTCTGCAGGAGGTGTTCCGGTCGGTGTTCCCGATCAAGGACTTCTCCGACCGCGCCGTCCTCGACTTCGTGAAGTACGAGCTTGAGCAGCCGAAGTATGACGTCGAGGAGTGCCAGCAGCGCGGCATGACCTTCGCCGCCCCGCTGAAGGTGACCCTGCGCCTCTCCGTCTTCGACGTGGAAGAGGACACGGGCCTGCGCTCGATCCGCGACATCAAGGAGCAGGACGTCTACATGGGCGACATGCCCCTGATGACGGCCAACGGCACCTTCATCATCAACGGCACCGAGCGCGTCATCGTCTCGCAGATGCACCGCAGCCCGGGTGTCTTCTTCGACCATGACAAGGGCAAGACCCATTCGTCGGGCAAGTATCTCTTCGCCGCCCGCGTGATCCCGTACCGCGGCTCCTGGCTGGACTTCGAGTTCGACGCCAAGGACCTCGTCTACGTGCGCATCGACCGCCGCCGCAAGCTGCCGGCCACCACGCTGCTGTTCGCTCTGGACGGCGCGGAGACCGAGGCGCTGCGCGCCGAGCGGAAGGCCCAGAAGAAGGACCTGCTGCCCTACGAGGCGCAGGGCATGGCGAAGGAAGAAATCCTCAATTTCTTCTACGACACCATCACCTACACCCGCGCGTCGGGCGGCTGGAAGACCCCCTTCAACGCCGACCGCATGAAGGGCGTGAAGGTCGCCTCCGACCTCGTGGACGCGGCCTCCGGCCAGGTCGTCGCCGAGGCCGGCACCAAGATGACGCCGCGCCTGATCAAGAAGCTGGTCGAGGGCGGCCTCGCCGAGCAGCTCGTCTCCACCGAGGAACTGACCGGCCGCTACCTCGCCGTCGACATCATCAACGAGCGGACCGGCGAAGTCCTGTTCGAAGCCGGTGACGAACTGTCGGCCAGCGACCTCGACAAGCTGGAGAAGGCTGGCGTCGACGAGCTGCCGGTGCTGGCGATCGACCACCTGAACGTCGGCGCCTACATCCGCAACACGATGGCCGCCGACCGCAACGCGTCCCGCGAGGACGCGCTGATCGACATCTACCGCGTCATGCGCCCGGGCGAGCCGCCGACCCTGGAATCGGCCGAGGCGCTGTTCGCCGGCCTGTTCTTCGACAGCGAGCGCTACGACCTGTCGGCGGTGGGCCGCGTCAAGATGAACGCGCGCCTGAACTTCCAGACCGAGGACAGCGTCCGCGTCCTGCGCAAGCAGGACATCATGTCGATCCTCAAGGTCCTGGTGAACCTGAAGGACGGCCGCGGCGAGATCGACGACATCGACCATCTCGGCAACCGCCGCGTCCGCTCGGTCGGCGAGCTGATGGAGAACCAGTACCGCGTCGGCCTGCTGCGCATGGAGCGCGCGATCCGCGAGCGCATGAGCTCGGTCGAGATCGACACGGTCATGCCGCACGACCTGATCAACGCCAAGCCGGCGGCCGCCGCCGTGCGCGAGTTCTTCGGCTCGTCGCAGCTCTCGCAGTTCATGGACCAGACCAACCCGCTGTCCGAGATCACGCACAAGCGTCGTCTCTCGGCCCTCGGCCCGGGCGGTCTGACCCGCGAGCGCGCCGGCTTCGAGGTGCGCGACGTGCACCCGACGCACTACGGCCGCATCTGCCCGATTGAGACGCCCGAAGGTCCGAACATCGGTCTGATCAACTCGCTGGCGACCTACGCCCGCGTGAACCAGTACGGCTTCATCGAGAGCCCGTACCGCAAGGTGCGCGACAGCATCGTCACCGACGAGGTGGTCTACCTCTCCGCCATGGAGGAGGGCCGCTACGTCGTCGCCCAGGCCAACGCCGAGCTGGACGCGAACAACCGCTTCGCCGCCGACCTCGTGTCGTGCCGGCAGGGCGGTGAGTACCTGATGTTCCGCCCGGAGGCCATCGATCTGATCGACGTGTCGCCGAAGCAGCTCGTCTCCGTCGCCGCGGCGCTGATCCCGTTCCTCGAGAACGACGACGCGAACCGCGCGCTGATGGGCTCGAACATGCAGCGTCAGGCGGTGCCGCTGGTCAAGGCCGACGCGCCGCTGGTCGGCACGGGCATGGAGGCCACGGTGGCCCGCGACAGCGGTGTGACCATCGTCGCCAAGCGCAAGGGCATCGTCGACCAGATCGACGCGACCCGCATCGTGGTCCGGGCGACCGACTCGTCCGACGCCACGGCGCCGGGCGTGGACATCTACAACCTGCTGAAGTTCCAGCGTTCCAACCAGAACACCTGCATCACCCAGCGTCCGCTGGTGAAGGTGGGCGACCGCGTGGCGGCCGGCGACATCATCGCCGACGGCCCCTCGACGGAGCTGGGCGAACTGGCGCTGGGCCGCAACGTGCTCGTCGCCTTCATGCCGTGGAACGGCTACAACTTCGAGGACTCGATCCTCATCAACGAGCGCATCGTCAAGGACGACGTCTTCACCTCGATCCACATCGAGGAGTTCGAGGTCATGGCCCGCGACACCAAGCTGGGCCAGGAGGAAATCACCCGCGACATTCCGAACGTCGGTGAGGAAGCCCTCAAGAACCTCGACGAGGCCGGCATCGTCTACATCGGCGCCGAAGTCCGTCCGGGCGACATCCTGGTCGGCAAGGTGACGCCGAAGGGCGAAAGCCCGATGACCCCGGAAGAGAAGCTGCTGCGCGCCATCTTCGGCGAGAAGGCGTCCGACGTCCGCGACACCTCGCTGCGTCTGCCGCCGGGCGTCGCCGGCACGATTGTCGAGGTCCGCGTCTTCAGCCGCCGCGGCGTCGACAAGGACGAGCGCGCCCTGGCGATCGAGCGCGCCGAGATCGAGAAGCTGGCCAAGGACCGCGACGACGAGCGCGCGATCCTGGAGCGCAGCTTCTACACCCGCCTGAAGGAGGTCATCCTCGGCCAGACCGCCCAGTCCGGTCCGAAGGGCATGCGCGCCGGCACGGTCCTGACCGACGCCGAACTGGCGAACCTGACCAAGGGCCAGTGGCGCCAGATCTCCATCGCCGACGAGCAGGTGATGGAGACGGTGGAAAGCCTGGGCAAGGTCTTCGACGACTCGATCCAGGCGCTGCAGAACCGCTTCGAGAACAAGGTCGAGAAGCTGCAGCGCGGCGACGAGCTGCCGCCGGGCGTGATGAAGATGGTCAAGGTCTTCGTCGCGGTGAAGCGCAAGCTGCAGCCGGGCGACAAGATGGCCGGCCGCCATGGCAACAAGGGTGTGGTCTCCCGCATCCTGCCGCAGGAGGACATGCCGTACCTGGAGGATGGCCAGCCGGTCGATCTGGTGCTGAACCCGCTGGGCGTGCCGTCGCGCATGAACATCGGTCAGATCCTGGAGACCCATCTGGGCTGGGCCTCGGCCGGCCTCGGCAAGCAGATCGGCCGCGCCATCGACCAGTACCGCCTCGCCATGAAGGGCCGCGGCGACGCCGCCCAGACCATGGACGGGCTGCGCATCACGCTGAAGGAAGCCTACGGCGAGAAGGTCTACGACGACCAGATTGCCGACATGACCGAAGGCGAACTGCTGGAGCTGGGCGGCAACCTGCGCAAGGGCGTTCCCTTCGCCACGCCGGTCTTCGACGGCGCGCGCGAGGAGGACATTTGCCAGCAGCTGGAGAAGGCGGGCCTGGACCGCTCCGGTCAGGTCACCCTGATCGACGGGCGCACCGGCGAGGCCTTCGACCGCAAGGTGACCGTCGGCTACATCTACATGCTGAAGCTGCACCACCTCGTGGACGACAAGATCCACGCGCGCTCGATCGGTCCCTACTCGCTGGTCACCCAGCAGCCGCTTGGCGGTAAGGCCCAGTTCGGCGGACAGCGCTTCGGTGAAATGGAAGTGTGGGCGCTCGAAGCCTACGGCGCCGCCTACACGCTGCAGGAAATGCTCACGGTCAAGTCGGACGACGTGTCCGGCCGCACCAAGGTCTACGAGGCGATCGTCCGCGGCGACGACAACTTCGAGGCGGGCATCCCTGAGTCCTTCAACGTTCTGGTCAAGGAGCTGCGCTCCCTGGGCCTGAACGTCGAGCTGAACCAGCGGTCGTACTGAGCCCAAGAGACTTGAACCCGCCGGAGGAGGGGCCATGTTGGCCCCTTCCGGCGGGAACTGCCCTTAACCGACAACGCGGCGCTGCCAGCGGGAGACGGTCATGAACGAGTTGATGAACATTTTCGGCCAGGTCCAGGGTCCCCAGAGCTTCGATCAGATCCGCATCCAGATCGCGAGCCCCGAGCGCATCCGGTCCTGGTCGTTCGGCGAGATCAAGAAGCCGGAAACCATCAACTATCGCACTTTCAAGCCTGAGCGCGACGGCCTGTTCTGCGCCCGCATCTTCGGCCCGATCAAGGACTACGAGTGCTTGTGCGGCAAGTACAAGCGCATGAAGTACCGTGGCATCATCTGCGAGAAGTGCGGCGTCGAGGTGACGCTGTCGAAGGTCCGGCGCGAGCGCATGGGCCACATCGAGCTGGCTTCGCCGGTCGCTCACATCTGGTTCCTGAAGTCCCTGCCGAGCCGCATCGGTCTGCTGCTCGACATGACGCTGAAGGATCTGGAGCGTATCCTCTATTTCGAGAACTACGTCGTCATCGAGCCGGGCCTGACCCCGCTGAAGCTGCACCAGCTTCTCAGCGAGGAGGAGTTCGTCTCCGCCCAAGACGAGTATGGCGAGGACGCCTTCACCGCCTCCATCGGTGCCGAAGCGCTGCGCATCATGCTGTCGGCGCTCGACATGGAGGAGGAGAAGAAGACCTGCCGCGAGGAGCTGCGGGACACCTCGTCCGAGGCCAAGCGCAAGAAGCTCGTGAAGCGGCTGAAGCTGATCGACGCCTTCCTGTCGTCGCAGTCGCGTCCGGAATGGATGATCCTGGAGGTCATTCCGGTGATCCCGCCGGAGCTGCGCCCGCTCGTCCCGCTGGACGGCGGCCGCTTCGCCACGTCCGACCTGAACGACCTGTACCGCCGCGTCATCAACCGCAACAACCGCCTGAAGCGGCTGATCGAGCTGAAGGCGCCGGACATCATCGTCCGCAACGAGAAGCGCATGCTGCAGGAGGCCGTCGACGCGCTGTTCGACAACGGCCGCCGCGGCCGCGTCATCACCGGCGCCAACAAGCGTCCGCTGAAGTCGCTGTCCGACATGCTGAAGGGCAAGCAGGGCCGCTTCCGTCAGAACCTGCTCGGCAAGCGCGTCGACTACTCGGGCCGTTCGGTCATCGTGGTCGGCCCGGAGCTGAAGCTGCACCAGTGCGGCCTGCCGAAGAAGATGGCGCTGGAGCTGTTCAAGCCCTTCATCTACGCGAAGCTGGAGCTGTACGGCCTCGCCTCGACCATCAAGGCCGCCAAGCGGATGGTCGAGAAGGAGCGCCCCGAGGTGTGGGACATCCTGGAGGAGGTCATCCGCGAGCATCCGGTGATGCTGAACCGCGCACCGACGCTGCACCGTCTGGGCATCCAAGCCTTCGAGCCGACGCTGATCGAAGGCAAGGCGATCCAGCTCCACCCGCTGGTCTGCACCGCCTTCAACGCGGACTTCGACGGTGACCAGATGGCCGTGCACGTCCCGCTGAGCCTCGAGGCCCAGCTGGAAGCGCGCGTCCTGATGATGTCGACCAACAACATCCTGTCGCCCGCCAACGGCAAGCCGATCATCGTGCCGTCGCAGGACATCGTGCTGGGTCTCTACTACATCACGATGGACCGGCCGGGCGAGGTGGGTGAGGGCATGACCTTCGCCAACGTCGGCGAGATCGAGCAGGCGCTGGACGCCAAGGTCGTGACGCTGCACGCCAAGGTGAAGGCGCGCTACAAGGGTGTGGACGAGAACGGCGACGAGAAGATCTCCATCGTGGAGACGACTCCGGGCCGCATGCTCCTGTCCGAGATCCTGCCGCGCAACCCGGCGGTGCCCTTCGCGCTGATCAACCGCCTGCTGACCAAGAAGGACGTCGGCAACGTCATCGACGCCGTCTACCGCCATTGCGGTCAGAAGGAGACGGTGATCTTCGCCGACCGCCTGATGAAGCTCGGCTTCGGCCACGCCTGCCGCGCCGGCATCTCCTTCGGCAAGGATGACATGGTCATCCCCGAGGCGAAGAAGAAGCTGGTCAACGACAGCAAGGAGCGGGTCAAGGAGTTCGAGCAGCAGTATCTCGACGGCCTGATCACCCAGGGCGAAAAGTACAACAAGGTCGTCGACGTCTGGTCGGAATGCACCGAGAAGGTGGCGACGGAGATGATGAAGGTCATTTCCGACACCGCCCCCGGCAAGCCGGTGAATTCGGTCTACATGATGGCCCACTCCGGTGCGCGTGGCTCGGCCGCCCAGATCCGCCAGCTGGCGGGCATGCGCGGCCTGATGGCCAAGCCGTCGGGCGAGATCATCGAGACGCCGATCATCTCGAACTTCAAGGAAGGCCTCACCGTGCTGGAGTACTTCAACTCCACCCACGGCGCCCGCAAGGGGCTGGCCGACACCGCCTTGAAGACGGCGAACTCCGGTTACCTGACCCGTCGTCTCGTCGACGTGGCTCAGGACGCCATCATCGTCGAGACGGATTGCGGCACCGACAAGGGCATCACCGTCAAGGCCGTCATCGACGGCGGCGAGGTCATCTCCCCGCTGGGCGACCGCATCCTCGGCCGCACGGTGGTCGGCGACCTGATCGACCCGCTGAACGGCGAGCTGATCGTGCCGAACGCCGGCCTGATCGACGAGCCCACGGTGGACCGCATCGAGCGTTCGGGCATCGACAGCGTCATGATCCGTTCGGTCCTGACCTGCGAGACCAAGGACGGCGTCTGCGCCAAGTGCTACGGCCGCGATCTGGCCCGCGGCACGCTGGTGAACGTCGGCGAGGCGGTGGGCGTCATCGCCGCCCAGTCGATCGGCGAGCCGGGCACGCAGCTGACCATGCGCACGTTCCACATCGGTGGCGCGGCGCAGCGCGGTGCGGAGCAGAGCCAGGTGGAGGCGGCGTTCGATGCCACGGTGCGGATCAACAACCGCAACGTCGTCATCAACTCGTCCAACATCCCGGTGGTCATGGGCCGCAGCACCGAGGTGATCCTGCTCGACGAGCAGGGCCGCGAGCGGGCGCGGCACCGCGTTCCGTACGGTGCGAAGCTGCTGGCCGACGAGGGCGTGAAAGTCGAGCGCGGCCAGAAGCTGGCCGAGTGGGACCCCTACACCCTGCCGATCATCACCGAGCGCGAGGGTACCGCCCACTACGTCGACCTCGTGGAAGGCATCTCCATGCGCGAGGTGATGGACGAGGCGACCGGCATCTCGTCCAAGGTCGTGGTCGACTGGCGCCAGCAGCCGCGCGGTGCGGATCTGAAGCCGCGCATCACGCTGCGCGACGAGCGCGGCGAGATCATCACGCTGGCCAACGGCCTGGAGGCCCGCTACTTCATGTCGGTGGACGCCATCCTCTCGGTCGAGAACGGCGCCCACGTCCGGGCCGGCGACGTGCTGGCGCGTATCCCGCGCGAGTCGTCCAAGACCCGCGACATCACGGGCGGTCTGCCGCGCGTGGCCGAGCTGTTCGAGGCGCGCCGTCCGAAGGACTTCGCGATCATCTCGGACCTCGACGGCCGCGTGGAGTTCGGCAAGGACTACAAGACCAAGCGCCGCATCGTCGTCCGCAACGACGAGACGGGGGACGAGCGCGAGTATCTGATCCCGAAGGGCAAGCACATCTCCGTGCAGGAGGGTGACTATGTCGAGCGCGGCGACCTGCTGATGGACGGCAACCCGGTGCCGCACGACATCCTGTCGGTGATGGGTGTGGAGGCTTTGGCCAACTACCTCATCAACGAGATCCAGGACGTCTATCGGCTGCAGGGCGTGAAGATCAACGACAAGCACATCGAGGTGATCGTCCGCCAGATGCTGCAGAAGGTCGAGATCACCGACGCCGGCGAGACCACCTTCCTGGTGGGCGAACAGGTCGACCGTCAGGAGTTCGACGAGGAGAACGAGAAGACCGTCGGCGAGGGGCTGAAGCCGGCCGCCGGCCACCCGGTCCTGCAGGGCATCACCAAGGCGTCGCTGCAGACCCGGTCCTTCATCTCCGCCGCGTCGTTCCAGGAAACCACCCGCGTCCTCACCGAGGCGGCGGTGTCGGGCAAGACCGACAACCTGGAAGGCCTGAAGGAGAACGTGATCGTCGGCCGACTGATCCCGGCGGGCACGGGCTCCGTCGTCAACCGCCTGAAGCAGATCGCCGCCGAGCGGGATCGCGCCCTGGCGGAAGGCGAGGGCGGGGAGGGCGAGGCTCCGGCCCTGCCGCATCCGGGCGAAAGCACCGCGGCCTGAGGTTCAGAAGTCTGGGGCTTCGGCGCATAGGGTAGGGCAAGGGGTGCGTTCCGCAGGGGACGCGCCCCTTTCTCATTTGTTCAGGTGGGTTTAGAATCGTCGGCTCCACGCATCGGAGCGTCCGCGATGACCGAGAAAGCGCCCAGTTTCGGCCTTCTACTGTTTCCCGACGTCACGCAGCTCGACCTCACCGGTCCCTATGAGGTGCTGGCGCGCGTGCCCGGCGCCCAGGTCCATCTGCTGTGGAAGACGCTCGATCCGGTGCGCTCGGACACCGGCCTGACCATCCTTCCCACCGCCACTCTCGCGGAGGCACCGCCGCTTGATCTGATCCTGGTGCCGGGTGGCGGCGGCATCAACGCGCTGCTGACCGACGAGGAGGTTTTGGCCTTCCTGGCGGAACGGGCGTTGGGCACCCGCTATCTCTCCGGGATCTGCACCGGCTCCCTGGTGCTCGGCGCGGCCGGGCTGCTGGAGGGCAAGCGGGCCGGCACCCATTGGGCGTCCCGCGACTTCCTCGCTGCGTTCGGCGCCACGCCGGTGGCGGAGCGTGTGGTGGTGGACGGCACGCTCTTCACCGGCGGCGGCGTGACCGCGGGAATCGACGTGGCGCTGCGCATCGTCGGCGCGCTGTTCGGCGAGCAAGCTGCGAAGCTCGTCCAGCTCTCCATCGAGTACGACCCGAAGCCCCCCTTCGACGCCGGATCCCCGGAGGGGGCGGGGGAGGCGGTGACGACCGATCTCCTCGCGCGGATGCGCCCGATGATCGAGGCGCGGGCCGCCGCGGTGGCGAAGAGCGCGGAGGCCTTGCGGCGGCGCCGGTCGGCGCGCGCCGGCTGACGCCGGACTGTCATCGAAGCGCATGACGAACGGTCATCTGCGCGCTTGACGGGTCCCCGGCGGACCCATATAGTCCGCGAACTTCAAAAGGAGCCTCGGGAAGGTCTTTCGTCCATTCCGACCGGCATCCGGTTGAACCCAAGCGACATAGCTGAACGACCGGGTCCTCGCGGACCGCTCCGACAGCAATTGATCATTGGGCCCGCTCGAAGCCCCACAGGCTTCGCAGGCGGGCTTTTGCATCGTCCGGTGCCGCCGGGCGATTTTCCAATCGGTCCGGCTCCGCCGGTCGATCGACCTGAAGGGATGAAGGGCAGATATGCCGACGATCAACCAGTTGATCCGTAAGCCGCGCGAGCCCTTGGCCGCGCGCAATAAGGTTCCCGCGATGGAGGCGTGCCCGCAGAAGCGTGGCGTCTGCACCCGCGTCTACACGACCACGCCGAAGAAGCCGAACTCGGCTCTGCGTAAGGTCGCCCGCGTTCGCCTGACGAACGGCTTCGAAGTGACCTCCTACATCCCCGGTGAAGGCCATAACCTCCAGGAACACTCGGTGGTTATGATCCGCGGCGGCCGTGTGAAGGATCTTCCCGGCGTTCGCTACCACATCATCCGCGGCACGCTCGATACCCAGGGCGTGAAGGACCGTAAGCAGCGTCGTTCGAAGTACGGCGCGAAGCGTCCGAAGTAAGGAGTATTCACGATGTCCCGTCGTCGTCGCGCCGAGAAGCGTGAGGTCCTGCCGGACGCCAAGTATGGCGACCGCGTCCTGACCAAGTTCATGAACTGCCTGATGCTGGACGGCAAGAAGTCCGCCGCCGAGCGCATCGTCTACGGCGCGCTCAGCCGCATCGAGGCCAAGACCAAGAACGAGCCGGTTCAGGTCTTCCACGACGCCCTGCTGAACGTGAAGCCGCACCTCGAAGTGCGCTCGCGTCGCGTCGGTGGCGCCACCTACCAGGTTCCGGTCGAGGTCCGTACGGACCGCGCCCAGGCCCTGGCCATCCGTTGGCTCATCGGCGCCGCCCGCGCCCGTTCGGAAAACACCATGACCGAGCGTCTGTCGGGTGAGCTGCTGGATGCCGCCAACCAGCGTGGCACCGCCGTGAAGAAGCGCGAAGACACCCATCGTATGGCGGAAGCCAACAAGGCCTTCTCGCACTACCGCTGGTAAGGCACCCACCGGCCCAGGTGCTTGTCATGCCCCGTTCCCATCCCCTGAACCGTTACCGCAACATCGGCATCATGGCTCACATCGATGCCGGGAAGACCACGACCACCGAGCGGATTTTGTACTACACTGGAAAGTCGTACAAAATCGGCGAGGTGCACGAGGGCACCGCGGTGATGGATTGGATGGAGCAGGAACAGGAACGGGGCATCACCATCACCTCCGCGGCCACGACCTGCTTCTGGCGCGATCACCGCATCAACATCATCGACACGCCTGGCCACGTCGACTTCACCATTGAAGTCGAACGGTCCTTGCGCGTGCTCGACGGTGCGGTTGCGGTGTTCGACTCCGTTGCGGGGGTGGAGCCTCAGTCCGAGACCGTGTGGCGGCAGGCCGACAAGTACGGCGTGCCCCGCATGTGTTTCGTCAACAAGCTGGATCGCACCGGCGCGGACTTCTTCCGCTGCGTCGCCATGATGAAGGAACGGCTCGGCGCCTTTCCGCTCGTCCTCCAGCTTCCGATCGGGTCCGAGGCCGGCTTCGTCGGCGTCGTCGATCTCGTCGCCATGCGCGCCATCGTCTGGAAAGAAGAGACGCTGGGCGCCGAATTCTATCACACCGACATTCCCGACGCCCTGAAGGACTCGGCGGCGCGCCACCGTCAGGCGCTGCTCGACGCCGTCCTCGAACTCGACGACGCGGCCATGGAGGCCTATCTCGAGTCCGGGCAGGAGCCATCCGCGGACACGCTCAAGGCTTGCATCCGCAAGGGCACCATCGGCCTGCGCTTCGTGCCGGTCCTCTGCGGCTCGGCCTTCAAGAACAAGGGCATCCAGCCGATGCTGGACGCCGTGGTGGACTATCTGCCGGCCCCCGTGGACGTCGGGGCGGTCAAAGGACACCGTGTCGGCGGCCCCGAGACGGACGAGCGCGCACCGGACGACGCCGCTCCCTTCTCCGCGCTCGCCTTCAAGATCATGAACGACCCCTTTGTCGGGGCGCTGACCTTCGTTCGCGTCTATTCGGGCACCGTCGCCTCCGGCACCGCCGTGCTGAATGCCGGCAAGGATGAGAAGGAGCGCATCGGCCGCATGCTGCTGATGCACGCCAACAGCCGCGAGGACATTGACGAGGCCCACGCCGGCGACATCGTCGCTTTCACCGCGCTGAAGAGCACGACGACCGGCGACACGCTGTGCGATCCCGCCAATCCCATCGTCCTGGAACGGATGGAGTTTCCGGAACCGGTCATCGAGGTGGCCGTCGAGCCGAGATCCAAGGCCGACCAGGAAAAGATGAGCATGGCGCTGTCCCGCCTCGCCCAGGAGGACCCGTCCTTCCGCGTGGCCGTCGACCATGAGAGCGGTCAGACGATCATCAAGGGCATGGGCGAACTGCATCTCGAGATCATCGTCGACCGCATGAAGCGGGAGTTCAAGGTGGATGCCGACGTCGGCGCGCCGCAGGTGGCGTACCGCGAGACCATCACCAGGCCCGCCGAGATCGATTACACCCACAAGAAGCAGACCGGGGGCACCGGCCAGTACGCCCGCGTCACGCTGGTCTTCGAACCGTTGCCTGCCGGCAGCGGCTTCGTCTTCCGGAACAAGGTTGTCGGCGGCGCCGTGCCCAAGGAGTTCATTCCGGGCGTGCAGAAGGGGCTGGAGGCCTCCCTGCACAGCGGCGTGGTCGCCGGCTTCCCGGTGATCGACCTCGAGGTGGCGCTGGTCGACGGCGCCTTCCACGACGTCGATTCCTCGGTGCTCGCTTTCGAGATCGCCACCCGCGCGGCCTTCCGCGAGGGCATGCCGAAGGCCGGCCCGATGCTTCTGGAGCCGATCATGAGGGTTGAGGTGGTGACGCCCGAAGACTACATGGGCGACATCATCGGGGACCTGAACAGCCGCCGCGGCCAGATCACCGCCATGGACCAGCGGGGAAACGCCCGCTCGATCCTGGCGATGGTTCCGTTGGCGTCGATGTTCGGTTATGTGAACACCCTGCGCTCGATGAGCCAGGGGCGCGCGCAGTACACGATGCAGTTCGACCACCACGAGCCGGTGCCGCAGACCATTGCGGAGACCATCCGCGCCAGGATGGCCTGAAACCGCTGGAACGACAAAGAGACGGAGAGCACACACCATGGCGAAGGCAAAGTTCGAGCGGAACAAGCCGCACTGCAACATCGGCACGATCGGCCACGTCGACCACGGCAAGACGTCGCTGACCGCGGCGATCACGAAGGTGCTGGCCGAGAGCGGCGGCGCGACCTTCACCGCCTACGACCAGATCGACAAGGCGCCGGAAGAGAAGGCGCGTGGCATCACGATCTCGACCGCCCACGTCGAGTACGAGACGACCAACCGCCACTACGCCCACGTCGATTGCCCGGGCCACGCCGACTACGTGAAGAACATGATCACGGGCGCCGCGCAGATGGACGGCGCGATCCTGGTCGTGTCGGCCGCCGACGGCCCGATGCCGCAGACCCGCGAGCACATCCTGCTGGCCCGCCAGGTCGGCGTGCCGGCGCTGGTGGTGTTCATGAACAAGGTCGACATGGTCGACGATCCGGAGCTGCTCGAGCTGGTCGAGATGGAGGTGCGCGAGCTGCTGTCCTCCTACCAGTTCCCGGGCGACGACATTCCGATCGTCAAGGGCTCGGCGCTGTGCGCGCTGGAGGACCGTTCGCCGGAGATCGGCCGTGACGCGATCCTCAAGCTGATGGCCGAGGTCGACCAGTACATCCCGCAGCCGGAGCGTCCGAAGGACCGTCCGTTCCTGATGCCGATCGAGGACGTGTTCTCGATCTCGGGCCGCGGCACCGTGGTGACCGGCCGCGTCGAGCGCGGCATCGTCAAGGTTGGCGAGGAAGTCGAGATCGTCGGTCTGAAGGCCACGGTCAAGACCACCGTGACCGGTGTGGAGATGTTCCGCAAGCTGCTCGACTCGGGTGAGGCTGGCGACAACATCGGCGCGCTGCTGCGCGGCACGAAGCGTGAGGACGTCGAGCGCGGCCAGGTTCTGGCCAAGCCGGGCAGCATCACGCCGCACACCACCTTCAAGGCCGAGGCCTACATCCTGACGAAGGAAGAGGGTGGCCGTCACACGCCGTTCTTCACCAACTACCGTCCGCAGTTCTACTTCCGCACGACCGACGTGACGGGCATGGTGAAGCTGCCGGAAGGCACCGAGATGGTGATGCCGGGCGACAACATCTCCATGGAAGTCGAGCTGATCGCCCCGATCGCCATGGACGAGGGCCTGCGCTTCGCCATCCGCGAGGGTGGTCGTACGGTCGGCGCCGGCGTCGTCGCCTCGATCATCAAGTAAGCTTCTGTGCTGCGAACGGGGGCCGGCCTGCGGGCCGGCCCCTTTTTGCATGGCCGATCCGCGATAATGTGGCGTGACGCGCCGAACCGGGCCGATCCCGTCACCCTCCTGTCACAGGTGGGAAAATGTGGGTTGACACCAGGGCGCCCAGGGCATACACGTTACGCCCTCTGGAATTTGGGTTGGTAGTAGGCACGTCCGGCCTAGACGCAGCCCGATCACGAACGGCACCGCAAGCTCCACTTGCACCGGTTGCTGCCAGGAACATCCATCCGCATTGCGATGCGGGGGATGTTCTTTTTCGTATCGGCCGTCAGATCGGACAGACGAACCGCCGCCCACCGCTTCGGTGAGCCGGCGCAGGTTCGCCTGCCGCCGCGGGTCCCCGGGGGACAGATTTTGGGGTGCCGGTGACGCAGTCGCGTCATCGAAACGAGGTGCAAGGGACGTTTGGACATGGACAGCCAGAACATCCGCATCCGCTTGAAGGCGTTCGATCATCGCGTGCTCGACCAGTCGACCAGCGAGATCGTCAACACCGCCAAGCGGACCGGTGCTCGGGTGCGGGGCCCGATCCCGCTGCCGACGCAGATCGAGAAGTTTACGGTGAACCGTTCGCCGCACGTCGACAAGAAGTCGCGCGAGCAGTTCGAAATCCGCACGCACAAGCGTCTGCTCGACATCGTCGATCCGACGCCGCAGACGGTGGACGCGCTGATGAAGCTCGACCTCGCTGCCGGTGTGGACGTCGAGATCAAGCTCTAATTCGTTGCTGTTGAGGGACCTCTCCCTCTGAGGATGTCCCTGGTCAGGAGATAAAGAACAATGCGATCCGGTTTGATCGCGCAGAAAGTCGGCATGACCCGCGTCTTCACGGACGACGGGCAGCACGTGCCGGTGACTGTGCTGAAAGTCGACAGCTGCCAGGTCGTCGCCGTCCGCACCGAGGACAAGGATGGCTACACCGCCGTCCAGCTCGGCGCAGGCGCCATCAAGGTGAAGAACGTCACGAAGCCGCAGCGCGGGCATTTCGCCAAGGCGCGCGTCGAGCCCAAGCGCAAGCTGGTCGAGTTCCGCGTCGATGCCGACGCGCTGATCGAGGTCGGCGCCGAGCTCTCGGCTGCGCATTTCCTCCCGGGCCAGTTCGTCGACGTCACCGGCACTTCCATCGGTAAGGGTTTCGCCGGTCCGATGAAGCGCTGGAACTTCGGTGGTCTGCGCGCGACGCACGGCGTGTCGGTGTCGCACCGCTCGCACGGTTCGACGGGTAACCGCCAGGACCCCGGCAAGGTCTTCAAGAACAAGAAGATGGCCGGTCATCTCGGCGACGAGAAGGTCACGGTTCTGAACCTGAAGGTCGTGTCGGTCGATGAGGACCGCGGTCTGATCTTCCTCAAGGGTGCCGTTCCGGGCGCCGAGGGGGCTTGGCTCCGCATCCGCGACGCGGTGAAGAAGAAGGCTCCGGAAGGTCTGCCGTTCCCCGCCGGGATCAAGGCTGCGCCGGCCGCTGAAGCCGCCGCCGAGCCGCAGGAGTGATGGCCATGAAGGCGACCATTAAGAACCTGAACAACGAGACCGTCGGCGAGATCGAGCTGGCTGACGAGATCTTCGGCCTTCCGTCCCGCACGGACATCCTGGCCCGCATGGTCAACTGGCAGCTGGCCAAGCGCCGCGCCGGCAACCACAAGACCAAGACGGTCAGCGAGATCTCCGGCACCGGCAAGAAGCCGTACCGCCAGAAGGGCACTGGCCGCGCCCGTCAGGGCTCCATGCGCTCCGCCCAGTTCCGTGGCGGCGCGACCATCTTCGGCCCGGTCGTCCGCTCGCACGAGCACGACCTGACCAAGAAGGTCCGCAAGCTGGCCCTGAAGACCGCGCTGTCCACCAAGGCCGCGGAAGGCAAGCTCCTGGTCCTCGACGCCGCTTCGGCCGAGAGCCACAAGACCAAGGAACTGGCTGTCCGTCTCGCTTCGCTCGGCCTGACCTCGGCTCTGATCATCGATGGCGCCAACCTGAACGAGAATTTCGCTCGGGCCTCGCGCAACATCCCGCTGATCGACGTGCTGCCGGAGCAGGGCGCCAACGTCTACGACATTCTTCGCCGCGATACGCTGGTCCTGACCCGCAACGCGGTCGAGCAGCTGGAGGCTCGCCTGAAATGAGCAAGCAGTCGAAACCTGCGGTGAGCCAGGAGCGGATGTACGACCTCATCCTGGCTCCGGTGATCACCGAGAAGTCGACGATGGCGTCGGAGCACAATCAGGTGACGTTCCGCGTGCCGCTGTCGGCGACCAAGCCGGAGATCAAGTCGGCGGTCGAGGGGCTGTTCAACGTGAAGGTGACGGCGGTCAACACCCTGGTTACCAAGGGCAAGACCAAGCGCTTCCGCGGCACCATCGGTCGTCGCTCGGACTTCAAGAAGGCCGTCGTGACCCTCGCCGAGGGGAACAAGATCGACGTGACCACGGGCATCTGAGCGGGAGTGTGATCCGATGGCTCTGAAGCAATATCGCCCAATTACGCCGTCGCTCCGCCAGCTGGTCATCGTCGACCGCTCGGAGCTGTGGAAGGGCAAGCCGGTCAAGACCCTCACCGAGGGTCTGACCAAGTCCGGCGGCCGCAACAACACCGGCCGCATCACCGCGCGCCGGATGGGTGGCGGTCACAAGCGCGTCTACCGTCTGGTGGACTTCAAGCGCCGCAAGTTCAACGTCCCGGCGACTGTTGAGCGCCTGGAGTACGATCCGAACCGCACGGCCTTCATCGCCCTCATCAAGTATGAGGACGGCACCATGTCCTACATTCTGGCGCCGCAGCGCCTGAAGGTGGGCGACACGGTGATCGCCGGCGAGAAGGTGGATGTGAAGCCCGGCAACGCCATGCCGCTGAAGAACATCCCGGTCGGTTCGGTGCTGCACAACGTCGAGCTGAAGCCTGGCAAGGGTGGTCAGCTGGCCCGTTCGGCCGGCACCTACCTGCAGCTGGTCGGCCGCGACGGCGGGTACGCCCAGCTGAAGCTGCCCTCGGGCGAGCTTCGCGTGGTCCGCGGCGACTGCATGGCCACCCTGGGCGCCGTGTCGAACCCGGACAACATGAACACCAACAAGGGCAAGGCCGGTCGCAGCCGTTGGCTGGGTATCCGTCCGTCCGTCCGCGGTGTCGCCATGAACCCGATCGACCACCCGCACGGTGGTGGTGAAGGCCGCACCTCGGGTGGCCGTCATCCGGTCACGCCGTGGGGCAAGCCGACCAAGGGCAAGAAGACTCGTCACAACAAGAAGACGGATGGCCTGATCCTGCGCCGCCGTCATTCGAAGTAAGGAGGGCGGACGATGGCACGCTCCGTTTGGAAGGGCCCGTTCGTCGACGGCTACCTGCTCAAGAAGGCGGACAAGTCGCGGGCCTCGGGCCGCAACGAGATCATCAAGATCTGGTCGCGTCGCTCGACGATCCTGCCGCAGTTCGTGGGTCTCACGTTCGGCGTGTACAATGGCCACAAGTTCCTGCCGGTTCTGGTGACCGAGAACATGATCGGCCACAAGTTCGGTGAGTTCGCTCCGACGCGCACCTTCTACGGGCACGCGGCGGACAAGAAGGCGAAGAGGAAGTAAGCCATGGGCAAGCCCTCCAACCCCAGCCGTATCGCGGAGAACGAGGCCATCGCCTCCAATCCGATGATCCGCACCAGCCCGCGCAAGCTGAACCTCGTCGCCCAGCTCATCCGGAACAAGGATGCCAGCAGCGCCGTGGCCGAGCTGACCTTCTCCAAGCGCCGCATCGCCGGCGAGGTGAAGAAGGTCCTCCAGGCCGCGATCGCCAACGCCGAGAACAACCATCAGCTCGATGTGGACCGCCTGTACGTCTCCTCGGCGACGGTCGGCCGCGCCCTGGTGATGAAGCGCTTCCACGCCCGTGCCCGTGGGCGCGGCGCGCGGGTCGAGAAGCTGTTCTCCAACCTGACGATCATCGTGCGTGAGCGCGAAGCCGCCGCTGCCGAAGGGGCCGAGTAAGATGGGTCAGAAAGTCAATCCGATCGGGCTGCGCCTCGGCATCAACCGGACCTGGGACAGCCGTTGGTTCGCCAAGCGCGACTACGCCAACCTGCTGCACCAGGACCTGAAGCTGCGGGGCTATCTGCAGGGCCGCCTGCAGCAGGCCGGCTGTTCGCGCGTCATCATCGAGCGTCCGGCCAAGAAGGCCCGCGTCACCATCCACTCGGCCCGTCCGGGCGTGGTGATCGGCAAGAAGGGCGCGGACATCGAGAAGCTGCGCACCGAGCTGTCGAAGATGGCCGGCGGCGAGGTGAGCCTGAACATCATCGAGATCCGCAAGCCGGAGATCGATGCCAAGCTCATCGCCGAGAACATCTCCAACCAGCTTGAGCGCCGTGTCGCCTTCCGCCGCGCCATGAAGCGTGCGGTCCAGTCGGCCATGCGTCTGGGCGCCCAGGGCATCCGGATCAACTGCTCCGGTCGTCTTGGCGGTGCCGAGATCGCCCGCCTGGAGTGGTACCGCGAGGGCCGCGTTCCGCTGCACACCCTGCGTGCGGACATCGACTACGGCACCGCGACCGCGAAGACCACCTACGGCACCTGCGGTGTCAAGGTGTGGGTCTTCAAGGGCGAGATCATGGCGCACGACCCGATGGCGCAGGACAAGCGCATGGGCACCGAGCCGGTGTCGACCGATGGCGAGCCGCGGCGCGAGCGTCGCGAGCGTGGTGACCGTGAGGAGCGTGGGGGCCGTGGTCGCGGCGACCGTGACCGCTCCGAGCGGGCTGACCGCTAGTAAGGGGCACGAGCGATGCTTTCTCCGAAGCGTACCAAGTACCGCAAGGCCCACAAGGGCCGCATCCACGGCAACGCGAAGGGCGGCACCCAGCTGAACTTCGGCTCCTTCGGCCTCAAGGCCCTGGAGCCGGAGCGCATCACGGCCCGCCAGATCGAGGCGGCCCGCCGCGCGATCACCCGCGCCATGAAGCGTCAGGGCCGCGTGTGGATCCGCGTGTTCCCGGATCTGCCGGTCTCCACCAAGCCCGCCGAAGTCCGCATGGGTTCCGGTAAGGGCACGCCCGAGTACTGGGCGGCCCGCGTTCATCCCGGCCGCATCCTGTTTGAGCTGGACGGCGTGCCCGCGGATGTGGCAAAGCAAGCGTTCGCCCTGGCGGCCGCCAAGCTGCCGATCAAGACCAAGCTGGTGACCCGCCTCGGCGGTGAGGAGGTGGCGGCATGAAGTCCGTCGACGTGCGTGCGAAGAGCAGCGAGGAGTTGAACGAGCAGCTCCTCCAGCTCAAGAAGGAACAGTTCAACCTGCGTTTCCAGCGGGCCTCCGGCCAGCTGGAGAACACCGCGCGGGTGCGAGTGGTGCGTCGCGACATCGCGCGCATCAAGACGATCCTCGGCGAGCGCACGCGCTCGGCCGAAGCCGGCAAGTAAGGAGGGCTACCTATGCCTCGCCGCGTTCTGCAGGGCACGGTGGTCAGCGACAAGGGCGACAAGACGGTTATCGTCCTGGTCGAGCGCCGCGTCATGCACCCCGTGTACAAGAAGTTCATTCGTCAGTCGAAGAAGTACGCCGCCCACGACGAGGGCAACCAGTTCAAGGTCGGCGATACCGTTTCGATCATCGAATGCCGCCCGATCTCCAAGCGCAAGCGCTGGACGGTCGTGCTTGAGTCCGCCGCCGTTAGCGGCGCCGCGTAAACGGAAGGGTACAAACCATGATCCAGATGCAAACCAACCTGGAAGTCGCCGACAATAGCGGGGCGCGCCGGGTGCAGTGCATCAAGGTGCTTGGCGGGTCCAAGCGGAAGGTGGCCACCGTCGGCGACGTCATCGTCGTCTCCGTCAAGGAGGCCATTCCGAAGGGTCGCGTCAAGAAGGGCGACGTGCATCGCGCCGTCATCGTCCGCACCGCGAAGGAACTGCGCCGGGAGGACGGGTCCGCGATCCGTTTCGACCGCAATGCCGCCGTGCTGATCAACAAGCAGGGCGAGCCGATCGGCACGCGTATCTTCGGGCCGGTCACTCGTGAGCTTCGCGGCAAGAAGTTCATGAAGATCATCTCGCTGGCGCCGGAGGTGCTGTGATGGCCGCGAAGATCAAGACCAAGGACAAGGTCGTCATCCTTGCCGGCAAGGACAAGGGGAAGACCGGTGAGGTCCTCAAGGTCATCCCGGCGGAAAACCGTGTCGTCGTGCAGGGCGTGAACGTGGTGAAGAAGCACCAGCGTCCGAGCGCCACCTCGCAGGGCGGCATCGTTGAGTTCGAGGCGCCGATCAACGTCTCGAATGTTGCTCATGTCGACCCCAAGGACGGCAAGCCGACCCGCGTCGGTTTCAAGGTCCTTGAGGATGGCCGCAAGGTGCGTGTCGCCAAGCGGTCCGGCGAAGTCATCGACGTGTGAGGACCGGACCAATGGCTGCACGTTTGAAGGAAGTGTACGACTCCAAGATCCGCGCCGCGCTCAAGGCTGAGTTCGGCTATGCGAACGACATGGAAGTTCCGCGGATCGAGAAGATCGTCATCAACATGGGTGTCGGCGAGGCTGTCGGCGACTCCAAGAAGATCCAGAATGCGGTGAGCGAACTGACGGCGATTAGCGGCCAGAAGCCGATCGTCACGAAGTCCCGCAAGTCGATCGCGCAGTTCAAGCTGCGTGAGGGCATGGCGATCGGGTGCAAGGTCACGCTCCGTCGTGAGCGGATGTACGAGTTCCTGGATCGCCTGGTCACGATCGCGTTGCCGCGTGTCCGCGACTTCCGCGGCATTCCCGGCAACAGCTTCGACGGCCGTGGCAACTATGCCATGGGCGTGAAGGAGCAGATCATTTTCCCGGAGATCGACTACGACAAGATCGATCAGATCCGCGGCATGGACATCATTTTCGTCACCTCGGCGAAGACCGACAAGGAGGCCAAGGCTCTCCTGAAGGCCTTCGACATGCCGTTTGTGGCCTGATTGGCTGGAGCACGACCCCATGGCTAAGACCAGTGCCATCGAGAAGAACAAGCGTCGCACCAAGCTGGTGAAGCAGTTCGCCAACAAGCGTGCCCGCCTGAAGGCCATCGCCTCCGATCGCTCCCTCCCGCCGGAAGAGCAGTTCGCCGCCCGCCTCAAGCTGGCCGAAATGCCGCGCAACTCGTCGAAGGTGCGCATCCGCAACCGCTGTGAAATGACCGGCCGTCCGCGGGCGTTCTATCGCAAGTTTAAGCTGTCCCGCGTCACCCTCCGTGAACTGGCCTCGACTGGCCAGATCCCGGGGATGGTGAAGTCGAGCTGGTAAGGAGGGTCGGAGAATGTCTTTGAGCGATCCGCTCGGCGATATGCTGACCCGCATTCGCAACGGTCAGCACGCCCGTATGTCTGTTGTGCAGAGCCCGGCGTCGAAGCTGCGCAGCAACGTGCTTGAGGTTCTCAAGCGCGAGGGTTACATCCGCGGCTACTCCGAGGAGGAGCTGCGCCCCGGCATCAAGAACCTGAAGATCGAGCTGAAGTATCACGAAGGCGAGCCTGTGATTAAGCAGATCGCCCGTGTGTCGAAGCCCGGCCGCCGCGTCTATTCGAAGATCACCGATCTGCCCCGCGTCTTCAACGGCCTCGGCATCGCGATCCTCTCCACGCCGCGCGGCGTGATGTCGGACAATGAGGCCCGCGCCGCCAACGTCGGCGGTGAAGTCCTCTGCCGCGTGTTCTAAGGGGGACCCTTCGATGTCGCGCATTGGAAAGCATTCCGTGCCGGTTCCCGCTGGTGTTGACGTCGCCGTCAACGGCCAGTTGGTGACGGCCAAGGGCAAGCTGGGTTCGCTCAGCCTGACCCTCATCGATGACATCACGGCCAAGCTGGAAGACGGCAAGGTCGTGGTGGCCCCGGCGAACGACAGCAAGCGCGCCCGCGTCATGTGGGCAACCTCGCGCACCCTGATCAACAACATGGTCACGGGCGTCAACCAGGGCTTCACCATCAACCTCGAGATCAACGGCGTCGGTTACCGTGCCGCCGTGCAGGGCAAGGAGCTGGTCATGCAGCTCGGCTACTCGCACGACGTCAAGTACCCGATCCCGGAGGGCATCACCATCAAGTGTGACAAGCCCACCGCGATCTCGGTGTCGGGCTTCGACAAGCAGAAGGTCGGTCAGGTGGCCGCGGAGATCCGCGGTTGGAAGAAGCCGGAGCCCTATAAGGGCAAGGGCATCAAGTACGACACCGAGACGATCATCCGCAAGGAAGGCAAGAAGAAGTAAGGTCCGCCATGCTCAAGCCAAAGCAACTCCACGAGCGCCGCAAGCAGCGCGTGCGCGCGCAGATTGCCAAGAAGGCCGGCGGGCGGGCTCGCCTCTCGGTTTTCCGGTCCAATCTGCACATCTACGCCCAGATCATCGACGACGAGAACGGCCGCACGGTCGCCTCGGCCTCGTCCGTGGAAAAGGAGCTGCGCGAGCAGCTCAAGCACGGTGGGAACGTCGAAGCCGCCCAGAAGATCGGCTCGCTCATCGCCGAGCGCGCCAAGGCGGCGGGCGTCACCGAGGTCGTGTTCGACCGTGGTGGCTACATTTACCACGGCCGGGTCAAGGCCCTGGCTGACGCCGCCCGCGAGGGCGGGCTGTCGTTCTAAGGAGGCTCCGAAATGGCACGTGAAAGAGGCGAGCGGAGCGACCGTGATCGGCAGCCGCGCGATCGCGACCGGGAAGAGAGCGAGCTGATCGAAAAGCTCGTTGGTATCAACCGCGTCGCCAAGGTTGTGAAGGGTGGCCGTCGCTTCGGCTTCGCCGCCCTGGTGGTGGTCGGTGACGGCAAGGGCCGCGTCGGCGTCGGATCGGGCAAGGCCCGTGAAGTGCCGGAGGCGATCCGCAAGGCGACCGACCAGGCGAAGCGCGGCATGATCCGCGTTCCGCTCCGCGAAGGCCGCACGCTGCATCATGACTCCAACGGTCACTTCGGTGCCGGCAAGGTTGTGCTGCGCACCGCCCCGGCCGGTACCGGCATCATCGCCGGCGGCCCGATGCGTGCGATCTTCGAGGCCCTGGGTGTGCAGGATGTGGTGACGAAGTCCATCGGCACCTCCAACCCGCACAACATGATCAAGGCGACCTTCGACGCGCTGTCGCAGGTTTCCAGCCCGCGCAGCGTCGCCGCCCGCCGCGGCCGTCGCGTGAGCGACATCCTCGGCAAGCGTGAAACCGGCGCCGCCGGTGCGCAGGAGGCTTGATCATGGCCGAGAAGAAGACCGTCATCGTCACCCAGACCGGCAGCCCGATCGGTCGTAAGCACGACCAGCGCGAGACGCTGGTCGGTCTGGGTCTCAACAAGCTGCACCGGACCCGCGAGCTGGAGGACACTCCGGCCGTGCGGGGCATGATCGCCAAGGTCGCGCACCTGGTCCGCGTCGAGAACGAGGGCTGAACCCATGACGAAGCTGAACGATCTCCGGGACAACCCCGGTGCCCGTAAGGAGCGCATGCGCGTCGGCCGCGGTATCGGTTCGGGCAAGGGCAAGACCGGCGGCCGTGGCGTCAAGGGTCAGACCTCGCGCACCGGCGTGGCCATCAACGGCTTTGAAGGTGGCCAGATGCCCCTTCACCGCCGCCTTCCGAAGCGCGGTTTCCGCAACATCTTCGCGAAGGAATACTCGGTCGTGAACCTGGGCCTGGTCCAGAAGTTCATCGACGCCGGGAAGCTCGACGCCAGCCAGACCATCGATGCGGTGGCCCTGGAAGCGGCGGGCGTCACCGGCAAGGTGAAGAAGGACGGCATCCGTCTGCTGGGCAAGGGCGCCCTGACGACGAAGGCCAGCTTCACCGTGGCCGGCGCCTCCAAGTCGGCTGTGGAAGCGGTCGAGAAGGCGGGTGGCAGCGTCACGCTGACCGCGTCCGCCGCCGAAGCCGCCGAGTGATCGGAAGCCCGCGCTTGCGCGCGGGCCTCTTCCGGCACTAAATGAAGCGAAGTTGCGAGGGGCGGCCTGCATCCTGCAGGACCGCCCCGTTCGTGCATTAGGGACAGGGATACGACCCATGGCATCAGCGGCCGAGCAGCTTGCCGCGAACATTAATTTCGGGGCCTTCTCCAAGGCGACCGAGCTGAAGAAGCGGATCTGGTTCACCCTTGGTGCCTTGATCATCTACCGCCTGGGCACCTACATCCCGATTCCGGGCGTCAACCCGCAGATCCTGGCCGATATTTTTCGGCAGCAGGGCGGGGGCATCCTGGGCATGTTCGACATGCTGGCCGGCGGCGCGTTGCACCGCATGACGATCTTCGCGCTCAACATCATGCCGTACATTTCGGCCTCCATCATCGTGCAGCTTCTGACCGCGGTGTCGCCGCAGATGGAAGCGCTGAAGAAGGAAGGCGAGTCGGGCCGCAAGAAGCTGAACCAGTACACCCGCTACGGCACCGTCCTTCTGGCGACCGTGCAGGCCTGGGGCTTGGCGGTGGGGCTTGAGGCGATGACCGGCGCATCCGGCGCCGCGGTTCCGGAACCGGGGCTGTTCTTCAAGATCGCCACGGTCATCACGCTGGTCGGCGGCACGATGTTCCTGATGTGGCTGGGCGAGCAGATCACCGCCCGCGGCATCGGCAACGGCATCTCCCTCATCATTTTCGCCGGCATCGTTGCCGAGCTGCCGCGCGCGCTCGTCAGCACGCTGGAGCTGGGCCGCACCGGCGCGCTGTCCACGCTGTTCATCGTCTTCCTGCTGCTGATGGCGGTGGGCGTCGTGTTCTTCATCGTGTTCATGGAGCGCGCGCAGCGCCGGCTGCTGATCCAGTATCCGAAGCGTCAGATGGGCAACCGCGTGTTCGGCGGCGAAGCGTCGCACCTGCCGCTGAAGCTGAACACCTCGGGCGTCATCCCGCCGATCTTCGCGTCGTCGCTGCTGCTGTTGCCGCTGACCGCGGTCGGCTTTGCCGGCGGCGAGGGTCCGGAGTGGCTGCAGACCGTCACGCGCTATCTCGCGCACGGCACGCCGCTCTACATGATCCTGTATTCGGCGCTGATCATCTTCTTCTGCTTCTTCTACACGGCCATCGTCTTCAACCCCGCGGACACGGCCGAGAACCTGCGTAAGTATGGCGGCTTCATTCCCGGCATCCGTCCGGGCAAGAACACCGCGGACTACATCGACTACGTGCTGACCCGGTTGACGGTGATCGGTTCGGCCTACCTTGTGGCGGTTTGTCTCCTCCCCGAAATCCTGATTTCCCAGCATTCGGTTCCGTTCTATTTTGGCGGCACCAGCCTGCTGATCGTGGTCACGGTGACGATGGACACGGTTGCGCAGATTCATTCCCATCTGCTGGCCCACCAGTATGAGGGGCTGATTAAAAAAGCGAAGCTTCGGGGGAGAAAGTAATGAATCTCATTCTGCTCGGACCGCCGGGCGCCGGGAAGGGGACCCAGGCGCGGCGTCTCGAAGACACGCGCGGGCTCGTCCAGCTTTCTACGGGCGATATGCTCCGCGCGATGGTCGCCGAGGGTGGTCCGCTTGGGCAGCAGGCGAAGGACATCATGTCCGCCGGCAAATTGATGCCGGACGAGCTGATGGTCAAAATCATCGCTGAGCGCATTTCCAAGCCGGATGTGGCCAACGGCTTCATCCTCGATGGTTTTCCGCGCACGGTCGCCCAGGCCGAGGCGCTGGACACCATGCTGTCGGACAAGGGCCTGAAGCTCGACCACGTGATCGAGATGAAGGTCGTGGACGACGTCCTGGTGGAGCGCATCACCGGCCGTTACACCTGCGCCAAGTGCGGCAAGGGCTATCACGACGTCTTCGAAAAGCCGAAGGTCGAGGGCGTCTGCGATGTCTGCGGCAGCACGGAGTTCAAGCGCCGGGCCGATGACAACGCGGACACGGTGAAGACCCGTCTCGCCCAGTATCACGAGCAGACCGCGCCGATTCTGCCGTATTATCAGAGCCGTGGGGTTCTGAAGACGGTGGACGGCATGGCCGAGATCGACGACGTGACGAAGCAGATCGAGGGCATCCTGGCGTCCTGAGCGGGCCGCCTGACCAGGATTGTCCTGATCGGCTGAAAGGAAAAGCCGCGAGGATCTTCGGACCCTTGCGGCTTTTTCTATGTCGTGACGACGAGGCGGGGAGGGTGATGCTCCCCAAAGACGCCGCCTCTCTTTACGAAGCGGCGTCGGTGTCGGGGCGTGAGAGGTCTTCCGCCTTCCGGCTCAGATCGTTGTAGCGGTCGAGCACCCAGCCGAGGTGATCGGTGGCCGCAACGGCGGCGGCATCGGCGTCGCGGCGCCGGATGGCGTCGTAGATGGCGCGGTGATGGTCGATCATCAGCGCCTCGCGGCCCAGCGCGAAGGGCTCGGTGTGGTGATACTCCATCATCTGGCCGAGGATGTCGCGGATGGTCGCCAGCAGGTGCAGATAGACCGGGCTTCCCGCCGCTTGTGCGACGGCGAGATGGAAGTCCATGTCGTCGGCGGCCTGCTTGCCGTCGCGACCCGTCTCGCCCATCGCGGCGAGGACCCGCCCGATGTGGTCGATCTGCTCTTGGGTCGCGCGCTCGGTGGCGCGCCGGGCCGCCCAGCTTTCCAGGGCCTGCCGGATCTCCACGAGGTCGCAGAGGTTGGCGTGCTTCACGCGGACCATCTCGGTCAGAGCGCCGTCCATGGCGCCTGCAGAGGATACCACGCGTGTCCCGCCGCCCTGGACGGCGGTCAGGAAGCCCTGCGTCTTCAGCTTCTGCAGGGCCGCGCGCACCGAGACCCGGCTGACGTGGAGCTGCTCCGCGAGCTGGCGCTCGCCGGGCAGGCGCTCTCCCGGAACGAGTTCGCCACGGGCGATCCGTTCGAGAATCCGCTCCGCCACCCATTCGGAAATGCGCTGGGAGGAGGCCGGTACGTGGTGGGGTTCTTCGGTGTCGGACACGGTGTCATGCCCTTTCATCAGCAATCGGTCATAGGTCGTACCCGAGTCGGGCAAATCACGTCAACTCGCATCCAGACGGCGGCGTATGGGTCGCATCACCGGCGGCGTTTCATCGGCTCCCACGGCGGGCCATCAGAATGCCTGCCAAAACCACGGCGCCGCCCACCGCCTGGAGAATCCCGAGCGGTTCGGCGAGCAGCGCCCAAGCCAGCACCGCCGCGGCTGCCGGCTGGAGCAGCAGGCTGACGGAGGAGAAGGCTGCGGGCAGATGAGCCAGCGCATAGGCGATCAGGCTCTGGCCACCGGCGTGGCTGACCAGGGCGAGCCCCAGCAGCACAGCCCATCCACCAAGCGATCCGGCGATCAGGCTCTCCCCCGACAGCAGGGCAATGGGCAGCAGGGCGAGGCCGGTGACGACTCCGCTCCAGGTCATGATGGTGGCCGTGGAGAACTCCGCCCGCAGCCGGCCCACCGCCAGGATGTAGCCGCCGTAGAAGACCGCGGTCAGCAGCCCGAGGGCGTCGCCGAACAGGTGGTCCGGGCTCAGCTTCAGACTCTGCCCCATCAGCACGACGGCCCCGCACAGCGCCAGCCCGAGGCCCATCAGGAAGGTCCGGCTGAACCGCTCCTTGAACACCAGCCAGGACACCAACGTCACGAAAATCGGCGCGAAGTTCGCGAGCAGCGTGGAGTTGGCGACGGAGGTGTAGCGAATCGACCAGTGCCAGATGGCGAGATCCCCGGCGAAGAACAGGCCCGCCGCGGTCAGCCGGGCGTAATCGGACAGCGACGAGGGCTTGCGCGACCGCGCGCCTCCCTTCGGTTCCACAGCCATCCAGACCCACAGGGCCGGGATCGCGAAGGCAAGCCGCCAGAAGGCGGTGGCGCTCGGTCCCAATTCGGAGAGGCGCACGAAGATCGGTGCGAAGGCGATTCCCAGCGCCCCGATCAGAAGGGCAATCAGCGCGATCCGTTGCGCGGAGTCGGCGCGCGCGACGGGGGCGAGGGTGCTGGCGTCCGGCATGGCGTCCGTTATAACGGACGCAACCTGCGGACGCCACGTCCCCCCGCCGCATGGCTCGTCTGCGGAAGTCTTGGATTGTGGGACATCGTCCCGCCGGTGGGATCATCCTCGCGTCCGGACCGTTGCCTTGGGGACCAGCCGGCGGAAACTTCCGCTGCGACCGAGACCCTGCAATACTGTGCCATCATGACGCAGCGATCCCCCTGCAAGCCCGCCGAACACCCCCGACCGGTGACCCTGCCGTCGCCGCCTCGCGCCGCGCCGGCCGTACCGTTGCTGGGTCCCGACGATCCGCCGCCGGTGACCGTGCTGCGCCCGGAGTCGGACAGCCCGGTCCTGCTGCTGTGCGATCACGCCTCGCGGGCCATTCCGAAGGCTCTGGGGACGCTGGGGCTGGACGAGGCGAATCTGTGCCGGCACATCGCTTACGACATCGGTGCGGCGGAGGTGACGCGGCGGCTGTCGGAGCGGTTCGGCGCGGCGGCGGTGCTGTCCGGCTACTCGCGGCTGGTCATTGATCCGAACCGCGCGCTGGACGATCCCACGGCGATCCCGGTGGTCAGCGACGATGTGGTCATCCCCGGCAACCGCGCCTTGGACCGGGCGGAGGAGGAGCGTCGCGTCGACGCCATCTTCCGGCCCTATCACGAGGCCGTCGCCGCCGAGGTCGCCCGGCGGCGGGAGCGCGGGCAGGTGCCGGTGCTGCTGTCGATCCACAGCTTCACGCCCGCCATGCGCGGCGTCGCCCGGCCGTGGCACGTCGGCATCCTGTGGGACCACGACCCGCGCATCCCGATCCCGATGATCGCGCGGCTGCGCGCTGACGGGCGCTGGTGCGTCGGCGACAATGAGCCCTACTCGGGGCGGACCACCCTGGGCGGCACGGTGGAAAGCCACGCGACCCCCGCCGGGCTGCCCAACGTCCTGGTCGAGGTGCGCCAGGACCTGATCGCCACGCCGGAGGGGGCGGCGCTGTGGGCGACGGTGCTGGGCGACGCGCTTGAGCCGATCCTGGCCGACCCCGATCTCTACCAGATCAAACTGTTCCCGCGGGAGTGAGCGTTCATGGAGCCGGCCTTCACGCTGGGGCTTGAGGAAGAGTATCTGCTGGTCGACCGCAGTTCGCGGGACATCGCGCGCAACCCGCCGGACGAGATGCTGGAGGCCTGCCAGGAGCAGGCGCCGGGCCAGATCCATCCGGAATTCCTGCGCTGCCAGATCGAGGTCGGCACGCCGGTCTGCGCCACCCTTGCGGAGGCGCGGGCGGAGTTGGCGCGGCTGCGCGCCACGGTGGCCGGGGTGGCGCGCGCCCATAATCTGGCGCCCATTGCTGCCTCCACCCATCCCTTCGCCGCCTGGGAGCCGCAGAAGCACACCAACCGCGACCGCTACAACATGCTGGCCCGCGACCTGGGCGCTCCGGCGCGGCGGCTGATGATCTGTGGCATGCACGTCCATGTCGGGATCGAGGACGACGACCTGCGCATCGACCTGATGAATCAGGTCCGCTACTTCCTGCCGCATCTGCTGGCGCTGTCCACCTCCTCGCCCTTCTGGCGGGGGCAGGACATGCAGCGCAAATCCTACCGGCTGGCGGTGTGGAACGAGCTGCCGCGCACCGGCATGCCCGACAGCTTCCAGAGCTTCGGCGAGTATCAGCAGCAGGTGAACGTCCTGGTCAACGCCGGCATCATCGAAGACGCGAGCAAGCTGTGGTGGGACATCCGTCCGTCCCAGCGCTTCCCGACCTTGGAGATGCGGATCACCGACGTCTGCACCCGGCTCGACGACGCCGTGACGGTGGCGGCGCTGTTCCGTTGCCTGCTGCGGATGCTGTGGCGGTTGCGGCTGACGAACGTGACGTGGCGGCCCTACAAGAACCTGCTGATCGGCGAGAACCGCTGGCGCGCCCAGCGCTACGGCCTCGACGAGGGGCTGGTCGATTTCGGGCGCGGCACCATCGTTCCCTACGCCGACCTGATGGAGGAGCTGATTGAGCTGACCCGCGAGGACGCCGAGCGATTCGATTGCGTGGCGGAGGTCGCCAACGCCCGCGACATCATCCGCCGCGGCACCAGCGCCCACCGTCAGGTGGCCATCTACCGCGAGGCGCTGGAGCAGGGCGCCACCGGCTGGGAGGCTCTGGCCCAGGTGGTCGATTGGCTGGCCGAGGAGACCATGGTCGGGGTGGAATGAATTGCTTCGAAATCGGAGGCAACTTTCGGAAACCCACTACTTGACCTTTGCGTCATCCAGCCATACCCTCCCCGCAAATCAGCTCACCGAGTTGAGCAGGGCAGGCAATAAAAACGAAGCAGTGAGGGCCGCTCGCACCACGGGCGGCCCTTACCTTTTTCAGGGGGAAGGGAATGGCCGACGCCAAGTTCCTCAAGTTCGATACGCTGAGCCTGCACGCCGGCCAGCGGCCCGACCCGGCCACCGGGGCGCGGGCGGTGCCGATCTACCAATCCACGTCCTACGTCTTCGAAGACACCGACCACGCCGCCTCGCTGTTCAACCTGGAACGGCCGGGGCACATCTATTCCCGCATCTCCAACCCCACGGTGGCGGTGCTGGAGGAGCGGCTGGCGGCCCTGGACGGCGGCGTCGGCGCGGTCTGCACGGCCAGCGGTCAGGCGGCCCTGACGCTCGCCATCATGACGCTGATGGACGCCGGCGGGCACATCGTCGCCTCCTCGTCGATCTACGGCGGCAGCCGCAACCTGCTGGCCTACACGCTGCCGCGATTCGGCATCACCACGACCTTCGTGAATCCGCGCGACCTCGACGGCTTCCGTGCGGCCATCCGGCCGGAGACGCGGCTGCTGTTCGGCGAGGTGCTGGGCAATCCGGGGCTGGAGGTGCTCGATATCCTCCGCCTGTCGGCGATTGCGCATGAGGCGGGTCTGCCGCTGATGGTCGATGCGACCTTCGTCACGCCCTATCTGTGCAAGCCGCTGAGTTTCGGCGCCGATCTGGTCATGCATTCCTGCACCAAATGGCTGGCCGGACACGGTGTCGCCATCGGCGGGGTGGTGATCGACGGCGGCACCTTCGACTGGGAGGCGTCCGGCAAGTTCCCGACCCTGACCGAACCCTACGCCGGCTATCACGGCATCGACTTCGCGGAGGAGTACGGGCCGGCGGCCTTCATCATGCGCGCCCGCGCAGAGGGGCTGCGCGACTTCGGCGCCTGCATGAGCCCGATGAACGCCTTCCAGATCCTCCAGGGCGTGGAAACCCTGCCGCTGCGCATGAAGGGCCACATCCACAACACCCGCAAGGTGCTGGGCTTCCTCGAGTCGGAGGCCTACGCGGAGAACGGCAGCGTCGCCTGGGTCACCCATCCCGAACTGCCTGACCATCCCGACCACCGGCTGCGCGCCCAGCTCCTGCCGCAAGGCGCCGGCTCCATCATCTCCTTCGGGATCAAGGGCGGGCGGGAGGCCGGACGGCGCTTCATCGAGAAGCTGGCGCTGTTCTCCCACCTCGCCAACGTCGGCGACGCCAAGTCACTGGTCATCCATCCCGCCAGCACCACCCACGCCCAGCTCGACGCCGAGGCGCTTGTCGCCGCCGGGGTGGGGGAGGACATGATCCGCCTGTCCATCGGGCTGGAGGATTGCGACGACCTGATCGACGATCTGCGCCAGGCGCTGCGCGCCGCGACGAAGGCGTGAGGAGATTGCCATGGACCTGACTGTCAACGGCCAGACCGTCTACGCCCACACCGGCGGGCGGCCGTTCGATCCGGCCCGGCCGGCGCTGGTGCTGATCCACGGCGCGGGCATGGACCACACGGTGTGGAGCCTGCAAAGCCGCTACCTCGCCCATCACGGGCGGTCGGTCCTGGCGGTGGACCTGCCGGGCCATGGCCGCTCCGGCGGGGCGCCGCTGCCGTCCATCGAGGAATTGGCGGGCTGGGTCGCGGCGTTGCTGGACGCGGTGGGCGTGGCGAAGGCGGCGCTCGCCGGCCACTCCATGGGCGCCCTGGTGGCCCTGGAAACCGCGGCGCGGCATGGTGACCGCATCGAATCGCTGGCCCTGCTGGGAGTGGCGGAGACGATGCCGGTCCATCCCGACCTGCTCGCCGCCGCGGCGCTGAACGACCCGTCCGCCATCGAGCTGGTCATCGGTTGGGGGCATGGGCCGCGGGGGCATGTCGGCGGCGCGGCGGCCCCCGGACTGTCGCTGCTCCCCGGCGGGCGGCGATTGATGCAGCGCGCCCGCCCCGGCGTGCTGGGCGTCGATCTGGGCGCCTGCAATGCCTATGTCCGCGGCGGCGCAGCGGCGGCGGCAGTGTCTTGCCCGGCATTGTTCCTGCTGGGTGGAGTCGACCGTATGACCCCTGCGAAATCCGGCAAGGCTCTCGCCGCTCAGGTTAGGCATTCGAAAGTCATCCAGCTGTCCGGCATAGGCCATATGGTTATGACGGAAGCACCGGACGCAACCACAGATGCCTTTTCGACGCAATTCTCCACGCGCTAAGCCTGCTGTTTCTTCGTTGATTACAAGGACGTCATGAATCGTTAACGGATTGGCGTCTTACTGTTCTGCACTGGAGTGGCGATGCGGAATGGTGTTCTGTGCGGAGTCTTGAGCGGTATGTTCATGCCCTGATGGCCGGCGCCGGCGACATCGTCGCCGTGCTGTCGTCGGACGGTCGGTTCATTGATGTGGGAAGCGCGTGCCTTGGCGTGCTGGGCATCCCGCCGGAAGCCCTGCTGGGGACACCCGTGCTGGAACGCGTGCATCCGGACGACCGGGATGAGGCTGTCCGACGTCTTGCCGGCTGCGGCCATGGGACATCCGTCGAGAATGGCGGCCCGTTCCTTTGCCGGGTGCGCCACGCCGCAGGCGGGTGGCGCCATATGGAGACGACGGCGTTCAACCGGCCGGACGATCCCAAAATCCGGGGAATCGTTATCCACGCCCGTGACGTGACCGACCGGGTGGAGACCGAACAGCGGCTGCGGGCGAGTGAAGCGCTCTACCAGACGCTGGCCCGCTCCGCTCCAGTCGGCATTTTCCAGACGGATCGGGACGGCGGCATTGTCTTCGCCAACCCACGTTTTGCCGCCATTGCCGGGTTGTCTTCCGATGCCCTGTCCGGCCATGCCTGGCGGGCGTCTCTGCATCCGGAAGACCGCACACGGTTGGAGGCGGATTGGGCGCAGGCCGTGGCAGCGGGGCTGCCGGTTCTGCTGAATCTGCGGTTCTGCGCGACCGATGGCACGATCACCTTCGCCCTGTGTCAGGGCTCACCGCTGACCGATGCGGACGGGCGGGTGCAGGGCTGGGTCGGCACGTTGACCGACATGACCGAGTATGTGCGGACCGCCGATGCTCTGCTGATGGCGGAGGCCCGGACCAACGCCATCGTCGACGCCGCCGCCGACGCCATCGTCACCATGGACGGGGAGGGCATCGTCCACAGCTTCAACCCGGCGGCGGAGGCAATGTTCGGCATTCCGGCCGCCGATATGCTGTGGAGCCGGATCGACCGGCTGATCCCGGACATCGGCGCGCTGCTGCAGGATGGTGGGTTGGCCGTCTACCAGCCGGGCGGCGAGGCCCACGGTGCCGGGGCCGTGCGGGAGGCCGTGGCGGTGCGTGGCGGCGACCGCTTTCCCATCGAACTGTCGGTGAGCGCGGTCGAGACGGGAGGGCGCCGCGTTTTCACCGGCATCATCCGCGACATCACCGCGCGCAAACGGAGCGAAGGCGACCTGATCGCGGCGAAGGAAGCCGCCGAGTCGGCGGACCGCGCCAAGTCGACCTTTCTCCAGGTCATGAGCCACGAACTGCGGACCCCGCTGAACGCGGTCATCGGCTTCGCCCAGGTGATCGAGATGCGGCTGCTCGGCGTGGGGGAGGTCGACCGCTACATCGATTACGCCGGGTCGATCCGCCAGTCGGGCGAGCATCTGCTGGCGATCATTGACGACATCCTGGACATCACGACCATCGAGGCGGGTGGGCTGCGGCTGAATGAATGCATCGTCGATCCGTCCGACTTGGTTGGGGAGGCGCTGAACCTCGTCGCCATCCAGGCGGGCAAGCGCGGCGTGCCGATCCGTATCGACCTTGAGGATGGGTTGCCGATGCTGTTCGGCGACGCGCTTCGCCTGCGGCAGGTGCTGGTGAACCTGCTGTCGAACGCCGTGAAATTCTCCAATCCCGGTGAAACCGCCGTCGTCCGTGCGCGCCGCAGGAGTGATGGCGGGGTGGAACTGTCGGTGACGGACACCGGCATCGGCATCGCGGCGGAGGATCTGCCGACGGCGATGACGCCCTTCGCCCAGGTCGATCAGTCGATGGCGCGGCGCTACGAGGGAATGGGCCTTGGTCTGTCCATCTCGAAGCGGCTGGTCGAGGCGCATGGCGGCACGCTGCGCATCGACAGCGTACCGGGGCAAGGGACCACGGTGACCGTGGCCTTGCCGCCGAGCAGGAGGCTGGCCGACGCATGACGGGAGCGGCGACGATTCGCCGCGAACGCAAAAACGGCGCCCCGGTTTGCCGGGGCGCCTTGTCGACGCGTGATGCGCTGGTGCGTGGTGCCTTGCGGTTACGCAGCCTGCTGGGTCAGCGCGGGTTTCGCCGTACCGGTGGTGCCGATCTGAATGGTCCGCGGCTTCATCGTTTCAGGCACCTCGCGCACCAGATCGATATGGAGCAGCCCGTTCAGCAGATTGGCGTTGCCCACCTTGATGAAGTCGGCAAGCTGAAAGCGGCGCTCGAAAGCGCGGCCGGCAATACCCCGGTAGAGGAATTGGCCGGTCTCCTGTTCCTTCTTAGCTTTCCCTGTGACCACCAAAGAGTTCTGCTGAGCGGTGATCTCCAGATCCTCCGGGCCAAAGCCGGCGACGGCCATGGTGATCCGGTAAGCATCGTCGCCCGTCTTCTCGATGTTGTAGGGCGGGTAGGACGCGGCGGCCTCGTCGCCGGTCATCGCGTTCTCCAGGAGACGCGAGAGGCGGTCGAACCCGACGGTCGAACGGAACAGGGGCGAAAGGTCGTAGGAGCGCATGACATATCCTCCAAAAGAGCGATACAGCGATCGGGGACCACGATCATCGTCGGTCCCTCGGCTTGCGGATCCGGCGAACCCCAACTGGGCGTCCGCCGATACCGCGACAGATAAGCGAGCGTCCTTTCCGTTCAAGAGCGCGCTTTTCGAAATTCACCGGACCGTGCCGTCCCCGGCCACAGGGCGGAAGGCGGGGGTCCACATTCACAAACCGATTGTTAATCAGTTGCGGCGAGGCTCGGAATCGGGCCATCCGGCCGCGGGAGGGGTACGGCCGTGATGGAAGCACCGACCTTCTTCAACGGGACTTATGATGAGACGATGGCGCTGCTGATCGAGGCGCGCAATTACATCGCCTATCATGACGCCGCCAGCCATCGGGCGCTGCCGCCCCATGTCCGGCTTCAGATCTCGTACGAATCGATGCGGGTGACCAGCCGGCTGACCCAGGTCATGGCTTGGCTGCTGGCGCAGAAGGCCGTTCATGCCGGGGAAATGACCCGTGAGCAGGCGGCGAGCGACGATTTTGCCCTGTCGGGCGGGGACATCTGCACGGATCCCTCCGGCCCCGACAACGAGCAGCTTCCGGAAGGCCTGCGCAGCCTTCTGGAGCGCAGCCACCGGCTCTACATGCGCGTCGCCCGGCTGGACGAGCGCGCCCGCGACGCGGTGGCTCTGGCCGGCTGACGGCCGGCGTTTTCAAAAGCCGCAAACGCGAAAAGGGCGCCCGGCGGACCGGACGCCCCTTTTCGTTTTGCGGACGAAGAAGATTACTTCTTCAGGCCGAAGCTCGCGAAGCGCTTGTTGAACTTGGCGATCTGGCCGCCCGTGTCCAGCAGCTTCTGCACGCCGGTCCAAGCCGGGTGCGACTTCGGGTCGATGTCGAGGCGCAGCGTATCGCCCGGCTTGCCCATCGTGGAGCGGGTCTTGAACGTGCTGCCGTCGGTCATCACCACGTTGATCTCGTGGTAGTCGGGATGGATATCAGTCTTCATGGCCGGGGTTCCTGCAAAGCGAGCGCGGTCTATAGCAAAGCATGCGGCATGATGCAACCGCGTTCCTGCGCCGGAAAGGCGGGTGGTTCCGAACCACCGCCGCTTCGCTGTGCCCCCCCCATCCTTCACCACGGAGACACCGGAGCACAGAGGATTCGAGCGCTTTCGCAACGCGGCGGCCGCGGCAGGATCTCCACGTCTTCGTGACTATGGTTCAATCGGGTGGCCACACCATACCTTGTTCATAGGCCCACCCCTTGCTATATGCCGTGTTTGCCCCCGTGCACCGCCTGCACATCGTCCTGCCGCCCGTCCTGCCGCTGGGGAGCCCCGGTGTCCCGTCATTCGTCGAAATCCGATCCGGTGTCCGAAGGGGCGCCTTCCTCCGCGTCGCGCCGCCGCAACCTGTCGCCGCTGCGCCGGCTGTTTCCTTTTTTGTGGCCGTATCGGCTGCAAATCCTGGGTGCCATGCTGGCCCTGACCGTGGCCGCCGGGACCGTGCTGGGGCTGGGGCAGGGGATGCGCGTCCTGGTGGACCAGGGGTTCGTTGCGGGCGATTCGGCGCTGCTCGACCGGGCGTTGCTGGTTTTGCTGGTGGTCATCGTGTTGATGGCAGCCTCGACCTTCGGCCGCTTCTATCTGGTTAGCTGGATCGGCGAGCGGGTGGTGGCCGACATCCGCCGCGCCGTCTACAACCATGTGGTGAAGCTCTCCCCCGGCTTCTTCGAAACCACCAAGACCGGCGAGATCCTGACGCGCCTGACCACCGACACCGAGGTGCTTCAAGTCGTGGTCGGTTCCTCCGTCTCCATCGCGCTGCGCAACACGCTGATGTTCGTGGGCGGCACGGCGATGCTGCTGGTGACCTCGCCGAAGCTGGCGGGGTTGGTGTTCCTGGGCGTGCCGGTGGTCATCCTGCCGATCATCATCCTGGGGCGGCGGGTGCGCGCCCTGTCGCGGGCCAGCCAGGACAAGATCGCCGACCTCGGCTCCTTCGTCGAGGAGACGCTGGGCGCCATCCGCACGATGCAGGCCTACACGCACGAGACCATCGACCGCAGCCTGTTCGGCGGGCGGGTCGAGGACGCCTTCGCCACCGCCCGGCGGCGGGTGACGGTGCGCGCCATCATGACGATGATCGTCATCGTGCTGGTGTTCGGCTCCGTCGGCCTCATCCTGTGGATCGGCGGGCATGACGTGCTGGCCGGTCGGCTGACGGTGGGGCAGCTCTCGGCCTTCGTCATCTATTCGGTGGTCGTCGCCGGTTCGGTCGGGGCGATCAGCGAGGTGGCCGGCGACCTTCAGCGCGCCGCCGGCGCCACGGAGCGGCTGTTCGACCTGCTGGACACCGAACCGGAAATCCGCGCCCCGGCCAATCCGCGCGCCCTGCCGGAACCGGCGCAGGGGGCACTGTCGTTCCGCGATGTGCGCTTCCATTACCCGTCGCGCCCGGACTGGGCGGCATTGAAGGAATTCTCCCTGGAGATCGAGCCGGGGGAAACGGTGGCCCTGGTCGGCCCGTCGGGCTCCGGCAAATCCACGGTGTTCCAGCTTCTGCTGCGCTTCTACGATCCGCAGGCCGGAGCGGTCAAACTGGACGGGGTGGACGTCCGCGACGCCGACCCGGTGGAGGTGCGGCGGCGGCTCGGCCTCGTGGCGCAGGACCCCGTGGTCTTCTCCGCCAATGCCTGGGAGAACATCCGCTACGGGCGTCCGGAGGCCACCGACGCCGAGGTGCTCGCCGCCGCCGAGGCCGCCCACGCGCTGGAATTCCTGCAGGCCTTGCCGGAAGGGCTGGACACCTTCCTGGGCGAGAAGGGCGTGCGCCTGTCCGGCGGCCAGCGCCAGCGCCTGTCCATCGCGCGGGCCATCCTGCGCGACCCGCCGGTGCTGCTGCTCGACGAGGCGACCAGCGCGCTCGACGCGGAGAGCGAGCGCATGGTGCAGGACGCGCTGGACAAGCTGATGACCCGGCGCACCACGATCATCATCGCCCACCGGCTGGCGACCGTGCTGAATGCCGACCGGATCGTGGTGATGGAGCAGGGACGCGTCGTCGCCACCGGGCGCCACGCCGACCTCGTCCGCGAGGGCGGCCTCTACGCCCGCCTTGCGGCGCTCCAGTTCGACCGCGCAGCGGACGAGGCCGGGCTGGTCGGGAGCTGAGGAGCCCCCCGCCGTCAGGAAACCAGATCCGGAACCCGCCTGCGCCCGCGGCGGTTGTCGGGCCATGTCCACCGACACGACTCATCTTCCTTCACCGGCACGGGCGGCAACGGGGCTCCCCTGGGCGGGATACCTGCTGGGTTTTGCGCTGGGCGGCTTTTTCGACGGAATCCTGCTGCATCAGGTGTTGCAGTGGCATCACCTGCTGTCGGCGGTCGAGTCCTCCGCCGTTCGGGACATCCGCGTCCAGATTCTGGCGGACGGCCTGTTCCACGCCGCGATGTACGTCGTCGCGGCGGTCGGCCTGTGGCTGCTGTGGCGGAGCCGGCGCCGCTTCGCCGAACCGCGGGCGGACCGTCTCCTCTTCGCCAACGCGCTGATCGGGTTCGGCGTCTGGCATATCCTTGACGGTGTTCTCTCCCATTGGCTCCTCGGCATCCACCGCATCCGCATGGATTCGGCCAATCCACTCCTCTGGGACCTGTTGTGGTTCGTCGTCTTCGGCGTTGCCGTCGTTGCGGCGGGCTGGCGGTTGCGGAGCGGTGGGGGAACGGACGGCGGTGGCCGCGCCGCGCCGGTTGCGCTGACGCTGGCGGTCCTGATCGCCGGACCGGTCGCCGCTCTGCCGCCGCCGGGCGTGACCACGGTCATGGTGCTGTTCACGCCCGGCACGACGGCGCCGGACGTCTTCGCCGCCGTGGCGGCGGTGGACGGGAGGACAGTCTGGCAGGACCCCTCCGGCCAGCTCTGGGCCATCGACCTGGGAGAGGACGGCAACCCGACGGCCCTGTACCGGCACGGCGCCCTGCTGGTCAGCAACACGCTGCTGCCGACCGGCTGCCTCGATTGGTTCCGGACCTGACGCGGCGCTTTTCGGTCACGCCACCCCAAGGCGGCGCAGCGTCGGCAGGCGCAGGCGGGTGAAGCGGTCGAACCGGGCGCGCAGTTCCGCCACGTTCGCCTCCTCCCCGTCGAGCCGGGTTCCATCGCGCGACAGGGCGAGCCCATCCTCCGACAGCGCTTCCCAGGCGGTCGCCGCGGGATCGGTGCCGTTGCGTCGGGCCAGCAGGAACAGTGCCTCCAGCCGCGACACCGCAACGCCGGAACCGAGGACGGGCGACGCCAGCGTGTCCAGCGTGTCGTCGCGGCGGTTGCGCTCCAAGATGGCGGCGTTGAAGCGGTCGGCCTTGAGCGTGCGGGCCGCCTGACCGGCCTCGGGCAGGGCGGGCGCCGCCAGCGCCAGGCTGGTCAGGATCATCAGCGCGCGCAGCACGGCCTCCTCGCCATGGCGGGCGAGGGCGGGTAGGGCCGACAATTCAGCCAGAGTCGGCGTGCCGGCGGCCAGCGCCTCGGCCAGCGGGCCGTGGAGATCCTGCGGCAGGGGCACGCGCCCGACCGGAGCCAGCACGACTTCCGGCAGATCGCCGGGCGGCACCAGAAGGGCGAAGCGGGTGGCGCGCAGCCGGTCCCGCCGCTCCGCCGGGGTCAGCCGCTCGGCACCCTTCACGAACAGGTCGCGGCGGAAGGCGCGGTTGGTCAGCAGGTCGCGCAAGGTCTCGCGGTAGGCCGGGTCGCGTGCCTCGGCCAGCAGGGGCAGGGCGTCCGGCGGCAGGGACAGCTCGTCCATCTGCTCCATCGGGACGGCGGGGCCGGCGAAGTCCAGCTTGGCCGCGGCCAGCTCCCGTGCCACGTCGGCGTGGTAGAAGGCGGTCCAGTCGCGGTTCAGATATTCATGGGCGATGTAGTTGGGGGACTTACGCTTCAGCGAGTCCAGCCGCGCCGGCAGCGCGTCGGCTTGGGCGAACCAGCCGGCGTTGAGGGCGGTCAGGCGGCTGGCGAAGGCCACGGCCTCCTCGATACGCTCCGGCAGGGGGCCGGTGCGGTCGGCGCAATGCTCGACCAGGACGCGGCGCAGCGGCATGTAGGCGAGCGTGCCGGGCAGGGCATTGTAGCTGACGAAGACCAGCCCGCCGGGCTTCAGCCGCCGCTTCAGCAGGTCCACCAGGATCGCCCGGTTCTCCGCGCTGACCCAGGACCAGACGCCGTGCAGCGTCACGATGTCCAGATCCTTGGCCCCGCCTTGGGCGTACTCGGCGAAACTCTCCTCCCGGAAGGCGGCGTTGCCCAGCCCGGCCTCGGCGGCGAGGCGCTGGGCGCCGGCGATGTGGCCGGGGTTGAAGTCCACTGCCTCGAACCGGGCGTCGGGATGGCAGCCGGCCAGGACGGCGCTGCTCACCCCGTGGCCGCAGCCGATCTCCGCGCAGGCGAAGGTGCCGTCGGAGTCCATCGGAGGCCGCCAGCCGCGCAGGGTAAGCGCGAAGGACAACAGCGCCGGTGACAGTTCCCGGTAGAAGGCGTGGATGTAGCCGATCCCGCCCACATAGCCCTCGGTCCAGCCCTGCATCGTCTCCACTCCTTCCATCCGCTGGGCAAGGGTGATAGCGCCGGGCTTGGCAGGCTGTCAAAGAAGGCGGCCAAAGAGGGCAGTTTTAAGGGGTGAATGCGGAGCCGGAACGAGCCCCGCAAAAAAATTCGATCCTATCCATTTTGGTATCGACAAGCCTCGGACCCTTCGTTATAAACCGCGCCACACCGGCCGGGACGACGGCTTGGCCGGACAGGAACCCTAGTCGATACGGTCAGGCACCCCCTGACGCAGAGACGAAGGCTCCGGTGCCGGTGTGAACGAGAAGTGATGGGCGCATAGCTCAGTTGGTAGAGCAGCTGACTCTTAATCAGCGGGTCCAAGGTTCGAGTCCTTGTGCGCCCACCATCACTTTCCGGACCGAAAGGGATCGCTCCCAGAACCCCTTTCACGCCGCCGGGTGTTTCGGTGCCCGGATGGGAATGGGCGCATAGCTCAGTTGGTAGAGCAGCTGACTCTTAATCAGCGGGTCCAAGGTTCGAGTCCTTGTGCGCCCACCATTCCCAAGACAACGGCATGACAGCGACGCACACAAAAGGGCTGCCCTTGGGCGGCCCTTTGTGCGTTTGGAACTCTGTTTATGCCATCAGCCCTTATCGGTGGCGGGCCGGCGGGGGACGAGCAGGTTCGCGGTCATCTGCTGCACGGTCTCGCCGTTCTGGTTGAGGGTGGTGGTGCGCACGCGGGCGATGCCGCGGTCGGGGCGCTTGCCCGACACGCGGACCTCCAGGATCTCGCTCTCGATGCGCAGCGTGTCGCCGGGGCGGGTGGGCTTGGGCCAGCGAATGTCCTCCACCCCCATCCCCACGAAGCCGCCCGCCAGGGCGCCGTCCCCCGTGACGATCATCCGCATGGTCAGCCCGGCGGTGTGCCAGCCGCTCGCCGCCAACCCGCCGAAGACGCTGTCCTGCGCCGCCTCGGGGTCGAGGTGGAAGGGCTGCGGGTCGAACTGCCGCGCGAAGGCGACAATGTCCTCCTCCGTCACGGTCACCGGGCCGCCGGTGAAGCGGTCGCCGGGGGTCAGGTCGTCAAGATAGCGCATCGGTCGGTGAACTCCCGTGGCCGTTTGCCTCGTTGCTTTGCGTTAACTTTTGTGGGGCGGGAACGAAAGCGATACCTGCCACGTAAAAATTGCAAAGCAGCCGGGACGCATAATGTCGGAGCACAAAATGCCCGTCTGGAAACCGCCCGCCGGCAAAGCGCCGGGACACAAACAACGACGCCGCAGGGCGGGCCTGCGGCGGTCTGGTCCGGTCGGACAGCGAACGGGAATCGCTTATTCGGCGGCGGTGCTGGCCATGCGACTGCGCACGGACAGCGGCGGCTGGTTCCCACGATAGTCCTGCAGCCGCGTGGCGCGCAGGCCCCGCATGCCATGGCTGTCGATCAGCCGCTGCCAGGACAGGAACTCTTCCACGGACAGGGTGTAGCGACGGCACGCTTCCTCAAGGCTTATAAGCCCCGAACGCACGCCGGCTACGACCTCCGCCTTGCGCCGCATGACCCAGCGCTTGGTGTCCGGAGGGGGAAGATCATTTTCTGTCATCGGCCGTCCTGCTGGACCGATGACCGACGCTCCACTGGAGCCATCGTCGCTCATTTCAAGCTCGCGAGATGACATGCGCGGACGCTCCACCATCAGCAGTGTATTCCACGATTTGGTGGTAACCTACCCCTTCTCCGCTTAACAAAAGCCTAAACGATAGGGTTAATGTTTTAAGCATAAAAGGCATGGCGCATAGGCCCATCCGGACCCATGCCCATGCCTTTGACCATGCGTTCAGACGACGCCTATGAGGGTGAGGGCGAGGCCTTCAATACACTTTGGAGAGCTTGGACAGCGGAACCTCGACGCTGCCCACGGAGACCACCGTTTCGCCGTCCTTGTTGGACCCGATGCCGTTGACTGTGCCGAAGGTGAAGGGCGTCGCCTTGATGATGTCGTCCTTCTTCTCGGACACCGGGGCGATGTTCAGACGGTACTGGCCCGGCTGGACGGCGTTGCCGCCATCGTCCTTGAAGTCCCAGTTCACGACATGCTTGGTGCCGGCGGTGGTTTCGCCGGTCATCGACCGGACGACGCGGTTCTTGCTGTCCAGGATGTCGACGCGCACCGACTTGGCGGACTTCTCCAGCTCGTAGGCCAGCGGAGCCGCCGTCATGCCCTGGGTGTAGTCGAAGCTGTCGCCCTCGAAGGTGACGGTGCGGCCCAGATAGGCGAGGTTGGTCGAGTTGGTCGAGGCGTTCTGCAGCTTCAGCAGCTTGTCCAGGCGGCTGTTGGTCCCGATGTTCTGCTCCACGTTCGCGAAATCGACCAGCTGCTTGGTCATGTCGTTCGTGTCCATGGGCTTCAGCGGGTCCTGGTTCTGCATCTGCGTGGTCAGCAGCTTCAGGAAGTGCTCGAAATTGTCACCCAGCCCCTTTACCGCGGTGTCGAGTTTCTGCTCGTCGGCGGTCTTGGTGGTCTTGGTGGTGGTGTCGGTCTTCGTCTTGGTCTGGTTCAGGTTCCAGCTGCTGCCGTAGTCGGTGTTGGTGGTGGCCATGGTCGTGGTCCTTCGCTGGAATGGCTGCGGCTGGTCTGAATCAGGCCTGGATGTCGACGCGGCCCGGGGCCAGCGTCAGGGTGTAGGCGGCCTGCGCATCCTCCACATCACCCGCGCCGCCGCCGAAGCCGCGGCCCCGCCGGCCCGAGCCGCCCTGCCGTCCCGAGTCCTGGAACGACTGGCCGCCTTCACCGCGCAGGCTGAAGTTGAGGCTGTTGCTGTCCGCCTTCAGTCCAGCGTCCTGCAAGGCGCGTTCCAGATTGCGGCTGTCGCGTTGCAGCAGTTCGAGGGTCTGGGCTTTCTCCACGGCGACCGACGCGGTGACCCGCCCGTCCTGGCCGATTTCCAGCTTGATGTCGATGCGGCCCAGTTCGGCGGGGCGCAGGTTGATGGTGAACTGGTCGTTGCCGTCCGACATGTTCTTGCTGATGTGGACGGCCACCTGCTCCTGCACGCCCATCGGCAGTCCGGCGGACCCGCGGGATGGGCGAAGCTGGGCGGTGGTCAGCCCCGCCTCCACGCCGCTCGCCGTGTGCACGCCCTCGATCCCGGCAAAGATCGGGTGCGTGGGGGTGGTGGGGTGAGTCGCGCCGTCGGTCGGCGGGGCGGCGTCCGTGGCGGCCGCCGCAGCCGCAGCGGTCAGGAGCGCGCTTTGCCCGGCAGGCTTTGCCGGGTCGGCAACCGGTGCCTGGGGCGCCGGCGGTTGCGCCAGGGCGGCGTTGCCGTTCGGGTCCGGGTTGCCACGGTGGCCGGCGTTGGCTCCGGCATCGCCGTCCGCCCCGGTCCGGGTCGCGCCCTTGGCCTTGGCCGCGGCGAGATCGGTCAGGGATTGCGGCAGCGGCGCGCTGTCGTCGTTCGGCAGGTCGGCGAGGGGCAGGGCACCGGGGGACAGCGAGTCGGCGGCCTTCGCCGGCTTGCCCTCGACGGCGGCGTCCTTGGCCTCGGCGTGGAGTGCGGGGATCTCGCTTTGCGGACTGCCCATCGGGACGGCCGGCGCCGGCATGGTATCCGCTGTCGGAGGCGCTTCCACGCCCGGCTTGGCCGCCGCGGCGGCCTTTATGGATTCATCGGAGGCGTACTTGGCCTTGCCATCCTGGTGAGGGGCGGCGGCGGTTGCCAAGGCGGCGGCCAAAGCCGCATCGGCGGCGGTAGGAGTGTCCGCATTGTCCGGAGTCGGAGCGTCGGGTGGTGCGGCTTCGACCGGGGCTGCCTCCCCGACCGCACCGTCTTCCGTCGTCTTGTTCGCCTCTTCGTCATCCGGCGTGCCGATGGCCAGCGGGGCGACGGCCAGAGACAGGGCGGCCTCGATGTCGGTCAGGGTGGTGGACTGGTCGGCGGTCACCAGCTCCACGGTGGTCTCGGTCACGGTGACGGTCAGATCGAGGATCGCAGCCTCGCCGTTCCCGTCCTCCGCGGGCTGATTGCCGGCATCATCCTGTGTGGCGCCGTCATCCATCGCGCCGTCGGTCTGATCCGGTGGAACCTCCTCCGCCGTGTCGGTCTGAACGGTGGAATCGGCGAGCGCCGGCTGCGCGGCGGTGTCGTCCCGCGCCGTCTTGGCGCCGGCCGCCTTCACATCCTTTGTCGCCTCCTTCGCCGCGGCGTGGTTCGCGGCGGCAGCCTCGCGCCGTTCGGTGCGCGCCGCGTGTGCGTCATCGCCGGCCTTGGCCGCGTCGGACGCGCGGGCGTCCCTGCGTTCGGCGGCGCGCTGTGCTGCGGCCTGGGTGGTGGCTTCGGAGGACTGGCGCGGCTTGGCGGGCTCCGCGCGGATGGGTTCGGAGCGGGGCGGCGGGCTGCGCTCCGCGGCCTTGCTGCGATCAGCGGCCCGATCGGCGGCCGCCTGGTCGGCCGCGCTTGCCGCGGCGTTGCGCCGATCCTGGGCCGCCGCTTCCGCTTGCGCCTGATCGCGTTTACGGGTTGCGGCCTCGCTGATCAGCCGGTCCATCATGGAGGCGAACTTGTCACTCCGCGGGGCCGTGTTCTGGCTGGAGGAGGTCTGGCCCTTGACCAGGCTTTCGAACGCGGAGGGCGCGATGTTCGTTTGGATGGCCATGGAACGGGTTCCCCGAAGCGGACAGGTGCACCCCATCCGGAAGCAACTAATGGGCCAGTTTCAGGCCGGCGCCGACGCGTCCGCCCGCGATCCCGCGCCCGGCAGTTCCGTCCGCCGGGCGGCAAATTCCGCCGGGTGACCGGCGCTTATTGCCGGACCCGGCAACGCCGAAGGGCCGCCCGGTCGGACGGCCCTTGCTGCGGATGGCGGCGCTGGCGGAGGCGTCAGAGCCGGGTGTTCAGGGTGGCGGAGGTGGACGGCCCGTGGCTCGGCGTGACGTAGGTCGCGCGGGGCGGAACCGGGGCGGTTCCGTAGGCGGGGGTGGTGGTCTGCCGGGCGCGGTTGATGGCGCCGACCACGGTGTCCACCAGGATCTTCTGCGCCGCGCTGTTGCGGCGGAGCGCGTCGGCGTTGGCGGCGGACGCCTCGTACAGGCCGCGCGTGGCCTCGCGCAGCTGGGCCTTGGCCTCGTCGGGCAGGGCGGCCATGCCCTCGCGGTCCACGCGCAGCAGGCGCGACACCTCCTCGTAGACCAGCATCATCGGCTGCTTCTCGCGTCCCAGCCGGGCCAGTTCGGCGCTGGTGCAGTGCCGCATCACGGCTTCGGTCTCACGCGCCAGATGAGCGCTCAACCGGTTCATCAGCTCGACCAGAGCGGCGGCGCGCTCCTCCGCGTTCTTGGGCAGATTGGCGGCGGGAGCCTTGGACGGCTGCGGGAAACGGACGTCGACCTTATCCATGGTTGCCCTCCTGTGCGCGCAGAAGCTCGCGGTAAACCTGATCGGCAATGCCGAACCCGCCGCTGCGGGACACCTGCTTGCCGTACTCGTTGGTCAGCATGGAGCGGAACATCTCCTCGGCATGGCCGCCGCCGAAGTTCTGGTCCACTTCGATCCCGTCGAACATGTGGCCCAGCATCTGGGAGACGAAGACGCTCTCGAACTCGTTCGCGGACTGGCGGATCTTGGCGCGGATCGCCGGGTCCACCTTGCTCTCCGCGCTTTTGGGATCGACCAGATCGGTGCGCACCGCCGTCCGGAAGCTCGCCTGGGCGCCGGGCTGCGCACCGTTCTGGGCGCGCTCGGCGGCCGCGGGCAGGCGTGGGGGCGGAAGGCCGGGAAGGGAAAGCGTCGTATCCATCAGATCACCTCGATCTCCGCCTGCAGGGCTCCGGCGGCCTTGATCGACTGAAGGATGGCGATCATGTCCCGGGGACCTACGCCAAGCGCATTCAAGGATTGTACCAACTCCTGGAGCGTCACCCCGGAATTCATCACGGCGAGGCGGTTGTTGGACTGGTCGTCCACCTGGATGTCGGTGCGCGGCACCACGGCGGTCTGGCCCTGGCTGAAGGGACCGGGCTGGCTGACCTGCGGCGTCTCGGTGACGCGGATCGTCAGGTTGCCTTGGGCGATGGCGACGGTGGAGATGCGGACGTTCTCGCCCATCACGATCACGCCGGACTTCTCGTCCACCACCACGCGGGCGATCTGATCGGGGGTGACGCGGAGCTGCTCGATCTCGGTGATCAGGCCGACGATGTCGCCGCGCCGGGCCTCCGGCACGCTCAGCAGAACCGAGGAGGGGTCGGTGGCCTGCGCCCGATTGCCGCGGAGCTGGATGTTGATGGCGGTCGCCACGCGCTGGGCGGTGGTGAAGTCCGGGTTGCGCAGCGACAGGCGCAACACCGGCAGTTCGGCCAGCGAGAACTGAATCTCGCGCTCGACGATGGCGCCCGAAGAGATGCGGCCCGAAGTGGGGACGCCGCGGGTCACGCTGGCCCCCTGGCCCTGGGCGGAGAAGCCCGACACCGCGATCGGCCCCTGGGCCACGGCGTAGACCTCGCCGTCGGCGCCCAACAGTGGCGTGACCAGCAACGTGCCGCCGAGCAGGCTCTTCGAATCGCCCATCGCCGACACGGTGGCGTCGATGCGCGTGCCCTGGGCGGAGTAGGGCGGCAGGGTCGCCGTCACCATCACCGCCGCCACGTTCTTGGTGCGCAGGTTGGTGCCGCGGGTGTTGACGCCCATCCGCTCCAGCATGCCGACCAGGCTCTGCTCGGTGAAGGGCGAGTTGTTGAGGCTGTCGCCCGTGCCGTTCAGGCCGACCACCAGGCCGTAGCCGATCAGCATGTTGTCGCGCACGCCCTCGACGTCCACCACGTCCTTGATCCGCGCCGAGGAGGCCGAGGCCGGCGCCGACAGCGCGAGCAGCGCCGCGGCCAGCGCGGCCAGCATCGCGACCGCGCGCAGCAGGACGGCAGCGCGGGGCATGACGGCACGGCGCAGGGCGGCATGACGCAGTGCGGCACGGGGCAGGGCGGTGGCGGTCATGACGGGGACACTCCTCAACGGCTGTCCCTTCCTATACAAACGGCGTGCCAGAGCCGCGGATGGCAGGCAAAGCGCAGGATCGGCAAGGGTAAGCGGCGGCGCCGGATGAAAAGGCCGGAAATTGGCACCGCGTCCGACCGCTTTATGTCACGGAAGCGGGGCAATTTTTGCCCGATTGCGGCAAACCTTGACCGGATGTTAAGGTGCTTCCATCTAGAGTATCTCGCTTTTCCGAAACCGGTTGCACGGAACATGAAAGTCGAAGGCCCCGGAAAACTTCGCGGCAGCAGCTCGGTCCGGCGCACGGGGAAAGCCGAAGGCTCGTCCGGTGCGTCCTTTTCCAAGCAGCTCGTCGGCGAGACCAACACCGCGCAGGGCGTCCACGCCGCGGCGCCGCTGGCCGGCATCGCCAGCGTGCTGGCGTTGCAGGAGGTGGACGACGCCACGGCCCGCGCCTCGCGCGGCAAGATGCGCGCCGAGGAGATGCTCGACAAGCTGGAGGAGATCCAGCACGGGCTGCTCGCCGGCACGCTTCCGGCGCAGAAGCTGATGGACCTCGTGAAGGTGGTGCAGTCGCGCCGCGTCCATGTGGACGATCCGCGGTTGGCCGACATTCTTGACCAGATCGATCTGCGCGCCCAGGTCGAGCTTGCGAAGCTCACCCCCTGAGCGCGGTTTCCGGCCATAGGACCGGCTTTTCGGCATCGGCCGTACGGCCATCGCCGAACCTTTCACAAAACTTTGCTTCTCCAAGGGCTTGTTCGCGCTTCGATAGGCGAAGCGCAGGGTTGCGGTTGCCGATGCGCCTACCTATACTCCGCGCCGCCCGGATCACCCTTTTGCGTTGGATGCTCTCGGATGTCGTCTCCGCTTCTGCCTAAGAACTACACCCCGTCGGAAGACGAGGAGTTCATGAATCCCGTGATGCGGGAATATTTCCGCCAGAAGCTGCTGCGCTGGCGCGCGGAGCTGCTGGCCGAATCCAGCGAGACCCTGAGCAGCCTTCAGGAAGGCGGCATCCAGGAACCGGACATCGCCGACCGCGCGTCGGCCGAGACCGACCGGGCGCTGGAGCTCCGCACCCGTGACCGCGAGCGCAAGCTGATCTCCAAGATCGACGCGGCGCTGGAGCGGTTGCAGGATGGGTCCTACGGCTATTGCGAGGAAACGGGGGAGCCCATCTCCGTCCGCCGCCTCGACGCCCGCCCCATCGCGACGCTGAGCCTGGAAGCCCAGGAGCGGCACGAGCGCATGGAGCGCACCCAGCGCGACGACTGACGCGGCGGCGATCCTCGCTGTGCCGGGCAAGCCCCCACCGATCCCGGCGGGGGCTTTCGTCCGTCAGGGGTTGCCGTTGCGGTGGTGGATCACCGCCAGACCGGCCATGCGCTCCGCCCCGACCAGTTCGCTGAGGCTGTCGTACAGCTCCACGCGGCCCATCGCCGATTCGAGGGCGCGGCACTCCGCCGCCGCGATGTGCGGGCTGTCGATCCGCCCGTTTTCCATGAATCCGCGCAGGACATCGAGCGTGAGACGATCCCCCGGACGTTCGACGTCCGCGGGCTGCCAGTTCAGATCCTCGATGACGTAAACCCCGCCGGGGCGCAACCGGCCGAAGAGGGCGGCCAGCGTCATCTGCTGGTGGCGCGAGGCGTGGGAGCCGTCATCGATGATGATGTCGAAGGGTCCGTCCTCCCCGGCCAGACGCTGCAGGCCATCGGCGTCGCCCTGGTCGACGCGCCGGGTCGTCACCCGCCCGCCGTCGAAGGCCGAGAAATCCTCGATGTCCGCGCCGACGAGGACGGCGTTTGGGAAATAGCGCTCCCACATGCGCAGGCTGGGCACGTCGTCCTGCTTCCAGCCCTCCACCCGGCCGCGGCACAGGCCGATCTCCAGGATGCGCAGTGCTTCGAACCGCCGCGGTGCGAACAGCGCGTCATAGACCCGTGTGTAGTGATGCCCCAACCGCTCGGTGCCCAGGCGGGGGCCCTTGTCGGAATGGAAGCGGATGGCGAGGGCCGACAGGGAGGCATCCACATCGTGCAGGGCGGCCAGCCGGCCCAGCACCGACTCCGCGTCGGCGCCCTCCGCCGGCGGACCGCCGGGACCCCACATGCCGTTCCACAAATGCACGCCGGCGACCCGCTCGTCCGACAACAGGGCCAGCGCCCGCCCACCGGGTTCGGCCAGCCAGGAATGCTCCGTCCAATCGACAGCGTTGAAGACCGTCGGGGGTAGCACGCGGTCCAGCAGCTCCCGGCCCGGTCCGGTCAGCACGTAGCGGCTGAGCAGCAGCGGCCCGACCGCGCCGAAGCGGCGGTCGCTGCCGTTCATCAGGATGCGCATCGACTCCTCGAACAGCCGGCGCATGTGGACCGAGCCCCGCGGCGCGCGGATGGCGTCGCCGACCAGGGCGTGGCCGGCGTCCAGGCCGTGCCATTGCGAGCAGAACAGGTGGCCGGTGCCGAAGCTCAAAGGCTTCAGCAGGACGACGTCGGTGTCCAGCCACCAGCCGCCGAAGGCGTGCAGGGCGGCGTAGCGGAAGATGTCGCTGAAATAGCGGATCTCGGCGCTGCGGACGCACAGGTCGTAGACATGGTGCGGCACCACCGTTCCGGCGTCCTCCACCCGCACGCCATCCGGCACCCGGCCGAGCAGGGCGGGGTCGCCATAGCTGAACAGATGCACCGGGTGCCCCTGCGCCACCATGGAGCGCAGCGCCAGCCGTGCCCCGGCGTTCAGCGGCGCACCCGACCAGAAGGTGGTGATGCGGTCACGGGTCTCGGTGTCATGATGGCGGACACGCAGATGCGGGTTGAAACCCCGTGCCGCGGCGTTCCGCCGCTCAGGATGGGAGGCTTCGGCCAGGAAGGGCATGACCTCGGCGGTCGCCCGGATCAGCGCGTCCAGATCGTCGTCGCCGGACGGCGCGGAGCCGTTCGCCAAGCGGCGCATCCGGCGGTGCAGATGGCCGGCGGCGAACGGGTCGCCCCGCCGGCTCCGCAGGATCGACAGGGTGGCCAGCGCGCCCTCCGCCGCCGGGTCGAGCGCGAGAGCGCGCCGGCCGTCGGCTTCGGCCGACTCCGAGCCACCGGCGTCCATCCGGCAGACCGCCCTCGCGCTCCAGCCCGCGGAGTCGGCGGGAACGCGCTCCAGGTGGGCGGTGTACAGCGCGTCGGCCTCTGCAAGGCGTCCTTGACGCAGGCGGGTGGCGGCGAGGTTGCACAGCGGCTCGGGGCGCTGCGGTTCGAGCGCCCGCGCCCAGCCCAGCCGCCGGGCCGCTTCGGCGGGATCGTCCCCGCTGTCCGGCGCGCGGGCCAGGATGCCGAAGAAGGCTGGGGCCAGCGCCAGAGCGCGGCGTCGTGCGGCTTCGGCCCCGCGGGCGTCTCCGGACCGTGCGCGGGCGTCCGCCAGATGGTACCAGGATTCCAACGCGGTGGAGTCGGCCCGGACCGCGCCTTCCAGGACGATCGCCGCTTCCGCCGCGTCGCCGCCGGCCAGCAGCAACCGGCCGAGATGGGTGGCGGCGCGGGGGGCGCCGCTATCGGATGCGCCGTCCGACGTCAGGGCCGTCCGGTAGGCCTCCCGCGCCTCCGCGTGGCGTCCAAGCCGCTCCAGCAGGATTCCGGCGTTGAGCGCGGCGTCGGTCAGTGCTGGGGCCAGTCGCGCGGCCTCGCGGTAGTCGGCGACCGCACCCTCCAGGTCGCCGGCTTCCTGACGGGCCATGGCGCGGTGCCGGTGCAGGTCGGCTCCCGGCGCGCGGGCCAGCGCCTCGCCGAGCAGGGCCGCGGCTTCGTCGAAGAGTCCGGCCTGTGCGTGAATGATGCCCAGCAAATGCCAGGCGGTGGCCTGATCCGGGTCTGCATCGAGGATGCGCCGGCACAGAATCTCCGCCTCCGCCGGGCGTCCGGCCTGGTGGTGGTCGAGCGCGATGGTCAGCGCTTGTTGAATGGTTGCCATGAGGCCAGTGGTCTTCAACCGCATGGCCTTGTCAACAGGAGAGTGCCGGGGACGGAGGGAACGTTCGGAGTCCGTGAAACCCTGACCATGAGATGAAGATTGGGCGGCCTGCCCCTCTGTCGGAGCTTGGTTCGCTCGGGCCGGCCGCGAGCCCGCTGCAAGGAACCGTCAACCTACCGGCCCCGGCCGGTTCCGGCCAGCTGGGGAAACGGGCTGCCACTCCCTGTCACTGCCCCTATCGAACGAAGGACGTCGTCCGATGGCCGTCTCGCCCTTCGGCGTGGCACTTGATTCGCCGCGCAGCCTTGTCGGCCGCCCGTGCGGCCCGTCGGTGCGGGTTGGCAGAATCGCCTGTTGGGGGGTGAAATGGAACTTCTGAAGCGGATCGAGACGTTGCAGGCCCTGGTCCGTGAGACGCAGATACGAAGAAGCGTCTGCTGGACCGGTCCGACAAACGTCTGCGGTCTGCCGAGAAGGCGTTGGAAGGGTCTTACCGCCTGTTGAATGGGAAGCCCCGTGACCCATGCGCATCATCCGGTGAACCGCGCTGAGGCAAAGGATGCCGACGCGGAGGATTGGCGGCGGTGCAGCGAGGCGCAGCGCCAAATTGTGGAGGAGATGCGGGACACCATCCGGCGTTACGAGGCGCTTCTGGCTCGGAACGTGTGACGGGGCGAATGAGTGACCGGCAGGAGGCAGGAGGGGATCGGCAGATCCAGCCGGGCGGCAGAAACTTCCCGTCCAAACACGTGCAGGCCGGCTGCGCCTTTCCGCGACCGGCCCGAAGGGGGCCGGTGCCCCCTTCTTCTGTTTTGGTCGCTGGTGCTTCTCGGTTGTGGTCCCCGAAACGTCCTTAGAAGGGCATGATGATGTCGAACAGCTGCTGGCCGTAGCGGGGCTGCTGCACGTCGGTGATCTGGCCGCGTCCGCCGTAGGAGATGCGGGCCTCGGCAACCTTTTCGTAGCTGATGGTGTTCTGTGCGGTGATGTCCTCGGGCCGGATCACGCCGGTGATGATCAGGTCGCGCACCTCGTAGTTCACGCGGACCTCCTGACGACCCTGAATGACCATGTTGCCGTTGGGCAGGGACTGGGTGACCAGGGCGGCCACCTTCAGGGTGATCTGCTCCTTGCGGTTGATGGCGCCCTTGCCGTCGTTGGATGTCGAACTGGAAAGATCCACCAGGCTGCCGGCGTTCACCCCGTCGGGCAGCGCACGCTGCAGCGCCTTGCCTTCGAAGCCGAAGATGCTCGGCATGCCGGCCTTCTCACTGTTGCCGCGGGTGCGGGTGGTCTGGTTGTTCATCTGGGCCTGATCGTTGATCTGAATGTCGACGGTCAGCAGATCACCGACCTTGGCCGCGCGCTGGTCCTTGAAGAAGGCTTTGGCGCCGGTCCGCCACAGCGAGTTCGGATTGCGCTCCGTCGGCAGCGGGGTGGGCATCGGCAGGCTGACCGGCTGGTAGCCGGGCTGGGCCTGGGGGTCCTTGATCTTGGTGAGTTCCGGAGCGGAGCCGATGTCCGCCACGCGCGACATGGCGTTGCAGGCGGGGAGGCCGGCGGCGACGGCGGCGAGCAGCGCGAAGCGGAACGCCGTGCGGGCGGTGTTCTTGCGGGCAGGCATGGGAGCTTTCTCCTTACTTCGCGATGAAGCCGGGCTTTGCCACGGCGACGATGTTGGGGCCGGCGACGGTCGCTTCGAGGATGCGGTTCGATTGGGTGTTGATGACGCGGATCACGTCGCCCCGGCCGCCGTCCTGCAGGGCCTTGCCCTGGGCCGACAGGGTCAGGTTCTCGGTGGCCAGCGTGATGGTGACGAGCGAGCCCTTGTCCACGACCCGCGGCGACTGGAGGTCGCGCAGCCGCACGGGCTGGTTGATGGGAACGCCGCGCCGCGGCGTCAGGCCGATGAGCTGGGCGTCGGTGGCGGCGATGTCGCTGCCGGCGAGGTCGGCGCGCACGTCCTGCCAATCCACGTCGCCGGGGCCGATCACATCGCCGAGCGCGATGCGCCGCGACAGCACCGGCACCTGCACCACGCCGTAGGCGCGGCCCGACACCGGAAGGCGCACGACCGGGCGGGTGTCGGCCACGATCATCTCCGCGGCGAAGCGGCCCTGCACCGGGTTGTAGTAGAGGTTCTCCACCGTCAGGCTGCCGGCGCCCGCCGGGGCGCGCAGTTCCACCGCCCGGTTGTCCAGCTCCATTTGCAGGCGGCCCGTGGTGATCTGGCGGGACAGCGCGTCGGACAGCGCCGCCTCGACATGGGCCGGGCTGTAGACGACCGCCTGTGCCGCCACCCCGATTGCGCCGTCGTCCATCGCCTGGGCGAGGGCCGTCTGGGCAAGGACCGTCGGGCCGCCGGCAAGGGCGGCGGCGAGGAGGGCGGTGCCGAGGATGCGGAGGGCGGGGCGGGGCATGGCGGGAGTTCCTTGCAAAAACGGGCCTTACGACGGTGCCGACATCAGCGGAGCTGCGAGGCCTGCTGCATCATCTCGTCGGTGGTCTTGATGACCTTGGAGTTCATCTCGTAGGCGCGCTGGGCGGAGATCAGGGTGGTGATCTCCTGCACGATGTTGACGTTGGAGGTCTCCAGCGCGCCCTGCACCACGCGGCCGAAGCCGGGAGCGCCGGGGTTGCCGCCGACCGCCTCGCCCGACGCGCCGGTCTGAAGGAACAGGTTGTCGCCGACGGCTTCCAGGCCGGCCGCGTTGGCGAAGGTGGCGAGCTGGAGCTGGCCGACATTCTGCTGGGCCACCTGGCCGTCCAGCTTCACCATCACCTCGCCCGAGGCGTTGATGGCGACGTCCACGGCTTCCGCCGGGATGGTGATCGCCGGCTGCACCGGATAGCCGTCGGCGGTGACGATGATGCCCTCCGGCGACAGCTTGAAATTGCCGGCGCGGGTGTAGGCGGTGTCGCCGCTGGGCAGCTGCACCTGGAAATAGCCGGAGCCGTTGATGGCGACGTCCAGCTTGTTGTCGGTGACGGTCAGGTTGCCCTGCTCCAGCACGCGGGCCACCGCGGCGACGCGCACGCCCGCACCCACCTGCACGCCGGTCGGCACGATGGTGCCGGCGTCCGACGAGGTGGAGCCGATGCGGCGGAAGTTCTGGTACAGCAGGTCCTGGAATTCGGCCCGTTGCTTCTTGAAACCGGTCGTCGTCGCGTTGGCGATGTTGTTCGAGATGGTTTCGACGTTCAGCTGCTGGGCGATCATGCCGGTGGCGCCGATGGCGAGGCTGCGCATGGTTTCTTACTCCTTGTACGCGGTCGATCAGGCCGTGCGGCCCAGCTTCTGGACGGCGCTGCGGATGCGCTCGTGCTCGCTCTCGATCAGCTTCTGGTTGGACTGGTATTGGCGCTGGATCTCGATCAGCGCCGTCATTTCCACCACCGGCTTCACGTTCGAATTCTCTAGCATTCCCTGTGCCACCTTCGTCTCGGCGGGGGCCGCCTGCGGCTCCTCGTCGCTGACGTAGAGGCCGGCTCCGACCTCGGTCATCAGCTGCTCGTTGCGGAAGGTGACGATGTTCAGCCGGCCCACTTGGCCCAGCTCGGTGGAGACGGTGCCGTCGCCGGACACCATGATGTCCTTGGTGCCGTTCGGGACGGCGAGGGGCTGGCCGTTGTCGCCGAGGACCGGCAGGCCGCCGCCGTCCACGATCTGGCGCTGGTCGTTGAGGCGGAAGTTGCCCGCGCGGGTGTAGCGCGGGCCGCTTGCCGTATCGACCGTGAAGTAGCCATGCCCGGTCAGCGCCAGATCCAGCGAATTGCCGGTCTGCATCATCCCGCCGGCCGAGAGGTCGCGCACCACGGCGCGGTCCTGCACGAAGCTGACCTGCTCGTGCATGCCCGGACGCTCCAGGAACTCCGTGAACAGCATGCGCTGCTGCTTGAAGCCCGTGGTGTTCATGTTCGCGATGTTGTTCGAGATCACGTCCAACTGGCGGCGCAGGGTGAGCTGGCGCGACAGGGACACGTAGATCGGGTTTTCCATCGGCGACCTCTTTCCATTCGGGCCGGGGGATCGTCCCGACCGGCGCGGAAAGCAATGCACAGCGCGTGCCAGCGCTGGAAAGAGCCGTGGAAACCGCAATGGCGGTGGACGCCGCCGCCGGGGAAGCGCCTGCCGGGCAAGAACTGCCGGTGGGATGGCAAGGGCTGCCGCCCGCCGCCGGGCAAAAGCGTCCCGTTGCCGCGGCGCTGACGGCGCGCGGGTTCATGGGGGCCTCGTCCGCCGGAAGCGGGCGGACTGGCGGCGGCAGACGGGGTGGAGCAGGGTGGTGCGGGCGTGGTTCGGGCGTTCGCTCCTCGGCTGAGAGGGATTTCCGGCAAAGCCCTAATCAAGAACCGTGCCGCGGCCTGAGGTTGCGCTTCTGTCACAGCCTCGGACCATGCCTGAAAGGCTTTGTTAACTATCCGAAAGATAGGGTTGCTGGGCTGGTAAGGCCACGCTCCGCCACCGCTCGCGCTTAGGATTCCATGACCGCGCACGCTGAAGACGACGTTCCGACCGATGGCCTGCCGCGCAAGAAATTCAGCGGCAAGAAGCTGGTCCTGTTCGTCATCCTGCCGCTGGTGCTGCTGATCGGCGCCGGAGCGGGCGTCTACTTCAGCGGCCTGCTCGACTCGCTGCTCGGCAAGAAGGAGGAGCACGCGGAGGTGCCGGCGGAGCCGGCGCAGCCCGATCCCCACGCGGCCCCGGTCTTCTACGACCTGCCGGACATGCTGGTGAACCTGAACAGCAGCGGCAAGCGTCCGGCCTTCCTGAAGATCAAGATCTCGATCCAGCTCGCCAAGGGCGAGGACATACCGGCGATCGAGCATGTGCTGCCGCGCATCATCGACAACTTCCAGGTCTATCTGCGCGAATTGCGGCTGGAGGACCTGAAGGGGTCGGCGGGCATGTACCGCCTGCGCCAGGAACTGCTGATGCGGATCACCGCGTCCGCCCATCCGGTGAAGGTCAAGGACGTTCTGTTCAAGGAAATGCTGGTCCAGTAGGGGCGGCGGAAACGGGCCATGAGCAACACCGAGGAACTGAGCGAAGAAGAACGCCTTGCCGCCGAATGGGCCGCCCTCGCCGAAGACGGCGGCGACATGGGCGACATGGCGGACATGGGCGGCGGCGGTTCGACCCGCGTCCTCAATCAGGACGAGATCGACAGCCTGCTCGGCTTCGACCAGGGCGGGGCCGGGGACGGCGACAATTCCGGCATCATGGCGCTGGTCAATTCGGCGCTCGTCAACTACGAACGCCTGCCCATGCTGGAGGTGGTCTTCGACCGCCTCGTCCGCATGATGTCCACCAGCTTGCGCAACTTCACCTCCGACAACGTCGAGGTCAGCCTCGACCAGATCTCCTCGGTGCGCTTCGGCGACTATCTGAACTCGATCCCGCTGCCGGCCATGCTGTCCGTCTTCAAGGCGGAGGAGTGGGACAACTACGGCCTGATGGTCGTGGACTCGGCGCTGATCTACTCCATCGTGGACGTGCTGCTGGGCGGACGGCGCGGCACGGCGGCGATGCGCATCGAAGGCCGACCCTACACGACCATCGAGCGCAACCTCGTGGAGCGCATGGTCCATGTGGTGCTGTCCGACCTGTCCGCCGCCTTCGACCCGCTGTCGCCCGTCACCTTCCGCTTCGACCGGCTGGAGACCAACCCGCGCTTCGCGACCATCGCGCGCCCGGCCAACGCGGCGGTGCTGGTCAAGCTGCGCATCGACATGGAGGATCGCGGCGGCCGCCTGGAGCTGATGATCCCCTATGCGACTCTGGAGCCGGTGCGCGAGCTTCTGCTCCAGATGTTCATGGGTGAGAAGTTCGGCCGCGACTCGATTTGGGAAACCCACCTCGCCTCGGAACTGCTGGTCACCGACGTGGACATCTCCGCGGTGCTGGACGAGGTGACGATGACCCTGCACGACGTGCTGAACTGGCGCGTTGGCACGCGAATCCTTCTGAACGCCACGCCGGACGGCACCATCGAGCTGCGTTGCGGCGACGTTTCCATGTTCCAAGGCCGCATGGGCCGTAAGGGCGGGCACATCGCCGTGCGGATCGAGCGGGAGCTGCCCAAGCAGGAGGTCATGCGGCTATGAGCCCGACCCTCACGCTCGTCCTCGATCTGGTGATGGTGGGGCTGCTCGCCGCGACCATCGCCTACGCGATCATCCTCAACCGGCAGATCATTAAGCTGCGCGAGAGCCGCGGCGAGATGGCCGAGCTGGTGCGCGGCCTGAACGAGGCCATGTCGCGCGCCGAAACCGGCGTGCGCGGTCTGAAGAAGACGGCCCACGACACCGGCGACGACCTGCAGCGCACGGTCGCCAAGGCGCAGACCCTGCGCGACGAGCTGGAATTCATGATCGAGGCTGCCGACGCCATGGCGAACCGGCTGGGCAATGTCGGCGGGGAGCGGCCGAAGCCCGGTCCGGCAGCCCGTTCGGCGGCACGCCCCGGCCTGTCCGCCCGTCCGCCCGTCGCGTCGCGCCCGGCCGTCGCCCCGCGTCCGATCGTCGAGGACGATCTCGGTCACGATGACCACGATCTCCACGATCACGGGCACGACGACCATGATCTTCACGATCATGGCCACCTCGACCACGACGATCACGACGACTTGCCGCCGTTGCGCTCCGCCGCGTTCCGCAGCGAGCCGCTGCGCGCCGATCCGTCGCGGGCCGAGTCCCTGGCGCGCCGCCCCGCTCCGGCGCCCGATCCCATCCTGCGCGAGGGCGAGAGTCTGTCCCGCGCCGAGCGTGAACTTCTGCAAGCCATCGAGAACGCCGGCAAGGGGGTCGGATGAGCGACGCCACCAGCACGAAAGGCGCATCCTCCGCCCTTGGCGGGGAGCCCAAGGTCGTGATCCGCCCGGCCGGTGCCACCCCGACCGGCGTTCGCACCAGCCCGAGCGTGGCCGGCCAGCCGCCGGCTCCGGGCGCCGCGCAGGCCGCGGCCCAAGCCGCCGCCCAAGCCGCTGCCAGGGCGAAGCCGAAGGCCAAGCTGAAGGCGAAGACCAAACGCAAGCCCGCCGTCCCACGCCGCCCGCTGGCGGAGCGAATGCGCGAGAAGATGAAGGCGTGGCGGTTCCGCATCCTGCCGCTGACCATCTTCGTCGCCGTCCTGATGCTGGGGGTGCGCGTTGGCGACCTGTGGCGGATCACCACGCGCGACGCCCGCCTGCCGGATTTCCCGGCGACGCTGGCCCAGGGGCAGAGCGCCGTTACGGCGCCGCCGATGCAGCTTGCCGCCAACGGCGCCAAGCCTTCGCCCGAACCGGCCCAGGGCGGGTCGAGCAACGGCGCGCCGCCCAATCCGACGCCGCCGGATAACGCCGCCCTCGGCCCGGTCAAGAATGAGGAGCTTCTCCAGCATTTCGCCGAGCGCCGCGCCGAGATCGAGCGCCGCACCAAGGAGCTGGAGCAGCGCGAGGCCCTGCTGACCGCCGCCGAGAAGCGCATCGACCAGAAGGTGCAGGAGATGGAGAAGGTCCGCACCGACATCCAGAAGCTGATGCGCCAGGGCGACGAGAAGCAGACCGCTCAGCTCGAAAGCCTCGTAAAGATCTACGAGACGATGAAGCCCAAGGAAGCCGCCCGCATCTTCGAGGAGCTGGACATGCCCGTCCTGCTTGGGGTGGTGGAGAAGATGAAGGAAACCAAGACGGCGCCGATCCTGGCCGCGATGGACCCGCTGAAGGCCAAGGAGCTGACCTCCGCGCTCATCGAGCGGCGCGGCGTGCCCGCGGCGCCGAAGAACTGAATACGTCCTTTCGTTGAGTTTCTGGCGAGGCCGGTATGACCGTGCGGTTGGATATACCCGACGCCGCCGGCGCACCTACTGAATATAAGTACACGTACTGTCAGGATGGTAGACGGCCCGCGACGGTCGGCTTCGGTTCATGTTGGCTCCGGCGTGTTCGGGCAGCGCAAGTTTGCCCAACAGCAAGAAGGAAGGAGACAAGATGAACGACCAGAACCAGGGCCGTAGCTCGGGCGGTCAGCACTCCGGCGGCAACTTCAAGAATGATCCGGAGCGTGCGTCGGAAGCCGGCCACAAGGGCGGCCAGGTTTCCGGCGGCAACTTCAAGAACGATCCGGAGCGTGCGTCGGAAGCCGGTCACAAGGGTGGGCAGGCGTCCGGCGGCAACTTCAAGAACGATCCGGAGCGTGCGTCGGAAGCCGGTCACAAGGGTGGTCAGGCGTCCGGCGGCAATTTCAAGAACGACCCGGAACGCGCATCGGAAGCGGGCCGCAAGGGCGGCGAACACAGCCATGGCGGCGGGCGGAGCAGCGGGAGCTGACTGCCGGGACCCTGTCATCCCTGACGGACTCACCGCCGGCTTAGCCTAACGGAACAGTTGGCCTGCGCCACGGTGAAGAAGGGCCGCCTCCCAAGGCGGCCCTTTGTCCATTTGTGGGCTCGGATTGAAACAAATTGCCGCATCTCTCTTTAAAGTTCGACAATGGCGAGCTCTGGTTGGAAGCGTGCGGGCACAGAACAACGCTTCCGCATTCCTTCCAGTTGGGCGATTCCGTCCAATCTTTGCGTTGCGACGTTACAGGCGCTTAACGGCGTGTTAACCGAGCGAATTTAGGGTTGGAAAGGCTGACGAGGCTCCGAGTCGGCGGCGGCCGTGCGAGGGCGCGAGGTTTGGGTCGAACCCGCTTCGGGCGCCTGCGTCCGGGCTGGCCGACGCACCCGATCGCACGCAGGCCGGACAAGACCACGGAACGCTCACATCGGAACGCACATGGCCCCGCCCGTTTCCTCCTCGCTCGCCGATCAGAAGCTCCTGCGCCAGCAGCTCGACGCCGCCCATGCCGAAGCGGCCCAGCCGCTGAGCCGCGAGGAGGTGACGGACATCGTCCGCTCCATCCTCGGCAGCATGGACGGCGACATCTCCGCCACCGACCTGCGCCTCTACAAGGAGGTGGTCGACCTCGCCCGCTTCATCGAGAGCGCCAAGCAGGAGTTGGCGGCGCTCCAGCCCGCGGAAATCCGCGACCAGCACATCCCGAACGCCACGGATGAGCTGGACGCGGTCGTCGGCGCGACGGAGCAGGCCACCTTCGCCATCTTCGACGCCTGCGACGTCATCACCGGCATCTCCGGCCAGATCGATCCGGAAAACTCCGCGAAGCTGACCGAGCAGGTGACCAAGATCTTCGAGGCCTGCAACTTCCAGGACATCACCGGCCAGCGTATTTCCAAGGTCGTGCGCACGCTCAAGCACATCGAATCGAAGGTGGACATGATCGTCGCGGCCTTCGGCGACGAGGTGCGGCAGAACCACACCCGCCCCGCCGCCGCGGCCGCTGCGGCGGAGATCCACACCGATCCGTCGCCAAACTTCGCCACCGACCGCCCGGCGGACGACCCGGAGGCCGGGCTTCTGCACGGGCCGCAGATGACCAGCGCCGCCATGGACCAGGACGAGATCGACCGCCTGCTGGCGAGCTTCGACTAACCCCATGGCTGCACCCGGCCACAGGAAGCCGGACCTGTCGGGCAGCCGGCCGAACCCGAACAACGGAAGCATCGTGCTTCTGCTGTCGCTGTTCCTGCTGCTGCTCGTCTTCTTCATTGTTCTGAACGCCCAGTCCGTGCAGACCGCCCAGCGGGTGCGTACGGTTCTGGTCTCGCTGGAGCGCAGCTTTCCGGCCTTCTACATCGACCCCCGCCTGCGCGAGCCGGCCGACCCGCTGGCTTCGCGCGCCGGCACCGTCTTCGCCGTGCAGCGGCTGGACGGGCTGGGGAACCTGTTCGCCACCGCCATCGCCGTGGCGAAGGTGGACAGCGTCACCCCGGGCCGCCTTCTGGAGGTGCGCCTGCCCGCCGACGAGCTGTTCCTGCCCGGCACGGCCGACCTGCGCCCGGACCGCATCGGCCTGATCGACCGGGTGGCCGACGCGCTGTTGCAAAACCGTCCCGGCGAGCGGATCGAACTGGACGCGCTGCTGTCCATCGGCCCGGCGGGCGGCCCCAGCCAGCCGCCCGGCCCGGTGGTGCGGGCGGGCGCGTTGGCCCGGCTGCTGATCGCCGACGGAGCGCCGGCGGACGCGGTGACGGTGGGTATCGAGCGCGGCGCGCCGGGCGCCGTCCGCCTGCTGTTCAGCCTGCGCGCCATGGATGATGTGCCGGGGGGAGGGCGCCGATGATCCGCCTCCCCAAATTGCCCAAGGCCGAGGACAAGAGCGGCGGCCACAACCGGACGATCTGGCTCATCAGCTTCACCGACCTGATGTCGCTGCTGCTCGCCTTCTTCGTCCTGATGTATTCGATGAGCGAGCCGGAGGCGCAGCGCTGGACCGGGCTGGTCAAGTCGCTGTCGTCGGCCCGCTCCACCGCGGTGACGCCCTCCGCGACGCCGCCCGAGCCGAAGGCCGCTTTCAACGCCGCCACGGTGGAGTCATATTCGGCGATCAATCTGGATTATCTCAGCGCCCTGCTTCGTACCCAGACCGCGGCCAACGAGGATCTGGCGGCGGTGGAGGTGCGGCGGGAGGACGATCGCGTGGTGATTGGCCTGCCGGCTCATGTGATGTTCGATCCGACCGGCGGCAGCTTCACCGACCAGGGGCGGCGGGTGTTGTATCTGCTGGGCGCGGCGGTGGGCCGGATCGGCAACCGGATCGAGGTGGTTGGCCACGCCGAGCGGGAGGACCAGTCCGCGGGGCTGGCCTGGGAACGCGCCCTGACGCGCGCGGTTGCCGTTGCGGCGCTGCTGCGCGAAACAGGCTACAAGCGCGACCTCGTGGCGCGCAGCCTGATGAGCGAAGCGCCCGGCATCGATCCGGTGCCCGGCGGGGCGCGGGTGGATGTGGTGGTGCGTGAGGAAACGGCGGGGCCGCCGGTGTCCGGGGCGGCCACCGATGCGGAGCCGGAGGAGTGAAACGGATGGGGCGGGGAAGGGCATACCGGCGCTGGCTGAGTGGCTTCGTGGCCGCCACGGCTCTGCTCGCCGCCCAGATCTCCGTCACCCCGGCTGCCTGGGCCGTCGATGTGCCGGTGCGCGCCGCCACCCACAAGACCTTCGGGCGCATGGTCTTCGACTGGCCGCGCCAGACCGGCTACAGCGCGTCGGTGGAGGGCAACACGCTGGTCGTCCGCTTTGACGAGCCGATCAACGCCGCGCTGGATCGCACCGTGGCGGCCTTGCCCGGCTATCTGTCCGGAGTGCGGATCGGCGGCGACGGCAAGACGGTGACCTTCGATCTGAAGCGGCCGGTGACGCTGAAGAGCTTCCGCAACGGCAACGCCGTGGCGCTCGACCTGACTCCCGCCGCGGAGGCGCCGGCCCAGAGCCAGACGCCTGTCCAGGCTCCCGCTTCAACGGCCAAGGCCGAGACACCGGCCGCACCCGCTCCGGCGCGCTCCGCGGGGCGGGTGACGGTCAGCGCGGCCGACACGCCGGAGCAGAGCCGCCTGTCCTTCACCTGGCCGGAGGGCGCAAACTACACGCTGCGCCGCGACGGCGCGTCGGCCACGCTGCTGTTCGACCGCAACGGCAATGCCGATCTGGCGCCGGTGGCCAGGACGGGGCTGCGCAACATCCAGAACGTGGAGCAGTTCCGGCAGGCCAACGGCGCGCTGGCCGTCACCTTCGCCGTGCCGCAGGACGCCGAGATCAAGGACAGCAAGTCGGGCCGGTCCGTGGTGATCGACGTGCAGAATCCGGGAACGCGCGCCGGTCTGCCGACGAGCGACGCGGCGAGTGCGGCCCCGCCCGGCGCCACCACGACCACCGTGCGCCCGCCCTCGGCCGAAGCCGCAGCGCCATCGCCTGCGGTTACACCCCCCGCTCCGGCCAGACCGGCGGCGGCGCCTCCTCCGCCGAAGGAGGTCGCGGCGGCCCCCGCGCCCGCAAAGCCCGAAGCCGCCAAAACCGATCCGGCGAAAACCGAGCCGCAGGGGCCGACGCTGGTGTTCGACGCCGGGGGGCCGGCATCCATCGCCGTCTACCCGCGCGCCGGCCATCTCTACATCGTGTTCGACAAGCCCCTGCCCATCGGCGCCGGCAAGGCCGTCGGGGCTGGTGCCAGCACGGTCGGAGCGATCGAGCCGGTGCCGGCGACCGGGGGCAGTGCGTTCCGCACCCGGATCGGGCCGCTGGTCTGGCCGAAGATCGAACGGCAGGGGACGAGCTGGAAGATCACGCCGACCAGCCGCCTGACCGGCACGCCGCCCTTCGAACTGAAGATCGACCCGGAGCCGGATTTCCTGCTGGGCGCCCGTCTGCTGGTGCGCGCCGCGGATGCGGCGACCGTGGTGACGCTGTCCGACCCCGACGTCGGCGACCGTCTCCAGGTCGTGCCGCTGCCGGTTCCCGGCAACGCCATTCCCGAATCGCACCGTTACGCCGATCTTGAGCTGCTGCCCAGCTACCAGGGCGTTGTCGTGCGGCCCATCGCCGACGCCATCACCGTGCGCCCGGTCAAGGAGGGGGTGGAGGTGACCGCGGCGGGCGGCCTGCACCTGTCGCCCATGGCCGATGCCGGAAACCGCCCGGCCGTGTCGCAGACGGCGTCGCTGCCACCGCGGCCGTCGCCCGGCGGCGCCTCGAACACGTTGACTCCGCCCACCGACCCGAAGCCGGTGCCCTCCGGGCGCCGCCTGTTCGACCTGCCGGCCTGGAAGAAGGGCGACCTCGACCATTACACCGAGGCGCGGCAGAATCTTCAGCTCAACATCGTCAACGCGCCGGATTCCGAACGCCCCCGTGCCCAGCTCGACCTCGCCCGCTTCTATCTGGCGAACGGCTTCGGGCAGGAGGCCATCGGCATGATGGATGTGCTGCAGGAGGCCCAGCCCGACCTGGAAGGCTGGCCGGAATTCCGCGCCCTGCGCGGGGCCGCGCGCTTCCTGGCGGGAAACACCGACGCCGCGGCGGAGGATTTCGCCCATCCGAACCTCGCCAACAACGGCGAGGCCGCGCTGTGGCGCGCCGCCATCGCGGCGGACCGCAACGACTGGCCGGCGGCCCAGGCCGGCTTCAAGGCGGCGGCGCCGATCCTGAACTCCTACCCCGACCCGATCCTGACCAAGTTGGCGACCCGCGCCGCCGAGGCCGCGCTGAAGACCGGCGATGCGCCCTTCGCCAAGCGGCTGCTCGACCGCATCGCCGAGCGCGGCGGCACGGACGCCGAGGAGCGGCCCGACGTCCAGTATCTCCGCGGCCTCTACTACGCCCAGACCAACGAGCCGGAGCGGGCGCTGGAGCAGCTGACCGCCTCCTACAACAGCCTCGACCGCTATTACCGGGCCAAGGCCGGGCTGGCGCTGGTGAACCTGCAACTGGCGGAAGGCCGCATGTCGCCGCCCGCCGCGGCGGAGCGGCTGGCCGGGCTGACCTTCACGTGGCGCGGCGACGAGCTGGAGATGCAGATCCGCCAGCGCATGGGCGAGGTGCTGATCGCCGCCGGCCAGTACGCCGACGGCTTCAACGCCATGAAGGAGACCGCCGCCCTGGTCGCCGATACGCCGCGGGCGGAGGAGATCACCCGCGAGATGTCGCGCATCTTCGCCGACCTCTACAAGGACGGGGCGCAGAAGCTGCCGACCATCGAGGCGCTCCAGCTCTACGACCAGTTCCGCGAGCTGACCCCGGTCGGGGAAGCGGGTGACGAGGTGATCCGGCAGCTCGCCGAGCGGCTGATCTCGGTGGACCTGCTGAACCGCGCCGCCGACCTGCTGCAGCATCAGGTGGAATACCGCCTGTCCGGCGAGGACAAGGCGAGGGTCGGCACGCGGCTCGCCTCCGTCCGCCTGCTCGACAACAAGCCGGAGGACGCGCTGCGCGCTCTGGAGCTGTCCAACGTGCCGAACCTGCCGGCGGATCTGATTGGCGAGCGCCGCCTGATGCAGGCCAAGGCGCTGGCCGAACTGGGCCGCGGCGACGAGGCGCTGCTGCTGCTCTCCGAGGACGACAGCAAGCCGGCCAACTCGCTGCGGGTGGACATCGCGTGGCGCGCCCAGAAATGGGAGGCCGCGGCCTTCGCCCTGAACAAGCTGATCGGCGCGCCTCCGCCGCCGACCCAGCCGATCAACCCGGCGACCTCGCAGCTCGTCCTGAACCGGGCGGTGGCGCTGGCGCTGGCCGGGGACGGCACGAACCTGAACCTGCTGCGCAAGGAGTTCGGCTCGGCGATGACCAACGGTCCCGACGCCGACGCCTTCCGCGTGCTGACCCGGCCGGAGCAGGCGCTGGGCCTGATCGACGTCAACACCGTCCGCTCCCGCGTCGCCGAGGTGGACGTGTTCCAGAAGTTCCTGAAGAACTACCGCGGCAAGCAGAGCGCGGCGATCAACTGAACCCGTTTCCGGATTGGCGTCCTCAACCAAAAAGCCCCTCTCCGATGGAGAGGGGCTTTTTGGTGTGCGCGGCGTCGGACCTCAGAGCTGAACCTGGGTGCCCAGCTCGACCACGCGGTTCGGCGGGATCTTGAAGAAGTCGGTGGCGCTGACCGCGGTGCGCGACATCACGACGAACAGCTTCTCCCGCCACTGGGCCATCTGCGGGTTGATGCGGGGGATCAGCGTCTCGCGGCCGAGGAAGAAGGAGGTCGTCATCACGTCGAACTCCAGCCCGAACGCCTTGCACAGCCGCAGCGCCTTGGGGATGTTCGGCTCCTGCGAGAAGCCGTAGCGCACCGTCAGGCGGTAGAAGCCGTCGGCCAGCCCTTCCAGGACGACGCGCTCCTTGGCCGGGACGCGGGGCACGTCCTCGACCATCACGGTCAGGAAGACGATGCGCTCGTGCATCACCTGATTGTGCTTGAGGTTGTGCAGCAGGGCGATCGGCACCGTGTCGGCGCTGGAGGTCAGGAAGATCGCCGTGCCCTTCACCCGCTGGATGTCGGAGGACTTGGCGTGCCGTTTGACGAAGCCGTCCAGCGGCAGGGAATCTTCGGCCAGCCGGCGGTTCAGGACGGCGCGGCCACGGCGCCACGTCGACATCAGCCCCAGCGTCACCGCGGCGATGACCAGCGGCACCCAGCCGCCGTGCGGGATCTTCACCGCGTTGGCGAGGAACAGCGCCAGATCGACGCTGAGGAACAGCGCGCCCAGCGCCAGACAGGCCGGCAGGCTCCAGCCCCAGCGGCGGTGTGCCACGACCAGCGCCAGGATGGTGGTGATGACCATGTCGCCGGTCACCGCGATGCCGTAGGCGGTCGCCAGCCGGCTGGAGGACTCGAACCACAGGACCAGCCCGATCACCGCGAACAGCAGGCCCCAGTTGGCGCGCGGGATGTAGATCTGCCCGCCTTCCTCCTGCGAGGTGTGGCGGATGTCCAGCCGCGGGCACAGGCCGAGCTGCACCGCCTGCCGGGTCAGCGAGAAGACGCCGGAGATCACCGCCTGGCTGGCGATCACCGCCGCGCAGGTCGACAGCAGGATCATCGGGTAGAGGCCCCATTCCGGCACCAGCAGGTAGAAGGGGCTGCGCACCGCCGTGGGGTCGCTCAGCAGCAGGGCGCACTGGCCGAGGTAGTTCAGCAGCAGCGCGGGCAGCACCACGGCCAGCCACGCCACCTTGATGGGGCGGCGGCCGAAATGGCCCATGTCGGCGTAGAGCGCCTCGCCCCCGGTGACGGCCAGAACGACGGCGCCCAGCACCAGGAAGCCGATCCAGCCGTTCGAGGCGAAGAAATGAACGGCGTGCCGCGGGTCGAGCGCGGCCAGGACCTGCGGTTCCTTGACCAGCTCGATCAGGCCGAGCAGACCCAGCGTGGCGAACCAGGCGACCATGATCGGACCGAACAGCCGGCCGACCTTCTCGGTGCCGCGGCTCTGGATCCCGAACAGGGCGATCAGGATGCCCACGGTCACCGGCACGACGACCCGCTCCAGCGCCGGCTGCGCCACCTCCAGTCCCTCCACCGCAGAGAGGACGGAGATGGCCGGGGTGATCATGCCGTCGCCATAGAACAGGGCGGCGCCGAACAGGCCCATCGCCATCAGGCCGGACAGCCGTCCGGTGGAATCGGGCCGGCTGTTGGTGGCCAGCGCCAGCAGGGCCAGGATGCCGCCCTCGCCCTTGTTGTCGGCGCGCATGACGAACAGCACGTATTTCACCGTGACCACGAGCACCAGCGCCCAGAAGACCATGGACATGATGCCCAGGATGTTCTGCGGCGTGAGGGCGAGCCCATGCTCCGGCGAAAAGCATTCGCGCAGGGTGTAGAGCGGGCTGGTGCCGATGTCGCCGTAAACGACGCCAAGCGCACCGAGGGTGAGCGCGGCCAGCCTGCCCTTGTCGGGTGCCGCGGCTTTCAGGGTCGTGTCTGACATGTGGGACGTGGAGGGGGTCCGTTGGGAGTCCGAGCGGGGGACGAAAAAGCCACAAGCTGCGGGTACGGCGGCGGTCGGTGCGCTCGCGCGGGCCGATCCTCTTACGCTCTTCCCTGGTGCAATACTAGCGCAAGCCGATGTGCCCGTCCGCAGGCCGTTTCACCTGCGACGATCTGTGCCGGACGTCACCATCTTCCTTTGGACGATGCGTCTACAGCGTGCCGAAGCTGCGGGCCAGCGATCCGGCGATCAGGTACCAGCCGTCCACCAGCACGAAGAAGATGATCTTGAACGGAATCGCCACCATGGTCGGCGGCAGCATCATCATGCCCATCGACATCAGGATCGACGACACCACCATGTCGATGATCAGGAAGGGCAGGAACAGCAGGAAGCCGATTTCGAAGGCCCGCTTGATCTCCGAGATCATGAAGGCGGGAACCAGGACGTGCAGCGGGGTCTGCTCGGCCTCCGTCACGTTCTCGATGCGCGCCATGTCCATGAACAGGCGCAGGTCCTTCTCGCTGGTGTGCTTCAGCATGAACTCGCGCAATGGTGCGACCGTGCGGCGGAACGCCTCCGTCTCGTCGATGTCCTGGTTGATCAGTGGCTGGATGCCCTGGTTGTAGGACCGCTCGAACACCGGCGCCATGACGAAGAAGGTCAGGAAGACCGCCAGCGACATCAGCACCGTATTCGGCGGCACCTGCTGGATGCCCAGCGCCGAGCGCAGGAAGGACAGAACGATGACGATGCGCGTGAAGGCCGTCATCATGATCAGGATCGACGGCGCCAGCGACAGCACCGTGATGAGCGCAACCATCTGGACGATGCGCCCGGTGGTCGATCCCCCGGCGTCGCCCAGGTCGAAGGTCATGCTCTGCGCCAGCGCCGGCCCGGCGGCCAGCGCGCCGGCCACCCCGAGCGCCAGCGCCAGCAGGCCGGCGAACGCCAGCCGTCTTGCCATGCCCGTGCCGGTCCTCATGACCGGTCCCCGGTGCGAGGCGGGGCGGCGGGCGGTTGAGCGGAGGCTTCGGCCATCGCGCCCTGGAAGCCGCCGCGCGGCGTCTGATCGACCACCTGGTCGCCGAAGGCGCTCAGCAGCAGCAGATGCTCGCGGTCGTCGCGGCGGACCAGCACCAGCCGGCGCTTGCCGTCGAGCGGCAGCACCTCGACGACGCCCAGTCGGCGCTGGCGCCCCGACGTGGCGGTCATGCCGCCGAAGCCGATGCGGCGCATCACCCAGGCCACCAGCACGATCAGCGCGATGACGAAGGCGAGAGCGAGAACGAATTGGATGTACTGGTCGAGGCCCATGGATCAGGTCAGCTCTGTCGGGACGGCGTGGCCGGCGGGTCGGGCGGAGGATCGCCGGGCGCGGCGGAGGCGCCGCGGCCATAGGCGGCGCTGGCGCGCTGGCGTGCGGTGTGGGGGTCGTGGCGCCCCTCGGCGGCCGCGGCCAGCGTCTCTCTCTGGCGGGTCAGCGCGGCTGCGACGGCGTCCAGGGTCGGCAGCAGGCGTTCCAGGGCGGCGGCCAGCTCGGCGTCGCCGCGGGCGGACTGCGCCTCGGCGCACAGGGTGGCGACACGGGAGTCGAGCCCGGTCAGGTCGGCGGCCAGTCCGGCCTCCATCTGGGCGCGGGTCTCCTCCAGCGCGGCGGTCAGCGCCTGGATGTCGCGGCGGAGCGTCGCGGCGTCTGTCACGGAGCCTCTCCGGTGGCCGGTTCCGCAGAAGGCGGCAGCGTGCCGTTGGCGCGGTAGACGTAGGCGAGGATCTCGGCCACGGCGGCGATGGCCTCGATGGGGATTTCCGAGTCGATGTCCACCGCCGACAGGATCTGCACGAGGTCGGCATCCTCGCGCACCTTCACGCCGTTGGCGAAGGCCAGCTCCAGGATCTGTTCGGCCACATGGCCCTTGCCGGTGGCGACCACGCGGGGCAGGGACTGGTCGCCCAGCTCATACTTCAGCGCGACCGCGACGGGCCGGTTGGGGAGAGGGCGGTGGTTGGGAGTCGGCTCGGACAAGGGGCTCCTGCCGGATGGCCTGTGTCGATGGGCGTATCCTGGCGGAACATGCTTAACGAAGCATGAAGCTCAAGCGTGGCAGGGAAGGGCGGAGGGATGCCGTGGGCGGGATTCATCTTTGATTAACTGAAACGGCGGAAGATCGGAATGCTGTGATGCATCCCGCCCGCCTTGCTGCGCGCCTTCGCGCGTCCGGGCGGCAGGCCCTCAGACCGGAACCCGGCGATGAATCTCGAAAACCTCGGCCTCTTCAAGCTGATGTCGCGCAAGATGGGCTGGCTGACCGAACGCCAGAACGTGATCGCGGCGAACATCGCGAACGCCGACACGCCGGATTACAAGGGCCGGGACCTGAAGCCCTTCACCTTCCGCGACGCCCTGTCCGACAGCCGGCGCCTCCAGCCCGCCGCGACCAACGCCTCGCACCTCCAGGGGACGCGCGGCACGGGCGGGCTGAACCAGGAGCAGCGCCAGCGCAATCCCTACGAGACGGCGCCGGACGGCAACAACGTGGTCCTGGAAGAGCAGATGCTGAAGCAGGGCCAGACCGGCATGGATTACCAGACGATCACGAACCTCTACAAGAAGCAGGTCAACCTGATCCGCTCCTCCATCCGCAGCGGCGGCTAAGGGGCGGCGGGATTCGGGCGAAGGAGGCGGAACATGGATCTCTACACGTCGATGGCGGTGTCCGCGTCCGGCATGAAGGCGCAGGGCACCCGTCTGAAGACCATCGCGGAAAATCTGGCCAACGCCAACACCACGGCGGAAACGCCGGGCGATCTGCCCTACCGGCGCAAGGTCGTGATGTTCCAGAACGCCCTGGACCGCCAGATGGGGGTCGATCTCGTCCGCGTCGCCAAGATCGACGTCGACAAGAAGGATTTCGAGCGGCGCTACGACCCCTCGCACCCCTCCGCGGACGCCGACGGCTACGTGCTGCTGCCCAACGTCAATTCGGTGGTCGAGGCGATGGACATGCGCGAGGCGCAGCGTTCCTACGAGGCCAACCTGTCGGCGGTGGACAGTGCCCGCCAGATGCTGATGCGCACCATCGACATCCTCCGCACCTGACGCGGCGACGCTTTTAAAGGAAGGACATTCGTCCCATGGTCAACCCGATCAACGCCGCCGCGGCCTACGCGAACACGGCCGCCTCCACGACCGGGCCGGGTATGGCCCCGCGCAACGGCGTCAGCTTCGGCGATGTTCTGGAGCAGACCGCCAAGGAGGTCATCGGCGACCTGAAGCAGGGCGAGACGATGACCGCCAAGGCCGCCGTCGGGCAGGCCGACCTGACCGACGTCGTCCAGGCCGTCACCAACGCCGAGGTGACGCTGCAGACCGTCACCGCCGTGCGCGACAAGGTGCTGTCGGCCTACCAGGAAATCCTGCGCATGCCGATCTGACGACGGCTTGCGGATTCCTGAGAAGAAGCGCCCCGAGCGAAGCATCATGAGCGAAACCGACGTCATCGAGATCTGCCGCACCTCCATCGTCACGCTGGTGTTCGTGGTGGCGCCTGTGCTGGTCGCCATGATGGTGGTCGGCACGGTGATCTCGGTGTTCCAGGCGGTCACCCAGATCAGCGAGCAGACTCTGGCCATGGTGCCGAAGGTCCTTCTGGTCTTCGGCCTGTCGATCCTGCTGATGCCCTTCATGCTGGGCGAACTGCGGTCCTTCTTCGAGCATGAGGTCGCCGACCGCATCGTCGCCATCGGCACCGGTGTGAACACGGTCCCCAACGCCGGAAACCTGCCCGGCGGCGGCGGATGAACCTGCTTCAGCAGTTTCTGGGCGACCAGATTTTCGTCTGGTTGCTGGTCTTCGCGCGCGTCGGGACCGCCTTCAGCATCATGCCGACCATCGGCGACGCCTTCGTCTCCGCCCGCACGCGCCTTCTCTTTTCCGTCGCGGTCAGCGTTCTGGTGGCACCGGTGCTCGGCGACCGCATGCCGCCGATGCCCGACAACATCTTCCGCCTGTTCGTCCTGATCGCCGGGGAGGTGACCGTCGGCATTTTCATGGGCACCGTCGCGCGCCTGCTGATGGGCGCGCTGGAGGTGGCCGGGACGATCATCGCGCTTCAGTCCGGCCTGTCGAACGCCCAGATGTTCAACCCGGCCATGGCGTCGCAGGGATCGCTGCCCGGCGCCCTGCTGGGGTGGCTGGGTCTGCTGCTGATCTTCATCACCAACCTGCACCATCTGCTGATCATGGCGGTGGTGGACAGCTATTCCACCTTCGCGCCGGGGGCGGCGATCCCCATCGACGACATGGCGAACGTGGTCGGGCAACTGGTCGGCAAGTCCTTCATGCTGGGCGTGCAGATGGCGGCGCCCTTCCTGATCTCGGGCATGCTGTTCGCGCTGGCGCTGGGGCTGCTGAACAAGCTGGCGCCGCAGATCCAGGTGTTCTTCCTGTTCACCTCGCTCCAGGTTGCGTTGGGGCTGTTCATGTTCGCCCTGACGCTGGCCGCGATGATGATGTTCTGGCTGACCCATTTCGAGGCGGCCTTCGTCGATTTCCTGAGACCGGGCTGAGCGGGGAGAGAGCCGGTGTCCGAAGACGCGGATGAATCATCCAAAACAGAAGAGCCGACGCAAAAGAAGCTCGACGAGGCCCACAAGCAGGGCCAGTACGCGATGACCCAGGAAATCGGCAATTGGCTGATGATCGCCGCGGCGTTGGTGATCCTGATCACGATCCTGCCCGGAACGCTGAAGGGCATGGTGCCCCGCCTGAACTTTTTCTTCGAGAACCTGGACCAGATCCCCATGGACCAGGGCGGGGTCGGCGCGGTGCTGATGCGGGTGATGAAGGACATCCTGTGGGCGCTGTGGCTGCCCATCCTATTCCTGCTGTTCGCCGGGGTGATCGGCACCATTGGGCAGAAGGGCTTCAACGTTTCCTGGGAGCTGATTGCGCCGAAATTCAGCAAGCTGAATCCGATCTCCGGCGTCGCCAACCTGTTCAGCGCCCAGAAGGGCGTCGATCTGCTGAAGAGCCTGGCCAAGGTCGCGGTGGTCGGCGTCGTCGCCTACATCGCGCTCCAGCCGATGATGCTCACCATCGGCCATTTTATCGGCATCGACATGATGCTGCTGCTCCGCGAGATGGACGGCCTGACCTTCCGGCTGCTGGCCGGCGTCCTGGCCATCCTGACCCTGATCGCCGGGGCCGATCTGTTCTGGCAGCGCCACAGCTTCGACAAGAAGATGCGCATGACCAAGCAGGAGGTGAAGGACGAGCACAAGCAGGCCGAAGGCGATCCGCACGTGAAGGGACGCATCCGCCAGCTGCGCTTCGAGCGGGCGCGCAAGCGCATGATGGCGGCAGTGCCCAGCGCCGACGTGGTGGTGACCAACCCGACCCACTTCGCCGTCGCGCTGAAATACGACTCCTCCACCATGGGTGCTCCGATGGTGGTGGCGAAGGGCGCCGACGCCGTCGCCTTCAAGATCCGCGAGATCGCCGAGGAGAACGGCGTGCCGGTGATGGAGAATCCGCCCCTCGCCCGTGCGCTCTATGCCGCATGCGATATCGACGAGGAGGTTCCGTCCGAGCACTATCGCGCGGTGGCGGAAGTCATTACCTATGTCTTCAAGCTGAAAGGACGCGCGGTGCGGAACTGAGGACCGTTCCCGGACCTTTCCTTGCGGCGAACGGCTGACCTGGAGTTCCGGTGGACGACACGACCTCTTCCTTTGCCGACAGCGCTCCCGCCGGCCATCGCAGCGATGGTGCCGCAGGGGTGGGGGAACGGCCCGGTGGCGGCGTCGCCACTGGGGTGCTTGCGGTGCTTCTCGTGGCCGGGCTGGTCGCAGCGGGAACCGGGGTGGTCCTGGACCGCGACCCGCTGGCCTGGGCCGGCCTGACCACCGCCGGCGCAGGGGCCTTGGCACTGGCGATCCGCATGGTCCGTGCGCGGCGGCGGGTGGCCCGCGTCGGCTCCCTGCTGGGCAGCGCGCTGGAGGGGCTGCCGTCCGGTCAACTCGTCTGCGACGGAGCGGGGCATGTGGTCTTCGTCAACAGCACCTTCCGCTCGCTGACCGGGTGGAGCGAGAGGGAACCGCCGCTGCGTGCGCTCGAACGTCAGTTCGCCGACGATGCGGACAGCGCCGACGCCTTCCGCCGCCTGTGCGAGCGGGTGAAGGGCGGCTACTCCGGCTCCATCGAGCTGGCGGTCCGCCAGCAGGGGCGCGCCGCCGAATGGCGCCGCATCCAGGGCCAGCCCATCGACGGGCACGCCGGGGCGGTGATGTGGCGCGTCGAGGACATCACCGCCCGGCGCGAGCTGGAACAGGTGACCCGGCGCGAGCAGACCCAGCTCGTCGATTTCATGGACCATGCGCCGGTCGGCTTCTTCTCGGTGGACCAGGACGGGCATTTCCAGTTCGTGAACGCGACCCTGGCGAAGTGGCTGGGCTGCGCGCCGGAGGATCTGGTCGAGGGCGGGCGCCGTCTTCACGATGTGCTGGCCCATCCGCCCACCGCCTCCGCCCCCTATGACTTCTTGGACGGCGGCGGGGTGGAGCAGCGCGGCGAAATCGCCATGCACGGACTCCAGGGCCGCCGCTTCCAGGCCTATGTCGCGCAGAGCGTGGTGAGGGGCGAGGACGGGCGGATCTCGCACACCCGCTCCGTCGTGCGCGACCTGACGCCGGAACGCGAGTGGCAGGAGGCACTGCGGCTGTCCGAACAGCGCTTCCAGCGCTTCTTCGAGGACGCGCCCATCGGAATCGCTCTGGTGGACGAGGGCGGGCGGCTGGCCGAATGCAACCAGGCCTTCCTGGCGTTGATCGGCAGCGAGGCCGGCAACGTCCTCGGGCGGACCATGGCCGACCTGATCGTCCCGGCGGAGCGCGCCATGGTGACCGAGCGGCTGAGCGCCGTGCAGGGCGGCTCCGATCCCGCCGCCCCGTTGGAGGTGCGGCTGACCGGTGGGCGCGAACTGGTGGCCCAGCTCTACGCGCGGCGGCTCGGCGGGGTGGGGCCGGAGGGGGCGGTGGGGCTGATCCTGCATTTCATCGACATGACCGAGCGCAAGGGGCTGGAGGCCCAGTTCGCCCAGTCGCAGAAGATGCAGGCGGTCGGCCAGCTGGCCGGCGGCGTCGCCCACGACTTCAACAACCTGCTGACCGCGATGATCGGCTTCTGCGATCTGCTGCTGCTGCGCCACAAGCCGGGCGACCAGTCCTTCAGCGACATCATGCAGATCAAGCAGAACGCCAACCGCGCGGCCAACCTCGTGCGCCAGCTTCTGGCCTTCTCGCGCCAGCAGACGCTCCAGCCGCGCATCCTGAGCGTGACCGACGTGCTGGCCGAGCTTGGCAACCTGATGCGCCGGCTGATCGGCGAGAACATCGAGCTGAAGATGCTCCACGGCCGCGATATCGGCTACGTCAAGGTGGACCAGAACCAGCTGGAGCAGGTCATCATCAACCTCGTGGTCAACGCGCGCGACGCCATGGCCGGTGGCGGGCGGCTGACCATCGTCACCTCCAACCATCTGGTCGAGCAGGCCCAGCGCCGCGAGCACGAAACGATTCCGTCCGGCGAGTATGTGTCCATTGAGGTGATCGACACCGGCTGCGGCATCCCCAAGGAAAATCTCCAGCGCATTTTTGAACCCTTCTTCACGACCAAGGGCGTGGGGTCGGGCACCGGGCTGGGGCTGTCCACCGTCTACGGCATCGTCCGCCAGACCGGCGGCTTCGTGCTGGTCGAGTCGGAGAAGGGAGAGGGGACGACCTTCACCATCCTGCTGCCCCGCCACAAGGGCGAGGCCCGTCCCGACCAGGGCGAGCCGCGCGAGCGGCGCGGCAGCGACCTGACCGGCTCCGGCACCATCATGCTGGTCGAGGACGAGGACGCCGTGCGCGTCTTCTCCGCCCGCGCGCTGCGCAACAAGGGCTATCAGGTGCTGGAGGCCAAGAACGGCGAGGCGGCGCTGCAGCAGATCGGCACGGACGGCAACCGCATCGATCTGCTGATCACCGATGTGGTGATGCCGCAAATGGACGGCCCGACCCTGGCCCGCCATGTCCGACAGCTGCGGCCCGACATGCGCGTCATCTTCATCTCCGGCTACGCCGAAGACCGGCTGGGCGAGATTGACGGGGTCGAGGTCGCCCATTTCCTGCCCAAGCCCTTCTCCCTGAAGCAGTTGGCTTCCAAGGTGAAGGAGGTCATCCGGGACGGCAAATAGCGGCGTGGGGAGCGGCGGAGCCTATCCGACGCGCCAGCCGCGATAGGACCAGCGTTCCGTTCCCGGAACGTCGAGAGTTTCCCAGCGGCGACGCTCCGCGCCGATCGGGCGGTCCGACAGGACGAGGGCACCCGGCGCCAGGAAGGGTTCGATCAACTCGCCGATCCAGTGGCGGATGCCATCCTCATCGTCCTCCCGCGCGCTGCCGATGTCGGCATGGGCCAGCCGCACCGCACCGCGGAAGGGCTCCGTCGCGGCGGGCAGCGTGTCCCGGAAATCGCCAAGGAACAGCCGGTCCTCGTCCGGACGCAGGGAGGCGGGAACCCGCGCCCACATATCGAACACCAGGATGTCGCGTGGCGGGAACAGGCTGCGCAGATGGTCGTAGGTGCGGCCCTTCCCCAGACCGATCTCCATCACCAGACCGGGCGTTCCCGCGACGCAGCCAGCGGCCCAGCCGAGCACGACGCGCTGGGTGGTGAGGCGGTCGATCATGCGGTCGAGCGTGGAGTGGACGGACGCCATGCGCGGCTTTTCAGGGTGTCGTTGGAGGGATGTCTCCTGTTGAACGCAGCCGATGGAATTCCGTTGCATGGCGCCGGATCGTTCCTAACGTACGATGAGAACATTCGCGGAACTTAGAGCTTTGCGCAGAGGAACAAAGCTGGTACATTCCCTCTCACCGAATGACCGTTGGTGAGATCGTTGGCCCTGGGGCCGCGGATGTGATCTAACAAGGGGAGACGGGCATGTCGTCCGCACAGCTTCGTTTGGTCGAGAAGGATTCCATGGATAAGCAGAAGGCCCTGGATGCCGCTCTGGCGCAGATCGAGCGCGCCTTTGGCAAGGGCTCGATCATGAAGCTCGGCGCCCGCGAGAACACGGTCGAGACGGAGGTCGTTTCCACCGGCTCGCTCGGCCTCGACATCGCGCTGGGCATCGGCGGCCTGCCGCGCGGCCGCATCATCGAGATTTACGGGCCGGAAAGCTCGGGCAAGACGACGCTGGCGCTGCACGCCATCGCCCAGGCCCAGAAGGGCGGCGGCACCTGCGCCTTCGTGGACGCGGAGCACGCCCTGGACCCGTCCTACGCCCGCAAGCTGGGCGTGAATGTGGATGAACTGCTGATCTCCCAGCCCGACGCCGGCGAGCAGGCGCTGGAGATCGCCGACACGCTGGTGCGCTCCGGCGCCGTCGACGTGCTGGTGGTCGACTCGGTGGCGGCCCTGGTGCCGCGCGCCGAGCTGGAAGGCGAGATGGGCGACAGCCACGTCGGCCTGCACGCCCGCCTGATGAGCCAGGCGCTGCGCAAGCTGACCGGCTCCATCGCCAAGTCGAACTGCCTGGTGATCTTCATCAACCAGATCCGCCTGAAGATCGGCGTGATGTTCGGCAACCCGGAGACGACGACCGGCGGCAACGCGCTGAAGTTCTACGCCTCCGTCCGTCTGGACATCCGCCGCATCGGCGCGATCAAGGACCGCGAGACGGTGGTGGGCAACCAGACCCGCGTCAAGGTGGTGAAGAACAAGATGGCCCCGCCGTTCCGCGTGGTCGAGTTCGACATCATGTACGGCGAGGGTGTGTCGAAGGTGGGTGAGCTTCTCGACCTCGGCATCCAGGCCGGCGTGGTGGAGAAGTCGGGCGCGTGGTTCAGCTACGACGGTACCCGCATCGGCCAGGGCCGCGAGAACGCCAAGAACTACCTGCGCAACAACCCGGCCACGGCCGACGCCATCGAGGCGAAGATCCGCGGCAACGCCGGTCTCGTCGCCGACGCCATGATGGGCACCCCGGAGGCCGACGGCGAGGCCGCCACGCCGGAGTGATCCCGGGCGGCAAGCCGGTTTCTCTGTGCGAAAGCCCCTCTCCGGTCCGCCGGGGAGGGGCTTTTCGCCGTCTTGCCGGACGGCTGGAAAGACCTTACATTCAGGCTGGGCGGACGGGTGTTCCAGCACCCGTCCGCCGGCCCGGTCCTAGCGGTTCAGGATCTCAAGCAGCAGCTTGAGCGCCCGCAACAGCAGGATCAGGAGTTCGAGGATTTTCCGCATCCTCTCATCTCCTTCTGAGCGGCGGGGCGGTGGTGATCCACCGCCCGTCCGCGCCGATGATCATGCAAATGTGTGGCGCTCCGTCCACGCGGCCTGTCGCCGCGCAGGGGAGTGGCGGGCACTCGGTGGACAGCCACCGCAAGTCACGTTAAAAGCACGGTTCGGCCGCGAACAAGGCCGCGCCGCCGATTGTAGCCGACCGTAGCCGGAGCCTGGACAGCTTATGAAGACCGCCAACGACATCCGCCGCACGTTCCTGGACTTTTTCGCGAAGAACGGCCACCAGATCGTGGAGTCGTCGCCGCTGGTTCCGCGCAACGACCCGACGCTGATGTTCACGAACGCCGGCATGGTGCAGTTCAAGAACGTCTTCACCGGGGCGGAGCAGCGGCCCTATTCGCGCGCCACCACCTCGCAGAAGTGCGTGCGCGCGGGCGGCAAGCACAACGACCTGGACAATGTCGGCTACACGGCGCGGCACCACACCTTCTTCGAGATGCTGGGCAACTTCTCGTTCGGCGACTACTTCAAGGACGACGCGATCGCCTTCGCCTGGAACCTCGTGACGAAGGAGTTCGGGCTGCCGGCGGACAAGCTGCTGGTCACCGTCCACAGCTCCGACGAGGACGCGGCGGGCATCTGGCGCAAGGTCGCCGGCCTGCCGGACGACCGCATCATCCGCATCCCGACCGACGACAATTTCTGGCGCATGGGCGACACCGGCCCCTGTGGTCCGTGCTCGGAGATCTTCTTCGACCATGGCCCGCACATCGCCGGTGGTCCTCCGGGCTCGCCCGACCAGGACGGCGACCGCTTCATCGAGATCTGGAACCTCGTGTTCATGCAGTATGAGCAGCGCGGTCCCGACGATCTGATCGCCTTGCCGAAGCCGTCCATCGACACCGGCATGGGGCTGGAGCGTCTGGCCGCGGTGCTCCAGGGCAAGCACGACAATTACGACATCGACCTGATGCGGGCGTTGATCGTGGCCTCCGCCGAGGCGACGAAGACCGCGCCGGACGGCGCGCACGCCGTCTCGCACCGCGTCATCGCCGACCATCTGCGCTCCTGCTGCTTCCTGATCGCCGACGGCGTGCTGCCGTCGAACGAGGGCCGCGGCTATGTGCTGCGCCGCATCATGCGCCGCGCCATGCGCCACGCCCACATGATCGGCGCCCGCGAGCCGCTGATGCACCGCCTCGTCCCGGCACTGATCCAGCAGATGGGCGACGCCTATCCGGAGCTGAACCGCGCCCGCGCCCTGATCGTCGAGACGCTGAAGCTGGAGGAGACCCGCTTCAAGCAGACGCTGGAGCGCGGCCTGCGCCTGCTGGAGGACGAGGTCGGCCGCCTGGGCGAGGGGCAGCCGCTGCCCGGCGACGTCGCCTTCAAGCTGTACGACACCTACGGCTTCCCGCTCGACCTGACCCAGGACGTGCTGCGCACCCAAGGCCGCCCGGTCGACGAAAGCGGCTTCAAGGCCGCCATGGACGAGCAGCGCCGCAAGGCCCGCGAGTCCTGGGCCGGCTCGGGCGAGGCGACGACCGAGAAGCTGTGGTACGAGCTGAAGGACGAGCTGGGCGCCACGGAGTTCTTCGGCTACGACACCGAGGTCGCCGAGGGCAAGGTGACCGCCATCGTCAAGGGCGACGCCCGCGTCGAGCAGGCCGCCGCCGGGGACGAGGTGCTGGTCATCGTGAACCAGACGCCCTTCTACGGTGAGTCGGGCGGTCAGGTCGGCGACGCCGGCGTGATCTTCTCCGCCGAGGGCACCGAGGTCGCCGTCTCCGACACCCAGAAGAAGCTGGGCGCCGTCTGGGCCCATGTCGGCACGGTCACCAAGGGCACGCTGAAGGTCGGCGACGTGGTGGAACTGCGCGTCGACACGGAGCGCCGCTCGGCCATCCGCGCCAACCATTCGGCCACCCACCTGCTGCACGAGGCGCTGCGCCGCCGCCTGGGCGAGCATGTCACCCAGAAGGGCTCGCTGGTCGCCCAGGAGCGCCTGCGCTTCGACATCAGCCAGCCGACCGGCCTGACCCCGGCGGACATTGCCGCGGTCGAGGACGAGGTGAACCGCCGCATCCTCGGCAACAGCGAGGTCGTCACCCGCCTGATGTCCCCGGACGAGGCCCGCGCGTCGGGCGCCATGGCCCTGTTCGGCGAGAAGTACGGCGACGAGGTGCGCGTCGTCTCCATGGGCGGTCCGCACGGCGAGCTGGACCGCGACTACTCGATCGAGCTGTGCGGCGGCACCCACGTCCGCCGCACCGGCGACATCGGCCTGTTCACCATCGTCGCCGAGGGCGCCGTCGCCGCTGGCGTGCGCCGCATCGAGGCGCTGACCGGCACCGGCGCCAAGGCGTGGCTGTCGGAGCGCGACCATCTGCTGACCGAGGCCGCGTCCGTCCTGAAGGTCCGTCCGGAGGACGTTCCGTCGCGCCTCGCCGCTCTGGTCGACGAGCGCAAGAAGATGGAGCGCGAACTGGCCGAACTCCGCCGTCAGGTGGCGATGGGCGGCGGCGCCAAGGCCGAGGGCGGCAACGAGGCCAAGGACGTCGCGGGCGTGAAGTTCGCCGCCCGCGTGGTCGAGGGCCTGCCGGCCAAGGACCTGAAGCCGATGGCCGACGAGCTGAAGAAGCAGGTCGGTTCCGGCGTCGTCGTTCTGATCGCCTCCAACGAGGGCAAGGCATCCATCGTGGTCGGCGTCACCGACGACTTGACGGCCAAGATCAGCGCCGTCGATCTGGTGCGCGTGGGCGCCGAGGCTCTGGGTGGGAAGGGCGGCGGCGGCCGCCCGGACATGGCGCAGGCCGGCGGTCCGGACGCCGCGCTGGCGCCCGCCGCCGTCGAGGCCATCGAGAAGGCGGTGGCGGCGAAGGCCGCCTCCTAACCGCGTTTCTCGTCCGAGGGCGCCGGCTCCAATGCGGGTGCCCTCGGCGGGTGACGGCGGATGACAAGGCCGGGGCGGTCGGGAATGCCGTAGCGCCGGTATTCCCGCGCCAGTTGGCCGGTGATGGCCAGCCCGGCCATGCGCACGTCCGCGGCCAGCGAGGCCAGCGGCGCATCCAGCGTCTTGGGGCGGTTGCGCTCCACCAGGAAATGGCCCAGCCACGCCGCGCCGTAGCCGACCAGCGGCGCCGCCACGAGCGCCCGCCAGTCGCGGCGGGCCAGCCCCACCCCAAGCAGGGCCGCCGCCGACAGAGTGCCGGCGACGTGCAGCGCCCGGTTCGTCGGGTCGCGGTGCTGTTCCAGATACTCGGGCCAGAAATTGGGATCGGTCGAATTCGGATCGGTCGCCATGGCGTACTCCTTCCGCGGAGGAACGCCGGGCGGCCTACGGCGGTTCCGTCTTGCATGACGCCCGTCGTGCTGGAAGGATGCGCGGGTCAACGAACGATACCGTGGAACCGACTGGCATGCGCTTCACCGGCACCGACTCCTACGTCGCCACCGACGACCTGATGGTGGCCGTCAATGCGGCCATCACGCTTGAGCGCCCGCTGCTGGTGAAGGGGGAGCCGGGCACCGGCAAGACCGTGCTGGCCCAGGAAGTCGCCCGCGCCCTGAACAAGCCGCTGCTCGCCTGGCACATCAAGTCCACCACCAAGGCGCAGCAGGGCCTCTACGAGTACGACGCGGTCAGCCGCCTGCGCGACAGCCAGCTCGGCGAGGAGCGGGTGCACGACATCGGCAACTACATCGTGCGCGGCAAGCTGTGGGAGGCGTTCGAGGCGCCGGATCCCCCCGTGCTGCTGATCGACGAGATCGACAAGGCCGACATCGAGTTTCCCAACGACCTGCTGCTCGAACTCGACCGCATGGAGTTCCACGTCTACGAGACGCGGCAGACGGTCAAGGCGGCCCGGCGCCCCCTCGTCATCATCACCTCCAACAACGAGAAGGAACTGCCGGACGCCTTCCTGCGCCGCTGCTTCTTCCACTACATCCGCTTTCCCGACCGCGACACCATGGAGCGGATCGTGGACGTCCATTATCCCGGCCTGAAGCAGGACCTGCTGCGCGAGGCGATGTCGCTGTTCTACAGCCTGCGCGAGGTGCCGGGCCTGAAGAAGAAGCCCTCCACGTCGGAGCTTCTCGATTGGATCAAACTGCTGATGGTCGAGGATGTGGACCCTGAGACCCTGCGCGCCAAGGACGCCCGCAGCCTGATCCCGCCGCTGTGCGGCGCGCTTTTGAAGAACGAGCAGGACGTGCATCTGTTGGAACGGCTGGCTTTTCTCGCCAAGCGGGAAGGGCGCTAGGAAGCGCTTGACCGCAGCCGGCCTTCTGGGGCAGCCTGAACCCATGCAATCGACCCCGCACCTGAACCGAATGCGAATTACCGCCCCGGCGCTCTGACAGAGGGCGCCGGACCGCGAGCGTTCGTTTTCGCAATCTGGTGTGGAGTGTGGCGTGTCCGTGCGCCCTGGGTCTTCCGGAACCCGCAATCCGGTTCATCACCATCCCCTGACCCGCTGTTTTACGCGTGCGTTGCGCCATCCGGCGGAGCGAATGCGGGGCTCCGCGCGAATTATCGTCCCGGTCCGCTGACGCGGGCCGGGTTTCGCGCCTTCCTTTTTCCGCCCCCCTTCGTTCCCTCCGCCCGAGGACTCCCGCGATGCCGTCCGCGCACGCCACCCGTCTGCCTGCCGTTTCCTTTCGCCGCGACACCGAAGACCGTTTGCCGCCCTGGCTCCCCCTCTCCGCCATCGAGGACGCCGCCGAGCGTTTGAATGGGCGGATCGTCCGCACGCCCCTTCTGTCCGCGCCGGTGCTGGGGCGTGACGTCTGGCTGAAGGCGGAGACCTTCCAGGCGACCGGCGCCTTCAAGGAGCGCGGCGCCCTGAACCGCCTGCTGCGCTTGACGGCGCTGGAGCGCGCGGCGGGTGTCGTCGCCATGTCGGCGGGCAACCACGCCGCCGGACTGGCGCTGCACGCCCAGCGGCTCGGGGTGGCGGCGACCATCGTCATGCCGGTCACCGCGCCGCGCTGCAAGGTGGAGCGGACGGAAGCGCTGGGTGCCGAGGTGGTGCTGTCCGGGGCCAATGTGGGAGAGGCGAAGTCCCGCGCGCTGCAACTGGCGGCGGAACGGCGGCTGACCTTCGTTCATCCCTACGACGACCCGGACGTGATCGCCGGGCAGGGCACGGTGGGGCTGGAGGTGCTGGCCGACCGCCCGGACCTCGACAGGCTGGTGGTACCGGTGGGGGGCGGCGGTTTGCTGGCCGGGATGGCGGCGGCGGTGAAAGCGCGCAAGCCCTCCGTCACCGTGGTCGGGGTGCGGCTGGCGCGGCGGCGGGGGCCGACCTTGGCCGACGGGATCGCGGTGGACGCGCTGGGCAAGCTGCCGCAGGCGCTGCTGGCCGGCTTCGTGGATGCCCTGGTCGAGGTGGAGGAGGCGGAGGTCGCGGCGGCGATGCGGACCCTGCACGGCTCCTTCGGTATGGTGGCGGAAGGCGCCGGGGCCGCCGCGGTGGCGGCGCTGCTGGCCGGTAAGGTGCCGGCGGAAGGGCGGACCGTGGCCGTGCTGTCCGGCCGCAACGTGGATTCCGACACGCTGGTGCGGACGCTCGCCGCCGCTTGATCGACATCAAAGACCGCAGGGCCGGGACAGGCCCAGGATCATCCTGCAGGCGCGCCGTCCGGAAGACGGTGGCCTTGCAGGCAAAAGGCCGGTCGTCCCCGTGACACGTCTGGTGTCCCTCCTCGCGCTTGTGGTTCTGGCCATCGGGCTTCTCGGCGGTGCCGCACCCATGCGCATGGCGGACCTCCCGGCGCCGCACTGCGAGTCCACCGCGGCGCAGGACGCCGCGGACTGCGACATCCACCATCCGATGGACAGCCCGGTTCCGGGAAAGACCCACGCGCACGGCACCGCCGGGTGCCTCTGCCAGAGCGGGGCCTGCGATCTGGCCGGCCTGCCGGCCCGGATCGGCGTGCCTTTCGGCCATCGCCTCGCGACCCTGCTTCCCGGTACGGACACCGAACCCGCCGCCACCGCCCACGCGCCGCCGCTGCCACCGCCGCGCGCCTGACTCCCGCCGTTCCGTCGCCTTTTCCCCGACCTGCGGACGCGCCCGGTCTTACGCCGATCGCGGCACCGGCGCGCCCGCCGAACACGCGCGAGTCATCCCATGACCATGACCCACTACATGGAACTGTTGGCCGTCAACCAGCCCTGGAACCTTCTGATTTTCATGGCGGTCCCCGTCATCCTGGCCGAGACGGTGGCGATCAGCGAGCTGTACCTGCTCTACACCCGCGACTATGACGGCCCGGTGCGGTGGCTGAACCGCTGGGCCGGCATCACCGTCGGCGTCTATTTCACGGGCGTCTTCATCCATCTGATGCAGAACGCGGTCGTTCCGCTGACCGCGTCCGGCGGCTGGCGCGGGCCGGCCGATGTGCTGGCGGTGGGCTTCTACCTCGCCGGTATCGTCCCGCTCGGCGGCATCGCGCTCCTGGACCTCGGACTGATCGGCCGGGGCCGCGGCGAGCATGGCCGCATGGCGATCCACGCGGCCTTGGTCGGGTTGTTCCTGATCGTCGCCCACATCGCCATGATCTTCGGCATGCTGGACCCGACGCTCCTTTCCGGCGCCGTCGCGGCCGGCGGGCACGCCATGCACTGAACGGATGCGGACTGTCCCTCTCCCGCCCCGGGAGAGGGACGCTCAGGGCGCCATGAACACGCTGCGGTGCCGGCCGATCTCGCCGCTGGTCAGGTCACGGGCCAGCACCGTGACGTCGCTGGACCCCGACGTCGCAGCGCCCCGCGGGACGCGGACGAAGATGCGGTAGGTCGCCACCGAATCCGCTTCCGCTGTCAGCGTCAGCGAACTCCCCGACTGGGCGTCCACGCTGGCGACCGACAGGTCGGCGTTTGCCAAACCCTCCACCGACAGGCGGTAGGTCCGCGCCTCGTGGGTCTTGTTGAGGATTTTGATGGTGTAGGCGTTCTGCACGTCGCCGTTCGACTGCTGCACATAGAGCGGCGCCCGGTCGCGCAGCACGCTGACGTCCAGCGTCGGGCGCAGCGCCAGCGAGACGGCCATCGCGCCGGCGACCACCAGGATGATGAGGGCGTAGATCACCGTGCGCGGGCGCAGCAGCCGCACCGGGGCGGCCTGACCGTCGGCCCTGGCGACCTGGTTGGAGCGGGTGTCGAACAGGATCAGGTCGCCGGGGCGCCCGACCTGGGCCATCACGTCGTTGCAGGCGTCCACGCACAGGCCGCAGCCGATGCAGGAGATCTGCTGGCCCTTGCGGATGTCGGTGCCGGTCGGGCAGACATGGACGCACAGCTTGCAATCGATGCAATCGCCCAACCCCTCCGCCGTCCGCTCCTCCCAGCTCTGCGACTTGCGCAGCGGCGCGCGCCCTTCGCCGCGCCAGTCCTGGTAGGTGACGACGTAGGTGTCCTCGTCGACCATTGCCGCCTGAAAGCTGCGCCACGGGCAGACGTAGATGCAGATCTGCTCGCGCGCCCAGCCGGCGAAGAAGTAAGTGGTGCCGGCGAACAGCCCGGCAAAGGCCAGGACCTTCCACGACACCTCGCCGGTTACGATCTCGCGCAGCAGGGTCGGGGCGTCGTTGAAGTAGAAGATCCAGGCGCCGCCGGTGACCAGGGAAATCGCCAGCCAGATGACGTGCTTGGACGCCTTGAGGCTCAGCTTGCGCGCCGAAAGCGGCGCCTTGTCGAGCCGGATGCGCTCGGTGCGGGGGCCTTCCAGCTTGCGCTCCACCCACATGAACAGGTCGCTCCAGACCGTCTGCGGGCAGGCGTAGCCGCACCAGATGCGGCCGAGCAGGGTGGTGGCGAAGAAGATGCCGAAGGCGCCGATGATGAGCAGGCCGGTCAGGTAATAGACCTCCTGCGGCCAGATCTCGATCCAGAAGAAGTAGGCGCGCCGGCCCACCATATCGACAAGAACCGCCTGATCGGGAATGCCCGGCCCGCGATCCCAGCGCAGCCAGGGCGTGACGTAATAGACGCCGAGCAGGACCGCCAGCGCCAGCCATTTCAGTCGGCGGAAGCGGCCGTGGACATCGGCGGCGTAGACCTTGGGGCGATGCACGAACCAGCGCTCGCGCGGCTGGTCGGCGTCGTGGGCGGCCGGGGTTTGGGCGGCGGGGGCCGGAGAGGTGAGGGACATGGCGTGCGACCTTGCTTTGACGCGGCGGTCAACCTAGCCCCTCCTTTATAAGCCTTCCGTGATGTAGTCACACTGCGGTAAATCAGCCGCCATGGTGGCGAAATGGGTCTAGACCGCCTCGCCGCGCAACTCGGCCAAGCCGTCCTCATAGGCACGGTCAAACAGCGATTCCAGCCGCGCGTCAGTGCCGCGCAGGCCGGCGACGACCGCGTGCGCCCATTCGAAATACTCGATCTTGCGCTCCAGCGGCCAATCCGCGGGCGGGCTGTGCGCCATGGACCGCAGGTTGGACACCTTGTCGGCCAGCTTCACCAGCTTGGCGCGCGAGGAGGCGGTGGGGGCGGCGTCAATCTGCCGCTGTTTGCGCTCCGCCTTGCGCAGGCGCTTGTCGTCGGTGGTTTCGGCCACGACGCCCGCGACCTCCGCCCCGAAATGCTGCTCGATCTCCTCGTAGGAGGCGTCGGTGTCCTCCAGCGTGTCGTGCAGCAGCGCGGCGATGACCACAACCGGGTCCTTGCCCGCCGTCGCCTCGGCGCAGAGGAACGCCACCTCTGAGAGATGGTTGAGATAGGGCTCGGCGCGCACGCCCTTGCGGCGCTGGTCGATGTGTTTGTGCGCGGCGAACTCCAGCGCGCGGGCGAAGTCGAGAAGGGCTGTCATGGCGTTCCTGACGGGTCGGCGCTACGATGAGGGCGGATGGGGACGAAACCCCACGGGGGGAAGCGGCATGTTCACGGGTTTCTTCTTCGAACTGCGCAAGGCGGGCGTGCCGGTCTCGCTGAACGAGTACCTGACGCTCATGGAGGCCATGAAGCGCGGTGTCGCCGACTTCCGCGTCGAAGACTTCTATTACCTCAGCCGGGCCTGTCTGGTGAAGGACGAGCGCAATCTCGACCGCTTCGATCGCGTGTTCGGGCAGGTCTTCAAGGGACTGGAAGGGGCGCCGGGCGCCGCGGGCGACGAGATTCCGATGGTCGACCTGCCGGAGGAATGGCTGCGCAAGCTGGCCGAACGCTTCCTGACCGACGAGGAGAAGGCGCAGATACAAGCCCTGGGCGGCTGGCAGAAACTGATGGAGACGCTGGCCGAGCGGCTGGCCGAACAGAAGGGGCGGCACCAGGGCGGCTCCAAATGGATCGGCACTGCCGGAACCTCGCCCTTCGGCGCCTACGGCTACAACCCGGAGGGCGTGCGCATCGGCCAGCCGGAATCCCGCCACCGCCGAGCCGTGAAGGTGTGGGACAAGCGGGAGTTCAAAAATCTGGACGATCAGGTCGAGATCGGCACCCGCAACATCAAGGTGGCGCTGCGCCGCCTGCGCAAGTTCGCCCGCACCGGGGCGGCCAGCGAACTGGACCTGCCGGGTACCATCCGCGCCACCGCCAGCAACGCCGGCTGGCTGGACCTGAAAATGGTTCCGGAGCGGCACAACACGGTGAAGGTGCTGCTGTTCCTCGACATCGGCGGCTCGATGGACGACCACATCCGCCTGGTCGAGGAGCTGTTCTCCGCCGCGCGGGGCGAGTTCAAGCATCTGGAGCACTTCTACTTCCACAACTGCGTCTACGAGAGCGTGTGGCGCGACAACAAGCGCCGCCACGACGAACGCACCCCGACCTGGGACGTGCTGCACACCTATCCCGCTGACTACAAGCTGGTCTTCGTCGGCGACGCGGCGATGAGCCCCTACGAGATCGCCTATGCCGGTGGCAGCGTCGAGCATTGGAACGAGGAGCCGGGGCAGGTCTGGCTGCAGCGGATGCTGTCCGTTTACAGCCGCGCCGTCTGGCTCAATCCCACGCCGGAAGCGCGCTGGGGCTACACCGAGAGCACCCGCATGCTGCAGAGGCTTTTGGGCGGGCGCATGTACCCTCTGACCTTGCAGGGCCTGGACGCCGCGATGCGTGAACTGGTGCGCTAGCATCTCCGGACAACCGCGCGCCTTCAAAATTCAGTCCAGCAACACGGATTTTCAATCAGTCGGCGTGCGTCGAAATGGATGGCGTGTGTTGATGATTAAGAATAGAGTGGATTATCAATCGCTGGCTGAGAAATGTTTGCCAGTGTTTGTGCAATCGAACTGATTTGCTTCGGAAACGGAATGAATTTACGGTTCTCGCAGATCAAAGAATCCGAGTCGTAAAGTTAAGTATCTGAACATTGATCGAGCTTGTATTACTATATGATACAATCGGGGTCCGATTTTCCTTCGTTTTAAACATTGATCGTCATTTCTGCGACTTCCAGGCAACATTCGTGGACAAAGGATTGCTGAGAATCGTTCTGCCTTGAACGCATACGATTGCATTACGAAGCATGAGGCTTCCTGTTCACAGCATGCAGTCGATGAGGGTCAGGGAAAATGGAGGGTGTTCTTGCGCGCATCAGCATCAGCGGCAAAATCTACAGCGTTGTCGCGATCCTGGGTGTGGTGGCTGCTATCATTGGTGGCGTCGGCTCGTTTGGAATGCAGGCCTACGATGACAAGTTCGACCAGATTCAGAACTGGTCCCGGCGTTCCCTGATCAACGAGCAGATCAACAGCCTGATTTACAAGGTCGTCATGGACAGCCGCGGCATCTACGCCGCAGACGGAACGGCCGACGCCACGCCCTACGCCAAGAACATCCTCGGCGCCACCAGTGAGCTGGAAAAGCTCATGGGCAAGCTGGAGGATATGCAGCCGCCGGAAAATAAGGCGGCCTTTGGCGAAGTCCAGCAGACGGCGCGCGCGTTCGTCCTGCACCGCAACGAGGTCGCCCGCCTCGGGATGGAGGCCAGCCCGGACAAGGCGCGCGAGCACGGCGACACCACCGAGGGCCGCGGCATCCGCACGAAGCTGGGCCAGTACATGGAGAAGGCCTCCGAACGCAACATGCAGGGCATCGCCCAGGCCAATGATGAACTGAGCGCCGTGAACAGCTTGATGACGACGCTCATGATGGTCGTCGGCATCGGCGGTGGACTCGGCGCGCTGGCGTTGAGCGTCCTGGTCGCGCGCATCGGCATCTCCCGCCCGATCGCCGGGATCACCGACGTCATGGCCCGTCTGGCGACCGGCGACACCTCGGTGACGGTGCCGGGCCTCGGCCGTGGCGACGAGATCGGCGGCATGGCCAAGGCGGTGGCGGTCTTCAAGGACAACGCCGTCGACCGCGAGCGCATGAGGGTCGCCGAGGAGGCGGAGCGCCGGGCCAAGGAGCGGCGCACCCATGCCGTCGAGGAGCTGGTGCAGTCCTTCGACCGGAACGTTTCCGGCATCCTGCGCACCGTCGCCTCCGCGGCAACCGAGCTGGAGGCCACGGCGCAGAGCATGCTGACGACCGCCGACCAGACCAAGGGGCAGGCGGCCAGCACGGCGGCCGCGGCCGAGCAGGCGTCGGTCAACGTGCAGACCGTCGCCGCTGCGACCAACGAGCTGAGCGCGTCGATCAACGAGATCAGCGGTCAGGTGACGCGCTCCACCAACATCGCCAGCCACGCGGTGGGCGAGGCGCAGCAGACCAACGAGCGTGTCCAGGGCCTCGTCGCACAGGCGCAGCGGATCGGCGACGTGGTGAAGCTCATCACCGACATCGCCAGCCAGACCAACCTGCTGGCGCTCAACGCGACGATCGAGGCGGCGCGCGCGGGCGAGGCCGGCAAGGGCTTCGCCGTTGTGGCGTCGGAGGTGAAGAACCTCGCCAACCAGACCGCCAAGGCGACGGAGGAGATCGCCTCCCAGATCGCCTCCATGCAGGAGGCCACCGGCGGGGCGGCGGCGGCCATCAACGGGATCGGCGACACCATCGGCACGATCAGCGAGATCGCCACGATCATCGCCTCGGCGGTGGAGGAGCAGGGGTCGGCGACCGGCGAGATCGCCCGCAACGTGCAGCAGGCCGCACAGGGCACTCATCTGGTGACCACCAACATCACCGAGGTCAGCGACGGCGCCACCCAGACCGGCTCCGCCGCCACCCAGGTGCTGGGCGCAGCCGGCGAGTTGTCCCGCCAGTCAGAGGTGCTGCGGACGGAGGTGGAGCGCTTCCTGGCCGGCATCCGCGCCGCGTAAGGAGGGTTCGGGGGTGTGCGAGGAAGCGCACCCCCGCCCATTCTCATCCTGAACGGACCGAACGGCGTTTGCCGGACCGAAATCCCGTTTTTATCGTCACAGCCATTCGCGTTCGAATGGAGGGGTACCGTGGCGAAATCCTATCTGGCGTCCTGGAAGAAGGCGAAGGACCGCTTCGAGAAGACGACGGGCAAGAAGAAGCCCGATCCCAAGAGCCGTTTCGGCAAGCTGTTCAGCAAGATCAGCTCGACCGGCCTGGAAGGCGCGCTGAAGAGCTACGACGCCGCGACGACCGTGCAGGATGCGCAAAAGCACGCCCGTGCCTTCCAATCCGCGGCAGGCAGCTACATCCCCACGCTCGACGCGGCGGGCAAGGCGGCCAAGCAGGACGGCGACGCGGTCTACGCCGAAGCTTGCGCCGACATGGTGGCGTCGTTGAACAAGATCGCCGGCAGCGTCGTGACGGATCTGGAACGGTTCGACGGCCTGCCGAAGACCATCGACGGCTATTTCAAGTCGCCATACTGGTTCAAGCTTCTGCACAAGGTCGCCAAGCAGGAAATGTCGCTCGAAAATGTCGAGCTGTACGACAAGATCCTGAAAGGCAAGCTGTCGAAGGCGGGACCTGCGGAAGAGGCATACAAGGAGTACGTGGCCGTCCGCTCCCCCAAGGAAGTGAACATCGGGTCGGGAACCCGGAGCGCCTGCAAGAAGTGCGCGGATCAGGGTGCTTGGACCGACATGCCTTGGGACAAGGTGGCGAAGGATTTGGGCGTCAACTTGGCCGACACCATCGGACGCCTGCACAGCGCGCTCGCCAAGGGCGAGATCTGACGGCCGGGGGGCGGTTGACGCGGTCAGGTTGACGGGGCGGGCCTCCGCCGTCACTTTGAGGATCGGCCCTTCAGGGACGGCCCCTGAAGGACGGCCCCTGAAGGACGGCCCTTCAAAAATGGTCTTGGGAGGCTCCGCCATGTACATCGCCATGAACCGTTTCCGCGTGCGTCTGGACTCGGAGCAGGACTTCGAGGAGGTCTGGCTGAACCGCGAGGTCCATCTGAACACGGTTCCGGGCTTTGTGGAGTTCCACATGCTGCGCGGCCCGCGGTACGAGGACCACCGCCTCTATTCCTCCCACACCGTCTGGGAGTCGGAGGCGCATTTCCAGGCCTGGACCCGCTCGGAGGAGTTCCGCGCCGCCCATCGCGGGGCGGGCGACCGCAAGCCGCTGTATCTCGGCCCGCCGCAGTTCGAGGGGTTCGAGGTTATCCAGACCGTGGTGGGGCAGACCGTGGGGCGCGAGGGCTGAGTCGCCGGGTGCGCTCAGCCTTTCAAAGCGTCCTCGTCGCCGATCAGGCGGTGGGCGATGGCGACGGTGATGAGGCCGGCGAGCAGAAGGCCGTACTGCCACAGGCTGGACCAGTCGCCCGTCTGCACGTCGCCCGCCACCGCCTGGACCGGGCGCACGATCAGCTGCCGCAGCAGCGTGATCATCGCCACCTCCAGGAAGACCCGCAGGTGGAAGCGGTTGGTCCGAACATAGTCGACCTCCGCGGAGATCAGCGCGGACAGCGTCCAGACGATGAACAGCACGCCGAGCGCGTGCAGGAAGCCGTGCGCCAGCTGGTCCTTCTGGAAGGCCGCCCAGGCCTCCACGAAAAATTCCCAGACCACCATGGCGCTCGCCGCGACCAGAGCGATCGCCAAGACGACGTGCAGCAGCCCGTTGAAGGACTTCAGGGCGCGGATCAGCCCCTGTTCGAGAAGCGAATTGGACGGGGCGCGGGGGAGCGATTGCAGCATCGGGGCGGGTCGCAAGGTCGAAGGGTGCGGGAAGATAGAAGCCCAACCCGACGGACACCCCCGCCGATTTGCCATTGCCGCCATGGGGAAAACGCAAGCATTGCAGATCAGCGTCAAGTCGCCGCATCAATGGTCCCGGCTTTGCAGGTGGAAAAAGGCGCCGGCCATTGAACTCCGGGCCTGATTTCGTCTAGGGTCGCCGCGGTCCCTCCGGCTTCGTTCCTTCGAGGGCTCCCCCAGGAGTGAATGGATGCGCGAAACCACCCCCATCACGGTCGCCCGCGGCGACGGCATCGGTCCGGAGATCACCGACGCGGTGCTTCACGTGATGGAGGCCGCCGGCGCCCGCCTGAAGGTGGAGGAGGTGCCGGCGGGCGAGCAGGTCTACCGCCGCGGCCATCTGGGCGGGCTGGACGCCGCCGGCTGGGGCTCGATCCGCCGCACACGGGTTTTCCTGAAGGGGCCGATCACCACGCCCCAGGGCTACGGCAACAAGTCGCTGAACGTCACCGCGCGGACCACGCTGGGGCTGTTCGCCAACGTGCGGCCCTGCGTGTCGCACCATCCCTACGTCCGCACGCGGCACCCGCGCATGGACGTGGTCATCATCCGCGAGAACGAGGAGGACCTCTACGCCGGGATCGAGCACCGCCAGACCGACGACGTGATCCAGTCGGTCAAGCTGATCTCCCGGCCGGGGTCGGAGCGCATCGTGCGCTACGCCTTCGACTACGCCCGCGCCAACCACCGGCGCAAGGTGACGGCCTTCGTCAAGGACAACGTCATGAAGATGACGGACGGGCTGTTCCTGAAGATCTTCAACGAGATCGCCGCCGAATATCCGGAGATCAAGGCCGATCATCTGATCGTCGACATCGGCGCCGCCCGTCTGGCCGACCAGCCGGAGCGGTTCGACGTGATCGTGACGCTGAACCTGTACGGCGACATCGTGTCGGACATCGCCGCCCAGATCACCGGCTCGGTCGGGCTGGCCGGCTCCGCCAACATCGGCGACGCCTGCGCCATGTTCGAGGCGATCCACGGCTCGGCGCCGATGATCGCGGGGCAGGGGATCGCCAACCCGTCGGGCCTGCTGATGGCCGCGGTGATGATGCTGGTCCACATCGGACAGGGCGACGTGGCGGCGCGCATCCACAACGCCTGGCTCAAGACCATCGAGGACGGCGTCCACACCGTGGACATCTTCAACCGCGGGGTCAGCCGCCAGCGCGTCGGCACCCACGCCTTCGCTGACGCGGTGGTGGAGCGGCTGGGCCAGATGCCGGTGACCCTGCCCACCGTCGGCTACGCCGTCACCGCGCGGCCCGCCTATGAGTCCGGGGTCAGGCTGTCCCCCCGCCGCAAGGCGGTGAAGGAACTGGTGGGGGTGGACGTGTTCCTGCATTGGCCGGGCGGCAACCCGGACGAGCTGGCCGGGCTGGTCCTGCCGGTGGCGACCCCGGCGCTGCGGCTGTCCAGCATCTCCAACCGCTCGCAGAAGGTCTGGCCGGAGGGCAACATCGGCGTCTTCTGCACCGACCACTGGCGCTGCCGCTTCCTGGCGCCGGAGGGCGTGGCGGTCGGCCACCCCGACATCGTCGAGCTGCTGTCGGGTCTGGCCCGCGCCGGGCTGGACTTCACCCAGACCGAAAACCTGTGCAACTTCGACGGCAAGTCCGGCTTCTCGGCCACGTGACGCGCGAAGCGGTGGAATAATCCGCCGCGGCCGGGCGTCCAGACGGGCAGGACATCCTTCCAAGGGGAGCGCCGCCGCATGCCTCTGCCAAAGCCGCCTCCCGACCCTCCTCCAGCGAATGGCGCCCCAGCCAATGGCCCGGTGGACGAGCGGGCCATCGCCGCGCAGGTGCCGCGGCTGCGCCGCTACGCCGCCGCGCTGGCCGGCAACCTGTCCGACGCCGACGACCTCGTGCAGGACTGCATCGAGAAGGCGCTGGCCAACCGGCACACGCTGCGGGACGTCACCCGGCTCGGCGGCTGGCTGCTGTCGATCCTGCACAACCTCCACGTCTCCGGCCTGCGCTGGCGCCGCCGCCGCGGGCCGGAGGTGCCGGTGGAGGATCTTGCCAACGATCTGGCGCTCAGCGCCGCCCCCGCCGACCGGGCGGAGGTGCGGGATTTCGTGCGCGCCTTCAACCAGCTGTCGGAGGAGCACCGGGCCGTGCTTCTGCTGACCGGGCTGGAAGGGCTGTCCTACCGCGAGGCGGCGGAGGTTCTGGGGGTTCCGGTGGGAACCGTCATGTCGCGGCTGGCCCGCGCCCGGGAACGGCTGCGCGTCCTGCTGGACGGCGGGACGGAGCAGGCGGTGAGGAGGATCAAGTGATGGACACCGAACCGGACGCCCCGGTGACCGAAGCCGACCTGCACGCCTGGATGGACGGCGAGTTGCCGGAGGAACGGCGCGGCGAGGTCGAGCGCCATCTGGCGGGCAACCCCGATCTGGCCCGCCGTTTCGACCGCTATCGCGCCCAGCGGGCGATGCTTCAGGACACCTTCGGCCCGCTGATCGACCGCCCCTTGCCGGCGGCCCTGGTGCCGCCCTACGCCCGCACCGCCGGCCGGCCGGCGGTGCGCCCGCGGCGCTGGCTTCCGGCGCTGGCCGGCGCGGCGGTGCTGCTGGTCTTCGTCGCCGGCGGGGCAGGGGGCTGGTGGCTGCGCGGCTGGTCGGGCGGGGTGGGTGGCGGTGGCGCGGCCTTCGTCGCCGACGCGGTGGCGGCGCACCGGGTCTTCGCGGTGGAGGTCCGCCATCCCGTCGAGGTCGGCGCCGACCAGGAAACGCATCTCGTGGGCTGGCTGTCCAAACGCCTGGGCAAGCCCCTGCGGGCGCCGCGGCTGGCCGGGAAGGGCTACGATCTGGTGGGCGGGAGGCTGCTGTCCGACGCGCAAGGACCGGCGGCCCAGCTCATGTACCAGGATGCGGCCGGTCGCCGCATCACCCTCTACATCCGTCCGGCCTCCGGCGCGCCGGACACGTCCTTCCGTTTCGCGCAGGACGGCAACGTCCAGGCTTTCTACTGGCGGGACAACGGTTTGGCGTGGGCGGTAACGGGTGACCTCGACCGAGTGACCCTTTCGGCCATAGCCGAGGAGGTGTACGGCGCGTTGAACTCATAACACCCACAGACTTATGCACAGGAATGTTGTTCGAGCCCCCTATCCCTCCATCCGGCCATCTGGTAGGTTGGCCGGCGTTGGGCACAAAATATTGCGCCTTATGGAAAACGGCCGTCTGGTCGGAAGGTATATTGGTTAACCAAGTCACCGGTTACCGGACCACGGGAGACAGGGGATGAGTTGGACGGACGAACGGGTTCAGCAGCTTAAGGACCTCTGGGCCCAGGGGCTGAGCGCGAGTGAAATCGCGGACATCCTGGGCGACATCACCCGCAACGCGGTGATCGGAAAGGCGCACCGCCTCGGCTTGTCGGGACGCCCGTCGCCGATCAAGAAGAAGCCGACCCGCGGTGCGACGATCCTCGCCCTGACCGAGCGCATGTGCAAATGGCCGGTCGGCGATCCGAAGCACCAGGACTTCCATTTCTGCGGCAAGCCCTCGCTGCCGGGCCTGCCGTACTGCGCCGAGCACGCGGCGGTGGCCTACCAGCCGGCGTCCTCCGGCAAGAAGCGCGACGAGGACCGCAACACCGGTGAGCGCAACGTCGGCGCCGCCTAGACCCTGTCGGATTCCTCCGCCGGATTTCCGGATTTCGGGCGCTCTTCACGCGGGCGCCCGCCCGATGCGACCACCGGGGCGACCGCTTCTAGATCGGCGCCGAGGTGATCGCCCACCAGCTTCCGGCGACCAGCATCGCCGAGACACCCGTCGCCGCCACACCCAGCCCCAGACCGGCGGCGACCGCCAGACCGTCCTTCACGATCAGCCCCAGCGCGATCACCAGCACCGCCAGACCGGGCAAGGTGTTGCCGAACGGGATGGGCAGGGCGATCAGAACGCCCATCACCAGCACGAAAAGGCCCAGCGGCCGCAGCACGCCCCGGTGAGTCAGCGACGGCCAGCGCGTGCGCAGCCGGGCCTCCAGCCGCTCGACCAGCGGCGTTCCCTTCTCGACGATCTTTTCCAGGGTGGTGCGCGCCACGCGGCGGCGTCCGATCCAGCCGGGCACCTCCAGCCGGTCCCGGCCGACGATCATCTGGATCGCCACCAGCGCCAGCACCGTGCCGAAGATCATGCCCGCCGGCAGCCCTGGCGTCGGCACCACGGCGGGGATCGCCAGCGCCAGCAGCAAGAAACCCGGCGCCCGGTCGCCGAGATGGCCCAGCACCTCTCCCAGCGTCGGCTTGTCGCCGGTCATGCGCCCGTGCAGCCGCTTCAGCAGCGCGGACGCCCGTGCCGGGTCCTTCGTGTCCATGACCTGTCCCAACTCCCCGTTCCATCACCGTCGCGTGGATGTGGTGGCGCGGCGGCTCACAGGAAAGGGGGGTGGGAGAGGGCGTGAGCGTCAGTACTCCTCGACCTCGTGCTTCAACTGCACCAGACGGCCGCTCAGCAGCGACAGCATGAGCTGCACCACCATCTCGTGGACGATCAGCGTGTGACTGTTGCCGCTGTCCTGCATGTGCTGGCGCAGCGCCTCGCGCACCTTCGGCACGCCGGTCACGTCGATCAGCACGTCCACCGCCTCGCCGAGCCGGGCGAGGTCCATGAAATCGGTCGTGGTGGCGACGCCGCGCTCACGGGCGAGCCGCATGCCGGGCGCCTCGGCGTCCAGGTCGGCGACGCCGAGGATCTCGACGAAGGGAGCGTCCAGAAGCTGCGTCAGCAGAGGCGTTCCGGTTTCGCCGGCGCCGATCACGGCGATGCGGAAGATGTCCTTGGCCATGGGAAAAGTCTCGAATTCCGGTTTGTCAGGTCCACGTCGCCATCAAGGCCGCGCGGGCAAGAAAAAAGCGGGGAGCCGAAACTCCCCGCCGCAACCTTACATCGACCCGGCGTCCCGTTTGACCGGGACGCGTCGTCGCACCTGACGCGGAATGCGCGTTACGCTCAGGCGGCCATCTTCTTCTGCAGGTTCTCGTCCAGCTTGTCGAGGAACTGCTTGGTGGTCAGCCACGGCTGATCCGGACCGATGAGGATCGCGAGATCCTTGGTCATGAAGCCCGACTCGACGGTCTCGACGCAGACGCGCTCCAGCGTCTCGGCGAACTTCACGACGTCCGGCGTGTTGTCGAACTTGCCGCGGTAGGCGAGGCCCTGCGTCCAGGCGTAGATCGAGGCGATCGGGTTGGTGGAGGTCTCCTTGCCCTTCTGGTGCTCGCGGTAGTGGCGGGTCACCGTGCCGTGGGCGGCCTCCGCCTCGACGGTCTTGCCGTCCGGCGTGATCAGCACCGAGGTCATCAGGCCCAGCGAGCCGAAGCCCTGCGCCACGATGTCCGACTGCACGTCGCCGTCGTAGTTCTTGCAGGCCCACACGAAGCCGCCTTCCCACTTCAGGGCCGAGGCGACCATGTCGTCGATCAGGCGGTGCTCGTAGACGAGGCCCTTGGCCTTGAACTGGGCGGCGTAATGCTCGTCGAACACCTTCTGGAAGATGTCCTTGAAGCGCCCGTCATAGGCCTTGAGGATCGTGTTCTTGGTGGACAGGTAGACCGGGTAGCCGCGCTCCAGGCCGTACATGAAGCTGGAGTGGGCAAAGCCCTCGATCGACTCGTCCAGGTTGTACATGCCCATGGCGACGCCGGAGGCGGGGAAGTCGTACACCTCGTGCTCGATCGGCTCGCCGCCGCCTTCCGGCACCCACCGGATGCTCAGCTTGCCCTTGCCGGGAACGACGAAGTCGGTGGCCTTGTACTGGTCGCCGAAGGCATGACGGCCGATGATGATCGGCTTGGTCCAGCCCGGAACGTAGCGCGGAACGTTGGAGCAGACGATCGGCTCGCGGAAGACGGTGCCGCCCAGGATGTTGCGGATCGTGCCGTTCGGCGACTTCCACATCTTCTTGAGATTGAACTCCGTCACCCGCGCCTCGTCCGGGGTGATGGTCGCGCACTTGACGCCGACGCCGTACTGCTTGATCGCGTTGGCCGACTCGACCGTCACCCGGTCGTCCGTCTTGTCGCGGTTCTCGACGCTGAGATCGTAGTATTTCAGGTCGATGTCGAGATACGGCAGGATCAGCTTGTCCTTGATGAACTGCCAGATGATGCGCGTCATCTCGTCGCCGTCGAGTTCGACGACCGGATTGGCTACCTTGATCTTCGTCATGGGTGCGAGTTCTCCCCGAACGGGTAGGGGTTGTCTTATGCTTGGACGCCGGGCGCGCTGTGCGAGGGCACGGGCCGGGGCGTCCATCCGAAGACGGGCCCCGGTTCCCCGGACGGAAACGGATGGCGGTTATATAGCACCGGGGCACTGCCGAAAGAAAGGACCGCGGGGCATCAAAACAGACGATATCGCGCTGAAAACGGCGCAATTTGCGCGATCTGGTCCTACCACTTGGCCTTTTCAGAGCTTTTGTGTGGGAATCTTCAGCGTGGGCTCCGGTTCATAGGCCAGCGCGGCAAACACGTCGTCCACGTCATCGACGACGGTGTACAGCGCGCGGTGTGCCGGCTGGGTAAAACCCTGCGCCACCGTGTGCTCGATCAGGCCGAGCAGGGGGCGCCAGTAGCCGTCCACATCCGCGATCACCACCGGCTTGTCGTGCAGGCCGAGCTGTTTCCAGGTGAGGATCTCGAACGCCTCGTCGAGTGTGCCGAGGCCGCCCGGCAGCACCACGAAGGCGTCGGCCCGGTCCACCATCATCCGCTTGCGGGTGTGCATGCTGTCGACGACGTGCAGTTCGGTCAGGCCGGTGTGCTCGATCTCGGCGGACTGGATGTGTTCCGGGATGATGCCGACGACCTGCCCCCCGGCGGCGAGCGCGGCGTCGGCGGCGATTCCCATCAGCCCGACCCGCCCGCCGCCGTAGACGAGCTGGATGCCCCGCCGGGCGAGTCCGTCGCCCAACATATGGGCGGCCTCCTTGTGGACAGCGGCGACGCGGCTGGATGAGCCGCAATAGACGCAGACGGAATTCAGGGCTTTCATCGCTCACCCTTTCTCGCCGGTTGGGTACACGTTCCGGTGACTGTTCCGGTGCGTCCGGCGGGGTCACCTAAAGCAAGGGAATAGCAAAGCCGGGGCGGCGTCTACCCGGACATCGGACTTCAGCCCATCGGGAGGGATCATTATGGATTCGCGCGTCGTCAACGCTCTGGCCGCCATTTCGGTGGCCACGTTTCTGTTCCTCGGTTTCGGTGGCGGGATCGGCTTCCTGACCGGCGGGGGCAAGGCGAACGCGGGCGGCGCCACGGCGGTTCGGGCTACGGAAACCAGTGTCTCCGCGGCCGACATGTCCTCGGGCGACCTGTCCTCCGGCCGCCATTCCGAGACGGTCGCCAAGTTGGAGAAGTGAGCGGGGAAAACTCCCTTCCGGCGGCGCGAAGGCGGTGGGCCGGTCCCGATGCGGCTATGCGTCTGCTCCATCGGCGGTGTTCAGTTCCACCGCCGCAATCTGCTATCCTGCCGCAAGCCGGCGTGTCCGCCGGCAATGATGCGGCGGTGCTCCGGTGAAGCAAGCTCTCCTGTTCGGCGGTGCGGCGGCGGTGATCGCCGCTGCCGCTGTCGCGTATGTGGTCATCGATCCGGCGTCCACGCCGGGCACCCGCGCCGGAACGGTCGGGTCCGGAACAACCGTCGCGCTGGGCAGCGTGACCCCGGCCAAGCCGCCGGCCACCGCGCCCGCCCCGACGAAGTCGGCGGAGGAGCCCGCCGGCCCGCGCTTCGACATCGTGCGCGTCGCGCCGGACGGCGCCACCGTGATGGCCGGCCGCGCCACACCGGGCTCGTCGGTGACCGTCCATGACGGGGAACGCGCGCTCGGCTCCGTCAACGCCGACGCGCGCGGCGAATGGGTCCTCCTTCCCGACCAGCCCCTGGCTCCCGGCGCCCGCGAACTGAGCCTGTCGGAAAAGGCGACCCCCGCCGCCGAGCCGACGCCGTCGGAGCGCGTCGTGGTGGTCGTGGTGCCCGATCCGCCGCCGGCCACCGGTGGGGCGTCTTCGGAAGCGCCCACCGGTCCGCTGGCCGGCCCTCTGGCCGTCGCCATGCCGCGCGATGGGCTGGGGAGCACGATCCTGCAGGCTCCGAAGGGGCCGCCGGCCGCCGCGACCCGCGGCGTGGCGGCCCCGCCGCCGCCGGGCGGGGTGTCGCTGGAAAGCATGGATTACGACGCCTCGGGGCAGGTCGCCATGGGCGGCCGGGCGCAGCCGGGAAGCGCCGTGCAGCTCTATCTCGACAATCTTCTGGTCGGCAGCGCCCACACCGACCCGAACGGCCAATGGCGCCTTCGCCCGGAGCGCGCCGTGCCGCCGGGCGTCTACACGCTGCGCGCCGATCAGGTGACCGACTCGGGCAAGGTCACTGCCCGCGTCGAGCTGCCGGTTCAGGTGTCGGAGGTTCCGGCCAACCTGCCGGACGGCCGGTCGATGGTCGTCCAGCCCGGCAACAGCCTGTGGCGGATCGCCCGCTCCACCTACGGGCACGGCGTGCAGTACACGCTGATCTACGAGGCCAACCGCGGCCAGATCCGCGACCCGGACCTGATTTATCCCGGTCAGATCTTCGCCCTGCCGGTCTCAAATTAGGCCGGTCTCGAACTGACTTTACAGGTAAGGAGCGAGCAGGCGCAGGAAGGGGCGCGCCTGCTGGAGCGCGACCACCGTCTGGTGGATCAGATCCTCCGGCGTCGCCTGCCCCTCGAACTCCGCCTCGGAGAACAGCAGGATCTTCTGGCCCTCCTGGACGAGGAAGCGGGTGCCCCGGCGGTCCTGGATGCCGCGCAGGATCGCCAGGAGCTGGCGCCGCCGCTCCGGCGACTGGGCGGTGTAGGGGATGTGGCCGATCTCCGCCCACACCTGCGAGCGCGACTTTTCCCCGTCGAACCCCACGGCGATGCTGAAGGGCAGTCCGTCGGCCATGAAGTGCAGCCGCGCCGGTCGCGGCGGCTGGGCGATGCCCAGCACGCCTTCGGGAGTCATCACGAAGGTGTCGGGGCTGAAGGGCAGGGCGGTCTGCGAGACCTGCGCGAGCGACGGCATGGCCTGAAGGCGGGCGGCGGGAACGGACACGGGGGCTCGCTCATTCCTGTGGTGTCGGTGGCGTCACTCTCCACCTTCCCTGCTAAAATTCTGTAAAGGGCGGGGGATGCTGTCTAGAATGCGCCGCTCCAACGATCCGAGGCTGAAGTAACCGGCGATGTCCGCCCTCAATACCGTAGTCGTTCCGATCCACCGCGCCGGCTGGCCCTTCATTGCCGCCTTCGCCGTGGTCTCCCTGATTCTCGGGCTTGCCGTGGCGAAGCCGCTGGGCTGGCTGGGTCTCGTGCTCACCCTGTGGTGCGTGTATTTCTTCCGCGATCCCGATCGCGTGACGCCGACGCGCCCCGGCCTGCTGGTCAGCCCCGCCGACGGGCGCGTGACCATGATCGTTCCCGCGGTTCCGCCGCCGGAGCTGGGCATGGGCGACAAGCCGCTGACCCGCGTCAGCATCTTCCTCAACGTCTTCAACGTGCACGTCAACCGCGTGCCGGCGGACGGCACGGTGGTCGCGGCGGAGTATCACAAGGGCACCTTCGTGAACGCCGCGCTGGACAAGGCCAGCGAGGAGAACGAGCGCGCCGCCTTCCGCCACCGTCTTCCCGACGGGCGCGAGATTGCCTATGTGCAGATCGCCGGCCTCGTCGCCCGCCGCATCCTCTACTGGGTGAAGGCCGGCCAGGAGGTCAAGGCGGGCGAGCGGTTCGGCCTGATCCGATTCGGCAGCCGCACCGACGTCTATCTGCCGGACGGCGTGGTTCCGCTGGTCTGCGTCGGGCAGACGGCGATCGGCGGCGAGACCGTGCTGGCCGACCTGACCGCCACCGAACCGCAACGGCAGGGGGATGTCCGCCGATGAAGCGACCGGTCTTCAAGCCGGCAGTGTTCCGCAAGCGCCGGGCGCGCCGTCCGCATCCGCGGCTGAAGGGGTTGTCGATCAACCATCTTCTGCCCAACGTGCTGACGGTGCTGGCGCTGTGCTCCGGCCTGACGGCCATCCGCTTCGCCATGCACGAGCGGTGGGAGCAGGCGGTCGTCTGCATCGTCATCGCGGCGATCTTCGACGCGCTGGACGGGCGGATCGCCCGTCTGCTGAACGGGCAGAGCAAGTTCGGCGCGGAGCTGGACAGCCTGTCCGACGTCATCAGCTTCGGTGTGGCCCCCGCCTTCATGATGTATCTGTGGGCGCTGAACGGCGCCGGCAGCCTGGGCTGGATCGCCGCCATGGCCTACGCGGTCTGCGCGGCGCTGCGGCTGGCCCGCTTCAACTCCCGCCTGGACGTCGACCTGCCGCCCTGGGCCTTCAACTACTTCACCGGCGTTCCCGCTCCGGCGGGCGCCGGCCTGGCCATCCTTCCCATGGTCATCGGCTTCGAAGCCGGGCCGGACATCGCCGGCCACCCGGCCGTCGTCGTGCCCTGGACGCTGGCGATGGGCGGGCTGATGGTCAGCACGCTGCCCACCTTCTCCTTCAAGGGCATGCGGGTGCCGACCCAGTATGTGGTGCCGGGTCTGGTCGGCGTCGGCCTGCTCGCCGCCTCGCTGGTCAGCCAGCCCTGGTGGACGCTGGCCTTCCTCGGGCTGGCCTATCTGGCGAGCCTGCCCTTCTCGGTGGCGCAGTTCCGCAAGCTGCAACAGGCCGCCCTGCTGATGAAGGAGACGGAGGAGACGCCGGCGGAGGAGACGGTCGTCCCCGCTTCGGACGTGCCGTCCTCGTCGCAAACCGCGAAGACGGCCGACGTCACGAAGACGGCCAACGACTGAATGGCAGGCCTGCCGTCGCCGTCACTCGGCGGCGGCGGGCAGGTCGAGCGGCAGGGTCCGTTCGGTCACGGCGACCGCCAGGACCATCGGGATCTGGCGCAGGCAGTTGCCGACATGGTTCGACTCCGCGGCGACCATGCCGGTCATTTCGACCTCCATGGTCAGCGTCTCGCCCAGCAGGCGGCTGTTCAGCGACAGCGGGACGAGGCCGCGCTTGGCGAACAGCTCCAGCACGCGGGGCAGGGTGCCGGGATCGGCATCGGCCTGCACGGCGAAGCGGACGAGACGGTTCGGATCGGTCGGACGGGATTCGGCGGCGGGCGCCGCCAGCGTGACGGTGGACAACGTGACGGTGGACATGGGTCGCTCTTACCTTGGTCTTGAGTCGATGAGTGCAGGGTCAGACCTGCAGACGTGCGAAAACCCCGGCTCTCACGCGAGAACCGGGCTGCTAATTCGCAGACCCAGGGTAAGGTAACGGTCCATCATGGGTGTCAGGATAGGGCGATGGGCGACCACGGTCAATGGAGTCGGGACATTCCCTCTCCTGCCCTTGGAGAGGGGAATCACGCTTTCAACAGGACACGCGAAGCCATGAACGACAACGGCATCCACATCCGCCCGGCCGAGCCGGACGACGCGCCGGATTTGGCGCGGCTCATCGACATGGCCGGCGGCGGCATCTACGAGTTCCTGCTCGACGGGCTGGTGCCCGGCCAGACGGCGGCGGAGATGCTGGTGCCGGGGCTCGTGGGCACGTCGGGCTCCTTTTCCCACCGCCATTCGGGCGTGGCGGAGGTGGCGGGGCGCATCGTCGGAGTCGCCCACGCCTACCCCGTGGATTGGATCAAGACCCAGGATTACAGCGGGCTGCCCCCCGACCGGCTGGCCCACATGGAAGATTTCAACCGAGTGCACGACTGGGGCAGCTACTTCCTGTCGGCGCTGGCCATCGATCCGGCGTGGCGCCGCCGCGGCATCGCCTCCCAGCTTCTCGCCTGGGTCTATGAACGGGCGCGCCGCGGCCGGTTCGACCGGGTGACTCTGCATGTCTGGGCCGACAACGCCGACGCCCGCCAACTCTATGCCAAAGAGGGCTTCGCCGAGATCGGTCGCGCCGACATCCCCTGGCACGAGCGGTTGCCGCACCAGGGGGGAAGCGTGCTGCTCCGGCGCCCGGTCTGAGCCCGGTCTGATCGGCGGTCCGGTTACTTGCCCGGCTTCAGCTGGTCGCGGGTCAGCCAGAAGACCTCGCCGAAGCTGTTGGCGGTCTCGACCCAGAAGAAGTCGAGGTCCGGATATTCGGCCTCCAGGATCTCGCGGCCCGTGCCGAACTCGCAGAGCAGGCCGCCTTCCGGCGTCAGGTGCTTGGGCGCCTCCTTGAGGATGCGGCGCACGATGTCCAGCCCGTCCTCGCCCGACGCCAGGGCCATCTGCGGCTCGTGGCGGAACTCCGGCGGCAGGGCGGCCATCGCCTCGGCGTCCACATAGGGCGGGTTGGTGATGATGACGTCGTACTTGCGGTTCTTCAGCGGTGCGAACAGGTCGCCGTGGTGCAGGGTGATGCGGTCCTCGAACCCGCTGTCGGCGACGTTGCGCTTGGCCACCTCCAGCGCGTCGGCGGACAGGTCCACCGCGTCCACCTGGGCCTCCGGGAAAATCTGCGCGGCCAGGATGGCGAGGCAGCCCGAGCCGGTGCACAGGTCGAGAACCCGCTCGACCTCCGTCGGGTCCTCCACCAGCGTGAAGTCGTCGCCGCCGATCAGGTCGGAGAACAGGATTTCTCCGATGTAGGAGCGCGGGACGATCACCCGCTCGTCCACATAGAAGGGGATGCCCTGGATGTAGGCCTTGTTCAGCAGGTAGGAGGCCGGCTTGCGCGTCTCCACGCGGGCGTGCAGCAGGTCGGCGACCTTGCGGCGCTCCGCCAGGGTCAGCCGGGCGTCCACATAGGGGTCGAGCTGGTCGATGGGCAGGCTCAGCCCTTCCAGCACCATGAACACCGCCTCGTCATGGGCGTTGGTGGTGCCGTGGCCGTAATCCAGGTCGGCCTCGTTGAAGCGGCTGACGCCGTAGCGGATCAGGTCGCGGACGGTGCGCAGCTCGGTCGCCGCGTCGGCGGGGGTGAGGTCCAGGGAGGGCTTGGTCACTTACAGGATCTCCAGAACGCTTTCCGGCGGACGGCCCACGCGGGCCTTGTCGCCCGTGACGACGATGGGCCGCTCGATGGCGGCGGGGTTGGCGGACAATGCGTCGATCAGGGCGTCGTCGTCGAGATCCTTGGCGATCCCGGCCTCCGCCGCCTCCTTGGCGCGCAGGATGTCGCGCGGGCCCTTGCCCAGCTTGGCCAGGATGGCCTTCAGCTCGGCCGGGCCGGGCGGGGTCTTCAGATACTCCACGATGGTGGGCTCGACGCCCCTGGACCTCAGAAGCTCCAGCGTCTGGCGCGACTTGGTGCAGCGCGGGTTGTGGTAGATGGTGACGTCGCTCATCCCGGTGTTTCCCTCGCTCTTCCCAGCCATGGCCTTGCCTGCGGCAGGAATACACCCGCTCCGCGTGCGGCGCCAACCCGCCATGCGGAATGGCGACGGCAGCGCAACATCCCTCGCGTGACAAGGCCTGCGCTTGGCATTACCTTGCGCGCTCGCATTATTGGCGGCCCGCCGCGTGCGGGGCCATTCATTTCGACGGATTCCGGCCGTGACGAAGCTCTCGCTCTCCAAGGACAAGATCAACATCCTGCTGCTCGAAGGCGTTCACGACAACGCCATCAACGAGTTGGCGCATGGCGGCTACGCCACCGTGGAGCGTCTGCCGCACGCGCTGGACGAATCGGAGCTGCTGGAGCGCATCGGGTCCGTCCATATGCTGGGCATCCGCTCGCGCACCCATCTGACCGCCAAGGTGCTGGAGGCCGCGAGCCGCCTGTTCAGCGTCGGCTGCTTCTGCATCGGCACGAATCAGGTCGATCTGAAGGCCGCGCGCCGACTCGGCATCCCGGTGTTCAACGCGCCCTATTCGAACACCCGGTCGGTGGCAGAGCTGGTGATCGGCGAGGTCATCATGCTGATGCGCGGCATCTTCTCGAAGTCGACCCTCGTTCATGGCGGCGGCTGGATGAAGTCGGCCAAGGATTCTTACGAGATCCGCGGCAAGACGCTGGGCATCGTCGGCTACGGCCACATCGGCACCCAGGTGTCGATCATGGCCGAATCGATGGGCATGAAGGTCCGCTACTACGACGTCGTGAACAAGCTGGCGCTCGGCAACGCCCAGCCCTGCCACTCGCTGGAGGAACTGCTGGCGGTCTCCGACGTGGTGACGCTGCACGTCCCCGACACCGCGCAGACCCGTGACATGATCGGCGAGGCGCAGATCCGCGCCATGAAGAAGGGCGCCCACCTGATCAACGCCGCCCGCGGCAAGGTCGTGGTGATCGAGGCGCTGGCCGCCGCCCTGAAGGACAAGCATCTGCTGGGTGCGGCCATCGACGTGTTCCCCAAGGAGCCGGGCGGCGACAAGGAGGTGTTCGAGAGCGCGCTGCGCGGGCTCGACAACGTCATCCTGACCCCGCACATCGGCGGCTCGACGATGGAGGCGCAGGCCAACATCGGCACCGAGGTGTCGCAGAAGCTGATCGAGTATTCGGACAACGGCTCGACCATGGGCGCCGTGAACTTCCCGCAGGTCGGCCTGCCGGTCGTCCATGCCGGCTGCACCCGCTTCCTGCACGTCCACGAGAACCGTCCGGGCGTGCTGCGCAAGATCAACGAGGTCTTCTCGGGCCGCAACCTGAACATCGCCGCGCAGTATCTCCAGACCGATCCGGAGCTGGGCTACGTCGTGGTGGATGTCGACGGCGACGTGGAGGAGAACGAGGTGGCGAGCGACCTGCGCGCCATCGAGGGCACGCTGAAGGCCCGCTTCCTCTATCCGGGCAAGCGCTGAGGTCCGGCGACGCGGCCCTTGCCGTCGGCGGGGGCCGCACCGACATAGGCGGAATGATCCTCCGCCCGTTTCGACCGCGTCTGTGCATCGGCCTCCTGACGCTCCTGTGCCTGGGTGGGGGAGGGCTCGGCTTTTCGGCGCCCGCAGCCGCCCAGACCGGAGTTGCCGCCTGTCCGGACTTCGCGCCGGCCCGCGTGGTCCTCGATCTGCAGATCGCCCCGTTGCGCACCGATTACAGCCAGTCGATCCGCCAGCTGGCCCAGAAGCCGGGGCGGCGGCCCATCGCGGGGCGGACCGCCAACTCCCACACGCTCGGGCTGGCGGCCATTCAATACAATCAGCAATGGCAGGCCGGCGTCATGACGGCGTCGCTGGGGCAGGGCCGCTACTGCGGCGCGGCCCAAACGTTGACCGTCACCTTCGGCTATGACGAGCGGACCGTCTATGTGGCCCGCGAGCTGCCGCAGGGCAGCTGCATCCACGGCGAGGTGCTGGCCCACGAGATGCGCCACGTCACGGTGGACGAGCAGCTTCTGCGCGAGTATGTGCCGGTCCTGAAGCGCCGGCTGGAGGATGTGGTCGGCCGCGCCCGCCCGGCCCAGGGCCGCTCCGAGCGGCAGGTCATGGCGGCGATCGAGCAGCCGATCAAGGCGGCGATGCGCCAGCTGATGGAAGAGTTCGGACGCGAGCGCAACGCGCGTCAGGCCCGCATCGACACCCCCGCCGAGTACGAGCGCATCAGCCAGTCCTGCAACGGCGAGATCAACCGCTACCTCGGGCGTGTCTGATCCCGCGTCTGACCCATTGGCGGCCGCGTCACCGCCGGCGTCCGCGTCCGGAGGCGTGGCGGTCGATGAATTCCGGCGGCTTGCGGGACACCCAGCGCAGGAAGGCGGCGATGTCCGGGTGGGCGCGCAGGCTGGCGATGGTGTTGTAATGGTCGCGCAGTTCCGCCTCGCTCAGCACCGCGTGGATCTTGGCGTGGCAGATGCGGTGCATGGTCACCGTGTCCCGTCCGCCGTAGGTGCGCGGGATCAGGTGGTGCTCGTTCAGGCTGGGGCCGGGCACCATCGGACGTCCGCAGAGCGGGCAAGACGGATGGAACGAGGGCGGATGCGACGGGGCGGGCGGCGGCATGGCGTCCGGTCGGGCGGCGGCCGTCAGGCAGGAGGCGCCGCGGGCAATGCGGCGCGGATGCGCGCGACCAGCTCGTTGGCCTGATAGGGCTTCTGCAGGATGGGCAGCCCGTCCAGCGCCGAGGCCCGCTGGATCTCCGCATAGCCGGTGACCATCAGGACCGGCAGGCCGGGGCGCCGGGCGCGCAGCTCCCGCACCAGCTCCAGCCCCGTCATGCCGGGCATCGCGTAATCGGTCAGCACGAGGTCCACCTCCGGGTCGCGGGCGAAGACGTCCAGCGCGTCGGGGCCACTGGACGCCTCCATGATGCGGAAACCGGACTGCTCGAGAACCGTCGCGGTCGCCATGCGGACCAGCGCCTCGTCCTCCACCAGCAGGATGGTGGCGGGGCGGGGCGGGGCCTGGTCGGCCGGGGGCGCCTCGGCGTCCGGACCCGCCTCTTCCTCGGGCTCGGCCCGCGGCAGGTAGAGCGTCACCGTCGTGCCGGCGCCCAGCCGGGTCGTCAGGACCACCGTTCCCCCGGACTGCGCGGCCAGCCCATGCACCATCGACAGGCCCAGGCCGGTGCCGTGCCCGACGCCTTTCGTCGTGAAGAAGGGCTCGAAGGCGCGGGCCGCCGTTTCCTCGCTCATCCCGCTGCCGTTGTCGGCGACGGCGATGGACACGCAGTCCCCGGCGGCGAGGTCGAGCGGCCGTCCCTCCATGTCGTCCGGGCAATTGCCGGTGCGGATGGTCAGGGTGCCGCCCGCCGTCATGGCGTCCCGCGCGTTGATGGCGAGGTTGAGGATGGCCATTTCGAGCTGGTTCGGGTCGACCCGCGCCGGCCACAGGCTGGGGTCCGTCTCCGTCACGATGCGGGTGGTGCCGCCCAGCGTGCGCTCCAGCAGCCCGCCCATGCCGGTGACCAGGGCGCCGACATCGACCGTCTTCGGCTCAAGCCGCTGCCGGCGGGAGAAGGCCAGGAGATGCTGGGTCAGGGTGGCGCCGCGCTCCACCGCCTTCTCCGCCATGTCGAGGGCCTGGGGGTGGCTGGCCCCGCCGCCGCCTTCACCACCGGTGGCGGCGGCGCGCAGCAGGTAGAGCGACGTGCCGATGGCCTGGAGCAGGTTGTTGAAGTCGTGGGCGATACCGCCGGTGAGCTGGCCGATGGCCTCCATCTTGCGGGCCTGGTGCAGCGTCTCCTCGATCTCGCGCAGGGCCTGCCCGGTGCGCTCCCGCTCCTCGACGTCGCGGGCGACGTGATAGGCGCCGATGCGTCGCCCGCTGGAATCCAGGATGGTGCCGAAGGCCAGCTCGTAGCGCTTGCGCTGCAGGGTGGGGTCGCCCAGCTCCTCAACGATGGTGAAGCGCTCCCCGCCGAGCGCACGGCTCCACAGGGACTCCGCGGTGACCTGCGCGGTGGGCAGATGCTGCATCATCTCCAGCAAACGCTGGCCGATGGCCGGGCGGTGGCCGTAGAGCGCCTCGACCTCCCGCTGGTAGGCGCCGTTGAAGAGGATGTAGCGGCACTCCTGGTCCACCGCGACGATCAGGTCGGTGGAACTCTCGATGATCGCAGCGAACAGCCGGCGGTCGGAGGCGTGGCGGTCCACCAGCTCGCCCAGCTGCATCTCGTGGGCGCGCCGCCGCTCGGTCACGTCCTCCAGGATGCCGACGGCGCGGGTGGTGCCGTCCGGGTCGGTCAGGCAGGACCCGCGCATGGCCAGCCAGCGGACCTGCCCGTCGGGTGACCCGACGGGGAATTCCGCCTCCAGCTCGCCCTTCGACGGGGCGTCGCGGAAAAGGGCGGCGCGGATGGCGTTGCGGTGGTCCGCCGCGACGTTGCGGATCCAGGATTCGACCGAGGCGCCGTCGAGCACCGGCACGCCCAGGAGGGCGGCGGTGCGGTCCGACCCGTGGAAGCGGCGGCTGCGCGCGTCGAAGCGCCAGACGCCGAGCCCGACGACCTCCATGACCAGCCGCTGCCGCGCCTCGCTGTCGCGCAGGCGGCGGGCCGCCCGGTTCAGCGCGCCGGCCACCGCGTTGACCTCGCGGATCGGCGCGGGGGCGGTCATCGTCAGCGCGGCTTGCGGGCCGTCGCGCCCCAGCGCCAGGGCGGAGCCGGCGAGCGCCGCGACCGGATCGGCGATGCGCCGCCCGACCGCCAGCGCCATCGCCAGGCTGAGCAGCAGCAGCACCCCGCCGCCGCACAGCACCAGAATGACCGACCGGCGCAACGGCTCGGCGATCAGGGCCTGCGGGACGCCGACGGAGACGGTCCAGCCCGACAGCTCCGACCGGGCGAAGGCGTTGAACAGCGGCGTGCCGTCCCGCGCCACGATGTCGAAGGAGCCGAAACTGGTCGAGGCGGTGCGGCGGAACACGTCCGCCGAGATCGGCGTGCCGGTGAAGGTGTCGTGCGAGGCGGTGCGGGTGATGACGACGCCCTGACGGTCCCACAGCGCGGCGATCCAACCTTCAGGGAGGCCCTGCTGGCGCAGCACCTCGATGAACATCTCGGTCGGGATGCTCATGGTCAGCACACGCTCCGAAGGTCCGTTCCGCGTGATCGGCAGCGCGACGGCGACCAGGGGGCGCTGGGCGACGGCGCCCATGAAGATTTCGGAGATCTGGGTTTGGCCGCTGTCCGCCGTCCGCCGGATCAGGCCGGTCACCGCGGCGCGGGGAAGCGGTTCGCCGAACGGGCGGCGCGTGTTGATCAGTTGTTGGCCCTGGGCGTTGCTCAGCACGATGTGGACGCCCTCGCGCCGGCTGCCCTTGTGCTGAAGCACCTCGGTCGCCTGCCGGTGGAAGGCGGCGAGATCGCCCTTTTCCAGGTGGGGGGAGGTGGTCAGAACCTGAAGCGCCGTTTCCATCGCCATGAGTTCGCGGTCCACGGCGACGGCCAGCGTCCGCGCCAGATCCCGGCCGGATCGCTCGATCGCGGCGCTCTGCGTCTCGGCCATGCGGAAGACCGTCCAGCCGGCGAAGCCCAGCATCGGCAGCAGCGCCGCCATGACCAGCAGCACCAGCCCGGTGCGGAGCGACAGGCCGCTGGCTTGGGGCTGGTCATCGCCCGCCACGCCGTCGTTCACTGCGGGTGCGTTGTCATCCTGAGCGTGCACAGGCAAGGGATGTCATGCTCCGATATGCATAGCGATGGACGCGCCCGTAACCATCGCAGAGTCCGGCAGCAAAGGACACAGCTTTGACGGAGCAGGGTTTTTATCGAAAGGGGTGGAAATCCGGCTAACTCATTCGATCGATTGGGACTGGCGCTGGCGAAAGTGGCAGGGAGGGCGAAAGTCCCGCGTGGATGACGTGCATGAAAAGAAAAAGGAGCCGCAAGCGGCTCCCTTCTCGTCATCGGCGGGTGTGTTCACCGGGGATCAGGCCGGCTGCTTGCCGTCCATCAGCGCCACGAAGCGGTCGAACAGATAATGGCTGTCCTGCGGGCCGGGCGAGGCCTCGGGGTGGTACTGAACCGAGAAGACCGGCTTGTTCTTCAGCCGGATGCCCTCGTTGGTGCCGTCGAACAGGCTGACGTGGGTCACCTCGGCGTCGGCGGGCAGGGTCTCCTCCATCACCACGAAGCCATGGTTCTGGCTGGTGATCTCCACCCGGCCGGAGGCCAGATCCTTCACCGGATGGTTGGCGCCGCGGTGGCCCAGCGGCATCTTCTTCGTCTTGGCGCCCAGCGCCAGCGACAGCATCTGGTGGCCCAGGCAGATGCCGAACATCGGCAGGCCGGTGTCCAGCAGGCCCTTGATCGTCGGCACGGCGTATTCGCCGGTGGCCGCGGGGTCGCCGGGGCCGTTGGACAGGAAGACGCCGTCCGGCTTGTGGCGCATCACGTCCTCGACGGTGGCGGTGCCCGGAACCACGGTCACCTTGCAGCCGGCCGCGGCGAGGCAGCGCAGGATGTTGCGCTTGGCGCCGAAATCGATCGCCACGACGTGGAAACGCGGGCTCTCCTGCGTGGCGTAGCCGGCACCGAGCGTCCAGGCGCCCTCATCCCAGCCGTAGGTCTGGCGGCAGGAGACGTCCTTGGCGAGGTCCATGCCCTCCAGCCCCGGCCAGCCCTTGGCCTTGGCGACCAGCGCGTCGAGGTCGAACTTGCCGTCCGGCGCGTGGGCGACGACGCCGTTCGGCGCGCCCAGATCGCGGATGCGGCGGGTCAGGCGGCGGGTGTCCACCCCGGCCAGACCGACCAGCCCGTAGCTCTTCAGCCAGTCGTCGAGGTGGCGGGTGGCGCGCCAGTTCGACGGGTCGGTGACGTCGGCGCGCAGGATCAGGCCGCGCGCGGCGGGGGTCACCGTCTCGATGTCCTCCGGGTTGGCGCCGGTGTTGCCGATGTGCGGGAAGGTGAAGGTGATGATCTGCCCGGCGTAGCTGGGGTCGGTCAGGATTTCCTGATAGCCGGTCATCGAGGTGTTGAAGCACACCTCGCCCACCGAATCCCCCACCGCACCGATGCCTCGGCCCTTGAAGACGGTGCCGTCGGCCAGAACCAGGACACCGGTGTAAGCGCCGGCATCGCCCGCCGGGAGAGTCGATTGAGCCATCCTTCAGACCTTATCAAGAGCCGCCGCGGGCCACATATTCCTGCTTCGCGGAACGTCGGCGCCGCGTCCCGCCCCGCTGGGCGCACGCGTCGTCGTCGGTCCGTGCCCCGCCATCCCGTTTCCTTGCGGTTCGGGTGTCTGAGCCTGGATCGATTAGTCGGGACGGGTGAGCCGGTCAACCGTATATGACGATTGGTACCCCGATTTCCAGCGGCGCGTTTGCATAATCGCCGTGCTTCACCGGTGGGGCTTGGCCGCTGGAGGGATGGTTGGGGGCTGTTGGAGGGCGGGAGGCGGCCCTTCGGAATTGACGTGGCAATCCGGCGCAAATTTAGGAATATTGCCGGTTCGCGCCGCGTCTCCCGCGCCATCCCACGGATGGGGACGGTGCGGATGCTGCCGAGCGGCCGTTGATCGTTTCGACCTGACGAACACACCTGACGAACACGAAGGACACACGCATATGCTGCGCACGCGCCTGAACGAGGCTTTGAAGCAGGCGATGCTCGCCAAGAACCAGCGCGCCGTCTCGACCGTGCGCCTGATCCTGGCCGCGCTGAAGGACCGGGACATCGCGGCGCGCTCGCGCGGTGTCACCGACGGCATCGACGAGGCTGAGATCCTTTCCATGCTGCAGACGATGATCAAGCAGCGCGGCGAGTCGATCAAGCTGTACGAGCAGGGCGGCCGCCTGGAGCTGGCCGAGCAGGAGCGCGAGGAGATCACCATCATCGAGGGCTTCCTGCCCAAGCAGATGTCGGACGAAGAGGTGGCCGCCGCCGTGAAGACGGTGGTGGACGAGATCGGCGCCACCTGCATCAAGGACATGGGAAAGGTCATGGCGGAGCTGAAGGCCCGCTACGCCGGTCAGATGGACTTCGCCAAGGTCAGCGGCACCGTGAAGCAGCAGCTCTCGGCCTGCTGAGCGTGCGGTTTCCGATCTAGCACGGGGGCCGCCCGCCCATGGCCTTTCCGCCCCAATTCCTGGAGGAGCTTCGCACCCGTCTCGCTCTGTCGGACGTGGTGGGCAAACGCCTGCGCCTGATCCGCGCCGGCCGCGAGTACAAGGCGCCGTGCCCCTTCCACAACGAGAAGTCGCCCTCCTTCTACGTCAACGACCAGAAGGGCTTCTTCCATTGCTTCGGCTGCGGGGCGCACGGCGACATCATCGGCTTCGTCATGCGCCACGACAATCTCGCCTTCCCGGAGGCGGTGGAGGCGCTGGCCGGCGAGGCGGGGCTGCCGGTCCCCCGCGCCACCGAGGAGGACAAGCAGCGCTACGAGCGGCGCAAGACGCTGCACGATCTGGTGGAGCAGGCTGCCCGCTGGTTCGAGCAGCAGCTCTACGCCCCCGCGGGGCGCGCCGGGCTGGAGTATTTCCAGCGCCGCGGGCTGGACACCGACGGCATGGCGCGCTTCCGCCTGGGCTTCGCCCCCGGCGATTCCGGCGCGCTGCGCAGCCAGCTTCTGAAGCAGGGCTTCTCGGAAGAGGACATGGTGACCGCCGGCCTGCTCAAGCGGCCGGAGGACGGGCGCACGCCCTACAGCTTCTTCCGCAACCGGGTGATCTTCCCGGTGACCGACCGGCGCGGCCGGGTGGTCGCCTTCGGCGGGCGCATCCTGGAGGGTGACGGTCCGAAATACGTCAACACCGCCGACACGCCTCTGTTCCACAAGGGAACGCTGTTGTATGGGCTGTCGCGGGCGCGGCAGGCGGCGGCGGACGGCAAGCCGGTGATCGTCGCCGAAGGCTACATGGACGTCATCGCGCTGGTCCGCGCCGGCTTCGAGGGCGCGGTGGCCCCGCTCGGCACCGCCCTGACCGAGACGCAGGTCCAGGAGCTGTGGAAGCTGATCCCCGACGCGGAGAAAGTGCCATTCCTTTGCTTCGACGGCGACAACGCGGGACGGCGGGCGGCGTGGCGCGCGGTGGAGCGCATCCTGCCGCACCTTGCCCCTGGCCATTCCGCCCGCGTCGCCTTCCTGCCGGAGGGGGAGGACCCCGACAGCCTGATCCGCCTGCACGGTCCCCGCGCCATGCAGGAGCTGCTCAGCGAGGCCATTCCGCTGTCCGAGGCGGTCTGGCGCATGGAGACCGAGGGCAAGCCCACCGGCACCCCGGAGTCGAAGGCGGCGGTGAAAGCCGCCCTGGACGCGCGGGTCGGACAGATCGCGGACCGCGACGTGCAATCTTTCTACCGCACGGAGATGCGCCGCCGCGTCGACGAGGCCTTCGCCCCGCCGCCGCGCCAGCGCAACGAGCGCGGTCCCTGGGTTCCGGGGGGCTCCTGGCAAGGCGGGGGGCAGGGGGGCGGGCGTTTCGGCCAGCAAACGCGCCGGCACACGCCGGGCCTGCCGGGCCTGCGCACCGCGCCGCCGCCCGGCCACCGCCGCCGCAACCCCGGCAACCTCGCCGCTGCGCGGGAGCGCGTTCTGCTCGCCGTGATCATCAATCATCCCGAGTTGTTTGATGAGTTGGGCGAATCGCTGGGCATGCTGCCGTTTCCCGACCGGGAATTGGAGGAATTGCGCCAAGCGGTCATTGGATTGCTTGCCGAACGGCGGGAAAACGACTCGGGACTTGACGCCGCATCGCTTTGTCGCCACTTGTCTTCCGCCGGCTATGATACCATTGTCCGCTCTCTGCTCAGCGAGTCGACCTATGTCCATGCCGGCTTTGCACGCCCGGATGCGTCCTCCTTGGACGCGAAACGGGGGTGGTGGCCGACATGGCATCACCTGCATCACAGGCAGGTGATGGCCGATTTGAGAGAAGCGGAGGCGGCTTTGGCCCGTGACAACAGCGAGGCGAACTTCGCGCGGGTCGTGGCCCTTCAACAGGAGGTCATCAGGTCCGGAATGGGTATGACGGATGACGAGGATCTCGACGATGCCTAGCGGCCGGCGCCGCCGGGCGTGGTGCGGAAGGGAAGGGCCGGAGGGAATGAGACCTGGAGGGGTCTGGCCGGACACGGTCCGGAACGGTTCACAACCGGTTTAAGCAGGTGCGGATCGACAGCGGGGGGCCGCTGCGATGCGTGCTATGGGTTTTTATAATGGGGTAATGCGGGGGCATCGATCGCATGGCCACGAAAGCTGCGAACAGCGTTGAAGTTTCCGAAGCCCGGGACGAGGCCGGCGACGGCCCGCTCATGGACGGCATGGGACTTGCCGTCAAGAAGATGATCGCCCGCGGCAAGGAGCGTGGCTACGTCACCTATGACGAGCTGAACGCTGCCCTGCCGCAGGATACGTCGTCTTCCGAGCAGATCGAAGACACGATGGCCATGCTCTCCGAGATGGGCATCAACATCGTCGAATCGGAAGAGCAGGACTCGGAAGGCAACGCCAACGCCGACGGCGAGGGCGAAGGCCGGTCCGCCGGCAATCTGGACGATGACGACATCGGCCGTACCGACGACCCCGTGCGCATGTATCTGCGCGAGATGGGCTCGGTCGAGCTGCTGTCCCGCGAGGGCGAAATCGCCATCGCCAAGCGCATCGAGGCCGGGCGCGAGATGATGATCGGGGCGATCTGCGAATCGCCGCTGACCATCCGCGCCATCCTCGAGTGGCACGACGCCCTCATGGAAGGGAAGATGCTGCTGCGCGACATCATCGACCTGGACGCCACCTATGGCGGCGGCCCGGACGGTGAGGAGATTCCCGAAGGTCTGGCCGAGCCGGTGGAAGCCGCCCCGGAGGAGACCGAGGAGGAGCGTCCGCCGCGTCCCGAGGGCGAAAGCGAGGAGGAAGGCGACGAGGACGGCGAGAACAGCCTGTCCCTGTCGGCCATGGAAGCCGCGCTGAAGCCGCAGGTCATCGAGACCTTCGAGAAGATCAAGACCACCTACGACAAGCTGCACAAGCTGCACGAAGGCCGCATCGCGGCCATCCAGCGCGGCGAAGACGTGGCCAAGCAGTCGGACAAGAAGTACGACAAGCTCAAGACCGAGATGGTCGAGCTGATGAACACGGTGCGCCTGAACAACCAGCGCATCGAGCAGCTTGTCGAACAGCTCTATGCCCTGAACCGCAAGCTGACCGGCTTCGAGGGCAAGCTGCTGCGCATGGCGACCGACTGCCGCGTGAAGCGCGAGGACTTCCTGAACCACTATTTCGGGCACGAACTCGACCCGAACTGGCTGGAGCGCATCCGTGGCCTGAACCCCAAGACCTGGGGCAAGTTCTACGACAAGTACGAGGCCGACATCCGCAAGACGCGCGACGGCGTGTCGAGCATCTCGGATGAGGCCAAGCTGCCGATCAGCGAGTTCCGCCGCATCGTCTCCACCGTCCAGAAGGGCGAGAAGGAAGCGAGCCGCGCGAAGAAGGAGATGGTCGAGGCCAACCTGCGCCTCGTGATCTCCATCGCGAAGAAGTACACGAACCGCGGCCTGCAGTTCCTGGACCTGATCCAGGAGGGCAACATCGGCCTGATGAAGGCGGTGGACAAGTTCGAGTACCGGCGCGGCTACAAGTTCTCGACCTACGCGACGTGGTGGATCCGTCAGGCGATCACCCGCTCGATCGCCGACCAGGCGCGGACCATCCGCATCCCGGTCCACATGATCGAGACGATCAACAAGCTGGTCCGCACCAGCCGCCAGATGCTGCACGAGATCGGCCGCGAGCCGACCCCGGAGGAACTGGCGGAACGCCTGATGATGCCGCTGGAGAAGGTCCGCAAGGTCCTGAAGATCGCCAAGGAGCCGATCTCCCTCGAAACGCCGATCGGCGACGAGGAGGATTCGCATCTCGGCGATTTCATCGAGGACAAGAACGCGGTGCTGCCGCTCGATGCCGCCATTCAGGCGAACCTGCGCGAGACGACGACCCGCGTCCTGGCCTCGCTGACGCCGCGCGAGGAACGCGTGCTGCGCATGCGCTTCGGCATCGGCATGAACACCGACCACACGCTGGAAGAGGTCGGCCAGCAGTTCAACGTGACGCGCGAGCGCATCCGTCAGATCGAGGCGAAGGCCCTGCGCAAGCTGAAGCACCCGTCGCGGTCGCGCAAGCTGCGCAGCTTCCTGGACACCTGAGGGTTCCGGGAGCGCACGCTCCACACGGAATGCGGTCGTAAGGAAAGCGGGGGACCTTCGGGTCCCCTGTTTTCATTTTGGGCTTTGGACGGCATCAAACGGGGTTGCATAAGCTCCCTGTTCTGGGCACATTCGGCATCCCTCGGTGGGGGCCTGTAGTTCAGCGGTTAGAACGCGCCGCTCATAACGGTGTTGTCGTCGGTTCGAATCCGGCCGGGCCCACCATTCCCTTACATGCAGCGCTGATCGCCCATTCCCGCCGCAGGCGAGGTGAGGTCGCGGCGCAGGCAGGCGGCGCTGCCGGGGCACAGCCTGGCGAATTGCGCGCTGGCGCGGATGGCTGGCGGCGCGTCGCCGCGCTCCGCGCGCGTGAAGCCGATGCGTTCGAAGAAGCCGGCGGCCCCTGTGGTCAGCAGCCACAACCGGTCCAGACCGAGCGCCACGGCCTCTCGGCAAATCGCCTCCGCCACCCGGCGCCCGTCGCCCCTGCGGCGCCGCTCCGGCAGAACGACGACCGAGCGGAGCAGCCCGTCGCGTTCATAAAGCTCCAGACCGCCATAGCCCACATGCCCGTCGGGATCGTCCAGGCGCCAGAAGCGCCGCCCCGCGGTGGCGACGTCCTCGTTCGGCAACCCTTCGGAGGCGAGAAGGGTGACGAGCGCCGGCAACTCGTCTTCCGTCAGCGATGTGGCTGTGACTGGTCCCGTCATGACCGTTCCCTTCGGTTCAGCGCACACGCTGGAAACGGCGAAAGCGCCGTCGGACCAAATGATCCAACCGCGTTCAGCAGAACTTTCTGGGGAGGGTTTTGCAAGCTTTTGCAAGAAGAGGAGAGTGGCGCGCCCGAAGAGATTCGAACTCCTGACCCCCAGATTCGTAGTCTGGTGCTCTATCCAGCTGAGCTACGGGCGCTTCTCTCTGCCGCGGCGGCGGCGAGGCCGTCGTCTGCGGTGGCGCGGTTTTTAATCGGGCCGTGACCGGAAGGCAACCAAAATCGTCCGGCCCGTGAAATTTTTCCGGCAAGGGGAGGTCAGCCCTTTGACGGACTACAGAATGGCGGCGGTTGGGCTTACCTTGGCGTGGAGAGCGACCAGCCAGAAGGGCATTCGAGAACAGCTATGGGCATGACGTTTCTGAGCCGCGCCGTTATGGGGCCGGTGGGGTTGCTGACGGCGCTTTCCGTGACGGCAACGATCGGGGCGGTGGCAATCGCGACGGCACAGGCGGCGGACGACCGGTCCGGCGCCGCGGTCCTGGTGTCCGCGGCCATCGGCAACGAGGTCGTCCAGATGGTCGAACTCGGCCCGAAGGTCATCCAGGTGACTGTCAACGACCGCGTCGTCTACGAGGACCGCGAGGGGCGCACCCTGTCCTTCGTGAACGCCTACAACATGGAAGGGCGCTGGCTGGTGCTGCTTCAGGAGAGCGTGGACGGCAAATGCGCCGCGCGCTTCCGTGTGCTCGACCTCGGCGGGACCAAGGCCTCCGTCTCGCTGCCGTTCGGGACCTGCAGCGACGCGCCGAAGGTGGAGCAGGCCGACCGCACGCTGACCGTCTCGCTGCCCGCGACCGACGGAAAGAGCACGGCGGCCTGGAACTACCGGGACGGAATGCTCGTTCGCATGCGCTGAACGGAAAGGGAGCGGCGAGGACCGTGGGACATCTGAACCTCTGGCACGTCAACAAGGCGATCTCGCTTCTCGGCAGCACGTCCTTCGTGCTGCCGGTGGCGGGCATCCTGATCGTGATGCTGTGGCGCCGCCATTCGGCGGTCTCGGCGGCGCGCTGGCTGGCCGTGCTGGCCATGCTGATGGGCTCGGTGGCGCTTCTGAAGATCCTGGGCCACGCCTGCGGCATCCGCCTGTTCGACGACCGGCTGACCAGCCCCAGCGGCCATGCCGCCCTCGCCGCCGCCGTCTACGGGGCGGTCGGGGTGATGGCGGCGCGTTCGCTGGACGGCTGGCGGCGCGGCGTGGTGGTCCTCGGCGCCCTCGGGCTGGTGGTGGGCGTGGCGGCCTCGCGCATCCTGCTGCGCTACCATTCGGTGACGGAGGTGGTGGTCGGCCTCGTCCTCGGCGGGCTGGCGGTGGCGGCCTTCGCGCAGAGCTTCAACCGGATGACTCCGTCGCGCCTGAACCTCAGCCCGCTGGTCCTCGCCCTGGTCGTTCTGTTCGGCGTTGCCACCTACGCGCTCGGCGACCGCACCAACGCCGAACCGATGCTGAAGCATTTCGCCTATCTGCTCCGTGAGGAATCTCCGGTCTGCGGTCCGATGCCGCCGCTGAACAGTTTCCTTGAGCGGCTTTAAGGTGCGTTTTCCTTGCCGGATGCAACGAGCGTCCAGGGTTGGTCTTCCCTGGACTTGGCAACCGGAATGTTTGCCTTGGGGCGTCGGTTGAGGGTTGAGAGCGGGCTTGCGACGGGGCATGGTGTGGGCTTATACCGACGCCCCCGTTCCTGACCCGTTCTGCTTTCTCGGTATCCCTTCCGGCCCATGTCGCTGTTCGGTTCCCTTCCACGCGCCGCCGCAACCGCCAGCGCGACGGTCTCCTTTTCGCAGGAGGATCTGGCGCGCGTCTTCGATGCGAAGACGCTGCAGCGCGGTCGCACGCTCATCCTGACCGGGGCGGTGACGCTGCTGGAGGCGGAGGCGCGGATCGCCGCCACGGTGACCGACCTCGGCCGCACCCTGTCGGTGACGGTCGTCCCGGTGCGCGGGCGCAGCCGGGTGGTCTTCGACAAGAGCTGCACCTGCGGGCGCAACGCCTGCGCCCACATGGCCGCGGCGGCGCTGATGACGCTCGATGCCCGTCCCGAAGGGCGGCAGATGTCCCTGTTCGACGCGCCTCCGGCCGCGGAGCCGCCGGCGCTCCAGGCAGTTCCCGACGCGACCCTCGCGCCGCCGGCGGTTCCGGAGCCTTCCCCGCCACCACCGCCACCACCACCCGATCCGGTGCTCAGCGTCCGCTGGACCCTGGAGCCGGGCAAGGACGAAGCGGCCATGTTCGTCTCCGCCGTGATAGCGGTGGAAGGGGCGGGGGAGGGCGATGACGTGTCCACCCCGGCCAGCCCGCGCGACGTGCTGGCCCGCGCGCCGCGCAGCCTGGACGGCGACGTGGACCGCGCCATCGCCCGGCTGCTCGGCGGCGGCGGGGTGGTGCGCACGCCGGTCGCCAAGAGCCGCGGCGACGTGGTGGACCGCATCCTGCGCCGGCTGCTCGGCTGCGGGCGGCTGCGCTGGCGCGGCGGCACGGTGCTGGCGGAGGGGGCGGGGATGACCATCCGCGCCTTCCGCGACCCGGCGACGCGCAAGCTGCGTCCGACCGGCCTGCCGCCCGGCGCCGCGCTGATCAAGGGGTTGGGCTACTGGTGCGTCGATCCGAAGGCCGGCACCGTCTGTCCCGTCGAGTTGCAGGTTGTCGAGGTGCCGAAGCCCAAGGCCGCGGTTCCCCCGTCCGCCGCCAAGGCGGCGCCCACGAAGGCAGTCCTCTCGAAAACGGTTCCCCTGAAGGCCACCGCCCGGCCGGCAGCGGCCCGCTCCGCGCCGGAGCGCCCGGACTTCCCGGCGGCCTCCGCCTTCGCCGCGGGCATGCCCGGCGGCGTGCGCATGGGGTCCGACCCCGCCGCAACCATTGTCGAGCGCGACCCGCGCGTCGTCGCCCGGCTGGGCCGGGTGGTGTCGCCGGACGGCGGTTTGGTGGACGTGCTGCGGCTGGCCTTCGACTACGGCGAGGAGGATTCGCCGTCGGAGATCGAGCCCGACGACCAGCGCCAGTTCGCCCGCGTCGAGGAGCCCGCCGGGGCGGTCTTCGTCCGCCGCGACAAGGCGCTGGAGCAGGGGGCGCTGGAAAGGCTGGCCGCCTTCGGCTTCGCCCAGGCGCGCATCGAGCCGCCCAAGGGTCAGTTGAACGCCCGCGGCACCCGCGTCCACTGGCTGACCGGCAAGGACGCCGAGGAGCGCTGGGCGGCCTTTCTGAAGACCGAGGTGCCGGCCCTGCGCAAGGACGGCTGGACCGTCGAAATCGGCGCCGACTTCGGCACCCGCGTCGTCGAGGCGAACGAGGAGGTGGCGGTCGCCGTGCGCGATTCCGGCGACGGCTGGTTCGACCTCGACGTCGGCGTGGAGATCGACGGGGAGCGCCGCGCCCTGTTGCCCATCCTGGCGACGCTGATCGAGCGCGGCGGCATGGAGGCGACGCGCGTCATCGACGGGCGCGCCCACTTGGTGCTGGACGACGGCAATGTGCTGGCCCTGCCGGCGGAGCGGGTCGAGCGGCTGATGAGCGTCCTGGAGTCCATGCTCGACAGCGGGCGGCGGCTGGACGACACGCTGAAGGTGCCGCTGACCGAGGCCGACGGGCTGCTGGACATCGACGATCTGATCGCGCGGCGCACCGAGGACACCAGCCAGATCGACCGCTACCTGCGCACCATCCAGGAGCAGGAGATGCCGGCGGAGATGGACCCGCCGCCGGGCTTCCAGGGCACGCTGCGCGACTATCAGCGCGTCGGCCTCGCCTGGATGCAGGGGCTGCGGGCCAACCGGGTGGCCGGCATCCTGGCCGACGACATGGGCCTCGGCAAGACGGCGCAGACGCTGGCCCACATCGCCATGGAGGAGAAGGAGGGCCGCCTGACCGACCCCTGCCTCGTCGTCGTTCCGACCAGCCTCGTCCCCAACTGGGTGGCCGAGGCGCAACGCTTTACGCCGCATCTGCGCGTGGTCGTGCTGCACGGTCTGGACCGGCACGAGAAGCTGGGCGACCTCGACCGCGCCCACATCGTGGTGACCACCTACGGCGTGGTCGGCCGCGACGTCGAGGTGCTGAAGCGCCGGGACTGGCACATGCTGATCCTCGACGAGGCGCAGGCCATCAAGAACCCGGACAGCAAGGCGACCCGCGCCGTCTGCGCGCTGAACGCCCGCAACCGGCTCTGCCTGTCCGGCACGCCGGTGGAGAACAATCTCGGCGAGCTGTGGAGCCAGTTCGCCTTCCTGATGCCCGGCCTGCTGGGCGACCGCAAGGAGTTCGGGCGCCGCTACCGCACGCCCATCGAGAAGCGCGCCGACGGCACCCGCGCCAAGCAGCTGATGCGCCGCATCCGCCCCTTCCTGCTGCGCCGCACCAAGGAGGCCGTAGCCAAGGAGCTGCCGCCGAAGACCGAGGTGGTGGTCCGCATCGACCTGGAACCGGCGCAGCGCGACCTCTACGAGACCATCCGCCTGTCGGTGAACGAGACGGTGCGGGCGGCGCTGGCGGTCAGCGGGGTGTCGCGCAACGCCATCACCATCATCGACGCGCTCCTCAAGCTGCGGCAGGTCTGCTGCGACCCGCGTCTGGTCAAGATCCCCGCCGCCGGCAAGGTGAAGGAGACCGCCAAGCTCGACGCCCTGACCGACATGGTGCTGGAGATGGTGCCGGAAGGCCGGCGCATCCTGATCTTCTCGCAGTTCACCTCCATGCTCGATCTCATCAAGCTGCGGCTGGAGGAGGCGAAGATCGGCTATGTCGAGCTGACCGGGCGCACGCTGGACCGCGCCGAGCCGGTGAACCGCTTCCAGAACCGCGAGGTGCCGGTCTTCCTCATCAGCCTGAAGGCGGGCGGGCGTGGCCTGAACCTGACGGCGGCGGACACGGTGATCCACTACGATCCGTGGTGGAACCCGGCGGCGGAGGATCAGGCGACCGACCGCGCCTACCGAATCGGGCAGGACAAGCCGGTCTTCGTCTACAAGCTGATCGCCGCCGACACGGTGGAGGAGCGCATCCTCGACTTGCAACGGCGCAAAGGCAACTTGTCCGACGCAACCATCGAGGGCACCGGTCTCATCAGTGCACTTGAAGGCGGGGACATCGACTATCTGCTGGGTAGGGCGGCGGACTGACCGCACCCTCGGGATTACCGCCCTTCCCGGTCTGGCCTTTGCGGCACCATGGCATAGATCCTTGACGACGAAAGCATTGCGTTCGTTTCCCTTGCAACGGGGAGGGCCATGGCATCGACGAAGCGGGACACCGCACCCGATCCGGAACGGCTCATCGGCGCGTGGCGCGACGCCGCCGCGGACGCCCGCCGTTGGCGCGACGATCCGGACCGCGTGGCCGCCCTGAAGGCGGCGCGCACCCGGCTGCACCAGCCGCCACCACCGCCGCCGCGCCCGCCCCAACGGGTGCTGGCCGACGAACTGCACGCCGCCCGCGCCGCCTGGGGGGAGGGGCAGGGGCTGGACGGCTCCGCCCGCGCCCTGGCCTACGCCAACCTGAAGCGCTGGGAGCCCGGCCTGTTCGGCTACAGCGAAACGCAACGCTCCACCGCCGGCAAGATCGCCGCGTCGGAAGCGGCGGAGTCGCGGCGCGACGCGCAGGAGCGGGCGGAGGCTCAGGCCCTGCTCCGCGCCTTCCGTCGGGTCCAGGAGCGCGCCCGCAGCACTGCCCGCGCCGTGCAGGCCGACCCCCGCGCCCGGGCCATGGCGGCGGACGAGGGGCTGATGCTGCCGGAGGGCGGCCGATCCGGCGGTGTGACGGCCCCGTGAAGCGCCGTCTCAAGGCCAACGACGATCAGGCGTCCTTTGCCCTGTCGCCCGCGGCTTTGCCCGATGAGAAGCTGTTGGAGATCCACCGCCGGCTCTGCCTGATCTTCGGCTGCCCGATCACCTATTTCCGCGCGCTCGACCCGCTCAGCGAGCTGGTGTCCTCGCTGTTGTCGCACCGCACGCGCAACGCGGCCTCGGGGGCGGCCTTCCGCGCCTTGCGGGCGCGTTGGGGAGAGGATTGGGCCGCCGTCCGCGACGCCGACCCGGCGGAGGTCGAGGCAACCATTGCCGGTGTGACGTGGCCGGAGCAGAAGGCGCCCCGCATCCAAGCGATCCTGCGGCGGATCACCGAGCTGCGCGGCGAGCTTTCCCTGGATTTTCTGGCGGAGATGACCGTGCCGGAGGCGCGGGCCTGGCTGCAGGCGCTTCCCGGGGTCGGCCCGAAGACCAGCGCCGCGGTGATGAGCTTCAGCAGCCTGCGCCGTCCCGCTTTGCCGGTGGACAGCCACCATCACCGCGTCGCGGTGCGCACCGGGCTGATCCCGCCCAGCGTGGCGGTCGGCCCGTCGCACACCATCCTGGAGGCGCGGCTTCCCCCGGAGTGGACGGCCCAGCAGATCTACGACCATCACGAGGTGATGATGCTGCACGGGCAGCGGGTCTGCTTTTACCGCAACCCGGCCTGTGAACGGTGTGTCCTGCTGGAGCTGTGCCCGGAGGGGCAGGGGCGGATGGCGGGTGGGGCGTCGGCTGAGCAAAAGTCGGTCGAAGGAAAATAGGCGACCTCTGCCCCCTCCCTAACCCTCCCCCTCTGCGAGGTGGAGGGGATTGCCGCCGCTTCGCGGAAGGCACCCTCTCCCGCAGAGCGGGGGAGGGTCGGGGAGGGGGCCAAGGTTTCCAGTACGTTCAATTCACCAGCGGCGGGCGGCGCATGCCCGGCAGGGGAGAGGGGTTGCTGCGCTGTGGCCGTTCGCCGCTGGCGGCCGCCTGTTCGGCGGCGTCAAGCATGGCTTCGGCCTGCTTCTGCACGGCGGCGGCGCGGGCTTGGTCCATGGGGTCGCTGCTTTCCTTGCGGACATAGCCGGCGGCCTGCTCGGCGAGGTCGAGGGTTTCGACCACCTCGTCCATCGTTTCCTCCAGCGCGGTCACATCGACCTTTTTGCCGGTCATTTCGTCGTCTCCCGTCGTTGCGGTTGGAGATGCCAACAGGAGCGGGACGGCGGCCGTTCCCAATTCGGTAATCCCTGCAGCCACCCGAAAAAAATCGGGAAAGGCGTGGGAATAGTTTTTTGCAGCGCACGTTCGTCTGTGTGTCCGGTGGCGCCCGCCACCCATCCTACCCAGGCTTGCGAAATCCCCACATGAGCAACCCGAAGCGTTCGATCCGGTCTGCGGCCTTGGCCGCGGCGATGCTCGCCGTGACTGCCGGCCACGCGTCCTTCTGGTCCTGGCGCAACGCGCCCACTCCTGTGGACGCCGTGCCGGGTCGCATCGAATCCGTCTCCTACTCCCCGTCGGGCCGCAGCTATGACCCGAACCACCAGCCGGTGGTCGATGCGGTGGAACTGGACCGCGACATGACCGCCATCGCCGGCTTCGCCGACGGTGTCCGCACCTACTCAACGCTGGGCTCCCAGGGTGACGTGCCGGCCATCGCGGCCAAGCATGGCCTGGACGTCACGCTGGGCGTCTGGCTCAGCGACGACAAGGCCCGCAACGAGCGTGAGGTCGCCCGCGCCATCGTCCTGTCCCGCACTGTGCGCGGCATCGAGCGCGTCGTGGTCGGCAACGAGACGCTGCTGCGCGCCGAGCTGACCGACGCGGAGCTGGCCTCCTACATCCGCCGCGTCCGCGCCGGCGTGCCGAAGCACATCAAGGTCGGCACCGCCGACGTGTGGTCGGAGATTGTCAAGGCCAAGGAAACCATCGCGGCGTCCGACTACATGGGCGTCCACGTCCTGCCCTACTGGGAAGGCGTGCCCGTGGAGAGCGCGCTGACCTGGATCCGCGACCGGCTGGACACCGTGCGCAAGGCGCATCCGGGCAAGCCGCTGTTCGTGGGTGAGGTGGGCTGGCCGTCGGGCGGCGAGAATTTCCACGACGCCTACCCGACGCCGCAGGCCCAGGCTTTCGTCGTCCGCAACTTCGCCGCCGAGGCGGGGATGCTCGGCATCGACTACAACGTGGTCGAGGCGTTCGACGGCGTGTGGAAGTCCAGCATCGAAGGCTCGCCCGGCCCGACCTGGGGCGTGCTCGACGCCGACCGCGCGCCGAAATGGCCGCTGGCCGGCGACGTCCCGGCCCCCTGGGGTGACCGTGCCGGCGCCGCCGTTGCGCTGGCCCTCGGCCTCGCCCTGTCGGCCTTCGCCGCCTTCCGCCGCCGCACCAACATGACCTACGCGCTGGCCGCGTCGGTGGGCGCCAACATCGTCGGCTTCGGCGTCGGCTCGGCCGTCGCCGGCGCCTACGCCGAATACTTCACCTTCGGCGCCGCGACCACCTGGGGCTCCGCCTTCCTGCTGGGCGCGCTGATGATGTCGGTGGCCTTCGCCGACCTGACCGAGGTGGCCCGCCGCCTGTTCACCGGCCGCGCCCCGGCCCTGCTGCCGCGGGTTCCCGCGGTGCCGGAGCACAAGCCGATGGTGTCGGTGCACATCGCCGCCTGCCGCGAGCAGCCGGACGTGCTGGCCGCCACGCTGACCTCGCTGGCCCGCGTCGATTACCCGGACTACGAGGTCGTCGTCCTCATCAACAACACCGAGGACGAGGCGCTGGTCCGCCCGGTCGAGGAGCTGTGCGCCGAGCTGGGTCCGAAGTTCAAGTTCCACTGGTACAAGAAGATTTCCGGCTTCAAGGCCGGCGCGCTGAACGCCGCGCTGCGCCACACCGACCCGCGCGCCGAGATCGTCGCCGTGCTCGACGCCGACTACACGGTGGAGCCGGACTGGCTGAACAAGCTGGCCCCGACCTTCGCCGACCCGCAGGTCGGCATCGTCCAGGCGCCGCAGGAGCACCGCGACGGCCATGAGACGCCGCTGAAGGCCGCCATGACCGCCGAGTACCGCCCCTTCTTCGACGTCGGCATGCAGGAGGGTCTGACCTCCCAGGCCTTCGTCTGCCACGGCACGATGATCATGCTGCGCCGCTCCGCCATGGAACAGGTCGGCGGCTGGTCGGAAGAGGGCATCTGCGAGGACACCGAGCTGGGCATCCGCATCCTGTCGGCCGGCTACCGCGCCGCCTACACGGACGAGCGTCTCGGCCAGGGCCTCGCCCCCGACAACTTCATGCAGTTCCGCAAGCAGCGCGACCGCTGGGTCTTCGGCTCCACGCAGATCCTGCGCGCCCACTGGCGCAAGTTCCTGCCCGGCGCCACGGAGCTGACGCTCGGCCAGAAGATCGGCTACCTGACCAACTGGGCGCGCTGGTGGTCTGATGCGGTGGGCGTCCTGGCCGCCGGTGCGGCGGTCACCTGGACCTTCGCCTCGCTGGTCCTGCCGCTGCACCTGCCGCCGGTCCAGGCCACCGCCGCGGTGCTGGGCGCCCTGGTCCTGCGCGCCGGGTCGAGCCTGCTGGCCTCGCGCTACGCCTCCGGCAACTCGTGGAAGGAGAGCTTCGGGGCCTGCGCCGTCGGCATGGCGCTGTCCACCACGGTGGCGCTCGCCGCGCTCCGCGGTGTGGTCCGCAAGCGCGACGCCTTCCGCGTCACCGCCAAGGGCGGCAAGCGGACGCAGGGGGCCTTCTGCGCCAAGCCGGAAGCCTGGCTGTCGGGTGCGCTGCTGGCCTCCGCGGTGACCGCGTGGTTCGCCAACCCGCTGGGCACCCTGTCGCTGGAGCTGTGGGCGATCCTGCTGACCGCGATGGCCGTGCCCAACCTGATGGCCGTGGGCCTCGCGATCGGCGACATGCTGCCCGCCGGCACCCCGCGCCCGGCGCCGCTGCCCGCCCCGCAGGGCGTGGTCCAGCCCGCCGCCACTCAGGCCAAGGGCGCCAACGAGCCGGTCGCCGCGTAACCGCGCAACTCCAAACGGAGAAAGCCCCCTTGCCGCCGGCAAGGGGGCTTTTTCGTGCCTTGGGAAAGGGCTCAGTGCTTGCCCTTCTTCCCCTGGATGCTGGTGATCTGCTGCGAGGCAAAGTTGCCCTGGCCCATGGCGGCGTTGAAGGCGGTGCCGACGTTGTTGAACTGGATGCCGCCGCTGGCCAGCGCCGCGGGCAGATGCGGCAGCGGGCCGAAGTTGCTCATCACCGGGTCGAAGAAGCCCTCGGGCGGCGGGCCGCCGTTGCCGGTGGTCACGCCCGGCTGGGGCTTCGGGGCCGGAGCCTTGACCGGCACCGGGGCCGGAGCCTGAGCTTGAGCCGGTACCGGAGCGGTCGCCGGTCCGGTGGGACCGGCTGCCGGCTCCGCGCCGCCACCGCCGGCGGACCCGTCGCCGCCCTGGATGACGTACTGCTCGGTCACGTTGCTGTCGCCAAAGGACAGGGCCAGCGAGCTGTCGAAGTTGTTCACGATGAAGGGCGCGTCGATGAAGGTGAAGTTCGGCACGATGGGTTCCGGCGGCGGCTGGCGGCTGGCGGCCAGCGCCTGGCCCTTGTTGAAGCCGCCCAGGAAGCCGGCGTCGCCGCGGATCTTGGCGATGGCCTGCTGGTGGGTGGCCTGCCGGCTGACGTTGGGGTTGGTCACCGTCGCCCCCGGAGGCGCGCCGCGCCGGGCGGCGTTGACGAAGACGGGCTGGCGCGGCAGCAGCGGCGGCATCCCCATGCCCATCCCCATCGACATGCCGACCGCCGCGCCGAGCTGAGGGTTGACGGAGAAGCCGCCGGCATCCTGGGCGGCGGCGGTTCCACCCAGCAGCGCCAGGGCGGCGAGGCCGGACAGCAGCGGCGCGAAGCGGCGGATGCGGATCATGGCGGGGCTCCTCTGTTCGGCGGTGTGCGCTGATCCTAGGGCGGCCGACCGGGGAGCCGCTGTGAGGCGGACCACAGCTGGGGCGCTTTACGCCTCTTCCTCAAAAGGGAAGTTTTTGCCGAAGGGGTGATCGGGCATCGGGGCGGCCTGCGGGGGCATCGGCGGCATCGGCATCGGCTTGAGGTCCGGCTGCGACGGACCGCGGCGGCAGGCGGTGTGGCCGTTGACGGTCTCGCAGGTCAGCGCGCCCGGCCCGGTCACGCAGGTCGTCCGGTCGTTGACCGTCTGGCACGACAGCGAGCCCGAACCGCGGCTGCACACCGTTTTCCCGTTGACCGTCTGGCAGGCGAGGTTTTCGGCGGCGGCGGTGTGCGGAGTTCCGGCCAGGGTCAGGATGGCGGCGAGCGCACCGAAGACCGGCAGGGCGAAGCGGAGCATGGCGGCAGTCCTCCAATGAGGAATCCGGAAAGGGGCGCCGCCGCGTGGGGCGGCGGCGCCGGATGGGTGGATCACTGGGCCTTGAGACCAAACAGATTCTGCCCGGCGGCGTTGCCGATGCCGGCGGCGACATTGGTCGTCACCCCGACGTTGGTGTCCAGCAGGCCGCCCTTGCCGAAGCCGAAGGTGACGCCGGTGACGTTCTGCTTCGCCTTGTTGCCGATGCCGGCGGCGACGTTGGTGGCGACGCCGACGTTGGTGTTCACCAGCGACCCGCCGGTGCCCTGCTGCATGGTGAAGACGTTCTGCTTGGCCTTGTTGCCGATCCCCGCCGCGAGGTTCGTCGCGACACCGACGTTGGTGCTGGAGAGGGAGGGCGCCGCGGCGAAGGGGCTGCCGAAGCCCGGCTGCATCATCATCGGGTTGACCGGCATGCCGCCGGTCTTGAGATCGTTGGCGAAGGCGTGGGGGGCGGCGAGCAGCGTGGTGGCGGCGACGGCGATCAGGGTCAGGCGGCGCATGGGCTGGGTCTCCTCCGGGGTGTGGGGCCGTGTGTGGCTCGATGTCCGTGGAGGAGAGGGTAGGCGGATGCCGCCCCCGCCGCTGTGGCCTGGGCCACAGTCGGACGGTGATTCGGGCGGTTTGTGGGAAGTATTGCCCCCTCCCTAACCCTCCCCCGCTGTCGCAGGGGAGGGGACAAATCTCCCTCTCCTGCGAAGCGGGGGAGGGCCGGGGAGGGGGCAATCCGGCGCTCAGCGCGCGTGCTGGTCCAGGAACTGGCGGCAGGAATCGAAGTCCTGGAGCACCGTGTTCGGCAGTTCGACGCCCTTGCGGTCGGCGAGGCTGCGGGCGAAGGCGACCATCTTGTCGGTCGGAGCCTTGCGCCGCGTGCTGCTCGACGGTGCGGTGGGGGCCGGCGGGACAGCGTCGGCGACCGGACTCATCGAGTCGGGGACCTCCGGCGTGGCCTTCGCCTTGCGGCTGCGCCGCGGCTTCTTCGGCGCTTCGCCGTCCACGCCGACGGCGGCGACCGCCACCTTGCGCGTGCGTGGCCGCGGCGTCGTTCCAGCGGCGCGCGGGCTCGTGGAGCGACGGCGCCCGGCGCCCCGTCCGGCGCGGATTGGACCGCCGCGCACGCCGAGGTCCACCGCCGGCCCCCGGTTGCCGACCAGAACGCCGATCAGCCGCCCGGCCTCGTCGGCGATGCCGTCGATGACGGTGCGGAAGTCGGCGCGTCCGACCACCACCTCGTCCAGCCGCATCTCCCACAGGGCGGTGGTGCCGGGATCGACCAACGTGGGGGCGGCGCCGCGCAGAGTCTCGAACAGTTGCAGCCCGGCGGGGGTGGGCACCAGCCACTTGCCGTCGGCGCCCAGCAGGTTCTGCCGCCGCAGGCCCTTGATGATCTCGGCGCGGGTGGCCGGGGTGCCGATGCCCTTGGCCTCCTTCAGCCGGTCACGCAGCGCCGGGTCCTCGACGAAGCGCCAGGCATTCTGCATGGCGTCGACCAGCGTGCCCTCGTTGTAGCGCGGTGGCGCCTGGGTCCGCTTGGCTTCGACCCGAGAGTCGGACAGGCGGGCGGGCTCGCCATCGGCCAGCGGAGGGAGGGTCTGCTCCTCCTCCTTCTCGTCGGGCTTGCCGTCCGTCTCGGCGGAGCCGAAGGCCGCTTTCCAGCCCAGCTTCAGGGGGATGCGCCCGACCGCCCGGAAGACCACCGGCTTGCCGTCGACCGGCACGTCCATCAGGACGGTGGTCTGCCGGTACTCGTAGTCGGGCATGACGGCGGCGAGGTAGGAGCGGCAGATCAGCGCGTAGAGCCGCTTCTCATCGTCGGTCAGGCGGTTCAGCCGGCTTTCCAGATCGTCGAGCACGTTGACGTTGGGCACGATGGCGTGGTGCGACACGCCCTCCAGCGCCTTGTCGCAGAAGTGGCCGGACTTGCCGCGGCGGATGACCGGGCGGGAAATGTCCAGATGGGCGAAGCCGCGCAGCCGGGTCAGCGCCCCGGTGATCGCCGGAACGTCGGCGATCTGGTTCTCCGAGAGGTAGCGCGCCTCGGCACGCGGGTAGGTGATGAGCTTCTTGCCCTCGCCGTCGTAAAGCTCCTGCGCGACCTCCAGCGTGCGGTCGGCGGTCCAGCCCCAGCGCTGGCCGCAGGTCTTCTGCAGCGCGGGCAGGTCGTAGAGCTTCGGCGGGGCCTGCCGCCGATCCTCCACCGTCACCGACAGAGGGCCGCCATGGCCGTCCGCGGCACGGGCGATGGCCTCGGCGCGGGCGCGGTCCTTGATGCGGTCCTTCGGCGGCGGAGCGTGGCGCATCAGGAAGGAGCCGCCCGCGGCGGTGGCTGTCGCCACGACCTCGAAATAATCCTCGGGCTTGAAGTTGCGGATCTCCAGCTCGCGCAGGCAGACGATGGACAGGGTTGGCGTCTTCACCCGCCCGATGCCGATCACGCCGCGCGTCCCCGGTGCCAGCAGCGTCTTGGTCGCCGTGCGGGTCAGGGACAGATTGAAGATCTGGTCGGCCTGCTGGCGCGCCACCGCCGCCTCGTAGAGCGGGCGAAGCTCGTTGTTCGGCTTCAGCTTGGCGAAGGCGTCGCGGATCGTCTTGGGATCCTGGGCGGTGAACAGGGCGCGCTGCACCCGCCCGCGGAAGCCCAGATGCTCCAGGATTTCCTGCCCGATCAATTGCCCCTCGCGGTCGCAGTCGGTGGCGAGGATGACCTGGTCGCAGCCCTTCAGCGCCGCCTTGATCGCCGCCAGCTTCGCCGTTTTGTTACCGCCGCTGTCCGGCTTGGTCGGGTAGAGTCCGTCCGGCTTCAGCAGGGTGGGCGCCCAGCGCTTCCAGTCCGGGTTGACCTCGTCCGGTTCGGCCAGTCGCAGCAGATGCCCCTCGGCCGGCAGGATGCGCCCGTAGCGATCCCCCAGCGCGGCGCGCAGGTCCTTTGCCTGACTGGATTTTTCCGTGATGATGAGCGTGGCCATGGCCGCCATGGTAAGACGAATATGAAAACGTATCAAGAACACTTGAAGGCCGTTCGGAGCGGATTTCTGATCGCGCTGCCGCTTGTCCTGGCCGCCTTTCCGGCGATGGCGCAGAACCCTCTGCTGCCGGGGATCGGGGCGAAGGACCGGCGGGTGGTGGTCGACGCCACGCACGCGCCGTGGAACAGCCTCGTCAAGGTGCAGAGCAATCTCGGCGCGCGCTGCACCGGCGTGCTGGTGGGGCCGCGCCGGGTGGTCACTGCGGCCCACTGCCTGCTGAACCGGGCGCAGCGCTTCCTCCCGGCCTCCTCCCTGCACGTCCTGTTCGGCTATGAGCGCGGGGAGTACCGGCAGCACCGCGCCGTCGCCGCGCTGGAGACCGGCGGCCCCTATGACACGGAGCGGCGGCTCGACGGACTCGTCGGTGACTGGGCGGTGCTGACGCTGGACGGCGACGCGCCGGAGGGGATGCCGCCGCTGCCGCTCGCCCGAGTCCCGCCGGACGTCGGCACGCCGCTGATGCTGGGCGGCTACAGCCAGGACCGGGCGCACCTCGTCACCGCCGACACCGCCTGCGCGGCGCGCGGCATCAACGACACCGACCGCGGGCCGCTGCTGGTCCATGATTGCGATGGGACGCGCGGGGTAAGCGGGGCGGCGCTGCTGGTGCGCACGCCCGGCACGGACGGGGCGGGGGAGGGCTGGGCGGTCGCCGGCATCGCGGTGGCCGCGGTCAGCGGCCCCAATCCCCGCAACATCGCCGTGCCGAGCGCCGCTTTCGTGGCCGCGGTGGAGGGAAATACGCCTTCTTTGCGGTGATGCACGGGCGCGGGGCAGCTTTGAGCGGTGGCGCCTCATTTTTTGCTAGGCCCTTGGGCGTGAATCGCATAGACGTACGCGCGTTCAAGACCCCGTAACCGGAGCCGTACCGATGTCGATCCAGCGCTTCCATTCCGGACCGCGCATGAGCCAGATGGTCATCCACAAGGACACGGTCTATCTGGCCGGCCAGGTGGCCAACGATCCGACTCCGGACGTGGAGACGCAGACCCGCCAGATCCTGGGCCAGATCGACGCCCTGCTGGCCGAGGGCGGCTCCGACAAGAGCAAGCTGCTGTCCGCCACCATCTATCTGACGGACATGTCCACCTTCGGCGCGATGAACAAGGCGTGGGAAGCCTGGGTCGATACGGCCAACCCGCCCGCCCGCGCCACCGTGGAAGCGAAGCTCGCCGCGCCGGAGTATCTCGTTGAAATTCAGGTGACGGCGGCCAAATAAGCTGCGTGACGGGGCGACCCGGCTCCCTCGGTTGGGGTTTGCCGGCGTGGCCCACCAGACTGTGAGGGCCGCGTGCTTCGAAAAAATCCGGAAGGCTTGACCTTCCGGATTTACAGAACGTTAATCACGCCTTAACAGATCATCCGTAAAACCCCGACCAACCTCTGCCGCCGGAGCGGACGACCGTCGTTGCGCTTCGATAGCTGCGTTACAGTAATGGATTCGCAACATGCCGCGCCAAACGCCTCTTTCTGACATCCGGAACATCGGCATCATCGCCCACGTCGATGCCGGCAAGACGACGACCACCGAGCGCATCCTGTACTACACCGGTCGTAAGCACACGATCATCGACGTGCACGAGACGAAGGACCTGAAGTCCTCGACCACGACCGACTACATGGAGCAGGAGCAGAAGCGCGGCATCACGATTCAGTCGGCTGCCGTCTCGACCTTCTGGCGCGGCAAGAAGATCAACGTCATCGACACCCCGGGCCACGTGGACTTCACCATCGAGGTGAACCGTTCGCTCCGCGTGCTCGACGGCGCGGTCGTCGTGTTCGACGGCGTGGCCGGCGTTGAGCCGCAGTCCGAGACCAACTGGCGCCTCGCGGACAACTACAACGTCCCGCGCATCTGCTACGTCAACAAGATGGATCGTTCGGGTGCGAACTTCCAGCGTTGCGTCGGCATGATCAAGAGCCGCCTGAACGCCCGCCCGGTCTGCATCCAGGTTCCGCTGGGCTCGGAAGACAACTTCCGCGGCATGGTCGACCTGATCGAGATGAAGGCGTACGTCTGGTTCTCGGACGACAAGGACGCCAAGTGGGAAATCTGGGACATCACCGACGATCTGGCCAGCAAGCTCAACCTGACCGTCAAGGAAGACCTGGACAACATCGACCTCATCCCGTCGCTGCGCACCGAATTGGTGGACACCGCGCTGGAAATGGACGAGGTGGCGATGGAAGCCTACCTGGAGTCGGGTGAGGAGCCGTCGCCGGACGTGCTGCGCGCCTGCCTGCGCAAGGGCACCATCACCAGCACCTTCACCCCGGTCCTCTGCGGCTCGTCCTACAAGAACAAGGGCGTCTGCCAGGTTCTGGACGCGGTCGTCGATCTGCTGCCGGCCCCGACCGACGTCGAGGCCATCAAGACGGTGGACGAGGACGGCAACCCGAACGGCGAGCGTCTCAGCTCCGACGACGCGCCCTTCGCGGCGCTGGCCTTCAAGGTGCTGAACGACACCTATGGCTCGCTGACCTTCGTGCGCGTCTATTCGGGCGTGCTGACCAAGGGCATGTCGGTCCTGAACACCACCCGCGGCAAGCGCGAGAAGATCGGCCGCATGGTCGAGATGTTCGCCGCCCAGGCCAACCCGATCGAGGAAGCCCGCGCCGGCGACATCATCGCGCTCGTCTCCCTGCAGGAGACGGACACCGGTGACACGCTCTGCGACGCCGCCCACCCGGTGATCCTGGAGCGCATGCGCTTCCCCGACCCCGTCATCAGCGTCTCGGTCGAGCCGAAGACCAAGGGCGAGCAGGAGAAGTTCTCCATCGCGCTGGGCAAGATGGTTCGCGCGGACCCGTCGCTGCGTCTGGAGACCGACCGTGAAACCGGCCAGACCATCCTGCGCGGCATGGGCGAGCTGCACCTGGAAGTGACGCTGGACCGTCTGCGCACGGAGTTCGGCGTGGAAGGCAACATGGGCAAGCCCCAGGTCGCCTACCGCGAGACGATCACCAAGCCGGTCGAGTACACCTACACCCACAAGAAGCAGACCGGTGGTTCGGGCCAGTTCGCCGAAGTCAAGATCGTCTTCGAGCCGCTGGAGCGTGGCGAGGGCTTCGTGTTCAAGGACGAGACGGTCGGTGGCACGGTGCCGCGCGAATACGTCCCGTCGGTCGCGAAGGGCCTGGAAATGCAGAAGGAAGAGGGCGTGCTCGCCTCCTATCCGACTGTGGACTTCCGCGCCCGTCTGGTGGACGGCAAGTACCACGACGTCGACTCGAACGCCCTGACGTTCGAAATCGCCGCCAAGGCCTGCTTCCGCGAAGCCCTCAAGCAGGCCGGCCCGATCCTGCTCGAGCCGGTCATGAAGGTCGAGGTCGTCACCCCGGATGATTACCTGGGCGACGTCATCGGCGACGTGAACCGCCGCCGCGGCACGGTGCTGGGCCAGCTCGAGCGTGGCACCAACATCGCCGTCGAGGCCCATGTGCCGCTGAACGAGATGTTCGGCTACATCGGCCAGCTCCGCGGCATGACCTCGGGCCGCGCGTCCTACTCGATGGAGTTCAGCCACTACGAGCCGGTGCCGCGCAACGTCACCGACGAGATCGTGGCGGGCCGCAGCAACAAGGCCGCCTGATAACGGGCTGCTGCTTTGAAGGGAAGGGGCCGGCGAAGCGATTCGCCGGCCCTTTTTCTTTGTCCGGCGGGAACTTTGCCGGGACCACCCCGGCGGGATGAGGGATTCTTCTTGCGGCGATACCACTTTCGGATCAGTGTTGCTGGTAAGTGACGCATCCCAGTTTTTGGGAATGACCCAGCGAATCTTCTTGCCCGTGGCCTTCCTGGCCCTTCTGCTCCTCGGCGCTTCCGGCCCCGGTTCGCGGGCCTGGGCAGGGCAAGAGGATGCGCGACTCGGCGGCTTGTTCCAGGACCTGCAGACCGCCGGCGACGCGGTCGCGGCGGAGGCGGTCGAGGACCGCATCTGGGGCGTCTGGCTGGAGCATCCCAACGACGACTTGATCGTGCTGATGCATCATGGCGTGCAGAGCCTGAACGCCGACCGCTACGCCGACGCGCTGGTCGCCTTCGACCAAGTGGTCGCCGCCGACCCGACCTACGCCGAGGGTTGGAACAAGCGGGCCAACGCCGAATACATGCTGGGTGATTACGACGCTGCGGTGCGCGACATCCGCCGGGTGCTGGCGCTGGAGCCGCGGCATTTCGGGGCTCTGGCCGGGCTGGGGCTGGTCTACCTCGCCATCGATCAGCCGGCGGGCGCGCTGCGCGCCTTCGACGCGGCGCTGACCATCAACCCGCACCTCGACCGCGTCCGCCAGCAGGCCGCGGCCATCCGCCTGCGGATCGCCGGCTCGGCGCTGTAGGCCTCGCGCCGTTCTATTCCCTCCCTGAAAAACTTTTAATCCGCCTGCAAGCCCCCCGTGACTCGGCACCCGCTACGTTCAGGACAACGAACAACGCATGCCAGTCACGGAGAGCAACCGATGTCCACCCCCGCCAACGCCGGACGCGCCCCGCGGTCGAGCCGGGTGCGGCGTACCATCGCCGCCGTCCTCCTCGGCACCACGGTGCTGACCGGTCCGTTCCTGATCGCCAACCAGTCCACCGCCGCGGCCGCCGAAAGCGCCCTGACGCAGACCATGCCGGGCAGCTTCGCCGATCTGGCGGCCAAGGTGTCGCCCGCCGTGGTGAACGTCTCCACCACCCAGCAGGCCAAGGCCGAGCGCGGCAACCCACGCATGCCCGGCTTCCCGCCGGGCTCGCCCTTCGAAGAGTTCTTCCGCCAGTTCCAGGACCAGTTCGGCCAAAACGGCGGCCCCGGCGGCGACGACCAGTCCGAGGGTCCCTCCGAGGGCCAGCCGCGCGGCAAGGTCGGCTCGCTCGGCTCCGGCTTCATCATCGACGCGGCCGGCTATGTGGTGACCAACAACCACGTCATCGACGGTGCGGACGAGATCAAGGTCACGCTCCAGGACGGCACGGAGCTTCCCGCCACGCTGGTCGGGCGCGACGCCAAGACCGACATCGCCCTGCTGAAGGTGAAGTCCGACAAGGCGCTGCCCGCGCTGGACTGGGGCGACAGCGATGCCGCCCGCGTCGGCGACTGGGTGATGGCCGTCGGCAACCCCTTCGGGCTGGGCGGAACGGTGACCAAGGGCATCATCTCGGCCCGCGGTCGCGACATCCACAGCGGTCCGTATGACGACTACCTGCAGCTCGACGCCGCCATCAACCGCGGCAACTCGGGCGGCCCGACCTTCACGCTGGATGGCCGGGTGATCGGTATCAACACCGCCATCTATTCGCCCAACGGCGGCTCGGTCGGCATCGGCTTCGCCATCCCGTCGAACATCGCCAAGCAGGTCGTCGCCCAGCTCAAGGAGAACGGCCATGTCGAGCGCGGCTGGCTGGGCGTGAAGATCCAGGAGATCTCGCCGGAGATCGCCGAGTCGGTCGGCCTGTCCCAGACCAAGGGCGCCCTGGTCGCCGAGGTGACTCCGGACAGCCCAGCCGCCAAGGCCGGCGTGCGCCAGGGCGACGTGATCCTGGCCTATGGCGGCAAGCCGGTGAACACGCTGCGCGACCTGACCCGCCGGGTGGCCGACACCAAGGCCGGCGACACGGTGGACATGACCGTGGTGCGCAAGGGCAAGGAGACGACCCTGACCGCCCACATCGCGCCGCTGCCCGCCGAACAGCGCATGGCCGCCGCCGAGGGGACCGGTCCCGCCGCCGAGAGCGCGATGGAAACCGTCAATGGGCTGAAGCTGGCCCCGCTGGACGGCGCCACCCGCAGCCGCCTCGGCCTGGGCGAGGGCGTCAAGGGTGTGGTCGTCACCTCGGTGTCGCCGCAGGCCGGTGATCTGCCCGTCCGTCCGGGCGACGTGATCGTCAAGGTCGGCGACCACAGCGTGACCTCCCCCGCGGAGGTGACCAAGAGCCTGCACGAGGCCGAGAAGGATGGCCGAAAGGCGGTCCTGCTGCTGGTCAACCGCGGCGGCAACGAGAGTTTCGTCCCGCTGAAGCTCGTCAAGGCGTGACGCAGGGTAACACCGGCGATCCTCCCGTCTCCGGTGTGATGGGGTGGAGGATGTCCGTGGTGCGAACCCCCGCCGCGCGGACGTCCTCCCCCTTCGTGTCGTTTGGCCCTCTCCCCTCCCTGGAGGGGCGGGGGCATTCACCTTTGGACTCGCGGAAGGATGCGGTAGACTCATGCTCATGAAAGTCCTCGTCATCGAAGACGACCAGCAGGCCGCCTCCTATCTGGCCAAGGGGCTGAAAGAGGCCGGGCATGTCGTGGACGCCGCCAACGACGGCAAGGAGGGGCTGTTCCTGGCCGGCTCCGAGCATTACGACGTTATGATCGTGGACCGCATGCTGCCGGGCCGCGACGGACTGTCGCTGGTCGAGATCCTGCGCGCCACCGGCAACGATACGCCGGTGCTGTTCCTGTCCGCGCTCGGCAGCGTCGACGACCGGGTGAAGGGGCTGAAGGCCGGCGGCGACGACTACCTGACCAAGCCCTTCGCCTTCTCCGAGCTGCTCGCCCGGATCGAGGTGCTGGTGCGCCGCCGCAGCGCCGCCCAGCCGCAGACCCGTCTGGCGGTCGCCGACCTGGAGCTGGACCTGCTGTCGCGCACCGTCCGGCGGGCCGGCAAGTCCATCGACCTGCTGCCGCGGGAATTCGCTCTGCTGGAGTATCTGATGCGCAACGCCGGCAGCGTGGTGACCCGCACCATGATGCTGGAGAATGTGTGGGACTATCACTTCGACCCACAGACCAACGTCATCGATGTGCACATCGCCCGCCTGCGCCAGAAGATCGACAAGGATTTCCCGACGCCGCTGATCCACACGGTGCGCGGCGCCGGCTACAGCCTGCGGGCGCCGCAATAATGATGGCGGCGGCTATGGTGGCGGACCGGGACGCGTGAAGGCGGTTCTTCCCACCCTGCGCCTTCTGCGCACGACGCCGTTCCGGCTGGCCTTGCTGTATCTCGGCCTGTTCGTCATCTCGGTCGGGGTGATCCTGGGGGTCGTCTACCGCTCCACCGCGGGCTTTCTGGAGGAGGAGATCGGCGCCACCATCGCGCTGGAGGTCGCCGGGCTTCAGGACCAGTACCGCAGCGCCGGCCTGCGCGGGCTGGTCGATTCCGTGCGCGAGCGCAGCGGCTACTCCCACACCAACTCCATCTATCTGCTGACCACGCCGGGCGGCGTCATCCTGGCCGGCAACCTGTCGGGCTGGCCCGACGCCACGGCGGGGCCGGGCGGCTGGACCCATTTCAAGATTTCCGACTATGGCGGGGTGAACAACCGGCCCTCCACCGCGATGGCGGTCAGCTTCGTCTTGCCCGGCCAGTTCCGCCTGCTGGTGGGCCGTGACATGAGCGAGCTGGACCAGCTCCGCGGCCGCATGGTCGTGTCGCTGCGCTGGGTCTTCCTGGTGACGGTGGTGCTGGGGCTCGGCGGCGGCCTTCTGCTGGCGCGCGGCGCCATGCACCGGATCGAGGCGATCAACCGCACCACCCACCGCATCATGGCCGGCGACCTGTCGGGCCGCGTCCCGCGCGGCGGCGGCGGTGACGAGATCGACCGGCTGGCCGGCAACCTGAACGCCATGCTCGACCAGATCGAGCGGCTGATGACCGGCATGCGGCAGGTCACAGAGAGCGTGGCCCACGACCTGCGAACGCCCCTGTCGCGCCTGCGCGCCCGCGTCGAGCTGGCGCTGATCCGCGAGACCGACGACCCGGAGGTCTATCGCGCCGTGCTTCAGGACACGATCCTTGAGGCCGACCGGCTGCTCGCCACCTTCACCGCGCTGCTGTCCATCGCCGAGGCCGAATCCGGCGCCAACCGCAAGGGACTGGAGCCGGTGCGGCTGGCCGACGTGGTGCGGCTGGCCGCCGACCTCTACGAACCGGTGGCCGAGGAGAAGGGCCTGACCCTGATCACCGACATCCGGGCCGAGCCGACCGTGCGCGGCAACGAGCAGCTGTTGGCGCAGGCGGTATCGAACCTGCTGGACAACGCCATCAAATACACGCCGGAGGGCGGGCGCATCACTCTGCTGCTGGAGGGCGTCGGGCCGGGGCAGTCCGCCCGCATCACCGTGGCGGACAACGGTCCCGGCATTCCCGCCGACATGCGCGAGAAGGTTCTGGAGCGCTTCGTCCGGCTGGACGCTGCGCGGGCCTCGCCGGGAAACGGGCTGGGCCTCAGCCTCGTGGAGGCGGTGGCGCGGCTGCACGACGCGTCGCTGCGGCTGGAGGACAACGAACCGGGTCTGAAGGTCGGCATCGTCTTCCCGCCGGACGCCGGCTGACGCTCTCCATAACAGACGCTCCCCACAAGAAAAGAGCCCGCCGTTTCCGGCGGGCTTTTGAGGTGACATCAGCGAGAATGACTCCTTGGCGTCAGACATTATATGGGGCGCCAACCGTCCGCGCGCATTCGGATAAGCGTATTAGCACGAAGGTGCTAGCGGGCTGACGGTGCAACACTTCCCTGCGGGCGGCGTTTGTCCATCGGACCGGCATGCCGGTGGCAACACGGCGGGAAGAAACGATGGACGCGACCAGACAGGCTCCCCTTCATGCCTCTGCGCAAGCTGGGGAGCCGGCAACCGCCGGGCGGAACACCGCGACCGAACTGAAGCTGTTCACCTGGAAGGTGCTGATCGCCGCCGGCGTGCTGGGCACGCTGTTCCTGGCCTGGCAGGTGGCGGATGCGCTCTTGCTGGTCTTCGCCGGCGTGCTTCTGGCGATCCTGTTCCAGCGCATCGCCGGGCTGGTGCGGCGCTACACGGGGCTTGCGCAGGGCTGGTCGCTTGGCGTCGTGCTGCTGCTCCTGGCGGTGCTTCTGATCGGCGGCGGCGTGCTGATGGGCCAGTCGGTGGTCAGTCAGTTCGACCAGCTCTCCCAGCAGATCAGCGGGGCCGTGCAGCAGCTTCCCGGTTCGCTGCGCGACCAGATCATGAAGCAGGGGCAGGACGCCTCCTCCTGGCTGAACCGGCTGCAGACGGTGGCATCGAGCGTGATGTTCTTCCTGGGCGATCTGGTGGTGGTGATGTTCACGGCCATCTACCTCGCCGCTTCGCCCGGCGTCTACCGGCGCGGCGTCATCCTGCTGGTGCCGCCGCGCGGCCACGAGCGGGCGCGGGAGGTGATGGACGTGATGGGGGACTCGCTGTGGAAGTGGCTGATCGGGCAGCTTTCGGCCATGGCCATCGTCGGCGTTCTGACCACCGCGGGCCTGCTGCTGCTGGGCATCCCGAGCGCCCCGGCTCTGGGCCTGCTGGCGGCGCTCCTGGAATTCGTTCCGCTGATCGGCCCGTTCCTGGCGGCGGTCCCGGCGATCCTCATCGCCTTTGCCCAATCACCGCAGGAGGCGCTGTGGGTGGCGTTGCTCTACCTGGCGATCCAGCAGGTCGAGGGCAACGTCGTCATGCCGCTGATGCAGAAGAAGGTGGTGGACCTGCCTCCGGTCATCACCATCGCGGCCATCGCGGCCGGGGGCGTGCTGTTCGGGCTGATGGGCATGTTCCTGGCGACGCCCTTCGCGGTGGTGATGCTGGTGCTGGTCAACATGCTCTACATCGAGGACAAGCTGGGGGAGGGGCGGCACTTCCCCAGCGAGGACAAGGCGTAGGCGACCCCCACAACCCTTAGGCCACCTCCGCCCCGGCTTTGGCGGCGTCGGCGGCGGAGCGCAGGGGAAGCTCCTTCAGGAACAGGGTCAGCACGAAGGACACCACGGCCAGCCCGGCGGCCAGCAGGAACAGCGTGGAGAAGCCGTGCTCGAACACCGACTGGGCGGTGGAACGGGCGGCGGGGGCCAGATTGGCCAGGGCGGACGGGCCGCGCTCCATCACCTCGCGCCCGCTGATGCCGGGCAGGCCGGCGGCGTTCAGCCGGGCCTCGACGTCGGCGGCGAAGACCGCGCCGAAGACCGCCACGCCGACCGACCCGCCGAGCGAGCGGAAGAAGCCGACCGAGGCCGTGGCCGCGCCGAGGTCGCGCCGGTCCACCGCGTTCTGCACGGCGACCGTCATCACCGGCATGACCAGACCCAGCCCGATGCCCAGCGGCACCAGGATCAGCGTGGACCACAGCCCGCTCTCCGAAACCGTCGGCGACAGGCCGAGCGCCAGATACATCACCGCCGCCAGCGCCAGCCCGGCCAGCGGGAAGACCTTGTAGCGGCCGGATTTGGAAATCAGCCGACCGCCGCCCCCGGCGCCCAGCACCATGCCCAGAACCATCGGCAGCAGCAGGAAGCCCGACGTCGTGGCGCTGGTCCCGGCGACGAGCTGCGAGCGCAGCGGCAGATAGACGATGCCGGCGAACAGCACCATGGCCGACACCGCCACCACCGGGTTGGCGACCGCCACCACCGGCTCCCGGAACAGGTGGAGCGGCAGGATCGGTTCCTCCACCCGCCGCTCGTGCCACAGGAAGACCCCGAGCATCATGAGGCCCAGCACGCACAGGCCGAGGATCGTCGGGGAGGTCCAGGGCAGGGCGACGCCGGCGCGCGACACCACGAACAGCAGCGAGGTCACCGTGCCCATCAGCAGCGCCGCCCCGAGATAGTCGATGGTCGGCTTCGCCCGTCCCGCCGGCAGGCGGTCGAGCGCCCGGCTGGTCATCAGCAGCGCCGCCGCCCCCAGCGGCAGGTTGATGAGGAAGATCCAGTGCCAGCTCAGCCGCTCCGTGAAGATGCCGCCCAGCAGCGGCCCGGCCACGCTGGACAGGGCGAAGATGCCGCCGATGTAACCCTGGTAGCGCCCGCGCTCCCGCGGGGCCACCACGTCGCCGATGATGGTGAAGGCCAGCGCCATCAGGCCGCCGCCGCCCAGCCCCTGGATGCCGCGGAACAGGATGAGCTGCCCCATGCTCTGCGCCAGCGCGCACAGCACCGACCCGACCAGGAACAGGAAGATCGCCACCTGGAGCACCCGCTTGCGCCCGTAGAGGTCGCTCAGCTTGCCGTAGATCGGCGTGGTCGAGGTCGAGGCCAGCAGATAGGCGGTGACCACCCAGGGCAGGTTCTCCAGGCTTCCCAGGTCGTGGGCCATGGTCGGCAGGGCCGTCGCGACGATGGTCTGGTCCATCGCCGCCATCAGCATGGCGAGCGCCACCCCGCTGAACACCCGCATGATTTCGCGGTGGGTGAAGACGGCGTGGTCGTTGGAGGCGTCGGTCATGGTCTCGGTTCAGGCCGGAATGAGCGGTGGGGCGTACCATAGCCCCCGAGACGTTCCGCGCAAGGACTCCGCCATGAATGGCTGGTAATCTCCCCTTCCACCTTCCGGAATAGTCGCCGTACCCCGCCATGCTGAGCGTGCGCAACCTGTCCACGACCGTGCTGAAGCCCGCCAGTTTCCAGGTGGAGGCCGGCGAGTGCGTCGCCGTTCAGGGGAAATCCGGCTCGGGGAAATCCGTGCTGTTGCGCGCCGTGGCCGACCTCGACCCGTCGACCGGGGAGGTGCGGCTGAACGGCGATCTTCGGGAAGGCATGCCCGCGCCGCTCTGGCGCCGCCGGGTGACCTACGTTGCCGCCGAGTCGGGCTGGTGGGAGGATCGGGTGAGCGCCCACTTCTCCCAGCCGGACCGCGCCGCGGCGCTCGCCGGGGCGCTGGGCCTGCCGGAAGAGGTGATGAACTGGCCGGTCGCCCGCCTGTCCACGGGGGAGCGGCAACGGCTGGCGCTGGTCCGCGCGCTGGTTCAGGGGCCGGAGGTGCTTCTGCTCGACGAGCCGACCGGACCGCTGGACGCCGAGGCGACGGAGCGGGTGGAGGGGCTGCTGCGCGCCGAGTTGGCCCGCGGGGCCGGGCTGCTGATCGTCACCCACGCGCCGGAGCAGGCCGCCCGGATGGCCCGGCGGCACCTGCACGTTGCGGATGGCGTGGTGACGGAGGGGTAGGGCGATGCTGGTGACCCTGCATTACACCGACCTCGCCGTGGCGGCGTTGCTCCTGCTGGTCAACGGCGGACTGTCCATGGCGCTGGACCTGGGGCTGGCGCGGCCGCTGCTGGTGGCGGCACTGCGGATGGTGGTCCAGCTGTCCTTGGTCGGGCTGGTGCTGACCCGGCTGTTCGCCCTGGAGTCGCCCTGGCTGACCCTGGGGGCGGCGCTGGTCATGCTGCTGTTCGCCGGCCAGGAGACGATGGCCCGGCAGGAGCGGCGGCTGACCGGCTGGTGGTCCTACGGCATTGGCACCGGGGCGATGGGGACGGCGGCGGGGATCGTCCTGCTGCTCGGCCTGTCCACCGCGGTGCGGCCCGATCCATGGTGGGACGCGCGCTACGCCATTCCGATGCTGGGCATGGTGCTGGGCAACGCGATGAGCGGGGTCGGGCTGGCCCTCCACACGCTGACCGCGACGGCGGCGCGGGAGCGGGCGGCCATCGAGGCGCAGCTCGCGCTCGGCCATACCCGTTGGACGGCCCTGCGGCCCATCCTGCGCCATGCGCTGCGCACCGCGCTGATGCCGACGATCAACAGCATGGCGGCCATGGGGGTTGTGGCCCTGCCCGGCATGATGACCGGCCAGATTCTTTCCGGCGTCGATCCGGGGGAGGCGGTGAAGTACCAGATCCTCATCATGTTCCTGATCTCCGGCGCGACCGGGCTGGGCGTGCTGGCGGCCTCGCTGGCGACGGTGCGGCGGCTCAGCGACCGGCGGCACCGGCTGCGGCTCGACCGGCTGGTGCGGCGGAAGCAAGCGTAAGGAACCCGGACGGGACCGCCGCCGTTGAACACCGATGGTGTTCACCAACGACGGTGGGGGAGCGGGTCATGGCGCACATCGTGGAAATCCGGAACGGCGCGATCATCGGCAACGACGAGGCCACCGACGAGTATCTGCCCGTCGGAACCCACATCGCCCAGGCCGATGGTTTCTATGTGAGCTTCGGCATGGATGTGGAGGGCCCCTACGCCCGCAACGAGGCCGAGGAGCGGCTGAACCACCTGAAGCGCGCCACCCAGGCCGATCTGGAGCGTCCGTAAAGCTGTTGACGTTGCCCCCTCCCTAACCCTCCCCCTCTTCGAGGTGGAGGGGACCGATCTCCCTCCCCTGCGTCAGCGGGGGAGGGCCGGGGAGGGGGCAAGGGGCAGCGACTACGTCGTTTCCGTCTCCACGTCACGGTGTTCCAGGCTGGCGCGCACGGTGCGGCGCAGGTCGTCGGGCTGAATGGGCTTGTGCAGCAGGGCGCATTGCGCACCGGCGGCCTCGCGCAGCCGTTCGGAGGAGGTGTCGCCGGTCAGCAGCACTCCCGGCAGGTCGGGTCCGAAGCGGCGGCGCAGCGTGTCCATCAGCATCAGCCCGGTGTCGCCGTCCGGCAGGCGGTAGTCGGTGAGCACCAGATCGGGCATCAGCGCGCCGTCCACCAGCTCCAGAGCTTCCGCCACCGAACCGGCCTCGGTCACCCGGTAGCCCCAGCCGTCCAGCATCAGGGCCAGCGCCATGCGGATCACCGCGTCGTCCTCGACCAGCAGGACGGAGGCGTCGCCGTCCGCCTCGCCAATTCTCGCGGCGGAGTCGTCCGGTGAATCGCCGCAGTGCCGCTGGTCGAGAATCGCCGCCTGCGGCAGGGTGACGGCGAAACAGGAGCCTTTGCCCGATGTCGAGGTCACTTCGATGGTGCCGCCCAGCATGTGGACGAGGCGCCGCGCGATGCTGAGCCCCATGCCCAGCCCCTCCCGCCGGTCGCGGGCGGCGTTGCCGATCTGGTAGAAGTCCTGGAAGATGCGGTCGAGCTGGTTTTCCGGAATGCCGATGCCGGTGTCCCACACCTCGAACCGCAGGGCTCCGTTGCGCCGCCGCGCCCCGAACAGAACCCGGCCCTGCCGCGTGTAGCGGATGGCGTTGGTCAGCAGGTTGCGCAGCACCCGCTCCAGCAGGCCGCCGTCGGTGCAGACGCCCAGCCGCACCGGCACGGTGCGCAGCGCCAGCCCGGAGGAGGCGGCGACCGCCCGGAACTCCCCGTGGAGCCGCTCCATGATCGTTCCCACCTCGACCGGAGCGCTGTGCGGGGTGACGAGGCCGGCCTCCAGCTTGGAAATGTCCAGCAGGCAGTCGAGCAGCCCGCCAAGCGAGGCCACGGTGTCGCGGAGTTGGGTGGCGATGCGCCGCGCGTCCTCGGGGATCGGTTCCTTCAGCAGCAGGCCGGACAGCAGGGTCAGAGCCTGGGCCGGCTGGCGCAGGTCGTGGCTGGCCGCCGCCATGAAGCGTTCCTTGGCGTCCAGCGCAACGTTCAGATCGCGCTCCATCGACTTGATGGCGGAGATGTCGGTGACGCTGGACACCACCGCCTCGGGCCGTCCGTCGGCGCCCGGCACCGGGTGGCTGGAGACGCGCAGCCAGCGGGTGGGGGCCGCCGCCTCGTCGCCCTCGGCGATGCCGACGATTTGCTCGACCACCGGCTTCCCGCTGTCCACCGCCTTGGCGGCGGGTGGCAGTCCGGTCAGCCGGGCGCCGTCGGCGCCGATGAAGCGCCGCCGCGCCGCCCGGCCCGTCCGATCGCCCGGCTTGCGGCTTTCAAGCGGGTGGGCGCAGGGATCGAGCAGCACGCCCGTCGGCCCGGTCATCAACCGTTCCGCCATGGCGTTGGCGACCATCACCGTGCCGTCCACCGAGCGCATCACCAGCCCTTCGGACAGGGATTGGACCAGCGTGCGGTGCCGCCGCTCGCTCTCCGCCAGCGCCTGTTCCGCGGCGCGGCGGGCGGTCACGTCGCGGAAGGCCACCACCGCCCCGGTGATCGCCCCGTTCTGGAGAATCGGAGAGACGGTCAACTCGGCCACGAAATCGACGGCGCCCTGGCGCCGCAAACGCCCGTTCGACACCTGCCGGACCAGCCCGTCGGCCAGCGACAGCGTCAAGGCGCGCCGGCTCTCCTCCTCCGCGTCGCCGCCGATCAGCGCGGTGAAGGAGCGGCCGACCAGCTCGCTGGCGCCGAAACCGGTCATCGACTGTGCCGCGGCGTTCACGAAGGTCACGGCGCCGCGCGCGTCCAGGCCGCAGATCCCGTCGGCCACCGCCTGAAGGATGTGGTGGTAGGCGGCGCGGGTGCGCTCCGCCTCGTCGCGGGCGTTCTGAAGCTCGCCGACCCAGGCGTTGCGCTCCGTCACGTCGGTGATGGTCAGCAGGACGTCGCCCTTGTCGACACCGTCCGGTCCGGCCTCCAGCTCGATGACCCGGGCGTCCGTCAGCCCGTCGATGGCGCTGTGGGCACCGACGAAGGCGTATTCCTGGCGCGTCCATTGCCCGGAGTCGCGCAGCCGGGCCAGCGCCGTGAACAGGCGGCCATGGTCCAGCGACTCCACCATCAGCGTGAGCGGGCGACCCTTCAGCCGGCGGAGCGGCAGGCCGAACTGCCGCTCCGCGGCGACGTTGGCCTCGCAGATGATGCCCGCCGCGTTGATGGTGAAGCAGGCCAGCGGCACCGACTGGAAGAGTTGGAGATACTGGATGCGCGAGGCTTCCAGCGCCTGCTGGGCGGTGCGCAGTTCCTCGTTCTGGATTTCCAGCTCGGCCTGATGGACGTACAGCTCGTGCAAGACTTCCTTGAGCGTGGTCGCCGAGACCTCCGCCCCTTCGAAGCCGCCCGAATTGAGGGCCTGTTCCGCGCGCTTGCGAAGCCGTTCGTTGCGGAATCCGTTCACGCCGCGCCTCCGGCCGCCGGGTCCTTGGCAATGAATGGTCCGGATTTCTTCAGGCCGTTCCGCCGTCCGCTCGCGCGCAGTTCCATCAGTTTCCGGTTGGTGATGTCGATGTGGCTGACCACCGCTCCCCCTGACAATCCGGCCAGACGGCAGGCGTGCATCATGAACCAGCGCTCCTCCGTGTCGGAATGACAAGGGTATTCGATGGTGAACTGCTCGATGTCGCCGGACAGGATCCGGCGCAGCCCGTCGTTCACGGCACGGGCGATGTCCTCGCCTTCGGTTCCGTCCTCGGCGCTGCAGACATCAAGATAATTGGTTCCCGGCCCGCAGCGGTCCAGCGCAGGGGCGCCGTTCTTCTCGCCGAACATGCGCCAGGCGTGGTTGACCATGGTGATGGCGCCATTGGAATCGATGACCGCCACATGCTCGGGCAGGCTGTCCAGGACCGTCTGGAGCCTGTGCTCCGCGGCCTTGGCGGCGGTGACGTCCACGAAGGTGACGACCACACCGGCCACATGGTTCTTCTCGGTCAGGTACGGAAGGATCCGCGTCTGGATCCAGCGGTCGCCGCGCACCGGGACGTGGCGTTCCACCGGATTGTGGTTGTGGAAGACCCGTTCGATGTCCTTGAGGAAATCCGGATACTCGATGTTGGTCGACAGGTGCGAGATCGAGCGCCCGACGTCGCGCGGGATGATGTTGATGAAGCGCGCCGCCGCCGGGGTGAAGCGCCGGATCACCATGCCGCTGTCCAGGAACACCGTGCCGATTTCGGTCGAGCGCAGCAGGTTGTCCAGGTCGTTGGTGACCTCCGTCAGCTCCTCCACCTTCGCCTGATACTCGGCGTTGACGGAGTACAACTCCTCATTGACGGACTGCAACTCTTCGTTGGTGCTTTGCAACTCTTCGTTGGAGGCAAGAAGCTCCTCGTTGGTCGCCTGGAGTTCCTCGTTGGCGGTCTCCAGCTCCTCGATGGTGGCCTGGAGATTCTCGCCGCGGGAAACCAGCTCCTGCTCCAGCCCGCGGATGCGCTCCGCGGTGTCGGTGTCGAAGTCGAAATCGCTGTCCGGCAAGGCCAGCGCCGGGGCGCTGGGGTCGAGCACGATCAGCGCGAAGCGCCGGCCGGTCTTGCGGGCGACGAAGGGTTTCACGCGCAGGCTGACGGCGGGCAAACCCTCGCGGTCCTTCACCGGGATGTTCGACAGGGCGAATTCCTCGCCGGAGCGGAAGGCCCGCGTCAGCGCGGTCCCCACCACCATGGAGACCGAGGAGGGCAGCAGCTTCAGCACGTTCAGCGTCGCCTCGCCCGGCGGCACCTTCAGGATGGCCGACGCCTCGCCGAACACGTGCATGATGTTCATCTGCTCGTTGACCAGCAGGCTGGGCGGCACATAGGCCCGCATCAGGGTCGAGATCGCCTCGTCGATAGCGGCCCCTTCCTCCTGCGCCTGCGACATGGTCTCGTCGCCGTGGCGGTGCACCGGCGAAGCGACGGTGGGGACGAGCAACCGCGACAGCCGGTGGGTCCCGGTGCGCAGGCTCTGGAACAGCTTGTTCCGGCTGTCCAGGACGTGGAATTCCGCCGACAGGTCGCCCAGCGTCTCGCTGGTGCCCAGGAACAGGAAGCCGCTTTGCCGCAGCGCGTACTGGAACAGGCTGAGCACCTTCCGCTGCAGCGGCGAGTCCATGTAGATCAGCAGGTTCCGGCAGCTCACCAGATCGATCTTGGTGAAGGGCGGATCGCGCATGATGTTGTGGGCGGCGAAGACCACCATGCGGCGGATGTCGCGCGACACCAGATAATGGTCGCCGCGGGCGGAGAAGTAGCGGGTCAGCCGGTCGTGCGACACGTCCTCCGCGATGGAGCGCGGGTATTCGCCCAGGCTGGCGATTTCGATGCTGTCCTGGTCGATGTCGGTGGCGAAGATCTTGACGTCAAAGGACCGTCCCATCCGTTCCTGCGCCTCGGCGAAGAGGATGGCGATGGAATAGGCCTCCTCGCCCGTGGCGCAGCCGCAGACCCAGACGCGCACCATGTCGGTGGGGCTGCGCTTGGCCAGCAGGGTTGGGATCACCTTGTCGGCAAGCGACGCGAAGGCGCCCTCGTCGCGGAAGAATCGCGTAACGCCGATCAGCATCTCCTTGTAGAGGCTGACCGTCTCGGCGCTGTTGCGGCGGAGCAGGGCGGCGTAGTCGCTCATCGAATCGAGGCCGGCGGTGTGCATCCGCCGCTCGATCCGGCGCAGCAGGGTCGCCAGCTTGTAGTGCGAGAAATCCACCCCGGTGACCGAGCGGATGGCCGCAACGATCTGCGCCAGAGGGTCGTTGTCACGCTCCTGCGGCTTGGCCGGGACGGGCAGGTTGCGGGACAGCACCCGGCCGGCGTGTTCGATCAGGCAGCCCGGCAGCTTGTCCGCCGTCTTCACGACGTCCACCTGCCCGGTGGCGATCGCGCTGCGCGGCATGCCGTCGAACTGCGCCGATTCAGGGTCCTGCGCGGCGGCGAAGCCGCCCGCCGATTTGATCGCCAGCAGGCCGCGTGTGCCGTCCGAGCCGGTGCCGGACAGCACCACGCCCAGCGCCCGCGGCCCCTGGTCCTTGGCGAGAGCGGTGAAGAAGATGTCGATGGGCAGGCTCATGCCCCCGGCGGCGTCCTTGGCCGTCAGGATCAACCGTCCGTCCTCGATGGACAGATGCTTCGCGGGCGGGAGCAGATAGACGGTGTTGCGCTCCACCGCCATGCCGTCCGCGGCCTGCACCACCGACATGGCGGTGTGCTTGGCCAGAAGATCGACCATCAGGCTCTTGTGAACCGGCGACAGGTGCTGGACCACGACATAGGCGAGGTCGCTCTCACCGGGCACATTGTCGAAGAAGCGTTGGAGCGCTTCCAACCCGCCGGCGGAGGCGCCGATGCCGACGATGCAACAGACCCGATCCCGGCCTTCCGGATAGGGACCATAGACGGACACCGTTTCCTCACCCTCGTCGGGCGTCGTGGTGGCGTCGGCAATGGGGTGATCGTTGTCTTCTGGTTCCACGGAGCACTTCAGGTCTGCGGGAGTAAAAGGACGGCCTACTGAATTATTTGCCGTCTGACCGTGACATTCAAACCCTCGCTCGCACGGTGCCTTTCCTTTTCCGTGCGCGCCGGCGGTTTTGAAACGGCGAATGGTTTAGGGGCTATATAGGAAGCACCCATGCCAGTCAATCCGGACAATCCATCCCTTGAGGAGCTGCATCGCACCGGCATTCGCAAGATCAGGCGTGGAGCGGGGTGTGTTCTGTCCTTGACGTTACGCATATGACCAATGGATTTTTGATGATGCGCTTAATAATTTTCGATTTCAGCTTCGGTGGATCGCTCAATCGAGACTTTCGAATGTGCAGTGATTTTCCATATCCATTTCCTTTCAATGTCCTGAGTGGGATTGCGTGAATTCAATGTGTCCTGGTGTCTCATTCCTTTCTCCGAACGCCGCGCTTCATGACGGGGGCGAAAGATAAAAATCGATGGGATTTGCTACCAGCGCACAGCTTACCCAGAACGTATGATGTGATACGGGCACAACACTGTGCAGGATCTGTTGCCTCGTTTGCTTATGTCGCTTTACGCGATTGGCGCTTTGCGCAATCTTTAATCCGTAGCCACTAATCATGAGAAACGTAGGAAAGGAGTGCGCCAGATGGAGCGCGAGGACGAATGTGCTCTCGACCGATATATCGCGGCGATTCCGCTTAACCTGAGAGTAGTGGCCAGGGCTGCTTACGAGGAGCTGTCGAACAATCCCTTCCTGCCGGTCTTTTCAAAGGACGAAATCGCGCGGCTGGTTTGCTCGCCGGGATTTCAGAGTTACTTGGAAAGTGAAAACAGGACCAGCGCAGGTCCGTTGATGATGCTCTGCTCGGTGGGGCTTGCGACGCGCCATTGACGACGCCCCTTCGTCACGACGCAACGCAGCCACTCTTCTGCAGGCCGGCGGTCGTTCCGCCGGCCTGGATTTTATCCGAGTACTCTACCGTTCGAGGCCCAGCGGCGGCATCCGCGCCTCCACCGCGCCGTTGCGGGCCGCCTTGACCAGCGGGGCCAGTTCGGCCAGCGCCGGGCGCAGCCCAGCCAGCACCGCCACGGCCTCCACCAGATCGCCCTTGCCCGAGGCGATGTCGAGGATTTCTCGAATCAGCGGCTTTGGGCGCGGATAGCCGGTCACGGTAACCGGATCGTCCGGCGCCAGCTTCGCCGCCTGCTTGGCGAGCGTCAGCGCGGTGGCGACCCCGCCCAACTCGTCGATCAGCCCAAGGTTCTTGGCCTGGGCGCCTGTCCACACGCGGCCCTTGGCGGCGTCCCGCGCCTGTTCCGGGGTGAGGTGCCGCGCCTCCGCGACGCGGGACAGGAAGGTGGAATAGCTGCTGTCGATGATGGCGTTCAGCCGCTCCTCCCCGGCGGGGCCGAAGGGGCGGAAGGGCGACCACAGGCCGGCGTTTGGCGCGGTGTCGAGGACGCCCCAATGCACGCCCAGCCGCTCCGACAGGCCGGCGACCGACATCTTGCCGGCGACCACGCCGATGGAGCCGGTCACGGTGGCGGGGGAGGCGACGATCCGGTCGGCGGCCAGCGCGATCCAATAGCCGCCGGACGCCGCCGTGCCGCCCATGGTGGCGATCACCGGCTTGCCCGACTGGCGGGCCTTGACCAGGGCGCGGCGGATCGTTTCGGACGCGGTCACGCTGCCGCCGCCGCTGTCGATGCGGAACAGGATGGCCTTGACGTCGGGATCGTCCACCGCGTCCTCGATGGCCGACACGATCGTCTCCGATCCGGCGGTGACCTCGCCCAAGCCGGGCTTGCCGCTGTCGCCGCCGGTGATGGTGCCGGTGGCATGGATCAGCGCGATGGTCGGGCCGCTGCGGTTGGGCGGGCCGGCGATTCCCAGATAGTCCGCCGCCTCCATGGTGTCGGCGCCGGGCGCCGCCCCGGCGCGGCGCAGCGCCTCCTCCCGCGCCTCGTCGGCGTAGCCCAGACGGTCGACCAGCTTGGCGTCCACCGCCTCGCGGTCGATCAGGGGGGCGCGGTCCATCGCCGCCTTGACGGCGGCGGGGGGGAGGCGACGGCTCACCGCCACCCCGTCGACGATCTGGTTGGTCAGGTCGCCGAGCAGCGACTCCATCATCTCGCGGTGGGCGGGCGTGAAGTCCGTCCGCATGACGCTGTCGGCGAGGCTCTTGTACTCCTCGCGCTGGAAGACCTGCGGCTGGATGTCCAGCTTGTCCAGCGCGCCGCGGGCGAAGGGGATCTGGGCGGACAGGCCGGTCAGGCCGAGCAGCCCCAACGGCTGCATCCACACCTCGTCGAAGGCGCTGGCCAGCAGGTAGGAGCGGTTGCCTGCCCCGGTGTCGCCGTAGGATTCGGCGAAGGCGATGGCGAAGCGGCCCGACGCGCGGAACCGCTCCACCGCCGCCCGCAGTTCCTGCACCTGGGCGAAGCTGGCGCCGTCGCCGCCGAAGCGGGCGAGCACGCCCTTCACCCGCGGGTCGGTGCGCCCACGCTCCAGCGCGTCGAGCACCTCCTGGAAGGTCGTCTCGTGGCCGAGGAAGCTGCCCAGCCGGTCCACGCTCCCTTCCGCCAGCGGGTCGCGGAGGTCCAACTCCAGCACCACGGTCTCAGGCAGGGAGGGCTCGTGCCGGACCGCCAGCACGACCCCGGTGACCACGGCGGCCACCACGAGGAAGCCGATGAGGGCGAACAGGCGGACAAAGAACCTCAGCATCCGGGCGGCTCCAGTGGTTGCACGGCGTCAGCGGTCCAGCGTATGGCGGTCCAGCGTTTAGCGGTCCTGCTTGTGGTAGTCGCGGTTCGGCATCATGTCCACCGCCGAGGCGACGCGGTTCGACATGTTGTAGAAGGCGGCGGTGTCGGCGATGTCGAAGATGTCCTCTTCGCCGAAGCCGGCGTCGCGCAGCCCCTGCCGGTCCGGCTCGCCCATGGTCCAGGGCTCCTTGGTCAGCTTCCACGCGAAATCGAGCATGGCGCGCTGGCGCGGCTCCAGCTTAGCGGCCCGATAGTTGAAGGCGAGCATCTCGCCCAGCTCCGGATCGCCGGACAGCTTGCGCACAGCCTGCCCGTGGGCGACGAGGCAGTAATAGCAATGGTTGGCCGAGGACACGACCACGGCGATCATCTCGCGCTCCAGCTTGGACAGGCCGCTCTCGCCGACCATCAGTTCGTTGTAGAGCTGGGCGAAGGTGCGCAGCTTCTTCGGGCGCAGGCTGTAGGCGCGCAGCACGTTGGGGACGAAGCCCAGCTTCTCCTCGCACTTGGCGAAGAGCGCGGCCATGTCCGGGTCGAGGTCGGGCGTCTCGGGAACGGGCAGGGCCATGACGTGATCGGGCTGCGGCATCGCGGTGCTCTCCTCCGGTGTGTTGGCGTCGTTGTGGTCGATGCTGTTTTGACCGACAGGGTAGCCGGGCGGCGGCGCTTCGCAAAGCCCCACCTCCGGTCAGGGCGGCAGGGCGCTTCGCCGGGGAGTTGCAACCCAGCCTTTCCCAAGTTGTGTCTCGCCAAGCGGCCATTGCCCGTGCGAAGACTGCATCCCTTTGCAATGCAGTGGTTCCGTCGATGAACGATCCGGGTGGCAAAGGCGCGCCCAAGCTCGGCCTCCTCTCGGTTCTGGTGGTCGAGGACAGCGCCTTCATCCGCAACGTGCTGACCGCGACCCTGCGCACCATCGGGGTTGGCGCGGTGCATGCCGAGGCCGGAGGCGCGGAAGCCATCCGCTTCCTGGAGGAGCGGCGGGCCGCCCTGCCGCCCGGCACGGCGCCGGTGGACGTCATCATCACCGATCTGGTGATGCCGGAGGTGGACGGGCTGATGCTGTTGCGCTGGCTGCGCTGCAGCCCGAAATCGCCGGACCGCTTCCTGCCCGTGCTGATGCTGTCCGGCGCCGCCGACCGCCATTATGTGGAGCAGGCGCGCGACCTGGGCGCCACCGACTTCATCGCCAAGCCCTTTTCGGCGGCCATCATCGCCAGCCGCCTGCTGGCAGCCATCGCCCGGCCGCGGCGCTTCGTGCTCGCCAAGGGGTACTTCGGACCGGACCGGCGGCGGACGCAACGCCCGGTGGCGATGGATTGCCGGATGACCGGCCCCAGGGAAATCCTGGTGGTGCACAGTGCCTCCAAGACGGCGGGCATCGACCGCTTTCCGGTCGTCCATTTCGATCTGCCCAACCGGCTGGGCGCCAAGATGGGCATCGCGCCGAAGGACCCGGTGCCGACGCTGTCCGACGAGGTGCTGGCGGCGGCGGAGGCGGAGATCCAGAACCGGGCGGGCGATTACACGACCTGGATCGCCGGAGAGGTGGACGAGTTGGCCCGCCGCGTCGATCGGCTGGGCGGGGACTCCGCTGCGGTCCCGGCGCTGATGGCGCAGATCAACCGCTCCGCCCACGAGATGCGCGGGCAGGGCGGCATCTTCGGCTATCCGCTGATCACCCGCATCGCCAAGTCGCTCTACGAGGCGACGCAGGGCGGCTTCCCGGCCGTCACCGGCAACGAGCGCCTGCTGCTGAAGGCCCATGTGGACGCCATCAAGGCGGTGATGGCCGGGCGGATCAGCGGCGACGGCGGGGCGATGGGCCAGCAGCTTCTCGCCTCGCTGGACCGTGCCAAGAGAAAGTACGCCAAGCCGGAGAGCGAGGGCGACCCGGCCTGAGCGCCGCCGTTATTTCCAGCGTATGCCCGCCTCGCGGCGGATCTCCTCCATGCGCTCCAGCGCCGTCTTGAAGCCGGTCAGGGAGAAGCGCACCTCCGCCTTGCCGCCCGCCGGGGCGGAGCCGACGGCGGAAACCTCCTTGCCGGGAGTCAGCCGCTCGACCAGCTTGGCGTTGGTCTCCGGATCGACCACCGCGCAGGTGTTGGTTTCCCATTCGAAGCGTTCGCACGGGTATTCGGGACGGAACAGCGCCCGGTCCACCCAGACGCGGACGATCTTCGACAGGTCCATCGTCTGCTCGTCCAGCCGGAAGCGCATCCCCTCCAGCCAGCGCTCGCTGGAACGCAGCCAGACGAGGCGCGACCGCCGGTCGCTGCCGGGGCGGGAAAGCAGTTCGCATTCGACGCGCCGCGGTTCGCTCCAGATCTGGCAGTAGAGGCGCCAGTCCTTGAAGGTCTCCGCATGCTCGCGGTAGGCCGGGGTCTGGGATTGGGCCTGGGTGGCGGCGGGAAGGGCGGCGACCAGCAGAAAGCCCGCCATCACGCCGCCACGCCACGCCGCCGTCCTGCGTCCCCGCATCGGGCTCAGCCCCGCGCGTAGGCGCGGTGGCGCAGCAGATGGTCGGCCAGAACGCAGGCCATCATCGCCTCGCCGACCGGGACCGCGCGGATGCCGACGCAGGGGTCGTGGCGGCCCTTGGTCAGGATGTCGGTGTCCTTGCCCTGCAGATCGACCGTCTGGCGCGGGGTGAGGATGGAACTGGTCGGCTTCACGGCGAAGCGCACCACGACGTCCTGTCCGGTGGAGATGCCGCCCAGGATGCCGCCGGCGAGGTTGGAGCGGAACTCCGGTTCGCCGTCGGGTCCGGCGCGCATCTCGTCGGCGTTCTGCTCGCCGGTCAGGGTGGCGGCCTCGAAGCCGTTGCCGATCTCCACGCCCTTGACGGCGTTGATGGTCATCATGGCGCGGGCGAGATCGCCGTCCAGCTTGTCGTAGAGCGGGTCGCCGAGCCCGGCGGGCAGGCCGGAGGCCACGACCTCGACCACCGCGCCGATCGACGAGCCGCTCTTGCGGATGCCGTCCAGATAATCGGCCCATTCGGCGGCGGCCTGCGGGTCGGGGCAGAAGAAGGGATTGTTGTCGACCTCCGCCCAATCCCAGCGGCTGCGATCCACCTTGTGCGGACCCATCTGCACCAGCGCGCCGCGGACGGTCACGCCATCGCCCAGCACCTTGCGCGCCACGGCACCCGCCGCCACACGGCAGGCCGTCTCGCGCGCCGAGGAGCGCCCGCCGCCGCGGTAATCGCGGATGCCGTACTTCTTCCAATAGGTGTAGTCGGCGTGGCCGGGCCGGAACTTGGCGGCGATCTCGCTGTAGTCCTTGGACCGCTGGTCGGTGTTCTCGATCATCAGCGAGACCGGCGTGCCGGTGGTCTGCCCTTCGAACACGCCCGACAGGATCCTGACCTGATCCGGCTCCTGCCGCTGGGTGGTGTAGCGCGACTGGCCGGGGCGGCGCTTGTCGAGCCAGGGCTGGATGTCCGCCTCGGTCAGGGAGAGCAGCGACGGGCAGCCGTCCACCACCACGCCGATCGCCGGCCCATGGCTCTCACCCCAGGTGGTGAAGCGGAAAAGCGTTCCGAAGCTGTTGCCGGCCATGGCGAGGACTCCCGATGCGACACGATGTTACCGCAGGTTTTGCGGTCGAGCGCGTTTCTTGCGGCGTTTCGGCCGGTACGTCAAGCGCAAGGGGGCTTAGAACGCTCCCTTCTGCTCACGCCGGCGGTCGAGCGCGACCTCGAACTGGCGCAGCAGCTTGTGCGTGGCTTCGAAGTAGAGCTTGCGCTGCGGGTTGTTCTTCATGCAGCGGGCGTCCAGGTGGGACACGCTGGTCAAGGCGGAGACGCAGTAGCCGAGCAGCCAGTAATGGGAGCGGATCTTGCGCAGATAGTCGCGGAAGGGTTCCGGCTGGCCGGCCATGAAGGCGGAAAAGCTCGTCTCGTAATCCGCGAGGATCCGCCGGATGTCCAGCAGCGTGGTTTCCAGCAGCTTGCCCACCTTTTCGATGTGCATCAGAAGCTGGGTCTCATAGGGCTTGTGCATGCGGATATCGACCGGGATGCACTCCCGCGACTTTAGCCAGTTCAGGATGATCCGCGCCCGCGGCGCGATGCGGCGGAGCTGGTACTCGTAGAAGGTCGTGCCCTTCCAGGCGCTGAAGATCTGGTCCGCTTCGCTGCGGTCGATGCCGAAGGCCGAGACGAACAGACCGGCCTCCTCAAGTTCGGGATTCCAGATCGCCTCCAGGAAGCGTTCGATGCTCTGGGCGCCGTTGCCGCCGCCGTCGATGGCCTTGCGCACGATGGGTTCGATGCGCGCCCGGATCAGGCGGCGGAGCTGCTGGTCCTCGGTATCGCTGATCGCCCAGTGGCGCTTGTCCACCGGAACCTTTTCGCCTTCGAAACAGGCCTTCAGCAGGAAGGCGTCCAGTGAGGGCACGCTGTCGATCAGGGTGAGGGTGCGCAGGTCCGCGGCCGCGGCTTCGCTGTTGGCCTCGCCGATGCCGAACTGTTCCGCCAGCAGGAGGTTGCTGTTGCGGGCGCGCAGATAGATGGCAAGGCCGCCCGCTTCGGTGTGTTCGACGCTGTGCGGAATGTAGATGCCGGTTTCGACCGGGCGCGACGCGGCGTCGCCATCCTCGTCCTCGTCGGCGATGGGATTGGCGTAGTCGTCGGCGTCTTCGTCGAAATTCGGATACTTGAACAGGATGGCCTTGTTCAACCCACGGGCACGGAACAGGCGGTTCTCTTCGGGGATGTCACGGGTGATGGTGATCAAATTCATCGAGACGCTGGAGCCGCCGTAGAGAATTTGCTCCAGAATCGGGGACACCGAATCCGATTGCCGCCGTGCACGCATCCGACCGTCACCTTCCGCAACCTTCCGTAGGCGTGAAGAATAGCGGTCTGCTGCGGTGCGCAAAAGTAGGTAATACGATGGTCGGTAAAAAATGTCTCAAATGGGGTAAGGGCGTTTCCGGCGGGCGTTCCGGAACGAACCGGACGCGCCCGCCGTTGACTTTCAGGCTTGGGATCAGGCGGGCTTGGCCGCGCCGCCCAGCGACCCGAGGAGCTGCGACACCTCGGCGGCGGCGTCCACCGCCACCATGCCGACCGTGTGATAGCCGGAGTCGACATGCATCACCTCGCCGGTCACGCCGGTACCGAGGTCGCTCAGCAGGAACAGGCCGGCGCCGCCGACCTCGCCGATGGTGACGTTGCGCTTCAGCGGGGCGTTCAGCTCGTTCCACTTCAGAATGTAGCGGAAGTCGCCGATGCCGCTGGCGGCCAGCGTCTTGATGGGACCGGCGGAGATGGCATTGACGCGGATGTCCCGACCGCCCAAATCGACCGCCAGGTAACGCACGCTCGCCTCCAGCGCGGCCTTGGCGACACCCATCACGTTGTAGTGGGGCATCACGCGCTCGGCGCCGTAGTAGGAGAGGGTGAGGAGGCTGCCGCCGTCCTTCATCAGCGGGACGGCGCGCTGGGCCACCGCGGTGAAGGAGTAGCAGGAGATGTCCATCGTGCGCAGGAAGTTGGCCCGCGTCGTGTCGAGATAGAGGCCGTCCAGCTCGTTCTTGTCGGAAAAAGCGATCGCATGAACCAGGAAGTCCAGCTTGCCCCATTCCTTCTCGATGGCGGCGAAGGTCGCGTCGACGCTGGCCTCGTCGGTGACGTCGCAGGGCAGCAGCAGCGGGGCGTTGACCTGCTCGGCCAGCGGCTTCACACGCTTCAGCAGCGCGTCACCCTGATAGGTGAAGGCCAGCTCGGCGCCATGCTGCGCCAACGTGGAGGCAATTCCCCAGGCGATCGACCGATCGTTCGCCACGCCCATGATCAGGCCGCGCTTGCCGTCCATGAGCGGCTTCGGGTTGGACATCCGTACCTCGTGCATCCAGAGTATGCTTTGAAAAGTGGGCCGCATCCTACACGAAAGACCGGCCCGGTCAAACCAAGGCGGGAGGCGTCCTGTGGCTGAAACCGAAGGCACGTCGAAAGGGGCGTGGAACCCCTTTGTGCGCGTTCGGGAAATCGGCGGCTTCATCGCCTATTCCTCCATGCGCTTCTACAACGACAATTGCTTCCAGACGGCGGCCTCGCTGACCTACACTTCGCTGCTGGCGCTGGTGCCGCTGATGACCATCGGCTTCGCGATCTTTTCCGCCTTTCCCGCCTTCAATGCTCTGCAGTCGCGCATCCAGACGCTGCTGTTCAAAAATCTCGTGCCGGAGAACAGCGACGCCATTCTCCAGTACTTGGCGGCCTTCATGGCCAACGCCGGGCAGATGCCGGTGTTCGGCATCATCGGGCTGGCGATGTCCGCCGTTCTGCTGATCTGGACCATCGAAGGGTCCTTCGCCACCGTCTGGCGGGTGCGGGAGCCGCGCTCCTACGTTACCCGCATCCTGTCCTTCTGGGCGGTGGTGTCTCTGAGCCCGCTGTTCGCCGGCGCCAGCCTGTCGCTGTCCAGCACGCTGTGGGCGGTGCTGCAGTTCGCCCATCTGGAGGGCTTCGCCGACCCGCTGGTGGGGATCGGGGCGATCCTGCCCTTCATGCTGCAGCTGGTCGGCTGCACGCTGCTCTACGTCATCATCCCGAACCGGGACGTCGGCTGGATGGACGCCGCCTGCGGCGGGGCGGTCGCCTCGCTGCTGCTGGAGACGTCCAAGGCGGGCTTCGCCATGTACATGAAGGAGTTCCCCGCCTACCAGACCATCTACGGCGCGCTGGCGACCGTGCCGATCTTCCTCTTCTGGCTCTACATCGCCTGGTCCACCGTGCTGTTCGGCGCGGTCATCACCGCCTCGCTGCCCGAATGGCGGGCCGGCAAGATCACCCGCGGCGGGCCGGAGGGGCTGCTGCCCGCCCAGCGGCTGGGGCTGGCGCTGGCCGTCCTGCACGAGCTTCTTGAGGGTTCGCGGCTCGGCGTCGGCCTGCGGCGGCGGACGCTGGTCGGACGCGTGCCGGTTGGCACGGTGCTGATCGACGGCATCCTGGAGCAGCTTCGCGACGCCCATTGGGTGGCCCACACCACGCACAACGCCTGGGTCGTCACCCGCGACCTCAGCGAGGCCACGCTGTTCGACCTGATGAAGGCGCTGGGCATCGGCCTGCGTGGTTCCGTGCGCGGGCTGGGCGGGCTGGAGCTGCCCTGGCAGGACCGCACGGCCCAGCTGCTGGAGCAGGCGGAACGGAACCAGGAGGAAATGCTCGGTGTGCCGATCAAGGATCTGCTGTCCGACCGGCCCCTGGAGGTGGGAGCGCTCGAAACGGCCCCTCGGGAAGCGGATTCTCAGGACTCCGGGACGGTGACGAGGGAAGGCTCCGGCGCGGTACCGCTGCGCGCGAAGCGCTGGCCCTGAGGCGGGCCTTTGCGGGCGCTCAAGCCCGGTATTTGGCGATGAGGTCCGCGGCGAAGCCGTCCAGATTGTTGTCGGCGGGCAGGGTCTGGACGTAGGAGCAGCCGCGGCAGGCTTCGATCTCGTCGCGCCGGCCTTCCAGATGCTTCAGCCGGAAATCGCGCAGCCGCTCGCCGTTCCAGATGTCGCGCAGCGACTCCTCGGCGACGTTGCCGACGATGGTCCCCATGCGCCAGTCGGCGCAGCACACCGACACTTCGCCGTTGAAGTTGATGGCCAGCTTCAGGAAGGGCTCGGAGCACACCTTGCGGGCCGTGTCGGGGGCGGCGGCGAAGGCGCTCTCCTCGGCCAGCGCTTCGCCATGCAGGGGATGGACGAACAGGCTGTCGGCGATCGGCGTGAAAGTGTCGATGAAGCTCTGCCGCTCCTCCTCCGTCAACTCCACGTTGATGATCTTGCAGTGGAGATGGAAATCGCGGCCCAGCTCGGTCTTGCGGCGGTAAAGATAGGCCACGTTGTCCACGATGGTCCGGAAGCGGTCGAAGCGCCGGGTTACCCGCTTGTACATGGCGTCGCTGGCCCCGTAGACGGAGACGCGCATGGCGTCCAGCCCGGCGGCCAGGAGGGCGTCCGCCCGCTCCGGCGTCAGCAGGGAGCCGTTGCTGGTCATCTCGACATGGCGGGCAAGGCCCTGCGACTTCAGACGATGGACCATGTGTTCGATCCGCGTGTTCACCAGCGGCTCGCCGTCCTTGTAGAGGTGGACGGATTTGATCGGCGCGTCGAATTCGGCGATGTCGTCGGCGATCTTGCGGAACAGGTCGAACTTCATGGCGCCGCGCGGCCGGCCGATTTCCTTCAGCAGGTCGGGGTTGCCGGTGGCGCAAAAGACGCAGCGGAAGTTGCAGCCATTCGACGGATCGATCAGCAGCGAGAAGGGCGTGGTCAGCGGCAGCACCCGCGACAGGTCGTTGCGGTCGCGGTGGCGGCCGTAGGGGATGTTCGCGGTGGCGGCCGTTTCGGTGCTCACGTCGGTCATGACCTTCGCCGGACAGGGCTGCGGAAAGCGGTGTGACTACCAAGGGATCACGCTCACCGTAAAGGAATCCTTCATTCCGGCAACCGGACATTGGCTGCGCGCCCCCAATGCCGTGGGCGCAAGGTGGATTCCAGGGGCATGCTCGACAGTCTTTCCCATCGCATCGTCTACAGCGACCGGCGCTTCTACGCGTCCTTCCCGTCCGCGGCGACGTTGGCCGATGGGCGGGTGCTGGTGGCCTTCCGGCGCGCCCGCGACCATCGTTGGCTGCACGGGGAGACGGCGGAGGGCAGCGGCGACTTCACCAGCGTCGACCATGTGGACTCGCGCTCCCACCTCGTGATCCAGCGCTTCACCCCGGATTTCGAGCCTGAGGGCGCGCCGCAGCCGCTGCCCACCGATCCGGAGGCCGGCGACCAGGACCCCAGCCTGCTGGCCCTGCGTTCGGGGCGGATCGTCCTGGGCAGCTTCGGCTGGTACCCGATGTCGGCGCGCCACGGCCTGCGGCTGCGCGAGAAGGGCGTCCACCTGCTGGGCAACGCCGAAACGTCGGGCACCTTCTTCCTGTTCTGGGGCGGCAGCACCCGGGTCAGCGACGACGGCGGGCGGCGCTGGTCGGACCACCGCTACCTGCCGGAATTGCCGGACCAGGGCCCGATCCTGCCCGGCCTGCGCCCGATGCTGGGCGGGGCCGTGCGCGGGCGGGCGGTGGAGGCACCGGACGGCACGCTGCTGATGGCGACCTACACCGGCGGCCCCTACACCAGCTACCTGTTCGCCTCGCGTGATTGCGGGGAAAGCTGGGCTCTGCGCAGCACCATCGCGCGCGACCCCGCGGGGCGGGCCGGTTTCTGCGAGACCGCCCTGCACCTGACCGCGGACGGACAGTTGGTCGCCTTCCATCGCACCACCGGGTTGGGCGACCGCCTCGCCACCTCGGTTTCCCGCGATCTCGGGGAAAGCTGGGCACCGTGGATCGAGAGCGCGGTCATCGGGCATCCCTACGACGCCTGTCCGCTGCCGGACGGGCGGCTGCTCGTCGTCTACGGTTACCGCCACCAGCCCTACGGCGTGCGCGCCCGCGTCTGGGACAGCCGGCGGGAGACGCTGGAAAGCGCACCGGAAGTGGTGATCCGCGACGACGCCCCGTCGCCCGACGTCGGCTATCCCTGGGCGACCGTGCTGGCGGACGGGCGGGTGGCGGTCTGCTATTACATCTGCGACGCGGCGGGCATCCGCCACATCCAGGCGACGCTGCTGCGCGTGAGCGGCTGATTGACGGGCCTCCGTGCACCTCCTATCGTCCCCGGCCATACCGCAATCCCATGTTTCGGGGAGTAGAGTGTCCATGAAGCCCGCCCGCCGGCCGTCGAACCCGCTGTTTTCCTCCGGCCCCTGCGCCAAGCGGCCCGGCTGGTCGCTGGACGCCCTGGACGGCGCGCTGCTCGGCCGCTCCCACCGCTCGAAGCCGGGCAAGGCGAAGCTGAAGGAGGTCATCGACCTCACCCGCGCCGTGCTGGCGATTCCCGGCGACTACCGCATCGGCATCGTTCCGGCCTCCGACACCGGGGCGGTGGAGATGGCGCTGTGGAACCTGCTGGGTGAGCGCGGCGTCGACATGATGGCCTGGGAGAGCTTCGGCAAGGAGTGGGTGACCGACGTCACCAAGCAGCTCCGCCTGTCCGATGTGCGGACCATCCAGGCCCCCTACGGCGAACTGCCGGACCTGTCGCAGGCCGATTTCAGCCGCGACGTGGTGTTCACCTGGAACGGCACGACGTCGGGCGTGCGGGTGCCGGACGGCGACTGGATTCCGGCGGACCGCCAGGGCTTGTCGATCTGCGACGCGACCTCCGCCGCCTTCGCCATGGACATTCCCTGGAGCAAGATCGACGTCGCCACCTGGTCCTGGCAGAAGGTGCTGGGCGGCGAGGCCGCGCATGGCATGCTGGTGCTCAGCCCGCGCGCCGTGGCGCGGCTGGAGAGCTTCCAGCCCGACCGCCCGCTGCCCAAGATTTTCCGCCTGACCAGTGGCGGCAAGCTGATCGAGGGCATCTTCGTCGGTGACACCATCAACACGCCGTCCATGCTCTGTGTGGAGGACGCCATCGACGGGCTGCGCTGGTCGCTGTCGGTCGGCGGGCTGACCCAGCTCATCCGCCGGTCGGAGCAGAACCTGCGCATCGTCTCGGAGTGGGTGGCGGCCTCGACCTGGGCCGGCTTCCTGGGGGACGATCCGGCGACGCGCTCCTGCACCTCGATCTGCCTGCGCTTCACCGACCCCGAGGTGACCGCCCTGACGCCGGAGGCCCAGGCGGACTTCGCCAAGAAGCTCTCAGCACTTCTGGAGCAGGAAGAGGCCGCCTTCGACGCCGGTTCCTACCGCGACGCCCCTCCGGGCCTGCGCCTGTGGGGCGGCGCCACGGTGGAGAACGAGGATATGGAGGCGGTCCTGCCCTGGCTCGACTGGGCCTTCGCCACGGTCAAGGCGGAGACCTTCGGGCGCTGATTCATACAAGGCCGCAAAAGGAAGGCCGCGCCACTTCGGCGCGGCCTTTTTCATGGCCCGCTCAATCCCGCCAGAAGCTCGGCAGGATCAGCACCAGCACGGTGAAGACCTCCAGCCGGCCCAGCAGCATGGCGAAGCTCAGCACCCATTTCGCGGCGTCGGGCAGGGGGGCCATGGTGCCCGCCGGGCCGACCACCGGCCCCAGCCCCGGTCCGGCGTTGGCCAGTGCCGAGGCGACGGCGCTGGCCGCGCTCAGATAGTCAACGCCCATCGCGGCGACCAGGAGCGACAGGATGCCGAAGGCCGCCATGAAGGCGAAGGCGAGGTTGATGACGGAGCCGACCACATCCTCGTCCAGCACCTTGCCCTGATAGAGCGGGACCAGCACGCGGTTCGGCTTCAGCATCCGCTGCATCTGGTTCAGCATCGACAGCGCCAGCACCTGCCAGCGGAAGACCTTGATCGACCCCGCCGTCGATCCGGTGCAGCCGCCGATGAAGTAGAAGAAGAAAAAGGCGACGACGGCGAAGCTGCCCCAGGTCGAATAGTCGGTGGAGACGAATCCGGTCCCGGTGATGATCGAGGTGACGTTCACCGCCGAATGGCTGAGCGCATCCGGGAAGGGCAGGCCGACCACGGTGAAGGCCCACAGGGTCATGGCGACGCCGGCCACCAGCAGGATCGCCAGCAGCGCGTTCACCTGGCTGTCGCCGGAGAGCGGCGCGTTGCGCTGGCCGCGCAGCAGGCGGATGTACCAGGTCAGCGGCAAGGCCCCGCAGATCATCGAAAAGGTCGCCACCCACAGCACCGCGTGGGAATCGAACCAGCCGAGCGAGGCGTCCTTGGTCGAGAAGCCGCCGGTGGCGACGGACGCCATGGCGTGGTTGATCGCGTCGAACCACGTCATGCCGGCCAGATGATAGGCCACGGCCGACAGGACGGTCAGCGCCAGATAGATCATGGCGATGGCGCCGGCGGTGTCCTGCACCGTGGCGAAGGGCTTGTCGCCCTTGTCGGAGGACTCGGTGCGGAACAATTGCATGCCGCCGACCCGCAGGATGGGCAGCACCGCGATGGCCATGACGATGATGCCGACCCCGCCGAACCAGTTGAGCAAGGACCGCCACAGCAGGACCCCCGGCGGGGCGTCGTCCAGCCCGACGATCACCGTTCCGCCGGTGGTGGAAAGGCCCGACATCGCCTCGTAATAGGCGTCGGTGAAGGGCAGGCGGGCGGCCGAGATCATGAAGGGCAGGGCGCCGAAGGCGGCCAGGACGCACCAGGACAGCGTGGTCAGCAGGAAATGCTGCTTTACGGTGAAGCGTGTGTGCTCCTTGCTCGACGTCGCCAGGACCATGCCGCCGCTGACCGCCAGCGTCGCCGCGCTGGAGCCGACAAAGGCCATCCAGTCGCGGTTGCCCACGGCGGCATCGGCCAAGGCCGGCACCAGCATGCCGAGCCCGAGGATGGTCAAAAGAATCCCGATGATGTGGAAGACCGGTCCCAGCGCAATTCCATTGCCGACGCCATTGCCCAAGGCTGTGCCCTTCGTCGCCGCGGGGGCCGATGGCGGCGCCCCGTCTTGTCCCGATGTGATGCGCTGATTATCCAAAGGGGCGGGTGCTGTCCATCCGCTTCCAAGCGGCGGTTCACACGAAGCCGGCGTCTCCCAACATGCGGTAGAACTCCCTTAGGGCGCGCTGCTGCTGCGCCGCGTCGGGCAGATCCTCCACGTATTTCCGGTCGAACTGCGGTTGGCGGAGATGCTCGACCACGCGGCGCCGGACCATCTCCAGGGCCCGCCGGCTGCGCAGGATGCCCGGCGCGCAGACCTGCAGCAGACGGTTCGCGCGCAGCCGCAGGGAATCGCCAGGATCGTCCAGCCGCTCGACCACCCGCTCCTCGGTGATGTAGGCCACCAGAAGCGCGTCGAGGTCACCGGTCAGGCGGGTTCGCGCCTCCTCCGGAAGCGCCGAGTCGGCGGCTTGGCAGTAGAGCAGGGTCAGCGTTTCCAGATTGTCGCGGGGCGGCAGGCGGGGGTGGATGAAGCGGCCATAGCCCGCCGGGGTGCCAGTCAGCGCGTGCAGCAGCCGGGCGATGTCCCCGGCATGCCCATGGCCGAGGTCGGAGTCGGCCAGCGCGAGCAGGAAGCGCACCCGGTCCCGCGCGTCGGGGATGCGGCTGGCCACCTCCGTGATGGCCTGCTTGCGGCCCGGCGCCCCGCCGCCCTCCAGGAAGCGCAGGTAGCGCAGGACCAGCGCCTCCGCCATCGGGCCGCCCCCGGCCGGCCCGTCGGGGCCGAGCGTGCGCTTCAGGATCTCCTGGAAGGCCTCCATCTCCAACGACGGGTCGGAGCGATAGAGCGGCTGCGTGCCCTTCAACTGCCGGCGCACCAGATCCAGGATGACCAGCCGCGTCTGGTCGAGGTCATGGAAGGCGAGAAGCTCGTTGAGCTGGACGGCGCGGTCGCCCTCCGCCCGCTTGGCCGGGGACAGGCGGCCCCGCGACAGGTCGATCAGATTGCACAGCGCCTCCGCCAGGCTGCCCTGGGCGCCGAGAAGCTCCTGCGCGACGGAGGGGGCGCCCAGAACGTCGGCAATCACGCCGTCGAGCAGAACCAGCGGCCGGTCAACCGCACCTCCGTCCTCCCGAGCCAGCTCCCCCAGGAAGTCCAGCTTGGCCAGCCAGTTGCGCATCTGCACCAGCTCGCGCGACAGCACGACGCGGGCGAGGAAGTCGCGCTCCTCCGCCGGCAGGCTCGAATCCAGCCGGTCGAACATGGGGCGGAAGCCGGTGGCGGCGATGGGCGGCAGGTCCTTGCGCGCGGCGGCGGCGCGCGCCCGGTCGGTCAGTTCGTGCATCAGCCGGTTCAGCGCGTCGCGCCGCCCGCGCCCGTCCGTCCCGGCCTTCTCCGCCTGGAGTGCGGCGACCCGCCCGACCGCGGTGGGCACGAGGTTGTCGGTGTTTAGAAGCCGGGCCAGTTCCGCGTGGTTGTGCAGCACCTCGGTCGGGGTAACCACCGCGCGCTCCACGTAATTGCGCAGCACGCGGTTCATCGCCATGCGGCTCTGCACGCCGTAGCAGTGGTCGAGCGTGAGGCAGAGCGCCGGCGTCTCGTCGATGGGGGAGGCGGCCACCATGCGGGAGACCTGACGGAACTCCACATGGACTTCCGTCTCGACGTGGCGTCCGTCCGGGCGCCGCCAGTCGCGCACCACCCGCATGCCCTCGATCCTGCCGCCGGACAGCGTCTTGCGGCCGAAGACCAGCGCCTCCGCCTCGGTGTCGAAGCGGCCCTCCAGGACCCAGTGGTCCTGGGCGTAGATCTGCACTTCGTAACTGGCGGACGGGCGTGCCATGGCGTCGTTCCCCCGCTGCTGCCGGCACGGTTCGTACACAGGATGCCGGAGGTTTCGCATCAAACTCAACAAAGATTCGATTGGAATGCATTCATGTTTCGAATCATGCCGGACGGGCGCCTGTCGTCGGCGCAGGGGAGACGGGCATGGGCCGCGGGGCTTTTCCGTTTGCATGAGGAAGGGGGGTGGGGTATTGACCCGCTCCGTATGCCCGAGCACCGCATGCCCACAGGACGTGCGGGCTCTCGCCATGCCGACGGTTTGCCACCCATTCGACGAGACGACGCAGGCCATGCCCGCTGATTCCCTGAGCTCCGCCCTGTTGCCCGCCGGCCTGCACGACGTGCTGCCGCCCGAAGCGGCGCACGAAGCGGCGGCGGTGGCGCGCCTGCTGGCGGACTTCACCGCCCACGGCTACGAGCGCGTCGAGCCGCCGCTCGTCGAGTTCGAGGACAATCTGCTGTCCGGCTCCGGCGCCGCCATGGCGAAGCAGACCTTCCGGCTGATGGACCCGCTGTCGCAGCGCATGATGGCCGTGCGCGCCGACATCACCCCGCAGATCGTGCGCATCGCCACCACCCGCCTGAAGAACGGCGCCCGCCCGGTGCGGCTGTGCTACGCCGGGCCGGTGCTGCGCGTGAAGGGCTCGCAGCTCCGTCCCGAGCGGCAGATCACCCAGGTCGGCGTCGAGCTGATCGGCCCGCTGGAGGCCGAGGCGGACGCCGAGGTGATCCTGCTCGCCGCCCACGCCCTGGAAGGGGTGGGGGTGCGGCACCTGTCGGTGGACCTCTGCGTGCCGACCATGGTGGCGCGGGTCTGCCGCGGCCTGGGTCTCGGCGAGGAGGAAACGGCCCGCCTGCGCGAGGCGCTGGACAAGAAGGACGCCGCGGCGGTGAGCGCGGTCGGCGGTCCGGCGGCCTCGCTGCTGCAAACGCTGATGGCGGCTTCCGGCCCGGCGGAGCGCGCCATGGAGGTGCTGTCGGCGCTGCCGCTGCCGGAAACGGCGGAAAAGGACCGGCGCCGCCTGACCGACGCCCTGCGTCTGCTGCGCGCCGCGCGCCCCGATCTGACGATCACCGTCGATCTGGTGGAGCACCGCGGCTTCGAATACCAGACCGGCCTCAGCTTCACCCTGTTCGCGCGCGACGTGCGCGGCGAGCTGGGGGCGGGGGGCCGCTACCGCGCCGGGGTGCGTCCGGGCGTGGAGGAGGAGGGCGAGCCGGGGACCGGCTTCACCCTCTACATGGACACGCTCCTGCGCGCCGTTCCGGCGCCGGAGCCGGCCAAGCGCGTTTATGTGCCGCATGGCACCTCCTGGGCCGCGGCGGGCAAGCTGCGCGCCGAGGGTTGGGTCACCGTGGCGGGGCTGGCCCCCGTGGCGGACGCGGCGGCGGAGGCCCGGCGGCTGGACTGCGGTCACCGTCTGGACGGCGGCACGGTCACGCCGCTGACTTGAGACTTCACGATGGGGCGTCCCCCGCGCCGCGGGGGCGCCTTTGCATGGGCAACGTTTTCTTTCTGCCTTCTTTTTTTGCGGAGACACACATGGCCAACGTGGCGGTGGTCGGCGCCCAGTGGGGCGACGAGGGCAAGGGCAAGATCGTCGACTGGCTGTCCAGCCGGGCCGACGTGGTGGTGCGCTTCCAGGGCGGTCACAACGCCGGCCACACGCTGGTGATCAACGGCGTGACGTACAAGCTGAGCCTGCTGCCTTCGGGCGTGGTTCGGCCGAACAAGCTGTCGATCATCGGCAACGGCGTCGTCTTCGACCCCTGGGCCTTCATCCGCGAAGTGACGGCGATCAAGAGCCAGGGCGTGGACGTGTCCCCCGCCACGCTCCAGGTCGCCGAGAACGTTCCGCTGATCCTTCCGGTCCACAGCGCGCTCGACAAGGCGCGCGAGGAGGCCCGCGGCGCCGGCAAGATCGGCACGACCGGCCGCGGCATCGGCCCGGCCTATGAGGACAAGGTGGCCCGCCGGGCCATCCGCCTGTGCGACCTCGGCGACGAGGCGGTGCTGAAGGAGAAGGTGGACGCCCTGCTGGCCCACCACAACCTGCTGCTCCGCGGCCTGGGCGCACCGGAGATGACCCCGGCCGACATCCTGGACCCGCTGCGCGAGATCACCCCGCAGGTGCTGCCCTACGCGTCGGTCGTCTGGAAGACGCTGGACGAGCTGCGCCGCGCGGGCAAGCGCATCCTGTTCGAAGGCGCGCAGGGCCAGATGCTCGACATCGACCACGGCACCTATCCGTACGTCACCTCCTCCAACACGGTGGCCGGCAACGCCGCCGCCGGCAGCGGCATGGGCCCGCGCGCCGTCGGCTATGTGCTGGGCATCTGCAAGGCCTACACGACGCGCGTCGGCTCCGGCCCGTTCCCGACCGAGCTGTTCGACGACGTCGGCGAGCTGATCGGCCAGCGCGGCAAGGAGTTCGGCGTGGTCACCGGGCGCAAGCGCCGCTGCGGCTGGTTCGACGCCGTGATGGTGCGCCAGGCTGTGAAGACCGGCGGCATCGACGGCATCGCCATGACCAAGCTGGACGTGCTGGACGGCTTCGACGAGATCAAGGTGTGCGTCGGCTACCGTCTGGACGGGCAGGAGCTGGATTACTTCCCGGCCAACGCCGGCGCCCAGGCCCGCGTCGAGCCGATCTACGAGACCTTCGAGGGTTGGAAGGACAGCACCCAGGGCGCCCGCTCCTGGGCGGAGCTGCCGGCCCAGGCGGTGAAGTACGTCCGTCATGTGGAAGAGCTGATCCAGGCTCCGGTGGCCCTGCTGTCCACCAGCCCGGAACGCGACGACACCATCCTGATGAACGACCCGTTCCAGGATTGATGTGAAGGTTTAGGCCCCGGGCCCCCTCCCTAACCCTCCCCCACCTTCGGTGGGAGAGAGGACTGATCTCCCTCTCCCGCGTCAGCGGGGGAGGGCCGGGGAGGGGGCCCGATGCGACCACTTTCCCCGCGTTAACAATTTGTTTGCCCTTTTCGAGCGACTAAGGCTGGCACACGCTCGCAGGCTCCGGGGATTCGAACGCCATGCCATCCGATGCCATGACCGCAGCCGCCGCGGATCGGATGATGGCGAACGCCGAGCCGGTCAAGCTGGCCGAGCGGTACGAAATCCACCCCAGCGCGCCGCTCGCCGCGCTCAACGCCATCGGCGGCAACGCCTACACGGCCAAGCCGCTGCGTGACAAGCGGTCCGAAGCCTTCGCCATCATCGGCCACGGCGCCACGCTGGCCCGCACCGACATCGCCGCGACCATCGCCAGCCTCGACAACCAGGCCCACATGCGCCTCCTCGACTGGGGGATGGTGGATTGGCCGGCGAGCCAGGGGCGCCGCCTCTGCATGATCTTCGAGCGTCCGGCGGGCAAGCGGCTGATGAACAGCCTGACCGAGGCCGCGGACCCGATCCCCGAAGACCATCTGACCCGCCAGATCATCCATCCGCTGGTCGCGGCGCTGAAGGAGCTGTCGAGCCGCGGCGTGGTCCATGGCGCGATCCGCCCGACCAACCTCTACTACCGCGATCTGGCCTCCAGCAGCCTGATGCTGGGCGAATGCCTGTCCACCCCGCCCGGCTACGGCCAGTCGGTCCTGCTGGAGACGGTGGAACGCGGCATGGCCTCGCCCGCCGGGCGCGGCACCGGCACCATGGCCGACGACCTCTACTCGCTGGGCGTCACGCTGCTGCTCCTGCTGCTGGGACGCAACCCGGTGGGGGCGGCGGAGGACGAGGCGATCCTCCAGGCCAAGATCGAGCGCGGGTCCTACCCGGCGCTGGTCGGCCAGATGCGCCTGCCGCTGGCCATCAGCGAGGTGATCCGCGGCCTGCTGGTGGACGATCCCAAGCAGCGCTGGACGCTTCAGGACCTCGACCTCTGGGTCGCCGGGCGGCGTCTCAGCCCGAAGCAGCCGCAGGTGCCGCGCCGCGCCGCCCGACCGCTGGAGTTCCAGGGGCAGGATTACTGGCATTGCCGCACGCTGGCCCGCGCCTTCGCCCGCCATGTGGCGCCGGCGGCCACGGTCATCGAGGGCGGCGAGCTGGACAAGTGGCTGCGCCGCTCCATGGGCGACGACGCGCGGGCGGAGGCGGTGGCGAACGCGGTGCAGACCGCCTCGACCACCGGCAAGGGCGGCAGCATGGCCGAACGGCTGGTCGCCCGCGTCTGCATGGCGCTGGACCCCGGCGCGCCCATCCGCTACCGCGGCAAGGCGATGATGCCCGACGGCATCGGCACCATGCTGGCCGACGCCTTCCTGCGCGGCGAGTCGCCGCAGCCGTCGGCGGAAGTCCTGGCCAACCAGCTTCCCATGTTCTGGGTGAGCGTGCAGAGCGACTTCAAGCCGGAGTTCGTGCCGATGGTGCAGAACTTTGATCAGGTCCGCGGTTTGCTGGACCGCACGGGCCACGGTCTGGGGGTGGAGCGCGTCCTGTACGAGATGAACCCGACCATGCCCTGCATCAGCCCGCTCGTCGCCAAGCAGATGCCGACCACCCCGGCGGAACTGCTGCGCGCGCTCGACTGGACGGGGGCGGGCAGCGAGCGGCACAAGGACCCCATCGACCGCCACATCGCCGCCTTCCTGGCGGTGCGGCACCGGCGGACCGACGAGATGCTCTACACCCAGCTCGGCTCCAGCATCGAGCCGATGCGCCGGGTGATCGCCATGCTGACCATCCTGGCCGACGTCCAGGCGCGCACCGGCACCGACTCGCTGTCGCACCTCGCCGCCTGGGTGGTGTCGCTGCTCGACCCGGCCTTCCGCCGCTTTCACAGCCGGCCGCACCAGGACAACGTGCGCAAGCAGGCCGACTCCGCGGCCCACAACGGGCGCCTCGGCGATCTGCTGAAGATCGTCGACGATCCGGAGGCGTTGCGCCGCGACAAGCTGGAGTTCGAGGCCGGCCAGATCGCCTACCGCGAGGCCGACGCCGAGATCAACAAGCTGCGGCAGAGCATCGGCGACCGGAACAGCATCATCGAATCCTCCGGACGGCAGGTGGCGGCCATCGTGTCGAGCCTGCTGTCCACGATTCTGGTCGGCGGCATCATCCTCTTCTTCGCCTTCTGACGGCGGCCTTCAAACCAAGGATCGGGTGCACCCATGGCGCGCGGCGGCAAGAGCGGCGGGAAGAAAAAGAAGCGCAAGGGCAGCATGCTGACGCTGATCCTGCTGATCATCCCGGCGGGTCTGGTGGTGCTGGCCACCTCGATCCTGTTCGGCATCGGCATGATCCCGACCATCGTCGCCTACGTCACCGACCGCGACCCGGAGAAATCGGCGCCGATCACCGTCGGCGGGCTGAATTTCTGCGGCTGCATGCCCTACGCCATCGAGCTGTGGAAGCACAACCACACCATCGGCGCCGTGGGGAAGATCTTCATGGACCCGCTGGCCTGGCTGATCATGTACGGGTCGGCGGCGATCGGCTGGGCGCTTTATTTCGGGATCCCGCCAATGGTGGCGAATTTCGAGGTGATGCGCGCCGAGAAGCGGGTCAGCGCGCTGAAGGACGTGAAGGTCGGGCTGGTCCAGGAATGGGGGCCGGAGGTCGCCGGCGACCTGTTCGACGAGGCCGGCGGCCTGTCGCCGGACGAGCACGACCAGCTGGCCGAGCCCGCGGGGGTGTGAGGGCGGCGACTTCATACAATGTCCCCTCTCCCCTCCGGGGAGAGGGTTAGGGTGAGGGGGATGTGCTTGTGCCGGACGTACCGCCACGCCCATCCCCCTCACCGGCCCTTCGGGCCACCCTCTCCCCAGAGGGGAGAGGGTTAATCACCCAGCCAGCTTCTGCTCCACCGCGGCGTTGCGGATGGCCTTCTGGAGCTTTTCAAAGGCGCGCACTTCGATCTGGCGGACGCGCTCGCGGCTGATGCCGTACTTCTGCGACAGATCCTCCAGCGTGGTCGGGTTGTCGCGCAGGCGGCGCTCCACCAGGATGTCGCGTTCGCGCTCGTTCAGGTTCTCCATGGCGGCGGTCAGCAGCTTGCGCCGCTTGCCCAGCTCCTCGTTCTCGGCGAGGGAGATTTCCTGGTTCGCCGTCTCGTCGACCAGCCAGTCCTGCCACTCGCCTTCGCTGTCGGCGCGCAGCGGCGCGTTCAGCGAATGGTCGGGCGCGCTGAGGCGGCGGTTCATGTTGACGACGTCCTGCTCCGGCACGTCGAGGGTCGTGGCGACGTGGCGCACCTGCTCGGGCGACATGTCGCCCTCCTCGATGGCCTGCATCTGGCCCTTCAGGCGGCGCAGGTTGAAGAACAGCTTCTTCTGGGCCGCCGTGGTGCCCATCTTCACCAGCGACCAGCTGTGCAGGATGTATTCCTGGATGGCGGCGCGAATCCACCACATGGCGTAGGTCGCCAGCCGGAAGCCGCGGTCGGGGTCGAAGCGCTTCACCGCCTGCATCATGCCGACGTTGCCCTCGGAGATCAGCTCCGACAGCGGCAGGCCGTAGCCGCGGTAGCCCATGGCGATCTTCGCAACGAGCCGCAGATGGCTGGTCACCAGCTTGTGCGCGGCGTCCGAATCCTCGATCTCCTGCCAGCGCTTGGCCAGCATGTACTCCTCCTCCGCCGCGAGCATGGGGAACTTGCGGATTTCCTGGAGATAGCGCGAGAGGTTGCTTTCGGAACTGATGACCGGAACGCTGGATATCGTCGCCATGTTGGACCCTCTCCGACGGCTGTTCTTCGTGCCTTCTCACGGGCACACGGCCGTTCACTGTTCTGCGCCGCCTCGCCGTCCGCTTGCCCGTTCGATCCGCCGGGGATGGTCCCGGATGCAAGCGTGAGCGCTGGTGGCTGTTGACGCGAAGAATAACCGACTTCTGCGCGCGGGTATAGTGGATTACAGGGATTCTAAGAAATCTGACAAATCTTTAATATCCGTGGGTAGAGGCGCCTGGAAGCGCACCGTCTCCCCTGTTGCGGGATGGCGGAAGGTCAATCCCACGGCGTGCAACGCCTGCCGTGGAAAGCCAACAAACCGCTCGCGATGGGGTTCCGGCAGGGCTGAGGCGTGCTTGCCGCCGGCGCGGCCGGCACGCCCCTTGCCGTAGAGCGGGTCGCCCACGATGGGGTGGCCGATATGCGCCATGTGGACGCGGATCTGGTGGGTGCGCCCGGTTTCCAGGGTGCATTCGACCAGCGCCAGCGCGGCGCCGAAGGAGCGGACGACGCGGTAGCGGGTGGCCGCGTGCTTCCCGCCGCCGGTGACCACGGCCATCTTCTTGCGGTCGGTGCTGCTGCGCCCGATGTTGCCCTCGATCCGCCCCTCGCGGGGGGAGGGGACGCCCCAGACGAGCGCCTGATAGGTGCGGCTGAGCGTGCGGCCGGAGAACTGCTCGGTCAGCGCGTGGTGCGCGCGGTCGTTCTTGGCGACGACCATCAGGCCGCTGGTGTCCTTGTCGAGCCGGTGGACGATGCCCGGACGCCGCACGCCGCCGATCCCCGACAGGCTGTCGCCGCAATGGGCGAGCAGGGCGTTGACCAGTGTGCCGTCCGGATTGCCGGCGGCGGGGTGGACCACCATGCCCGCGGGCTTGTCGATCACCAACACGTCCTCATCCTCATAGACCACGTCCAGGGGTATGTCCTGGGCCTCGGGCTGTGCAGGTTCAGCTTCGGGGATGAAAACGTCGAAAGTTTGTCCGGGCTTGACCTTCACCGACGGGTCCGTGACCGTCCGTCCATTGCCGTCCTGCACGCAGCCCTGGTCCAGCAACGCCTGCACGCGCGACCGCGACAGGCCGGGAAGCCCCGTCGCCAGGGCCTTGTCGAGCCGCTGGCCGCCGGCACCGTCCGGAACGGTCCAGCGCTGCCGCGCGCCTTCGCCGGTTTCGCCGTCCTGCGTTCCGGTGTATTCGTCCTCATCGTCGTCGATTTCGGTGCGTTCGGGCATCGTTCGGCAAAACTCCTCACATTCGCGCGAGAGTGGACCCCAAACCGTGCAGTTCCTCAAGGCACTCATCGTCATCATGGGCGTGATGATCATCGCCGGCTTCGCGTTCCTCGGCGTCGAACTCTACAAGCGCATCAGCGATCCGGAGCGCCGGGCCGCCATGGATGCCGAGCGGGCAACCGCCGCCGCCGGCCGGACGGAGGAGGTTGCGCTGGGCCTGCCGGCGGGCGCGCGCCTGGGCGACCCGGTGGCGGTGGGCAACCGCGTCGTCTTCCGCGTCACCATACCGGACGCCGCGGACCGCCTCTATGTGATGGACCCGCGCACCGGCGCCGTCGCCGTGACCGTCACCGCCGGAGCCGCCGCGCCATGACCGACGCCATCCTGACCACCCCCGTCCTGTACGATTTCCGCAGCGACAATGTGGCCGGCGCGGCGCCGGAGGTGGTCAACGCCCTGGCCGCGGCCGCGATCGGGTCCGCCGATCCCTATGGGCAGGACCCGCTGACCGCCGGCGTCACCCGCCGCCTGTCGGCGCTCTTCGAGGCCGAGGTGACGGTGTTTCCGGTCGCCACCGGGACGGCGGCCAACGCGCTGGCCCTGTCGGCCCTGGTCCCGCCCTACGGCGCGGTCTACTGCCATCAGGAAAGCCACATCCACGTCGACGAGTGCGGCGCCCCGGAGATGGCCACCGGTGGGGCCAAGCTGGTGCCGTTGGCCGGGGAGTGCGGCAAACTGACCCCCGCCGCCCTGACCGCGGCGCTGGCCGGAGCGGGCATCGGCGTGGTGCATCGGGTGCAGCCTGCCGCTCTCAGCCTGACCCAGGCGACGGAGGCCGGCACGGTCTACCGCCCGCAGGAGGTGGCGGCCCTGACCGACGTCGCCCACGCCCACGGCATGGCGGTGCACATGGACGGCGCCCGCTTCGTCAACGCGCTGGCCCGGCTGGGCTGCGCCCCGGCGGAAGTGACCTGGAAGGCCGGGGTGGATGTGCTGTCGCTCGGCGGAACCAAGGGCGGCTGCCTCGCCGCGGAGGCGGTGGTGTTCTTCAACCCGGCGCTGGCCGAGGATTTCGGCTTCCTGCGCAAGCGGGCGGGGCATCTGGTCTCCAAGGGCCGCTTCCTGTCGGCGCAGCTCGACGCTTGGCTGGCCGACGATCTGTGGCTGCGGCTGGCCCGCCACGCCAACGCCATGGCCGACCGGCTGTCGCAGGGCCTCGCAGCCCTGCCGGGGGCGGAATTGGCCCATCCGGTGGAGGCCAACGAGATCTTCGTGCGCCTGCCCGCCGCGGTGGCCGACGGGCTGGAGGCGGCGGGTTACCGCTTCTACCGTTGGGAGGGCGATCTGCTGCGTCTGGTCACGGCCTTCGACACGCCGCAGGCCGTCGTGAACTCTTTTCTGAAAATCGCCAAAGATCTGTCAGAAAAGGCTTGATCGGGCAGGGTGGGTTCGCTAAAAACCCGCCACGCCGACGACGCCACGTCGTCAGACGACGAAAGACTGTCCCCTTCGTCTAGAGGCCTAGGACACCGCCCTCTCACGGCGGTAACAGGGGTTCGAATCCCCTAGGGGACGCCACTTTCGTTCGGCTGGCAACCGAGCATCGCCCGATGAAGGTCCCCTTCGTCTAGAGGCCTAGGACACCGCCCTCTCACGGCGGTAACAGGGGTTCGAATCCCCTAGGGGACGCCATCCTTTCCGGCATCAACGATCCACGGTCCGCCTTTTGGCGGGCCGTCGTCGTTTCGGCGCCTTGCACCGGCGGCCTCCCGTCAGATCTTGCGGATCAGGAAGGACATGGAGTCCGCCGTCTCGTAGAGCGCAACGCCGCAGCGGCAGCGCATCGCCGCGTAGTCGTAATCGTTGCCGCCGCATTTGTAGCAGCGCAGGGGCAGCCGGGTGCGCCGGTACAACTCGATCCCGGCGATGTCCGCGTGCAGCGCCTTCACCTCCGCCGCCGTGAAGAAATCCTTCGACGCCAAGCCATCGGCCAGCGCCTCGGTGAAGGGAACCCCCGTCGCCCGGATGTGCTGGAGGGCGAGAAGCACTTGGAGGCTGGTGGCCGGAGGCTGGGCGTAATCGGTGCAATAAGCCCGGTACAGGCTGTGCTCCGGGTGGGAGGTGTGGATGTCCTCCAGGATGTACAGGCCGCCGCTGCGCAGGTGGGGCAGGGACTGGGTCAGGCACCACGCCTGATGCTGGGGAATGTGGCTGCCGTCCTCGATGATGAGGTCGAACAGGATGTTGTTGGCCCGCAGGCTGCGCCCGATGTGGTCGGGGTCGTTCTGGTCGAACCGCACATACTGGATGCGCTCATCCTGCGGCCAGTCCGGCTGCGGCTCCAGGATGTCGGCGCCGATGATGAAGGCGTCCGGGAACTGGGAGCGCAGCCAGCGGATCGAATCGCCGTGGAACACCCCGTATTCCAGGATGATCCGCACCGGACCCAGCGTCTGGAAGGCCTGACGGTAGCTGTCGACGTAGTGGTGCCAGTAATGCTTGTCGGAGTTTGTCCCGTCCGCGCTGCTCATCGGTGGTCCCCGCTGTCGGCAATGGCCGATCATACGGGAAATCGCCGGGCGGGGCCGCCGAATTGAGCGCGGAAGACGGTCGGTGTCAGCGTTTCGAGGCGCCGCCGGAGCGCGAGACGCTCAGCTCGGCGACCTCTTCCTGCTTGGCGGCGGGCAGACCGGCGGAGCGCACCACGCTGGAATCGTGGGGGTGGACGCGGCGCGGGTAGACGCTGTGCACCTTGACCACATAGTCCTGCGTCTCGCGGTAGGGCGGAACGCCCTTGTACTGGACCACCGCCCCTTCGCCCGCGTTGTAGCCGGCCAGCGCCAGCGTCACGTTGCCGTCGAAATAGGCCAGCAGCCAGCGCAGATATTTCATGCCGCCGCGCAGGTTCTGCTCGGGGTCGAAGGGCTTGGTCACGCCGAAGCGCTCCGCCGTCTCCGGGATGAGCTGCATCAGCCCCATGGCGTTCTTTTCCGACACCACGTCCACACGGTAACCGGACTCCACGGCGATCACCGCCAGCACCAGATCGGGGTCGAGCCCGTAGCTGGGGGCCATCTTGGTGACCATGGCGCGGATTTCCTTGGGCGGCATGCGGATCACGCCCCAGCGCACGCTCGGCGGTTCGCAGCGGTCGGGCGCCTTGCCCGCCGTGCTCTTGCCTGAGGCGCTGGCCGGCTTGACCATCTGCGCGGCGTCCTCGTTGCCCAGCTGGGCGGCGCGGCGCAGCCAGGAGCGGCCGAGTTCCTCGTCCTTCGACACCGCGCCACGCCCGGCCATGTGCATGCGCCCGGCGCGGTAGGCCGCCTCGGCGTAGTCCTGGCGGGCCGCCCGGCAATAGAGGGAGAGGGCCATCCGCTCGTCCCGGTTCACGCCTTTGCCGACCTCGTAGCGCATGGCCAGCTCGTACTGGGCCCGGGCGCTGCCCTTGCCGGCAAGCGCCTCCAGTGCGCGGATCGTGCGCTCGCCCGAGCTCTGGAAGACGGGGGGTGGGGCCGCTGCCGTCTGCACGGCCGGCTGGACGGACGGCTCCTGGGCTGCCGCCGGCAGCGCCGTCAGAAAGGACGCGATGAGCCCGCCGGCAGCCAGCGCCACCGCGCTTTTCGCCGCCTTGAAGCGCCTTCCACCGATTGGTGAATCCGATTGGTCTTTCGGCGTATGCGGGAAGATCGCTGCGTTAGCGCCAACGTCCGGCTGTCCACGAAAGACGTAATGCGATATGGTTCCGGCCAAGAGAGGAAGCGGAACCCAATGAAATAAGACTTCCGCAAAGGGACGGAAACGCCGCCTATACAGAGAAGAAGAACCGCTGGCAGCGGACCTGCGGATGGATGAATGAGCGAATTCATCGTTGGCCATAGACATGGCTATCCCGCAAAGGAGATTTGAGGTCGGTTGGTGAAAGCCAGCCGGCCTTTTCCTTTTAAGCAAAGTCATGAAGCCTCCCGTATGTCCGGCGACGATACCTCATCCCCGGGCGAATGCTACGGGAGCAATCGGGCGATCCATGGCATTTAGGGGTAATCTCGCCAAATTGTTAAGGGGCTTAGCCTTTTTCCCAACTGGCAGCCCCTGTGGCGCGCCATTACGTACTGATGGACCGACGATTGTCGTTGGAGAATCCGGTTACGCCCCGCGCGCATTCGGCGCAAGGCGGGGGCCGGAGCGATGGTTCGGGCGTTCTCAGACGCGCCCGGAATGATCGGGACATCTTTCGGTACATAGGGAGGCAGCGTTCCACCGATGGCGAACCACGTCGCGAGTTCCTTGCGCCGTCCGGCAAGCAGCCCCGCGCCGCTTGACCCCGTCGCCCTCAAGCCGGTGATGGGAAGCCGCCGTGCGGACGAGGACGAGTTGAACGTTGCGGTCGAAGCCGAGGATGGCGTCGAAGCCGACAATCCGGCCGCCGATGATACGGCGGAAACGCCCTCGGCGCCGCTGGCGGCCGCCGATCCGGCGATCATCGCGCAGATCGAGGCGGAGATTCCCCGCCTGCGCCGTTTCGCCCGCGCCATGGTGCGGGACGCCACGCTGGCCGACGACCTCGTCCAGGAATGCCTGGAGCGCGCCCTGTCGCGCCTGCATCTCTGGCGGCCCGGCAGCAACCTGCGCGCCTGGCTCTTCACCATCCTGCGCAACCTGCACATCAACGGCATCCGCCGCCGGCAGGCGGTCGTGGACATCGACGGGGAAGGGCAGGCGGCGATCGGCGCCGCCCATGGTGGGCAGTTCGTCCGGCTCGAACTGCGCGACCTCAAGCGCGCGCTCGGCCTGTTGCCGACCGAACAGCGGGAGGTGGTCCTGCTGATCGGGCTGGAGGGCATTTCCTATGGCGAGGCCGCCGACATTCTCGGTATCTCCATCGGCACCGTGAAGTCGCGCCTGTCGCGTGGACGCCGCGCCCTGCGCCAGCTCATGGAAGGGCACAGCCCGACCGACGAGGACTGATCCGTCCGAACGTCATCACCGCTCACGCGGGCGCACAGAGAAACCGGCAACGCTCCGGATGGGGCGTTGCCGGTCAGGTGCGAGGCTAACATCGAGAGGCTTTCGGGGTACTCGCGAGCCTGGCCTTCCGAAACGGGAGAGGCCAGGCAAGGGCGCGCTGCGGGAAACGCCCGCCCGGACGGTTCCGGGCGGGTGCTGGGTCTAGCGGCGCCTGACCAGGCCCAGAATCAAACTCGCTGCGAACAGGATCAGGAAAAGGAAGAACAGGATTTGCGCAATGCCTGAAGAGGCTGACGCAATCCCGCCGAAACCGAGTGCGCCGGCAATCAGCGCGATCACGAAGAAAACAAGTGCCCAATAGAGCATCCTAACCTCCCCCGCCCGGTCCAAAGCGCGTGACGGCTCGTCCGGTGCGCAGTCTGTTGAACGTCCTACTCTGTGAAGAGCGTGTCAGTATTGTGCAGAACACGCCTCCACTCTGAAAGGTTCCCCGGCGCCGGCGCCGCAAAGAGCTTTTTTTGGGTAGGGTCGGTTCCAAAAGGGGTGGGAGCGTCCCGATAACGCTGGCTTGACCGCAACAACCGCCGACGAGCGCTGTTGTCGGGTTCGCCAGCCTGCTTGGTTCCGGCCGGGTGGGCGAAAAGGCGCGGCACCGCTCCGCCGGTGCGAGACGCCCTATCGAGAGAAGAGGATGCCATGAACGCCAAACTGTCCCTCGCCGTTCTCGCCGCGACCCTGGCCGCCGCTCCCGCCGCGATGGCCCAGACCTATCAGAACAACGCGCCGCAGGTTCCCTACGAGCGCTCCAGCCCGTCGGGTCTGCCGACCACCAGCCCGCAGGTGGAAAGCCTGCCCAACGAGCGGGCCGAGCCGTGGAACGATCAGACCCGGAACCGGATGCCGGACGGCCGCATGCCCGACCGCGTGACCAGCGGCAGCGCCGAATCCACCGTCGGGTCCGGCGCCGCGGGCACCTACGGCAGCACCGGCACCTACGGTTCGACCGGCAGCATGAACAACAGCATGCCGAACAGCGGCGCGATGGGGACCACCGGTTCGGCCACCGGCACCATGCCCAACACCATGCAGGGCAACCGGCAGGTCATCATGAACGTCGACCCGAACACCGCCCAGCGCGCCGAGCGCGGCCAGAACCGCAAGGAGCTGATGCAGACCTCGCTGCTGAACTACTTCAGCGCCGCCGGCTTCACCTCGGTCCGTGACTTCCGCAAGCAGGGAGAGAACTACGTGGCGGAAGCCCAGTCTGCCAACGGCACCTGGAGCACCGTGCTTCTCGATGCCAAGACCGGGACGATCTCCGAAATCCGCTGATTGCCGGACTATGCGGATCTCAGTTTGCCGCGGCTCAGTCCATCAGCCGCGGCCATGATCCGGTCAGGCGGCCGTAACCTGCCGTGACCGACGCGTCATACAGGGGCAATGGCTGGCGCAGCCGTTGCCCCGCGTCGCGTCCCAGGGTGCGCACCGCGGTCGTCAGTCGCCCGTCCGGCGGCCAGGAGCCTCCGGGACTGAAGGGCACCGTCAACGCGATGCCCTGCTCCAACCGCCCGCCGTAGCGGCTCTGCGCGCCATCCGGCCCCTCGGTCCAGGTGACCTGGGCGGACAGGCGGACGCCGCCGTCGAAGGCGCGCATCAGTTCCAGCGTGCCGCCCCAATCCCCGCCGAGATAGCGGCCCAGCCGCAGCACACCCGTGGTGGTGGCCCCTGGCGCTTCCCAGTAGAGGCTGGCGTGCCCGGTGTTCCGCCCGTTTTCTGGTGCAAGGCGCAACGCATCGTTGGGCGGACGCTTCCAGACGCGGTTGAGGTCGAGCCCGAGCGCCCAGCGCGCCGTCAGGGGGCGGTACAGCGCCTCCGCACCCACGCCGCCGAACATCTCCTCGAAATGACCGACGGACAGGCGCGTGCTCCAATTCTCAGATGGGGCGGCGAGCCACGCCGCGTACAGCCGCTCGACCGCGGCGAGGCGGTCGGCGTAGCGCGGCAGGTCGCTGCGCACCGGCTCCGCCGCCGGGATGGCGTTGGTGTCGAGGAGGTGGAGGTTGTGGCTGACGTTCACCCGCAGCCCGCCGCTGAGAACCAGCCCGCGCAACGGTTCCGCGGTCAGCACGGTGTCGCCGTAGGTCCGCTGCACCAGTGGGGCGCTCTGTTCGAACAGGCTGGCTTCCAGGGTCGGGTTGACGGTCAGGGTGAGCCGCGCCGGCCAATCCGGTGGAGGGCCGGCGGAGCGGTCCACGCGGGCCGTCCGCCAGATTTCCTCGGGGCTGCCGCGATGGCCGGCCGCCTGCTCAACGGCGCGACGCGACAGCGTGACGGCCGTGCCGTCCAACCCGGCGTTGCCAGTGACGACGGTGAGCCATTCGACCTCCGGCGGCGTGCCGTCGGCCAGCAGGCGGGCGGCGCGACCCACCTCTTGCGCCAGCGGAGCGGTCCCGGCACCCGCCGGGTCCAGCCAGAGAGCGGCGCGGTCGCCGTCGACCAACGCGGTGCGGGCGGGCAGCCGGTGAAGCCGGGCCAGCGTCGCGATGTCCGGGGCGGGCAGGGCGGCGTCCGGCGCGGCGGGACGGGCACCGACCGCGGGCGGCGGCGTGCGTGGGGCGGTATCCTCGTCCTCCCGTGGGTCGAAGCGGGCGGCGAGGCGCAGCATGGCGCGCGATCCCTGCTCGACGCCGGCGCCCAGCTCCAGCCAGTTCCAGGGCCGATAAGCCAATCCGGCGTTCAGCGGTGAACCGGGGCGGAAGCTCGGGTCGTCCTGCCGTTGGGCGCGGAAGCGGTCGGCGCTGTATTCCAGCTTGACGCTCAGCCCCTCCAGCGGTGTGTGCCACTCGACTCCGCCGAACAGGGCCGCGCGATCCCCAGTGAACCACGCCTCCGGTCCGCGCGACGACGCTTTCGCCGGGTCGCGGTCGCGCTTGAAACGCCCGCCGAGGAAGCGCAGCGGGTTGCGGACATGTCCGTGATCGCCGAGCCCGCCCCAGCCGATGCCCAGGCTGAGATCGACGTTCCACCAGCGGCGCGAGGCGACCAGATACTCCCCTGCGAAACGGCCCTTGCCCGGCAGGTCCAACCCGCTGCCGGTGACGTCCCGCCCGCCGACCGCCAGCGCCGGCCACCAGGGTCCCTCGCGCAGCAGGCGCATCTTGGCGTCCACCCCCGGTTCGCTGAGGCCATGCCAGCTCGGGTAGGCGCTGTCGCGCAGCGTGACCTCCAGGCCGGGAAGGAGCTGCGCCCCGGCGAAGACATGCCGATGGAGGCCCCCGAGAGCGGTCAAACCGGCGGTGACGGAGCCGTCCGGCATGCCGCGCGCGGTCGGTGTCTGAAGCAGCCCGACGGTTCCCCAGTCGGACAGGGTCGCCTCAAGCCCCTCCGCCCGAGCGGGCAGGGCGGCGAAAGACAGCGCCAGGACGAGGAGAACGCGATTCACGCCATGGTGGAAAATATCGGGTACGGTTCCCGATTCATGGCATTTTCATGCGTATGAATGCAACCAGAAACCCTCTCCCGGGGCGGGAGAGGGGTTACAGCGGTTCGGCGGTGCAGGTCAGGCCCATCGTCTCCGCGGTGTTGGCAATGGCGGACAGGCAGGTGCCGGCGCGTTCCGGGGGGATCGAGACGGCGAAGCGGATGACGTAGCGCCCGCCCTCCCGCTCCGGCAGGGTCTGGGCGTCGAGCCGGACGATGTTCGCTTCGAACTGAGTGAAGATTTCCGACAAACGGGCGATCAGGCCGGGCTGGTCGCCGCCCGACACCTCCACCCGGTGGGTGATGCGGGCGAGCGGGCCGGGGTTGGGATCGAAGTCGAAGGGCGTGACCTTGATCTGCGCGCCGGTCAGCTCGGGCAGGCTGGCCAGCCCCTCCTGCACCTCCCCGACGGGGACGCCGTCGGGGAGTTCGCAGACCGCCGAGAACTCCGCCCCGGATCCCATCACCGCGAAGGTCGCGTCGCGCAGGTTGGCCCCCAGCCCGAACAGATGGCCAGTGACCGCTGAGACAAGGCCGACACGGTCGGGGCAGAAGGTCGAAACCAGCGCAAGGGACGACACAGGCGAAACCTCCGATGCTGAAGCCCTCTCCCCCCTGGGGAGAGGGGTGGGTGAGGGGGCGATGCGCCCGGCAGGGCGAGGAAAGACGCCGGATGAGTCGGCGTGGCGCGCCTTCGGCGCCCCCCTCATCCTGACCTTCTCCCCAGGGGGGAGAAGGGAAGCATCAGGCCGCCGTGCCGCCCACGGTCAGGCCGTCCAGGCGAAGGGTCGGCTGGCCGACGCCCACGGGAACGCCCTGGCCGTCCTTGCCGCAGGTGCCGACGCCGGGGTCGAGCTTCGTGTCGTTGCCGATCATCGACACGCGGGTCAGGCTGTCCGGGCCGTTGCCGATCAGCGTCGCCCCCTTCACCGCCGGGCCGAGCTTGCCGTCCTCGATCAGATAGGCCTCATTGGCGGAGAAGACGAACTTGCCGCTGGTGATGTCCACCTGCCCGCCGCCGAAGTTCTTGGCGTAGAGGCCCTTCTTGACCGACTTGATGATCTCCTCCGGCTCGTAGGCGCCGGGGCGCATCACGGTGTTGGTCATGCGCGGCATGGGGTGGCAGGCGAAGCTCTGGCGCCGCCCGTTGCCGGTCGGGCGCATCCCCATCAGCCGGGCGTTCATGCGGTCCTGCATGTAGCCGACCAGGATGCCGTCCTCGATCAGCGTCGTGCACTGGCCGGGGGTGCCCTCGTCGTCCACGGTGATCGAGCCGCGGCTGTTCTCGATGGTGCCGTCGTCCACGATGGTCACGCCGGGGGCGGCGATGCGCTGGCCCATCAGCCCGGCGAAGGCCGAGGTCTTCTTGCGGTTGAAGTCGCCCTCCAGCCCGTGGCCGATGGCCTCGTGCAGCAGGATGCCCGGCCAGCCGTTGCCGAGCACGACGGTCATCTCGCCCGCCGGGGCCGGAACGGAGGACAGGTTGACGAGCGCCGAGCGCAGCGCCTCGTCCACGAAGGCCCGCCACGTCTCCGGCTGCATGTAGTGCTCGTAGGTGACGCGCCCGCCGCCGCCGTGGCCGCCCGTTTCCATGCGGTCGCCCTCGGCCACCACGACGGAGACGTTCAGCCGGACCAGCGGGCGCAGGTCGGCGACGCGCACGCCGTCGGCGCGGATGATCTGCACCGCCTGCCATTCGCCGCTGATCGAGCAGGAGACCTGCCGCACCCGCGGGTCCTTGGCGCGGGCGTAGGCGTCGATCTCCGCCAGCAGCTTCACCTTCGCCTCGAAGGGGACCAGCGGCAGGGGGTTGTCCGGGATGTAGAGCGCGCGGTTGGTGCCGGCGGGCGGCTCGGCGAAGGTGCCGGCGTGCCCGGCCTGGACGGCGCGCACCGTCGCGGCGGCGCGGCGGATGGCGTCCTCGGACAGGCTGGAGGCGTGGGCGAAGCCGGTCGCCTCGTCGGCGATGGCGCGCAGGCCGAAGCCCTGGGTGGTGTCGAAGCTGGCCGCCTTCAGCTTGCCGTCGTCCCAGCCCAGCGATTCGCTCTGCGAATATTCCAGATACAGTTCGCCGTCGTCCGCCCCCCGCAGCGCGTCGGCCACCACTCCCTCGACACGGGAACGGTCCAGGCCGGCGCGGTTGAAGAACAGATCGTCGGTGACGGCAAGCGCGCTCATGGGGACTCCGGGGTATCGGTCTATCGTAGGACGACGATGCGGCACCGGCGCTCTCGCACCCGCACCCGCGATGTGGTCTAAGATCAGACTTATAGTGTGGCGACGTGCGGTCCATCCGGCAAGGCTCGTCGACCATGGGCAAAGGGGGCTTGAAGGGGAATGGCCGCGATGACCGACGACGCGCTGGCGATGGGCCGCACCGGCAACGGAGACGCGCGCTCCCTGGCCCACCCCCTGAAGAACCACGCCCTGCGTGTGACCCTGACCAACGAGGTGCACACCCGCCCGCCGGAGGTCCTGTCCACCCCGGTGCGCGCCACCATGCTGGCGATGCTGTCGGGAGAGGGCGCGTCGGAGGCCGATCGGCTGCATCTGGAGAAGCTGTGCGACTGGGCCGGCGTGCCGCGTCCGCCCGCCGGGGCCACCCATTACAGCGGCTCCTTCGGCAGCTTCCGCCTGAAGTGGGAGCGGCACACCGAATTCTCCACCTGGACCGTCTTCCGTCCCAACGCCGTGTCCCCGGCGAACGTGCTGGTCGATCCCTTCCTGGACCCGGCGCTGAACGCGGTGCCCAAGGAATGGCTGGCCGGGCTCCCGGGCGAGTTGATGGTCGGCGTCCATGTCGCCGTCCTCGACGCCGAATCGCCGGAGCCCTCGGCCAACATGCTGGCGGCGATGTTCGGCTCGCCGAGCTACATCGGGACGCGCATCTCCGGGCGGGCGGCGACGGCCTGGACCGACTTCCGCATCCATGGCGACGGCTTCTCGCGCATCCTGATCGCCGACCACGCGATGACGGCCAACCAGGCGGGCCGCGTCGTGCAGCGCCTGCTGGAGATCGAGACCTACCGGGTGATGGCGCTGCTGGCGCTGCCGGTGGCGCGCGGCGTGCTGCCGCGCATCGGCCCGATCGAGGCCGATCTGGCCGACCTGACCACCCGCATCGCCACCCTGCGCGGGCTGGACGACGAGCGGGAACTGCTCGACCGGCTGACCCTGCTGGCCGCCCAGACCGAGCAGATCGCGGCGGAGACCGCCTACCGCTTCGGCGCGGCGCGGGCCTATTACAACCTCGTGGAAAAGCGCATCGTCGAGCTGCGCGAGATCCGCATCGAGGGGCTGCCCACGGTGGGCGAGTTCATGGACCGCCGCCTCGCCCCGGCAATCCGCACCTGCGAGGCGGTGGAATCGCGTCTGCAGGCGCTGTCCCAGCGCGTGGCCCGCGCCAGCGACCTGCTGCGCACCCGCGTGGAGATCGCCGTGGAAGGGCAGAACGCCGAGCTTCTCCTCTCCATGGACAAGCGGGCGCAGTTGCAGCTCCGCCTGCAGGAGACGGTGGAGGGGCTGTCGGTGGTGGCGATCAGCTACTACCTCGTCGGCATCGTCGGCTACGCCGCGAAGGGCGTGAAGGGACTCGGGATGAAGGTCGATCCCGACCTGCTCGTCGGGCTGATGATTCCCATCGTCATCGCCTTCGTCTGGTCCGGCGTGCGCCGAATCCGCAAGGTCATCACCAGCGGGCACTGACGGCCGCGGAGCTTTTCCGTTCTAACACGGTGGTGGGGTACCGCAGCGCAAACGGCGGCCGGACGGCGCCGTCCGCGCAAGGTCGCTTGCGTCCCACACCAGGGACGTGCAAGCCTAAAAACTTGATTTTCCGAGACAATTCGCTGTACCATCAAACTGCGACAGCTTGTCGCAGTGCGAAGCCGATACGGAAGCTCAACTTCTGTTCTGATGCGGGCTTGAAATCGGCATTGCGCCTATGTCCTTCGTGTAGGGACGCCTGACTTGTACCCAAGCGCAGTGCAGGGTTAAGCTCGCGCTGCGGGGACCGTGCCGCCCACAAACGGCACGATCCCTGCATAGACCGGCACCGTCGCAACGCCCGGACGCGCAACCGCCCGACAGGGGTGGAACGCACCAGGGGAAACAGGGGCGAAGACGGGTCCGGCGGGAAGGGACGACCGCCGTCCGCGACCGCGGGCGGCGGGCAACGAAGAGGGTGGGGATGAAGACGCAGACCCTGAACGCTGCCGTTCTGGCGGCGCTGACATCTTTGTGTGGATTTGCCGCGACCGGTTCCGCCGCCGAACCCCACCCCTGGCAATTGGGGCTTCAGGAGGCGGCCACACCGGTCAAACACGCCATGGACTCGTTCCACGACCTGCTGACGGTGATCATCGTCGCCATCGTCATTTTCGTGGCGGGGCTGCTGGGCTGGGTGGCGCTGCGCTTCAACGCCAAGAAGAACGCCGTGCCGTCCACGACCTCGCACCACACGGTGCTGGAGATCGCCTGGACGGTCATTCCGGTCATCATCCTGATCGTCATCGCGGTGCCCTCCTTCAAGCTGCTCTACCAGGCGGAGCGGGTGCCGGAGTCGGAGATGACCATCAAGGTCACCGGGCGGCAGTGGTACTGGGACTACGAGTATCCCGACCACGGCAACATCGCCTTCTCCAGCTACATGATTCAGGAGTCGGAGCTGAAGCCCGGCCAGAAGCGCCTGCTGGAGGTCGACAACCGCGTGATCCTGCCGGTCGGCACGACCGTGCGCGTGCTGGTCACCGCGGGCGACGTCATCCATTCCTGGGCGGTGCCGAGCTTCGGCGTGAAGAAGGACGCCGTGCCGGGCCGCGCCAACGAGACCTGGGTGCGGATCGAGAAGGAAGGCGTCTATTACGGCCAGTGTTCCGAGATCTGCGGCGTGAACCACGCCTTCATGCCGATCGCGGTCGAGGCCGTCTCGAAGGAGGCCTTCAACCAGTGGGTCGAGAAGGCCAAGACCGCTTACGGGACCCCCGACACCAAGCGTGACGTCGCCCAAATTCCATCTGCTGGGCTGCCGTCCGCCGGGTCCGTCCAGTAAGCCTCATGCTTTGGATGCAGCGGCACCTCAAAGAAAAATCATTCCGCCGACGCGAGGGTTAGAGACATGGCAAACGCCAATCCGGGGGAAGCGCAGGGACACGGCCACGGGCATGACCATGACCACCACATGCCGGGCTTCGTCGAGCGTTGGTTCTTCTCCACGAACCACAAGGACATCGGGACGCTCTACCTGATCTTCTCGGTGATCGCCGGGCTGATCGGCGGGTTGTTCTCGGTCATCATGCGGCTGGAACTCCAGTCGCCGGGCCTGCAGTTCGTCAGCGACGGGCAGGTCTGGAACGTGCTGATCACCGCGCACGGCCTGATCATGGTGTTCTTCGTGGTGATGCCGGCGCTGATCGGCGGCTTTGGCAACTGGTTCGTGCCGCTGATGATCGGTGCGCCCGATATGGCCTTCCCGCGGCTGAACAACATCAGCTTCTGGCTGATCGTCCCGGCCTTCCTGCTGCTGCTGGGTTCCGCCTTCGTGGGGCAGGGTGCGGGCACCGGCTGGACGATCTACCCGCCACTGTCCTCGCCGCTCGGCCACAGCGGGCCGTCGGTGGACATGGCGATCTTCGCCCTCCACCTCGCCGGCGCCTCGTCGATCCTGGGCGCGGTGAACTTCATCACCACCATCTTCAACATGCGCGCTCCGGGCATGACGCTGCACAAGATGCCGCTGTTCGTCTGGGCGATGCTGGTGACGGCCTTCCTGCTGCTGCTGGCCGTGCCGGTGCTGGGCGGCGCCATCACCATGCTGCTGACCGACCGCAACTTCGGCACCAGCTTCTTCAACCCGGAGGGCGGCGGCGACCCGATCCTGTTCCAGCACCTGTTCTGGTTCTTCGGCCACCCCGAAGTCTACATCATGATCCTGCCGGCCTTCGGCATCATCAGCCACATCGTCTCGACCTTCTCGCACAAGCCGGTCTTCGGCTACCTGGGCATGGCCTACGCGATGGTCGCCATCGGCGTGGTCGGCTTCGTGGTGTGGGCGCACCACATGTACACGGTCGGCCTGGACGTCGACACCAAGGCCTACTTCACCGCCGCCACGATGATCATCGCGGTGCCGACGGGCGTGAAGATCTTCTCCTGGATCGCCACCATGTGGGGCGGGTCGATCGAGTTCAAGGTGCCGATGCTGTGGGCGCTCGGCTTCATCTTCCTGTTCACGGTCGGCGGCGTGACCGGCGTGGTGCTGGCCAACGGCGGCATGGACATCGTGCTGCACGACACCTACTACGTGGTCGCGCACTTCCACTACGTGCTGTCGCTGGGCGCGGTCTTCTCGATCTTCGCCGGCTGGTACTACTGGATCGGCAAGATGTCGGGGCGCCAGTATCCGGAGTTCTGGGGCAAGGTTCACTTCTGGACGACCTTCATCGGCGTGAACCTGGTCTTCTTCCCGCAGCATTTCCTGGGTCTGGCCGGCATGCCGCGCCGCATCCCGGATTATCCGGACGCCTACGCCGGCTGGAACATGGTTTCATCGTTCGGGGCGTATCTCTCCTTTGCGTCCACGCTTCTCTTCGTGTGGATCGCGTACAAGACCCTGCGCAGCGGCGAGAAGGTCGAGGCCGCCTATTGGGGACCGCAGGCCGGCACGCTGGAGTGGACCGTGAGTTCGCCCCCGCCGTTCCACGCCTTCGAGACGCTGCCGCAGGTGAAGTGACCATCGGTTGTGACCATGACGCCGGGGGTGCCTGGGAGGCTCCCTCCGGCCGGAGGATAGTGCAGAATGACGGACCTGAGCATTGAACGGGTCTCGACAGGTCCGGTCTCCGGATCGACGCCGGGTGACTATATCGAACTGCTCAAGCCGCGGGTGATGTCGCTCGTGGTGTTCACCGGGCTCGCCGGCATCGTGCTGGCGCCCGGCCACATCCACCCCGTGCTGGCGGCGGTGGCGGTGCTGTGCATCGCGGTCGGGGCCGGTGCCTCGGGCGCCATCAACATGTGGTACGACCGCGACATCGACGCGGTGATGTCGCGCACCGTCCGCCGCCCGATCCCGTCGGGGCGGGTGGAGCCGGAGAACGCGCTGGCCTTCGGGGTGATCCTGGCCGCGGCGTCCGTCGTGGTGATGGGGCTGGCGGTCAACTGGGCGGCGTCGGCGCTGCTGGCGATGACCATCGGCTTCTACGTCTTCATCTACACCATGTGGCTGAAGCGGCGGACGCCGCAGAACATCGTGATCGGCGGGGCCGCCGGCGCCTTCCCGCCGATGATCGGCTGGGCGGCGGTGACGGGCGGTGTGGAGTTGCCCTCCATCCTGCTGTTCCTGCTGATCTTCCTGTGGACGCCGCCGCACTTCTGGGCGCTGGCGCTGTTCCGCAACGGCGACTACACGCGCGCCGGGGTGCCGATGATGCCGGTGGTCGCCGGCCCGGACGCCACCAAGCGGCAGATGCTGGCCTACACGCTGGTCCTGCTGCCGGTCGCCGTGGCGCCGTACTTCCTGGGCATCGGCGGTCTTGCCTATCTGATCGGGTCGAGCCTGCTGGGCGCCTTCTTCGTGCTGTGCGCTGTCCGCGTGCTGCGCGCCACCGACGACAAGCCGGCCAAGCAGATGTTCGGCTTCTCGATCCTCTACCTGTTCCTGCTGTTCGCCCTGCTGATGGGCGAGCATCTGGTGAGCGGAATCCTGACGACCGGAGGCGGGGCATGACGATCATGGATGAGTCTTACGAGGAACGCCGCAAGCGGCTGCGCGGGCGCAACTACGCGGTCCTGGCGGCGCTGATCGGGCTGGTGGTGATGTTCTACGTCATCACGCTCGTGCGGATGGGCGGGCACTGACCACGGGACGTCGAGCGGACAAACGGCAGGGAGGAAGCGGCGCCATGAACGACCGGCGAGAAGGCGACAAAGGGCTTCGGCGGAAGAACCGCCTGTTCATGGCCGGGCTGTTCGGCCTCGTCTTCGGGATGGTCGGGCTGGCCTACGCTTCGGTGCCGCTCTACGCGCTGTTCTGCCAGGTGACCGGCTTCGGCGGCACCACCCAGCGGGCCGACGCCGCGCCCGCGCGGCAGGTCGACCGCGTCATCAAGGTCCGCTTCAACGCCGACGTGAACCAGTCGCTGCCCTGGCGCTTCAAGCCGGAGCAGAAGGAGCTGACGGTGAAGCTGGGCGAGATGGGGCTGGCCGCCTATCAGGCCGCCAACCGGGTCGACCGGCCCACCGTGGGCACCGCGCTGTACAACGTCACGCCGGACAAGGTCGGCAAGTACTTCAACAAGATCGAGTGCTTCTGCTTCACCGAGCAGGTGCTGGAGCCCGGTCAGTCGGTGGACATGCCGGTGGCCTTCTTCGTCGATCCGGCCCTGGCCGGCGATCCGGCGATGGAGGATGTGACCACCATCACCCTGTCCTACACCTTCTTCCGCGCCAAGGACGAGACCCAGGTGCTGGCGCAGCACGCGACGCAGGCCGCGGGTCCGAAAGGCACCGGGACCGCGGCGAACTGAAAAAAGAGACAGTCTGAACAAAGAATTAGGGCTGAACGAAGAAATCGGGCGAAACAAACCGGGGTTGGAAAGAGACGATGGCCGACATCACGCACGCGCAAATGCCGCATCCCCCAGCCTCCGCGCACGGCGCGGGCGAGGGCGCCGGCATCCCGCATCCCTACCATCTGGTGAAGCCGAGCCCGTGGCCTCTGCTGGGCGCCTTCGCGGCCGGTCTGTTCGCGACGGGCATGGTCATCTACATGCACGGCGGCGGCTGGCTGCTGGCTGCCCTCGGCTTCGTGTCCATCCTGGGCGTGATGTTCGGCTGGTGGCGTGACGTCATCAAGGAGGCGGTGCGCGAGAAGGCGCACACCCCGGTGGTGAAGATCGGCCTGCGCTACGGAATGGCGCTGTTCATCGCCTCGGAGGTGATGTTCTTCGCCGCCTTCTTCTGGGCCTTCTACGACGCGGCGCTCTACCCGAAGGTGTTCGCCGAGAACCCGCAGGGCGTCTGGCCGCCGCCGAACATCACGGTGCTGGAGACCTTCCACCTGCCGCTGATGATGACGCTGATCCTGCTGCTGTCGGGCGTCACCGTCACCTGGGCGCACCATGCGATCCTTGAAGGCCGCAACAAGGAGGCGTCGCGCGCGCTGGGCCTGACCGTCCTGCTCGGGGTGATGTTCACCTTCTTCCAGGGCTGGGAATACGCCCACGCCGCCTTCGGCTTCAAGCAGGGCATCTACCCGTCGACCTTCTACATGGCGACCGGCTTCCACGGCTTCCACGTCATCATCGGGACCATCTTCCTGGCGGTCTGCTGGTTCCGCACCATGAAGGGCCACTTCACCCCGCGGAGCCATTTCGGCTTCGAGGCGGCGGCCTGGTACTGGCACTTCGTGGACGTGGTCTGGCTGTTCCTGTTCGTATCGATCTACTGGTGGGGGTCGCTGGGCGCCGCCAGCGGCCACTGACCGATCCCCCCTGTCGCCTTGCGAAGCCCTTCTCCTCCACCGGGGAGAGGGGCTTCCTGTTCCCGGAGGGAGGCGAGTGATTTGAGTACGTACTACACCAGCCCGTCGCCGCTGACCGCCGGCCTGCGCTGCGCCTGCCCGCGCTGCGGACGGGGCAAGCTGTTCGACGGCTATCTGACGGTCAACGAGCGCTGCTCGGTGTGCAACCTGAACCTCGCCCGGCAGGACAGCGGCGACGGGCCGGCGGTCTTCCTGATCTTCATCCTGGGCTTCCTGGTCGTGCCGCTGGCGCTGTGGGTGTCGATGACGGTGGATTGGCCTTTGTGGCTGCACGCCATCGTCTGGAGCATCGTCGTGCTCGGGTTGGCGCTCGGCATGCTGCGCCCGGCCAAGGCCTATGTGGTGGCGCTCCAGTACCGCCATCGCCGCAACGAGCTGGAGGACCCGGACGCGTGACCATGACCGCCGCCGCCGAATCCCGCCGCTTCCGCCCCTCGCTGTGGGCGACGCTGATCACCGTGCCCGCCGTGCTGGTCATGCTGGGGCTGGGCACGTGGCAGATGCAGCGGCTGGCGTGGAAGGAGGATCTGGTCCGCCGGGTGGAGCAGCGGCTGCACGCCGCCCCCATCCCGCTGCCCGCCGCCATCGCCGATCCGGAGGCGCTGGAGTTCCGCCCGGTGACCGTCACCGGGCGCTTCCTGAACGACAAGGAGCTGCTGCTGGTGGCCCGGCCCCGGCAGGGGCAGGCGGGCTACGAGCTGCTGACCCCGTTGCAGCGCCCGGCCGAGGACGGTGGCGGGGTGGTGCTGGTCAACCGCGGCTTCCTGCCCATGGACAGGCGCACCCCCGCCAGCCGTCCGGAGAGCCGGGTGGAGGGGCCGGTGACCGTCACCGGTCTGGTCCGCCTGCCGCAGCCCGCCGGCTGGCTCCAGCCGGGCAACCGGCCGGGGGCGGAGTCCTGGATGCGGCTGGACCCGCCGGCCATGGCGGCCGCCGTGAAGCTGGAGAACGTCGCCCCGCTGGCGGTCGAGATGAGTCCCGACCCGGCGCGCGGCAACGCGCCGTTGAACGGGATTCAGCCGCTGGTCGAGCTGCCCAACAACCATAGGCAATACGCCTTCACCTGGTATAGCCTCGCCGCGACGCTGGTCGTCGTCTATGTGCTGTCCCAACGCCGGAGGACCCGTCCGGCATCCTAGGAGTTGCATCCATGACAGCCGCCTATCGGGAGTTGGAACGCCGTTTCGCCCGCATCGCCGCCATCGGCGACGCCCTGGGCATCCTGAGCTGGGACAGCCAGACCATGATGCCCGACGGTTCCAGCGACGGGCGGGCCGAGCAGACCGCCACCCTGACCGTGCTGGCCCACGAGCTGCAAACCGAACCCCGCGTGGCCGACTGGCTGGCCGAGGCGGAGAGCACGGGCGGGCTGGACGCATGGCAGGCGGCCAACCTGCGGGAGATGCGGCGCACCCACCGCCACGCCACCGCCGTCCCCGGCGACCTGATCGAGGCAACCAGCAAGGCGATCTCGGCCTGCGAGATGACGTGGCGCAGCGCGCGGGCGGAAAGCGACTTCGCCAAGCTGCTGCCCAGCCTGTCGGAGGTGCTGCGCCGTGTCCGCGAGTGCGGCGAGGCCAAGGCGGCGGCCATGGGCCTGTCGCCCTACGACGCCATGCTGGACGAGCATGACCCCGGCGCCCGCTCCGAGCGGATCGACGCCCTGTTTGCCGGTCTGGCCGGCTTCCTGCCGGAGCTGATCGGGCGCGTCCTCGACCGGCAGGCCGCCGAGCCGGCGCCGCTGCGGCCCGTGGGACCCTTCGCCGTCGCCAACCAGAAGGCGCTGGGCGAGCGGCTGATGCGCGCGGCGGGCTTCGACTTCACCCGTGGGCGGCTGGACGTGTCGCTGCATCCCTTCTGCGGCGGTGCCACCGGCGACGTGCGCATCACCACCCGCTACGACGAGGACGATTTCACCAAGGCCCTGATGGGGGTGATGCACGAGACGGGGCACGCCCTCTACGAGCAGGGCCGCCCGCGCGACTGGCTGAACCAGCCGGTCGGGGTGGCCCGCGGCATGGCGGTGCATGAGAGCCAGTCGCTGATCGTGGAGATGCAGGCCTGCCGGTCGCCGGAGTTCCTGTGCTGGCTGGCCCCGGTCGCGCGGGAGGCGTTCGGCGGCACCGGCCCGGCCTGGGAGCCGGACAACCTGCGCCGCCTCTACAGCCGGGTGGAGCGCGGCTTTATCCGCGTGGACGCCGACGAGGTGACCTACCCGGCGCACATCATCCTGCGCTACCGGCTGGAGAAGGCGCTGATCGCCAGCGATCTGGCGCTGGCCGACCTGCCGGGCGCCTGGAACGACGGCATGAAGGAACTGGTCGGGGTCACGCCGCCGGACGACCGGCTGGGCTGCCTACAGGACATTCACTGGCCGTCCGGTGCCTGGGGCTACTTCCCCAGCTACACGCTGGGCGCCATGACCGCCGCCCAGCTGTTCGAGGCCGCGGCGAAGGCCGATCCGGACATCCGCCCGGCGCTGGCGCGCGGCGATCTCGGGCCGTTGGTGGCGTGGCTGGGGGCGAATGTGCACGGCAAGGGATGCCTGTACGCGTCCGGCGACGAATTGCTGACGGCGGCCACCGGGCGGCCGCTGGATGCGGCGGTGTTCCGGCGGCATCTTGAGCGCCGGTATCTGGGCGCTTGAGCAGAGTCTTGCCCCCTCCCTAACTCTCCCCGGCTGCGCAGGAGAGGGGACTGTTTCTGCCTCCCCTGCATCAGCGGGGGAGGGCCGGGGTGGGGGCATGGGTTTCGCCGAGGCATGTTCGCTGCTGCGGAAAAATCCGCAAAATCCGCCGAGCGCAAAAGGCTGGCCCATAACCCTCCTTCGTTCCGGCGCGCTGCTCCGAGCAATCAATCGATCAATCAGAAAAACAGCCTTAAAGCAGCGCAAGCACTCGACCCATCTTCATTGTCTCAAATGTCTTCAAAATCCGCTCTTCCGGACATGGTCACACATGCCTTGGATTGCCGGAATTAAGCGACATTCCCGGCAATACTTCATTAACCATAAACCTCCAGCCTCCGGCCCAACGCGAATGGCAACGAGGGCAGAGTACAATGGGCATCGCCAAGGGCTTCCTGCACACGGACGGCAACCAGATCGTCGATTCGTCGGGTCAGAACGTCAAGCTGACGGGCGTCAACTGGTTCGGCGGCGAGGGCTTCGTCTTCAACCCCAACGGCATGGACATGCGCGGGTACTGGGGGATGATGGAGCAGATGAAGGAGATGGGCTTCAACACCATCCGCCTGCCGTGGAGCGACGCGGCTCTGGACGCCGACCGGGCGACGGGCATCGACACCTCCAAGAATCCCGACCTCGCGAACAAGTCCCCGCTTGAGGTCATGGACAAGGTGATCGACTACGCCGGGCGCATCGGCATGAAGGTCATCCTCGACCACCACCGCTCCAGCGACGGTGCGTCGGCCAACGAGAACGGCCTGTGGTACGACGACAAGTACCCGGAGTCGAAGATGATCGAAAACTGGAAGATGCTGGCCGAGCGCTACAAGGGCAACGACACGGTCGTCGGCGCCGACCTGCACAACGAGCCGCACGGCCAGGCGACCTGGGGCGGCGGCGACAAGGCCACCGACTGGGCCTGGGCCGCGGAGCGCATCGGCAACGAGATCCAGTCGGTCAACAAGGATTGGCTGCTGCTGGTCGAAGGCGTCGAGATCCACGAGAACCAGTGGGAGTGGTGGGGCGGCAACCTGCGCGGCGCCAAGGACCGCCCGATCGAATTCGACAATCCGGGCAAGCTGGTCTATTCGGTCCACTCCTACGGCCCGTCCATCCACGAGATGGAGTGGTTCAAGGCCAGCGACTACCCGAACAACCTGCCGGGCCAGTACACCGACAACTGGGGTTGGCTGCTGAAGGACGACAAGGCGCCCGTGCTGGTCGGCGAGTTCGGCGGCAAGCTGGAGACCGACCAGGACAAGGCCTACATGGCCAAGCTGATCGACTACATGAACGGCGACCTGGACGGCAACGGCACCAACGACCTCGGCGCCGGCAAGGAAGGGGCGAGCTGGACCTACTGGTCCTGGAACCCGAACTCGGGGGACACCGGCGGCATCCTGAAGGACGATTGGCAGACGGTCGACCAGACCAAGTACAACGCCATCAAGGAAGGCCTGTTCGACGGCGGCGGCAGCCCGGCCAAGGCCGCCTGGGCTCCGGCAAAGGCTCAGGCGCTGGGAGAAGGCGACATCAACGTCCTGTCCCACACGGTGACCCAGCCGCAGGTGGCGGACCACAGCACCGCCGCGTCGGTGAACGCCGCGCTCGCCGCTCAGACGGTGGAGCTTCCGCCGGTCGATGCCGCGCACGATCCGTCGGCGCTGCACCACGATCCGCTGGATGTCCACACCGGCGCCTGATCGGGAGCCTGGCAATCCCCTCTCCCACCGCGGGAGAGGGGTTTTGTTTGCAACGCATCCGGAACCCGCCGCTTGCACGGCGTGTGGGAGGGCGCTAACTATGCCCGTTCCACAAGAGTCGCCGGCCCGCCACAGCGTCGGCCACCTTCAGGCGTCGGAGAGTGTGCGTTGAAGTACGTCAGCACGCGGGGCCAGGCCCCGGTCCTGGGTTTCGAGGAAGTCCTTCTGGCCGGTCTCGCGCGTGACGGCGGCCTCTATGTCCCGGAAAGCTGGCCGCAGTTCTCGGCCGACGAGATCCGCGCGATGCGCGGCCTTCCCTACAGCGAGATCGCCGTGCGCGTCATGCTGCCCTTCCTGGGCGGCGCCATCGCCGAGGACGATTTCCGCGCCATCGTGACGGACGCCTACGCCAGCTTCGACCACGCCGCGGTGGTGCCGCTGGTGCAGCTCGACCAGCGCACCTGGGTGATGGAGCTGTTCCACGGCCCGACGCTGGCCTTCAAGGACGTGGCGCTGCAACTGCTCGGCCGCCTGTTCGACCATGTGCTGGCCAAGCGCGGCGAGCGGGTGACCATCGTCGGCGCGACCTCGGGCGACACCGGTTCCGCCGCCATCGAGGCGTGCCGCGACCGCCAGAACGTGGACATCTTCATCCTGCACCCGAAGGGACGCACGTCGGAGGTGCAGCGCCGCCAGATGACCAGCGTCCTGTCGGATAACGTGCACAACATCGCGCTGCACGGCACCTTCGACGACTGCCAGGATCTGGTGAAGGCGCTGTTCAACGACATGGCCTTCCGCGACCGGATGGGCCTGTCGGCGGTGAACTCGATCAACTGGGCGCGCATCATGGCCCAGATCGTCTATTACTTCGCCGCCGCGGTGGCGCTGGGCGCGCCCGACCGCAAGGTGGCCTTCACCGTGCCCACCGGCAATTTCGGCAACGTCTACGCCGCCTACGGCGCGCGGGCGATGGGCCTGCCGGTGGAGCGGCTGATCGTGGGCTCCAACGCCAACGACATCCTGGCCCGCTTTTTTGCCAGCGGCACCATGTCGGCGGCTCCGGTCGTGCCCACATTGAGTCCCAGCATGGACATCCAGATCTCCTCCAACTTCGAGCGGCTGCTGTTCGACCTGCTGGGCCGCGACGGCGCCGCCGTGCAGGCCGCCATGGACGGCTTCCGCGCGGAGGGCAAGTTCGCCGTCACCGACGCGCAGCTGGCCGAGGCGCACGCGATCTTCGCCGCGGGCCGCGCCGACGATGCCCGGACCATGGACGTCATCAAGGAGGTCTGGGAGAAGACCGGCGGCTATCAGGTCGATCCGCACACCGCCGTCGGCATCCATTCCGCGGCGACCGCCCCGGTCGATCCGTCGGTGCCGGTGGTCGTGATGGCGACCGCCCACCCCGCCAAGTTCCCCGACGCGGTGGAGACGGCCACCGGCCGGCGCCCGGTCCTGCCGCCGCGCCTCGCCGACCTCTACGAGCGGGAGGAGCGGCTGTCCGAGCTGCCCAACGACGTGGCGGCGGTCCAGGAGTTCGTCGTCGCCCGCGCCCGCGCTGCCAAGGAGGCCGCATGAGCATCCGCGTGACCACGCTGCCGAACGGGCTGCGCGTCGCCACCGACACGATGCCCGGCGTGCAGTCGGTCTCGCTCGGCTGCTGGGTCGGGGTTGGCACGCGCAACGAGTCCGCGAGCGTCAACGGCGTGGCGCATCTCGTCGAGCACATGCTGTTCAAGGGGACCGAGCGGCGCTCCGCCTTCCGCATCTCCGAGGAGATCGAGAATGTCGGCGGCCAGCTCAACGCCTACACGACGCGCGAGCAGACGGCCTATTATGCCAAGGTCCTGCACGACGACACGGCGCTGGCGCTCGACCTCATCGCCGACATGCTCCAGAACTCGGTCCTCGACAGCGAGGAGCTGGTCCGGGAGCGCACGGTGGTGCTTCAGGAAATCGGTCAGTCCGCGGACACCCCCGACGACATCATCTTCGACCATTTCCAGTCCACCGCCTATCCGGGGCAGGCGCTGGGGCGCCCCGTCCTGGGCTCGGCGGAGATCGTCGGCGCCCTGTCGCGCCCGGCGCTGGTCGACTACATCGACGGCCATTACGGCGCGCCGGGCATCGTCCTGGCCGCCGCCGGGCGGCTGGAGCACGACCGGCTCGTCGACATGGCTCTGTCGGCCTTCGACGGTCTGTCCCCCCGCCCGGCGCCGGAGTCCGAGGACGCGCGCTACGCCGGCGGCGACTTCCGCGAGGCGCGGGACCTGGAGCAGATGCACCTCGTCCTCGGCTTCGACGGGGTGGGGGTGCACGATCCCGACTATTACGCCCATTCCGTGATGTCCACGCTGCTCGGCGGCGGCATGTCCTCCCGCCTCTTCCAGGAGGTGCGGGAGAAGCGCGGGCTGGTCTATTCCATCTATACCTTCTCCGGCGCCTACCGCGACGGCGGGCTGTTCGGCGTCTACGCCGGCACCGGCGAGGACGAGGTGGCGGAACTGGTCCCGGTCGTCTGCGACGAGCTGATGCGGGTAACCGAGGATGTGACCGAGGAGGAGGTGGCCCGCGCCGCCGCCCAGCTCCGCGCCGGGACACTGATGGCGCTGGAAAGCTCCATGTCGCGCTGCGAGCAGCTCGGCCAGCAGCTCCTGGCCTACGGGCGTCCGGTGCCGGTTGAGGAGATCGTCGAGAAGATCGGGGCAGTCGACCGCGAGTCCATCGTCCGCGTCGCCCGGCGCCTGCGCGAGAGCCGCCCGACCGTGGCCGCGCTCGGCCCGATCGGACGGCTGGAGGAATATGACCGCATCGCCGCGCGGCTCCGTTAAGGGACGCGCCAGGGTGGGAGGGGCAGCATGATCCGCCTGCTCGGCAGTGGTCTCATCAGCCCGCCGGCGGTCCGGCTCGACGGACCGATCTGTTATATCCGCCCACCGCTGCCGCGGGATTGGCGGGAATGGGCCGACCTGCGGGCGGACTCCCGCGCTTTCCTAACCCCCTGGGAGCCGACCTGGCCGGCGGACGCCCTGACCCGCGCCGCCTTCGGGCGCCGGCTGCGGCGGCAGGCACAGGAGTGGCGCGACGACCAGGGCTACAGCTTCCTCGTCTACGACCGGGCGACCGACCGGCTGGTTGGCGGGCTGGGGCTGACCAACCTGCGGCGCGGCGTGGCCCAAATGGCGACGCTCGGCTACTGGGTCGGGCAGCCCTACGCGCGCAACGGCTACATGTCCGGCGCGACCCGGCTGGTTCTGGACTTCGCCTTCGGGCAGTTGGGGCTGCATAGGGTTGAGGCTGCCTGCCTGCCGACCAACGCGCCCAGCCGCGGCCTTCTGGAAAAGGTCGGCTTCACCCACGAAGGCTATGCGCGCGGCTATCTGCGCATCGACGGGGTGTGGCGGGATCATGTCCTCTACGCCATCCTGCGCGAGGAGTGGCGAGGCTAGCCCATCCGGTCGGGGTGGCCCGACCCCAATTCCCAGGGTTTTGTCCCGCCCGGCTTAACCCGTGGTTAAGGGAGCGGGCGCAGGCTGACGGCATGTCCTTCGCATCGCATGAGGCGGATATGTCGTCGAACCCCACCTATCCGAACGCAACTTGGACGAAAGAAGATTCCCGGACTTACGCCGTCGAGCTGGACGGGCGCCGCGTCGATCTGCGCTACGAGGCGTCGGGCTTCCAGAGTGGCTGGGCGGTCTACGCCGGGGACGAACTGGTCGAACGGTGCAGCGAACTGATGCAGGCCCGCGGCCTCGCTCTGGCGATCGCCAGCAAGGGTTTGTAAGCAGAAATTTTTGATGTGAGACCCCGCCGCGTGCCGTGCGGCGGGTCGTATTCTTGATCAGGAGGGGGCGCCGTCAGGCGTGCCCGGCCTCCGCCGACAGCATGGACAGGCTGACGCCGAGCTTGGCGATCGAGCGTTCCCACTTGGTGTCCAGTTCGGGATCGAACAGCAGCGTCTCGTCGCAGGGCACGTTCAGCCAGCCGTTCGCCTGGATTTCCGCGTCCAACTGCCCCGGCCCCCAGCCGGCGTAGCCGAGCAGCAGGATGTTGCGGCGCGGCCCGCGGTCCTCGGAAATCGCGCGCAGGATGTCGATGGTCGCGGTCAGCGCCACCTCGTCGTCCACCACCAGCGTGCCGTCCCGCACGTAATCGGTCGAATGCAGGACGAATCCGCGCCCGGACTCCACGGGCCCGCCATAATGGACGGGCATGTTGGCAATCGGCTCCTGGATTTCGATCTCGAGCTGCTCCAGCAAATCCTCGAAGGTGACCGACCCGAACAGGCGATTGACGACGAGGCCCATGGCGCCGTCTTCGTTGTGGGCGCACATATAGATCACGGTCCGCTGGAAACGCGGGTCCGTCATGCCCGGCATGGCGATCAGCAACTGGCCGGTCAGATAGTCCGAGGACTTGGTCAGGTGCGGCATGGGCGCTATCCTTGTGTCGGGGGACGGGCGGGCCGTTGAGTGGCTCGCCCGAAGCCGTCTTCGCCCGAGTGTGACAGCACGGGCCAAGCTTTGTCATCCATATACAGCCAAGGGCCGATGGGCGGCCCGCTGCGTCTTGATATGAGAACAGTCGGTGCGATGAAAAGGTTTGTTCCATTCCTGATCGCCATCCTGGCCTTGGCCGCACCCGGAATGGGGAGGGCGGAGACCGGCGCCTGGGTCAAGTCCGGCCCGGTGGAGGCGCGGCTCGTCGCGTCGGTGCAGGGGGTGGGCGATCTCGCCAAAATCCCCCTGGGGCTGGAGGTCCGGCTGGAGCCCGGCTGGAAGACCTATTGGCGCACTCCGGGCGATGCCGGTTTCGCGCCGCGGCTGGACTGGTCGGAGTCGCGGAATCTCAAGGCGACGGAGCTGATCTACCCGGCTCCGCACCGCTTCACCGTGCTGGGCTTCGAGACGGCGGGCTACGACGCGGAGGTGCTGTTCCCCATCGCCGCCACCCCGGCGGAGCCCGGCAAGCCGCTCGATCTCGCGCTGAAGGCGGAGCTGCTGGTCTGCTCGACCATCTGCGTGCCGGAGATGGTGGCGCTGTCCCTGTCCATCCCTGAGGGGCCGGCGACGCCGGGGCCGTCGGCCAACGACATCGCCCGCGCCCAGTCTCTGGTGCCCGGTGACGGGCGGGCGTCCGGCCTGACCGTGACGACGGTGCGTGGCCAGGGCGCCGTGCTGGAGGTGGAGGTCACCGCCCGCGAGCCGATGGTCGCCCCCGACGTGTTCGTGGAGACCGACCCACCGGTGACCTTCGCCGCGCCCAAGAGCCAGTTCCTCGACGGCGACCGGCGCGCGATCCTGCGCATGGACGCGACCGACCCGACGCCCGGACTGGACCTCGCCGGACGGGCGATGACGCTGACCGTGGTGGACGGCAACCGGTCGGTGGAGGCTCCGGCGACCGCCGCGGCGGGGCTGGGCGGCAGTGCCGGGGCGGCTCCGACGGGGCTGCTGGCCATGCTGGGGGTCGCCCTGCTGGGCGGGCTGATCCTGAACCTGATGCCCTGCGTGCTGCCGGTGCTGTCGCTGAAGCTGCTGTCCATCGTCCAGCATGGCGGGCGGGCACCCGCGGCGGTGCGCGCCGGCTTCCTGGCCTCGGCGGCGGGCATCCTGACCTCCTTCCTGATTCTCGCCGGGGCGCTGGTCGCGGTGAAGGCGGCGGGCGGTGCCGTGGGCTGGGGCATCCAATTCCAGCAGCCGCTGTTCCTCGTCTTCATGGTCATCCTGGTGACCCTGTTCGCTGCCAACCTGTGGGGCCTGTTCGAGCTTCCGCTGCCACGCGCCGTCGCCGACCGGCTGGGCGGGCCGGAGGGGCAGGGGCTGGGAGGGCAGTTCGCCACCGGCGCCTTCGCCACGCTGCTCGCCACGCCCTGCTCCGCGCCCTTCCTGGGGACGGCGGTGGGCTTCGCGCTGGCCCGCGGGGCGCTGGAGGTGTTTGCCATCTTCGCCGCGCTCGGCGTCGGGCTGGCGCTGCCTTACCTGCTTATCGCCGCTTTCCCGCGCGCCGCGCGCCTGCTGCCGCGCCCGGGGCGCTGGATGGTCGCATTGCGCCGGGTGCTGGGCGGGGCGCTGGCCCTGACCGCGCTCTGGCTGCTGTCGGTTCTGGTCGTCCAAGTGGGCGAGGTGCCGGCGCTGGCCGTCGCCGTGCTGATGGGCGGGCTGGTCGCCGCGCTGTGGCTGGGCCGCCGCATGGCGGAGACGGCGCGCTGGGCCGGGGCGGCGCTGGCCGGGCTGCTCGCCCTGGTGGCCTTTGCGGTTCCCGCCGTCTTCGGCCCTTCCGCCGGGGCGGCTCCGGTGGCCGAAAGCACAGCGGCGCGCTGGGTCGCCTTCGACGAGGCGGCCATCCGCGGGCAGGTGGCCGCCGGGCGCACCGTCTTCGTGGACGTCACCGCCGACTGGTGCATCACCTGTCAGGCGAACAAGAAGCTGGTGCTGAACCGCGGCACCGTCGCGCAGCGGCTGGAGGACGCCGGGGCGGTGACCGCCATGCGCGCCGACTGGACCCGACCGGACGAGGCCATTGCCCGCTACCTTGCCCGACACGGCCGCTATGGCATTCCCTTCAACATCGTCTATGGTCCGGGGGCTCCGGACGGCATCGCGCTTCCGGAACTGCTGACCGAGGGCGCCGTCCTCGACGCGCTCGACCGGGCGTCCGGCAAGATCAAAAGCTGAAACACAAAAAATTGGGAGTTCAGGAGACATGACCATTCAAGTGGGCGACGCCATCCCGTCCGTCACGCTGAAGCACCTGACCGACAACGGGATGCAGGACATCACCACCGACGCGCTGTTCAAGGGCAAGACGGTGGTGATGTTCTCGGTGCCGGGCGCCTTCACCCCGACCTGCTCCGCCAAGCATCTGCCGGGCTTCGTCCAGAAGGCCGAGGACCTGAAGGCCAAGGGCGTGGACGACATCGTCTGCCTCGCCGTGAACGACCCCTTCGTGATGCGCGCCTGGGGCGAGAAGAGCGGCGTCGGCGGCAAGGTCACCATGCTGCCGGACGGCAACGCCGCGCTGACCCAGGCGCTGGGCCTGACGATGGACGGCACGGGCTACGGCCTCGGCCTGCGCGGCCAGCGCTTCGCCCTGGTCGCCAAGGACGGCAAGGTCACTCACCTCGCCGTGGAGAAGCCGGGCCAGTTCGAGGTGTCCTCGGCCGAAGCGGTGCTGGGCGCGCTGTAAGGGCGGTTTTAGCCCTCTCCCCTCCGGGGAGAGGGTGGCCCGCAGGGCCGGTGAGGGGGTTGCGCTTGTGCCGGACGTTCCGCCACGCGCAACCCCCTCACCCTGACCCTCTCCCCAGAGGGGAGAGGGAATTGCGCATAGGTTCTCGTTCAAGTCACCTTCGTGCGGTCCCAGGTGGTGTCGGCCACGCCGCGTTCCCGAAGCTTCGCCTTCTGCACCTTGGCGGTTGGCGTCTTGGGGAAGGCGTCCACAATGTCGATGTAGCGGGGCTGGGCGTAGCGCGGAAGTTCACGCTCGGCGTAGGCCGCCACGGCCTCCGGCGTCAGGGTGGCGCCCGGTGCGGCGACCAGCGCGACCATGATCTCGTCCTCCGCCCCCGGAATGCCCGCCGGCACGGCGTAGGCGGCGACCTCCGCCACCCCCTCCAGCCGCGACAGCACCGTCTCCACCTCGTAGGACGAAACGTTCTCGCCGCGGCGGCGGATGCAGTCCTTGATGCGGTCCACGAAGGTGACGTAGCCCTCCGCGTCCATCACCGCGGCGTCGCCGGTGTGGAACCACAGGTTCCGCCACGCCTCCACCGTCTTGTCGGGCATCCGGTGATAGCCGGACAGGAAGCCGAAGGCGGCCTTCGGGCGCACCATGACCTCGCCGACCTGACCATGCGGCACCGGGATGTCGGTCTGCGGGTCGCGGATCTCCACCTCGAAATAGCGGTCGTAGACCTTGCCGCAGGTGCCGGGGCGCGGCTTGCCCATCTCGGCGTAGAGCGGGATGTTCACCTCGGTCATGCCGTAGAGGCTGATGACGTCGCGGACGCCGAAGCGCTCGCGCAGCACCCGCTCGGTGTCCGCCGGGTTGGGGGCGGCGCCGACGAGGCGCAGGGGATGGTCCCGGTCGTCCGGGCGCGGCGGCTGGGCTACCACGAAGGCGGTGACGGCGCCCAGCGAGTTGGTCACCGTGCAGCCGTGGCGCCGGATGTCGTCGAGCCAAGCCGACGCGCTGAACCGCTCGCGCAGCACCGCCGATCCGCCGGAGATCATCGCGGCGTAGAGCTGCATGTAGAGCCCGTTGGCGTGGAACAGCGGCAGGCAGATGTAGAAGCGGTCCTCGTCGGTCAGCGCGAAATTGTCGATGGAGCCCAGCCCGAACAGGAAGCCGTGGCCGTGCGGCATCAGCACGCCCTTCGACAGGCCGGTGGTGCCCGACGTGTACATGATGCAGGCGTCGTCGCCGGCGCGGGGCAGGGGGCCGTCGTAGGGGGCGGCGTTGCGCCAGCCCTCCAGCGCGGCGTGCGGCGATCCCGCCACGGCGCCGGGCACCACAAGCCCGCGCAAGGCGGTCAGTCGTGGTGCGATGTCGGTGATGCGGTCGGCCAGAGCGGCGTCGACCACCGCCAGGGCGGCTCCGGCGTTCTCAAGCTGGTGCTCCAGGAAGCCGCCCTTCAGTTCCGTGTTCAGCGCGACCATGACGGCGCCCAGCCGCCCCAGCCCCAGCCACACGCGCACGAAGTCCAGCCCGTTCGGCAGCATCACCGCCACCGTGTCGCCCGGCTTCACGCCCAGCCCGGCGAAGAAGCCGGCCATGCGACCCGCCTGCTCCTGCGCCTCGGCGTAGGTGATGGAGTCGCCGTCGTTCTCTTTGCCGGCGATCATCGTGACGAAGGTCTTGCCGCCGCGTTCGGCGGCCTGATGGGCCAGCACCTCGGGCAGCACCCAGCGGGCTTCGTTCCGCAAATGCGGATACATCTCGGTCTCCTCCCAACGATCTTTCGTCGTTCGTTATCGGAGGGAGCCTAGCGGGATGGCGGGTCCGCCGTCCACAAACCCTTGAGGATGGTCACCGTTCGCCGGACGGATCAGCCCCGCGCGGCCTGCCGGACGTCGGCGACGCCCTGGCGGGCCAGCGCGTCGGCCCGCTCGTTCTCCGGGTGGCCGGCATGGCCACGGACCCAGTGGAACTCGATCCGGTGCTGCCGCTTCGCCTCGTCCAGGCGGCGCCACAAATCCTCGTTCTTCACCGGCTTCTTGTCGGCGGTCTTCCAGCCACGGGCCTTCCAGCCGTGAATCCACTGGGTGATGCCGTTCTTCACATACTCGCTGTCGGTGTAGAGCCGCACCTCCATGGGCCGCTTCAGCGCCTCCAGCGCCTGGATGGCGGCCATCAGCTCCATGCGGTTGTTGGTGGTGGCCGGCTCGCCGCCGTACAGCTCCTTCTCCACCCCGTTGTAGCGCAGGATGGCGCCCCAGCCACCGGGGCCGGGGTTGCCGCTGCAAGCGCCGTCGGTGAAGATGTCGACGACCTTCGGCGCGCTTTTCTCACCGCCGCCGTTGGTGTCCATGCTGTCCGTCATGGCGTCAGACCTGATAGCTGCCGCCGTCGTCGAGCGCGTAGTCGCCGAGCCCGCGGACGGTCTGGTGGAAGCGCAGCTTGCGCAGATATTCCAGCGGGTCCTTCGGACGCACGAAGGCCCCCGGCGGATGGTTCAGCCAGTCGTAGAGGCGCGTCAGCAGGAAGCGCAGGGCGCTGCCGCGGCACAGCCAGGGCAGGGCGGCCAGCTCCGCCGGCGACAGAGGGCGGACCCTCTGGTAGCTGGTCAGCAGCATCCGCGCCTTGGTGGCGTTGAACGACCCGTCGGCCTCGAAGCACCAGGCGTTCATGCAGATCGCGATGTCGTAGGCCAGGAAATCGTTGCAGGCGAAGTAGAAGTCGATCAGGCCGGACAGCCCGTCGCCGCGGAAGAACACGTTGTCGGGGAACAGGTCGGCGTGGATGACCCCGGACGGCAGGCCGGCGGGCCAGTTGGCTTCCAACGCGGCAAGCTCCGCCTCCAGCGTCGCGCGCAGGTCGCGGGCCACCTCGTCGGCGCGCGGAGCGCATTTGCCGACAAGGTCTTTCCAGCCGTCCAGCGACAGGGCGTTGGGGCGCTCCATCCGGAAGTCGGCGACGGCCAGATGCAGACGGGCGAGCGCCGTCCCCAGCTCCGCGCAGTGATGCGGCGTGATGCGGCGCGGCCACATGCCGGCCAGGAAGGTAACGATCACCGCCGGGCGCCCAGACAGTTCGCGCAGCGCCTGCCCGTCCGTTCCCTGGACCGGCAGCGGGCAGGCGATGCCCTTGTCGGCGAGATGCTCCATCAGGCCCAGGAAGAAGGGCAGATCCTCCCGCCGGGTGCGCTTCTCGTAGAGCGTCAGGATGTAGGGGCCGCGCTCCGTCACCAGGAGGAAGTTGGAATTCTCCACCCCCTCCGCGATGCCCTTGCAGGACAGGACGGCGCCCAGATCGTACTGGGCGATGAAAGCGTTCAGCTCGTCGTCGGTGACTTCGGTGTATACGGCCATGCCAGCGCCTTACCGGGATTCGGGACGCTGGTCAATGGCACTCCACATCCTCAGGCTTCTTCCTTGCTCCGCATCCCGACGCCGCCGTCCAGCAGCGACTTCGGCAGCTTGAAGGTGATGTCCTCGAAGGCGGTGCGCAGCTCCTCCACCGTCACGGCGTAGCGGGCGCGGGCGGCCTCCATGACCTCCTCCACCAGCACTTCGGGGGCCGACGCTCCGGCGGTGATGCCCAGCGTGGCGACTCCGTCCAGCGCCGACCAGTCGATGTCCGCCGCGCGCTGGACGAGCTGGGCGCGCTGGCAACCGTGGATCTTCGCCACCTCGACCAGCCGCTTGGAGTTGGAGGAGTTCGGCGCGCCCAGCACCAGCAGGGCGTCCACCTTCGGCGCGATGGCCTTCACCGCCTGTTGGCGGTTGGTGGTGGCGTAGCAGATGTCCTCCTTCTTCGGTCCGCCGATGGACGGGAAGCGGGCCTGGAGGGCGGCGACGATGCTGGCCGTCTCGTCCACCGACAGGGTGGTCTGGGTGGCGTAGGCGAGGTTCTCCGGGTCGTCCACCTGGACTTTCGCCACGTCCTCCACCGTCTCCACCAGCACGACGGCGCCCTGGGGCAACTGGCCCATGGTGCCGATCACCTCCGGGTGGCCGGCGTGGCCGATCAGCACGATCTGGCGCCCCTCGTTGAAGTGGCGCTCGGCCTCGCGGTGCACCTTGCTGACCAGGGGGCAGGTGGCATCGAGGTAGAACAGGCCGCGCTGCTCCGCCGCCGCCGGGACCGACTTCGGCACGCCGTGGGCGGAGAAGACCACCGGCACGCCGTCGGGCACCTGATCCAGCTCGTCCACGAAGATGGCGCCCTTGGCCTCCAGGCTCTGCACCACGAATCGGTTGTGGACGATCTCGTGCCGGACATAGACGGGGGCGCCGAACCGCTCCAGCGCCACCTCCACGATCTGGATCGCGCGGTCCACGCCGGCGCAGAAGCCACGGGGGGCCGCGAGCAGGATGGTCAGGGGCGTCTGGGTCATGCGCGTCGTTCCGGTGTCTCGAAAAAGGGGGTGTCGGGGTTCGTTCGTCGCAGCGGCGGCGTGGCCTTGTGCCGGCCCCACCGCTTCTCTAAAGTCGTGGCAGAACACACCCTTCCAACCGTTAGGCCAGACCGATGGACCGCCGCCGCGACCGTAATATAGGAACCCCCGCCCGGAAAAGCCCGCGGGCGCTTGCATTCGCGAGTCTCGGGGTTCTGGCGCTCACCGGCTGCTCCGGACTCGGGGGCGGATCGAACACCGCGGCGGACGCGGCCTTGGCCTGCCCGAAGGTGTCCATCGTCCGCGATCTGGCGGAGGTCACCCAATTCCGCAACGGCGGCGGGCGCGACCTGACGGACGTCACCTCCCGCGCGGCACTGGCCGATTATTCCGGCAACTGCGACTACACCAGCGACGGCGTCACGGTGAACGTGAACGTCTTCCTGATCGCGGAGCGCGGACCGGCCATGCAGGGCAACACGGCGAACTACCGCTATTTCGTCGCCGTCGCCAAGCCGGGCGAGGAGGCGCCGACCACCAAGACGGAGTTCGACACCTCCGTCACCTTCGATGCCGGCAAGCTCCGCTCCGGCAGCCGCGAGGAACTGGCGCCGAAGATCCCGCTGCCCAAGGACGCCAACGGCAAGGATTGGAAGATTTTCCTGGGCTTCCAGCTGACGCCGGAGCAGCTGGCCTTCAACCGGGCGCAGATGAAGCAGTGATCGGATAAGGGGGCGAATCTCATGGCCAGCGCACCGGTCGCCGCGACCAAGGAACCCATCATCATCGAACTGGAAGCCGGCAAGACCTACTGGTGGTGCCGCTGCGGGCGCAGCGCCAAGCAGCCGCTGTGCGACGGCAGCCACGCCGGCACCGGGCTGGAGCCGATGAAGTTCGCTCCCGCCACCTCCATGAAGGCGCGCTTTTGCGGCTGCAAGGCGACCAAGAAGCCGCCCTTCTGCGACGGCAGCCATCTGGACCTGAAATGAGCGTCGCCGGGACCCCAGCGAACCCCGATTGACATTCGCAAAGGTCCCGGTAGGTTAAACGGCACAAGCCGACGATCCCTCGCGGGAGAGATCATTGCCCGGCCACCGGAAAACCGGATGCCGGGCAGTGGCGCCGAAGGAGCAACCGCCCCGGAAACTCTCAGGCAAAAGGACCGCAAGGGGGATAAGGCAACTCTGGAAAGCAGCCCGGTCCGCGCATCGCGGGGAACGGCTCACCGAAGGAGTAAACCGGTTGTCGAGGGTTGGACCCCGCCGGTGAATCTCTCAGGTCCAGGACAGAGGGGGCAGGACTCGCGTCAATTCCGGCGCGGGTTGTGCGATCCTATGTCGGAGGACCCGCGTGAACGAGGCTTCTGAGTCCCTCAAGACAACGCCGCTGCACAGCCTCCATCTGGAGCTGAAGGGCAAGATGGTGCCCTTCGCCGGCTACGACATGCCGGTGCAGTACCCGCTCGGCATCCTCAAGGAACACCAGCACACCCGCGCCAAGGCCGGGCTGTTCGACGTGTCGCACATGGGGCAGGTGCGCCTGACCGGCGAGGACCCGGCCGCCGCGCTGGAGTCGCTGGTTCCCGGCGACATCAAAGGGCTGGCCCGTGGGCGCATGCGCTACACGCTGTTCCTGAACGAGCAGGGCGGCATCCTGGACGACCTGATGGTCACCAACGCCGGCGACCACCTGTTCCTGGTCGTCAACGCCGCCCGCAAGGACCACGACGTCGCCCACATGCGCGAGCGGCTGAAGGGCAGGGCCGAGGTGGAACTGCTGGACGATCTCGCCCTGATGGCGCTTCAGGGGCCGGAGGCCGCGGCGGTGCTCGGGCGCTTCATCCCTGAAGCGGCCACCATGAAGTTCATGAGCTACCTACCGGCCACCTTCGACGGCATCCCGGTCATCATCACCCGCTCCGGCTACACGGGCGAGGACGGCTACGAGATCTCCTGCGACAAGTCCGACGCGGAGACCATCGCCCGCGCCCTGCTGGCCGAGGACGAGGTCGAGGCCATCGGGCTGGGTGCGCGCGACTCGCTGCGGCTGGAGGCTGGGCTCTGCCTCTACGGCCACGACATCGACGAGACGACGACTCCGGTCGAAGCGGGCCTGGAATGGGCGCTGTCCAAGCGCCGCCGGGAGGAGGGCGGCTTCCCCGGCTATGCCATCATCAAGGACCAGCTCGCCAACGGCGCCCCGCGCCGCCGCGTCGGCCTCCAGCCGGAAGGCCGCCAGCCGGCCCGCGAGCACACCGACGTCTGCGACGCGGATGGGCAAAAGATCGGGGAGGTGACCAGCGGCGGCTTCGGCCCCACCGCCTCGGCCCCGGTCGCCATGGGCTATGTGGACCGCGCACACGCCGCCGTGGGCACGCCGGTCCAGCTCATGGTCCGCGGCAAGCCGCTGGCCGCCAAGGTCGCCGCCATGCCCTTCGTGCCGCAGCGCTACTACCGCGGCTGAGAATTAGAAAACCGTTTCGAACAGGGGACAACCATGACCATCAAGTACACCAAGGACCATGAGTGGGTCCGCGTCGAGGGCGATGTCGGCACCGTCGGCGTCAGCGACCACGCCCAGCACCAGCTCGGCGACGTCGTGTTCGTCGAACTGCCGGACGTCGGCCGCCAGCTCGCCCAGGGCAAGGAAGCCGCCGTCGTGGAGTCGGTGAAGGCCGCCAGCGACGTGTTCGCCCCGGTCTCCGGCGAGGTGATCGAGGCCAACGCCGAGCTGGAGAACGACCCGTCGCTGGTCAACGCCGGGGCCGAGACCACCGGCTGGTTCTTCAAGCTGCGCCTCAGCAACCCGGCGGAGCTGGACGGGCTGATGGACGAAGCCGCCTACAAGGCCTTCGTGGAAGGGCAAGCCTGAGATGCGTTACCTGCCCCTGACCGAGGCCGACCGGCGCTCCATGCTGGAGGCCATCGGCGTGCCGTCGGTGGACGAGCTGTTCCGCGACGTGCCCGAGGCGGCCCGCCTCTCCGGCCCGATCGAGGGGCTGTCCAATCATATGGGCGAGCTTGAGGTCGATCGCGCCCTGTCGGCGATGGCGGGCAAGAACCTGCCCGCCGGCAGCGTGCCGAGCTTCCTCGGCGCCGGCGCCTACCGCCACCACATCCCGGCGACGGTGGACCATCTGGTGCAGCGCGGCGAGTTCCTGACCGCCTACACCCCGTACCAGCCGGAGGTGAGCCAGGGCACGCTGCAGGTCCTGTTCGAGTTCCAGACCCAGGTCTCGCTGCTGACCGGCATGGACGTCGCCAACGCCTCCATGTACGACGGCGCCACCGCCTGCGCGGAAGCCGTGATGATGGCCAACCGCGTCACCCGCCGGAAGAAGGCCGTGCTGTCCGGCGGCCTGCACCCGCATTACCGCGACACCACGACGACCGACGCCCGCTTCATCGGCTTCGAGACGGTGGTGATGCCGCCGGCCCCGACCGGCGGCGAGGACCTGCTGGCCGCGGTCGACGGCGACACCTCCTGCGTCGTCGTGCAGAACCCCGACGTGTTCGGCCATGTCCGCGACTACACCGAGTTGGGCAAGGCCTGCCAGGCCAAGGGCGCCCTGCTGATCGTCGTGGTGACGGAGGCCGTGTCGCTCGGCCTGCTGACCCCGCCGGGCGCGATGGGCGCGGACATCGTGGCGGCGGAAGGCCAGTCGCTGGGCAACGCGCTGAACTTCGGGGGGCCCTATGTCGGGCTGTTCGCGGTGAAGGAGAAGCTGGTCCGCCAGATGCCCGGCCGCCTCTGCGGGCAGACGGTGGACGCCGACGGGCGGCGCGGCTTCGTGCTGACGCTTTCCACCCGCGAGCAGCACATCCGCCGCGAGAAGGCGACCTCGAACATCTGCACCAATTCCGGCCTGTGCGCGCTGGCCTTCTCCATCCACCTCAGCCTGCTGGGGGAGGAAGGCTTCACCCGGCTTGCCGAGATCAACCACGGCAAGGCCGTGCAACTGGCCGACAAGCTGGCGGCGGTACCGGGAGTGGAGATCGTCAACGGCAGCTTCTTCAACGAATTCACCGTCAAGCTGCCGAAGTCGGCCGCGGAGGTCGTGGAAGCGCTGGCGCAACGCGGCATCCTGGGCGGCGTTCCGGCCTCCCGTCTGTTCGGCGGCGGGCTGGACGACCTGCTGATCGTGGCCACCACCGAGACCAACACCGAGTCCGACATGGACGCCTTCGCCACCGCCCTCGCCGAGGTTCTGTGATGAGCATGAACAACCAGGGTCGCCCGACCGGCATTCAGAACACCGACAGCGCCGTTCCGGAAACCGTCACCGGCAACCGCGGCCTCCAGATCGAGGAGCCGCTGATCTTCGAACAGGACAGCGCCGGGCGTTGCGGCGTCGACCTGCCGGAGGTCCCCGCGGTGGGCCCGCGCCTTGGTGCGGTGAAGCCGCGCGGCCGGATCGGCCTGCCGGGCCTCGCCGAGCCGCAGGTGGTCCGCCACTACACCCGCCTGTCGCAGAAGAACTACGCCATCGACAGCGGCCTGTACCCGCTCGGCTCCTGCACGATGAAGCACAACCCGCGCCTGAACGAGAAGATGGCGCGGCTGCCGGGCTTCGCCGACGTGCACCCGCTCCAGCCCGAAAGCACGGTGCAGGGCGCGTTGGAGCTGATGGCGGAGCTGGGCCGCTGGCTCGCCACGCTGACCGGCATGGCGGCGGTGACGCTGGCCCCGGCGGCGGGTGCGCACGGCGAGATGTGCGGCATCATGGCGATCCGCTCCGCCCATGACGCCAAGGGCGACAAGGGCCGCACCAAGATCCTCGTCCCGGAAAGCGCCCACGGCACCAACCCGGCTACCGCCGCGGCCTGCGGCTACGCCGTCGAGGCGATCCCGGCGACCGAGGACGGGCGCGTCGATCTGGAGGCGCTGAAGGCCAAGCTCGGGCCCGACGTGGCCGGCCTGATGCTGACCAACCCGAACACCTGCGGCCTGTTCGAGCGCGACATCATCACCATCGCCGAGGCGGTTCACGCGGCGGGCGCCTATTTCTACTGCGACGGCGCCAACTTCAACGCCATCGTCGGGCGGGTGCGTCCGGCGGACCTCGGCATCGACGTGATGCACATCAACCTGCACAAGACCTTCTCCACCCCGCACGGCGGCGGCGGTCCGGGCTCCGGCCCGGTGGTCTTCGCGGAGTCGCTGGCCCCCTTCGTCCCAGTGCCCTACGTGGTGCAGGACAAGGACGGCGCCTTCCGTCTGGTGGAGCAGGCCGGCGACGGCCCGGCCTTCGGGCGGATGAAGGCGTTCCACGGCCAGATGGGCATGTTCGTCCGCGCGCTCGCCTACATGATGAGCCACGGCGCCGACGGTCTGCGGCAGGTGGCGAACGACGCGGTGCTGAACGCAAACTACCTGCTGGCCCGCCTTCAGGACGTCATGACCCCCTCCTTCGAGGGGCCGTGCATGCACGAATGCCTGTTCGACGACCGCTTCCTGAAGGGGACGGGGGTGACCACGCTCGACATCGCCAAGGCGCTGATCGACGAGGGTTTCCACCCGATGACCATGTACTTCCCGCTGGTCGTGCATGGCGCCCTGCTGATCGAGCCGACCGAGACCGAATCGAAGGCCAGCCTGGACCAGTTCGTCACGGCGCTGCGCGCCCTGGCGGAGCGGGCCAAGTCCGGCGATGTGGCCTATTTCCAGGGTGCCCCGCGCCTGACCCCGCGCCGCCGCCTCGACGAGACCGCCGCGGCGCGCAAGCCGGTGCTGCGGTGGACGCCGGCGGTGGAGCCGGAGACGGTCGCGGCGGAGTAACGAGCGCTTTGTCCATATTTCCCTCTCCCCTCTGGGGAGAGGGTCAGGGTGAGGGGGCGCCCGAAGGGCGGAAACGCAGCCTCATTGCAGAGCTTTTCCGGCCTGCGGCCGCCCCCTCATCCTAACCTTCTCCCCGGAGGGAAGAAGGGATTGGGCTCCTACCGCTGATCCAGCTTCACCTCGATGCGCCGATTCCGCGCCAACGCCTCCTCGCTGGTGCCGGGGTCGAGCGGCTGATACTCGCCAAAACCGGCGGCGGCCAGACGGTCCGCCGGAATTCCCTGGTCGATCAGGTACTTCACCACCGAGATCGCGCGCGCCGCCGACAGCTCCCAGTTCGAAGCGAACTGGATGCGCACCGGGCGCGCGTCGGTGTGGCCGTCCACCCGCAGCACCCAGTTGATGTCCGGCGGGATGGTCCGGCCGATCGCGATCAGCGTGCGCGCCAGCTCCGCCAGCCGCTGCTTGCCGGCCTCCTCCAGAGTCGCCGAGCCGGAGGGGAACAGAAGCTCCGACTGGAAGACGAAGCGGTCGCCGACGATTCGCACGTCGGGGCGGTTGCCCAGCGCCTCGCGCACCCGCCCGAAGAACTCCGAGCGGTAGCGGGCGAGGTCCTGCACCTTGGCGGCCAGCGCCTGGTTCAGCCGCGAGCCGAGTTCGGCGATCCGGACCTGCTGCTCCTCCGCCTTCTTCTCCGAGATCTCCAGCGCGGCGCCGATGCGGGCGAGCTGCTCGCGAAGCGCAGCCATCTGCCGGTTCAGCAGGTCGACCTGCTCGTTCGCCTTGCCGGTCGCGCCCTGTTCGGCGGACAGGGAGGCCATCAGCTCGGTGATTCGGATGTCGCGCTTCTCGATGTCCTTCTGCGCGAGCATCGTCTTCTCATCGGCGCTGGCGAGCCGTGTCTCCAGCGCCTTGGAACGGTCGCGCTCCCCGCCCAACTCGGCCAGCAGGGACTGGCGTTGCTCCTCGGTCAGGCGCTGCTGCGCGGCGGCGGCGGCCAACTCGCCCTCCAGCTTGGTCCGGGCTTCGCGCAACGCCTTCAGGTCGGCCTGGAGGCTGGCGGCTTCGGCCAGCTTCAGCTCGATGGTCTCCTTGTCGGCGCGGATCGTGCGCTGCAACTCCTCCGCCGCGCGGGTGGCGTGGTCGAGGTCGCCCTGGAGCGTGGCGATGCGGCTGGTCATCGTGTCGCGCGCCGCCACGGACCCCTGAAGCTCCGCCGAGAGCTGGGCGACGTTGATGCGCAGGTCGGCGTTGGCGTCCCGCTCCAGCGCCAGCAGATCGTTCAGTTCCGCCACCTTGCGGTTCAGGCTGCCGAGCTGCTCGTCACGCCCGGTCAGGGCGGTCGCCATGTAGAACTGGGCGACGACGAAGATCATCAGCAGGAAGATGACCACCATGACGAGGGACGACAGCGCGTCCACCCATCCGGGCCATGCGCTGGCCTCGCGGTGGCCGTTGCGGCGGCTGATGCTGGGCATGGCGGTGTGTCCCTCCGGACGGACAGGGAGTTTGGCGTCGGCGCCGTTCCGATCAGCGCTGTTCCGATTCTTCGGCCAGGGCGGCGATGGTGCGGGCCAGCAGCTTGATCTCGCTGCGGATCTCCTGCACCGCCTGGACCCGGCCGGTGGAGGATTCCTCGACCATGCGGGCGAGATAGATGTCCATGTTGCGCAGATGCTGGCGCGAGGCGTCGTCGAACCCGCCGATCGCCGCGTCGGACAGCCGGTCGAGCAGCCCCTTCATCTCAAGCTGGCTCTCGCCGAGGCGCAGGAGGAGCTGCTGTTCGGCGCGCATCTGGTCGGTCAGCGTGCTCAGCCGCTCGGTCAGAGCCATCAGGTTGGCGTTGGCCGAACGGCGGCCCTCCTCGGCGGTGGCGACGGTGCGCTGGAGCGAGTCGAGGTTCTCCGCCGTCTGCTCCAGGAGCGCCGTCAGATAGGCGGGCATCGATTGGTCGCCGGTCTCCAGGCTGCCGCCGGCCCCGCTCGACAGGCGGGTGGCGCCGGACAGCCAGTCCTCGACATCCTGGAAGAAGCGGTTGTGCGCCTGGCTGGCCTGAAGCTCCAGGAAGCCCAGCACCAGCGAGCCCGCCAGACCGAACAGCGAGGAGCTGAAGGCTGTGCCCATGCCGGTCAGCGGCGCTTCCAGCCCATGCTGAAGGTTGCTGAACATCGCCCCGACGTCGCCGCCCTGCACCGACAGCCCGCCGATGACCGAGCCGACCGACTGGACGGTGTGCAGCAGGCCCCAGAAGGTGCCGAGCAGGCCGAGGAAGATCAGCAGCCCGATCAAGTAGCGCGACAGTTCCCGCGACTCGTCCAGCCGCGAGGCGATGCCGTCGAGCAGCGAGCGCATCGACAGCGCCGACAGGGTCAGCCTCCCGCGCCGCTCCCGCAGCATGCGGGCCATCGGGGCGAGCAGCACCGGCTCCGGCGCGGCGGCGGCCGCGCTGCCGGATTGGAAATGCTCCAGCCACGCCACCTCGGGCCGCAGCATCAGCACCTGACGGAAGATGAACAGGATGCCGGCGAGCAGCGTGCCGAGGATCAGCCCGTTCAGCGCCGGGTTGTTCATGAAGGCGGCGCGCAGGGCCGGGAACAGCAACGCCGTCACGCTTCCCACGACCACCAGGAAGAGGATCATCCGTGTCAGGAAGCGCTCCGGGCGCGTCATCGGGGAAGGCTCCTCAAGAGGCTGGGACGACGGGGCGATGGCGGCCATGGGCACTCTCGTCCAGGGGAAGGGGCAGGCGGTACCGGTTACAGAGAGCGGCTCACTGGTTCAGGAACTCCACGTCCAGCCGGTCCGGCGCGCCGCCGGCCGCCTCCATGCCCATGGCGCGGATGTCGACGCGAGTGCTGGCGATGCCGGCGGTCCCCAGCCGCTCGCGGACGGCCAGCGCGCGGGCCAGCGACAGCTGACGCGCCTCGCGCGCCGTCTCGGGCGTGCCGCTGGCGTAGGAGCGGATCTGCAGGCGAAGCTGCGGGTTGGCGTTCATGCGCTCCGCGATGGTGTCCAGATGCGTCTGGGCCGGTTCGGGCAAGGCGGTGGCGGTGCCGTCGAACAGCACGGTCAACGGCTCCATCCGGGGCAGGGCGGGCGCCGAGGGCGCTTTCGGAGTCGGCGGCGGCAGGGCGGCGGTCTGCGTCCGGTCGGGCGGCGGCGATGCTGCCGGCCGGTTGGAGGCTGGGACCGGCGGCGCGCCTTCCGGCAGGGCCGGCGGCGGCGGCGTGGGACCGATCGAAATCTGCGGCAGCTCCGGCGCCGTCATCAGGGTCGGGGCCTTGAAGACGGGCGGGGCCGGCGGGGCCGGCGGCGGGAAGAGATCGGGCCGCGGCGGGATCGGCAGCGGCTGCGCGTTTTCCAGCGTCAGCCCGCCTGTGTTCGTGGTTGCGGCCGGGGCCGGAGTGGCGGCGCTGGTCTGGGGCGGTGCGGTGCTGGACGAGGAGCAGGCGGTCACGGCCAGCGACAGCGCCACGACCGCGGCGGCGGGGAGGACGCGCAACGGGACCTGCCGCCCGACGGGGGCGTTTGGAGAACCGCTCATGCGTCCGACAATCCTCATGGTGACCAGCGCGTTGTTCCCAGTGACACGGAAAAGCGTTGGTACCATAGCCCTTCGATCGGCGTAGGGACAACGCCCTTTGGGCCGCGCGGCGTGTTTCCCCACCAAAGCGCGGCCCTTGCTACCCCAACGTCATGAAGGGCTTATGGCTCGGCCGGAGGTCAGCCCTGACCGGCGTCCGCCGCCCCAGCCGCTCCGGCGGGAGCGGAGCGCACCTTGCGATCCGTCGCACCGCGCAGGATCTTGGCGATCGGCAGGTGGAAGTGGGCGTTGGCCGCCAGGATCGTGCCGCCGAACACCGGGTTGCGCCCGCCGCCGATCTCACCGACGAAGCCGCCGGCCTCGGTCACCAGAAGCTGGCCGGCCGCGGCATCCCAGGGGGCGAGTCCGCGCTCCCAATAGCCGTCGTAGCGGCCCGCCGCGACGTAAGCGAGGTCGAGCGAGGCGGCGCCGAATCGGCGGATGCCCGCGACCTCCTTCATCAGCGCCTCGGCCTCCACCAGGAAGCCGGCATGGTCGCCGCGGCCCTTGAAGGGGATGCCGGTGGCAATCACGGCGTCGGCGAGGTTGCGGCGCTCCGACACGCGCAGGCGCTGGTGGTTCAGGAAGGCGCCCTGGCCCTTCTCGGCCCAGAACATCTGGTCGTGCACCGGCTCGTACACGACGCCGGCGACGATCTCGCCGTTCTTCTCCGCGGCGATGGAGATCGCCCAGTGCGGGATGCCGTGCAGGAAGTTGGTGGTGCCGTCCAGCGGATCGACGATCCAGCGGGCGGTCGGGTCGCTGCCCTTGCTGGCGCCCGTCTCCTCCATAAGGAAGCCGAAATCCGGGCGGGCCTTCTGCAGCTCTTCGCGCAGCAGCTTTTCCGCCTTCATGTCGGCGGCGGACACGAAGTCCGCCGGGCCCTTGCGCGACACCTGGAGGTGCTCGACCTCGCCGAAGTCGCGGACAAGGCCGCGGGCCGCCTTTTCGGCGGCGCGGACCATCACGTTGATAAGGGCGGAGCGGGTGGCCATGGGCGTGCTTTATCTCGTGCGGAACCGGAAAAAGAATACACCGGCCCCCGCCTTAAGCGAGAGCCGGTGCGCAGAAAATCAGTCAGGACGCTCAGTCCTTGGCGCGCTCGACATACTCGCCGGTCTGGGTATCGACGACGACGCGGGTGCCCGACTCGATGTGCGGCGGCACCAGGATCGACACGCCGTTCTCCAGCTTCGCCGGCTTGTAGGAGGAGGAGGCCGTCTGGCCCTTCACCACCGGGTCGGCCTCGGTGATCTGCAGGGTGACCTTGCCGGGGATCTCGACGCCGAGCGGCGCGCCTTCGAAGGACTGCACGGTGACTTCCATGCCGTCCTGCAGGAACACCTTCTGGTCGCCGATGATCTCGCCGGGGATGGCGGTCTGCTCGTAGCTTTCCTTGTCCATGAAGGTGTAGCTGTCGCCTTCGGCGAACAGGAAGGTCATCTCGTGCTCGTCCAGGCGGGCGCGCTCGACCGTCTCCTGGGTGCGGAAGCGCTCGATCGACTTGTTGCCGGTGCGCACATCCTTCATTTCAAGCTGGATGAAGGCGCCGCCCTTGCCGGGCTGGACGATGGCGGTCTTCGTGATGACCCAGAGCTTCCCGTTATGCTCCAGCACATGGCCGGGACGCATCGTGTTGGCGTTGACCTTCATGACATACTCGTGATTTCCAGGAGACAGGCGGCGCGGAACCTAGCAGCTTGCCGGGCCGGTGGCAACGCCGGGTGGGGCTCAATTGGCGTTCTGCGCCTTCTTTGTCCGTTTTCGCCGCCGCTCCCGCTCTGCTAAGCAGCGTCATCGCTCCGTCAGTGAAGGCCGTCATGTCCCCCATCACGCCCGCCTGGGCTCCCGAGAGCTTCGCCCGCCGCCGCCCCCATCTGGCCGTGCGCGGCCGCGTGCTGGGCGCCGTCCGCCGCTTCTTCGAGGAGAACGCCTTCCTGGAGGTGGACACCCCGGCGCTCCAGATCTCGCCGGGGATGGAGCCGCATCTCCAGGCCTTCGCGACGGAACTGGTGGGACCGCACCCCGACGACCGGCTGCGGCTGCACCTGCACACCAGCCCCGAATTCGCCATGAAGAAGCTGCTGGTGGCCGGGCTGCCGCGCATCTACCAGATCGCCCACGTCTTCCGGAATGGCGAGCGGTCAGCCACCCACGCGCCGGAATTCTCCATGCTCGAATGGTACCGGGCGGGGGAGGGCTATCGGACGCTGATCCGCGACTGCGAGGATCTGGTGCGCGAGGCCGCCGTCGCCGCCGGGCGGACGCGATTCGACTTCCGCGGCATGACCTGCGATCCCTTCAAGGAGTGGCGGGTGCTGACCGTGCAGGATGCCTTCCGCGAGTATGCGGGGATCGACCTGCTGGAGACCTTCGACGGCAGCCATGACCCCGACCCGGCTCCGCTGGCCGCCATGGCGCGGGCCATCGGCATCGCCCCGCACGACGGCGACCGCTGGGAGGACATCGTCTTCCGCATCATGTTTGACCGGATCGAGCCGCATCTGGGCGCCGGCGTGCCCTGTGTGCTGACCGACTATCCGGTCTGCATGGCCGCCCTGTCGCGTCCCAAGCCGGAGGACCCGCGGCTGGCCGAGCGGTTCGAGCTGTACGCCTGCGGCCTGGAACTTGCCAACGCCTTCGGCGAGCTGACCGATGCCCGCGCCCAGCGTGCCCGCTTCACGGCCGACATGGACCTGAAGGAACGCATCTATGGCGACCGCTTCCCGGTGGACGAGGATTTCCTCGCCGCGCTGGAGCACGGCATGCCGGAATGCAGCGGCATCGCGCTGGGCTTCGACCGGCTGGTCATGCTGTGCAGCGGGGCGGAGCGCATCGACGAGGTGCTGTGGCTGCCGGTGGCGGGGGCCTGACCCCACCCGCCACCGGCGGCACCATCGTCAGGCGGTGACGTCGATCACCACGCGGCCGCGCACCCGACCGGCGAGGATCTGGCCGGCCAGTTCCGGCAGCTTCGACATCGGCTCCACCGTGTACATCGTCTTCAGGTGGTCCTTGTCGAGGTCGCGGGCAAGCCGGGCCCAGGCGCGCTCGCGTCGCGCCGCCGGGGCGGCGACCGAATCGACGCCGATCAGCGTGACGCTGCGCAGGATGTGCGGCAGCACCGTTCCGGGCAGGTCGGCGCTGCCCGCCAGCCCGCAGGCGGCGATGGCGCCGCCCCAGACGGTCTGCGACAGGGCGTTGACCAGCGTGATGCCGCCCACGGAATCGACGCCGCCGGCCCAGCGCTCTTTCTGCAGGGGCGGACCCTTCTCCTGAAGGGCGGCGCGGTCGATGAAGCCGGTGGCGCCCAGGCCGGACAGATACTCGTGGGTCTCGGGCCGTCCGGTGGAGGCGGTGACCGGATAGCCGGCCTTGGCGAGCAAGGCCACTGCGACGGAGCCGACGCCGCCGGCCGCTCCGGTGACCAGAACCTCCTTGCCGCCGGGCTGGATCGCGCCCCAATCCTCCAGTGCGTCGACGCAGAGCGCCGCGGTATAGCCGGCGGTGCCGATGCCCATCGCCTCCTCTGCTGAGAAGACGTCGGGCAGGCGGGTCAGCCATTCCGGCTTCACGCGCTGGAACCGGCTGTAGCCGCCCCACTGGGTTTCCGACAGGCCCCAGCCGTTGACGATCACCTTGTCCCCGGCCTTCCAGTCGGCGGAGCGCGACTCCACGACCGTTCCGGCGAGGTCGATGCCGGCGACCATCGGAAGCTTGCGGGCGATCCGGCCCTTGCCGGAGACGGCGAGGCCGTCCTTGTAGTTCAGGGTGGAATAGGCGACCTCGACCAGCACGTCGTGGTCGGGCAGGTCGCTCAGGCTCAGCGGCTTGAAGCCCCCCTTGGGCTTGCCGTCGGCGTCCTCGATGACGAAGGCGGTGAAGGTGTCGGCCATGCGGATTCCTCTCCCGGGACGGGTTCTTGATTGGGGGAAAAGCCTAGCACGGACGCGGCGATGGACAAGAGGCGGGGACGGTGGAGCGAACGGGCGGCGCCCGCGCGCTCCACCGGGTTGCGGATCAGAAGGTGATCTTGGTCTGGAGCGCGATCACGTCCACATGGGCCTTGTAGTCGGCGGACAGGTTGCCGCGAAAGGCGTCGCTGCCCGTCAGATTGTCGCGCAGGTCGATCTTGGCCTTGTTGGCGAAGATGTGGCTGTAGCCGATGTCGGTCCGGATGTTGTCGGTGACCTGGTAGCCGGCGCCGATCGACACCCAGTAACGGTCCTCGTCCGGAATGCGCGGCGTGCGGTACTGGTCGCTGACCGGGGTCTGGTCATAGGCCACGCCGAAGCGCAGGGTCAGCTTCTCGTTCCATTTGTAGGCGGCGCCCAGCGCGAAGAACCAGGAATCGTCCCAATTCTCGTCGGTCACCGTGTCGGTGCGCAGCGGGTTGCGGTAGCGGATGCGCAATTCCTTGAAGCGCGACCAGTTGGTCCATTGAGCGTCGGCCATCACGGCGAAGGAGCTGGTCAGCTCGTGATAGGCGCCGAAGGAGATGATGTCCGGCGTGGCGACCTTCGCCCGCACCGGCGAATTGGCGAAGCTGGCCTGGAGCGCCGGCACGGCGGGGACGCCCTCGAACTTCGAATCGCCGTCCAGCTCGTGGGAGACGGAGGAGCGGTAGGAGACGCCGAAGCGGGTGCCCTTGGCCGGCTCGTACAGCATGCCGGCGGTGACGCCGACGCCCCAGTCGTCGCCCTTGACCTCGCCCACACCGTCGCGCGAGCCCGGCGCGATCGGAACCCCGGTGGCTGCCAGGATGGAGCCGAAATCCACGGCCTGGCTGAGCCGCGCCTTGGCGTACTGGAATTGCAGACCGCCGGCGATGGTCAGGTCCGGCATCAGCCGATAGGACACGGTCGGGGAGATGTTGATCGTCAGCAGGCTGGAATGGATGCCGTGGTAACGGCCGGTCCAGCTTTCCGGATAGTCGGTGGACAGGCCCCAGGGGGCGGTGATGGCGAGTCCCAGCTTCACATCCGGCGACACGGTGTAGGCCATGTAGCCGGACGGAATCACCGCGTCCATGCCGATGTCGCCGGGGTCGGAGGTGCCCTGGATGGTGCTGCCGCCCAGCCGCGTGGCGCGGGTGCCGCGGGCGTTGCTGGTCTTCGAGGTCGGGAACACGCCGCTCAGCACGCCGACCGCCTGATTCCCCTCGATGGTCCCCAGGGCCGCGGGGTTGAAGAACAGGCCGGTTGCGTCGCCCATGCCGTTGGCGGTGGCGCCCGCGAAGGAAGTGCCCTGGCCCGAGGCGCTCTGCTCCTTCAGCAGATAGCCGGCGGCGCCGGCCGGCAGCGGGACCGCGATGGCGACAACGGCGGCAGCGGCAAGCAGATTCCCCTTCAGAGACCAATTGGACATGCGTTTCTCCCCAATTTCGTTATTTGACGCAATGATACACAGATTGACGTTAACGTAAAGTGGTGCCGCTGAAAAAATGTTGGACCAACAAAGTATGCGCCCGCGGGTGTGCATGGGGGAGGGGAATGCCCGCTATGGTCGATTCGCCGCGGGTGTGAAAATCGGGATGTTGGGGACGCTCAGCCCAGCCAGCCGGCCACCATGGCCATGCCCGCGCCGATCACCCCCTGGGCGTCGGTCCAGATCAGCTTCGCCGTGATGGCGATGGAGGCGACGACGAGCATGGGCCGCACGATGGCGGCGCCGTTGCGGATGACCATGTGCGCGCCGATCTGCGCGCCGATCATCTGGCCCACCCCCATCAGCAGCCCGGCCACCCAGGCGATCTGACCACCGGCCAGGAAGAAGAGGAGGGCGGCGATGTTGCTGGTGAAGTTCAGCACCTTCGTGTGGGCGGTCGCCTTGCGCAGGTTGAAGCCGAGCAGCGAGACGAAGGCGATGGCGAAGAAGGTGCCGGTGCCCGGTCCGAAGAAGCCGTCGTAGAAGCCGATCCCCGTCCCGGCGAGCAGGGCGAAGCCACGCTCCCCGATGCGTTGCTGCGCGTCGATCTCGCCGGCCTTCGGGGAGACGAGCAGCCAGATGGCGATGCCGATCAGCAGCACCGGGATGACGTTGCGCAGGAATCCCGGATCGATCATCTGGACGATGATGGCGCCCGCCGCGGAGCCGGAAAAGGTGCAGGCGATCATCACCGCCATGTCGCGCGGCTTCACCTCGCCGCCACGGGTGAACTTCACCGCGGCGGAGAGGGAGCCGAAGCTGGATTGCAGCTTGTTCGTCGCCAGCGCCTGCGCGGGCGACAGGCCGGCCCAGAGCAGGGCGGGGAGGGTGAGAAGCCCGCCGCCCCCGGCAATGGCGTCGACGAAGCCCGCGACAAGGCCGACCGCGAACAGCGCGGTCAGCGTCTCGATGGAAAGGAGGTCCATGATGCGGCGGCGGCCTTCGTCACCCTTCGGCCGCGGCGATGGCGGCGTTGAACGCCCTCACGGCGGCGCCCGGCCCATCGGGATGGTTCCACACGGCGCCGACCACGGCCAGGAAATCGGCCCCGGCGCTCACCAGCGGCCCGCAATTCTCCTGGGTGATGCCGCCGATGGCAACGCAGGGGACCTCCATCAACTCCGACCACCACCGGAGCAGTTCCGGCTCCGCCTTGAAGGCGGCCTCTTTGGTGGTGGTGGGGAAGAAGGCGCCGAAGGCAACGTAATCGGCCCCGGCCTCGCCGGCCTCCATGGCGAGATGGCGGCTGTCGTGGCAGGTCACGCCGACGATGGCGTCCTTGCCGACGATCCGCCGCGCCTGGGCGTAGGGCGTGTCCTTCTGCCCCACATGCACGCCGTCGCAGCCGGTCTCGCGGGCCAGTTCGGGATGGTCGTTCAGGATGAAGGCCACACCGCGGTCCTGGGCGATCGGGCGCAGGGCGTCGCAGGCCCGGCGCACGGCGTCGTCGGAGCAGTCCTTCAAACGCAACTGGACGCAGGCGACATCGCCCGCGTCCAGCGCTTCGGTCAGTTTCGGCGCGAACGCCGCCGGTTCCAGGACCGGCGGCGTCACGAGGTAGAGCCGACAGGCGGTTTCGGTCACCCGAGGCGATCCTTACTCTTTGCCCTGGTAGATCTTCATGATCCGGTCGAGCAGCTTGAGGGCATCCTCCCGCGGGCGCTGGAAGGCGTTGCGGCCGATGATCGAGCCGTTGCCGCCGCCGTCGCGGATCGCGCGGGCGTCCTCGAACACCGCGTCCTCGCCCTTGGTGGCGCCGCCCGAGAAGACCACAATGCGGCGGCCGTTGAAGGCGCACTGCATGATGTGGCGGACGCGGTCGGCCTGGGTGGCGATCGGGATGTTCTTGGACTCGTAGACCTTCTTGGCCTCCGCCTGCTCCAGATGGGCCGACGGCAGCTTCACCTTGATGATGTGGGCGCCGAGCAGGGCGGCCATGTGGGCGGCGTAGCCGATCACGTCGATGGCCAGTTCACCGTCCTTGGAGATCGTGCCGCCGCGCGGGTAGGACCACAGGACGGTGGGCAGGCCGACCGACTTGGCCTCCTTCGACAGCTCGCGGATCTCCTCGTACTGGTCGTACATGGCGTCCGAGCCGGGGTAGATCGTGAAGCCGATGGCCGAGCAGCCGAGGCGCAGCGCGTCCTGCACCGAGGCGGTCACCGCCTGGTCGGCGTCCTCCTTCTGGCGCGACAGGCTGTTGGCGCTGTTCATCTTGAGGATCAGCGGGATCGAGCCGGCGAAGGTCGAGGCACCGGCCTCCAGCGAGCCCAGCGGGGCAGCGTAGGCGTTGCAGCCGGCGTCGATGGCGAGCTGGTAATGGTAATGCGGGTCGTAGCCCGGCTCGTTCGGCGCAAAGCTGCGCGCCGGGCCGTGCTCGAAACCCTGGTCGACGGGGAGGATCACCAGCTTGCCGGTGCCGCCCAGCTTGCCTTCCATCAGAATGCGGGCAAGGTTGGCCTTGACGCCCGGGGTGTCGCTTTCGTAGTTCGCAAGAATTTCCTTAACACGACGAGTGAGCTTCATCTGGCTCTTCCCCTTGGGGTTTCTGTCGGAAATGCGGCCCTCATAGCCTAGCGCGGGACTCTTTGCAACGTCGGCAGGGGTGTAACGCGGCCTCCCGCGGCGCCAAAAGGGCCTATCCGAGAGGGCGGATTCGGACTTCTCCGAAAGGCGGGGCGAACGTCGCGCAACAGCCTTTTGTTGTCAGAGCACGGACTGGACGATGACGTAGAGGCCGTAGCCCGCACCCACCGCCACGGCCCAGGCTCCGGCAGCCAAGCCGGCCCAGACGACGAGCAGGCGGGCGCCGCGGATCTTCTCCACCTGCGGCGCGGGAAAGCGCGAGCCGCGCGGCAGCCCGTCCGGCCTCTCCGGATGAAGCAGGGCCGGTTCCTCACCCTTCAGCGGTGTGGCATCCGCCTGGGGCCGCAAAGGCGTGGTCGTGGTCATGGGGGTGGTACCGCATCGTGATGATGAAATCACCATACACCACTTTTGATCGTGCGGATTTGGGGAAAAAGCGGTATCGCCTTGAGACTATTCCGTGACATGGCCTTCGTCTCGCCCGCTCAGCCAATTCCGGCAGGCGCGCCGGGGATCGCGAACGCCGCGCAGGTCGAGGGCCTCGGGAAGCGCCGTCAGCAGGCGGGCGCCGCGTTGCGCGGCGATGTCGGCCAGCCGTTCCGCGACGTCCAGCCGCCCGGTGAACAGAATCGCTCCGATCCCGGCGGACAGCGCGCCCAGGGCATCGCCGGGCCGGTCGGCGCAGTCGAGCACCGCCGTCATCGCAACCGACGGGTGCCGGGCAGCGGCGCGGGCGGCGACCTCGCGAAACCAGCCAGCCCCGGCGGAGGCCGCCGCACCGGGCGCGCTGACCAGCAGAAGGGGAATTCCGAGTTCCGCCGCCGCGGCGCAGGCGGCGTCGGCGTCGGTCAGGCTGTGGATGCGGATGGGGCGGTTATGCGCGGGCACGGCGGTCATGACGGGAAAATCCGAGTGGGCATTTCCCCATCCCCATTTCGGGAATTGAGGCAGGTCAAACCATGGGGGCGGAGGCGAGGCTATCCTTCCACCCCACGCATCCCTGGGGTCGCCGCCGATGATGGACTATAAGGGCTATAAGGCCCAAATCGATTTCGACGACGATGCCGGCATCTTCGTCGGCGCCGTCATCAACACGCGCGACGGCATCACCTTCACCGGCCGCTCGGTCGATGAACTGCGCCGGGCCTTCCGCGAGGCCGTGGACGATTATCTGGCGATGGCCTGCGACATGGCGGGCAACACCGAACAGCCCTATTCCGGCAAGCTCGCCATCCGCGTCAACCCGATGCTCCACCGCGCCATCGCCACCTGTGCGGAACGCGAAGGGAAGAGCGTCGCCGCCTGGGTCGCCGACCAGTTGACACAGGCCACGGGAATCAACGCCGTCAAGGCAGGGTGACCGCGGCCGCTGTCGCAACAATCTGCTCATGAAAAAGGGCGCCCCGTTCAGGGCGCCCTTTCTCTTTGCAGCAAGCCGCGGACGGCTTACTTGGCGTTGGCCATGGCGACGGCGGTGTCGCTCATGCGGTTGGAGAAGCCCCACTCGTTGTCGTACCAGGTCATGATGCGGACGAAGTTGCCGTCGATGACCTTGGTCTCGTTCAGCGCGAAGATCGAGCTGTGCGGGTCGTGGTTGAAGTCGGTGGAGACGAGATCCTCGGTGTAGGCGCCCAGGATGCCCTTGAGCGGGCCGTTGGCGGCCTCGGAAATCGCCTTGGTGATCTCCTCCACCGAGGTGGCGCGCTTGGCGGTGAACTTGAAGTCGACGACCGAGACGTTGGGCGTCGGCACGCGCATGGCGGTGCCGTCCAGCTTGCCCTTCAGTTCCGGCAGCACCTTGCCCACGGCCTTGGCGGCGCCGGTCGAGGTCGGGATCATGTTGAGCGCCGCGGCGCGGGCGCGGTGCAGGTCCTTGTGGTTGGTGTCGACGATGCGCTGATCCCCCGTATAGGAGTGGATCGTCGTCATGAAGCCCTTCTCGATGCCGATCAGGTTGTTCAGAACGAAGGCCACCGGGGCCAGGCAGTTCGTCGTGCACGAGGCGTTCGAGACGATGCGGTGATCGGCCTTGAGCTGGTCGTGGTTGACGCCGTAGACCACCGTGATGTCCTCGTCGGTGGCCGGGGCGGAGATCAGCACCTTCTCCGCACCCGCTTCCAGATGCTTGGCGGCGTCGGCGCGCTTGGTGAAGATGCCCGAGCATTCCATGGCGATCTGGATGCCCAGATCCTTCCACGGCAGCTTGGCCGGGTCACGCTCCTGCACGACCTTGATCGAGTGGCCGTTGACGATCAGCTCGCCGTCACGGGTCTCGATGGTGCCGGGGAAACGGCCGTGGACGCTGTCGTACTTCAGCAGGTGGGCGTTGGCCTTGAGGTCGGCCAGGTCGTTGATCGCCACGACCTCAACGTCGTTGCGGCCGCTCTCGTAGATGGCCCGCAGAACCAGACGGCCGATACGGCCAAAACCGTTGATCGCTACCCGAACAGCCATTGTTTTTCCTCCAGTCTGGCATTCCCCGACCCCGAACCATCCGGCTTGGGGCGGTAACTCCCGGCCCCGGATGTGTGGTCCGGGGCGGCAATTGTCAGCCCCGGACCATCGGCCCGGAGCCCGATCCCGCGAACGCTCGCTCTTTTACAGGCGCGCCTTCGCCGCGGCGACCACGGCCTCGGCGGTAATGCCGAAGTGCTTGTAGAGTTCCTGATAGGGAGCCGATTCGCCGAAGCCGCTCATGCCGACGAAGGCGACGGCCGTGGCGCCCGGATAGCCGAGCCAGCGGTCCCAGCCCTGACGGATGGCGGCCTCGACCGCGACGCGGACGCCGCTGCCGAGAACGGAAGCCTTGTAGGCGTCGTCCTGCGCCTCGAACAGCTCGAAGCTCGGGATCGACACCACGGCGGCGCCGATGCCCTCGGCCTGGAGCGCCTTGCGGGCCTCGGCGGCCAGCGAGACTTCCGAGCCGGTGGCCAGCAGCGTCACCTTGCGCTCGCCCTCGGCCTCCAGGATCACGTAGCCGCCGCGGGCGGAGCGGTTCTCCGCCGCATGCTCGGTGCGCAGGGTCGGCACGTTCTGGCGGGTCAGCGCCAGGACGGACGGGCCGTTGACCCGCTCCAGCGCGATCTGCCAGCACTCCGCGGTCTCCACGGCATCGGCCGGGCGCAGGGTCAGCAGGTTCGGGATGGCGCGCAGGGCGGCCAGATGCTCCACCGGCTGGTGGGTCGGACCGTCCTCGCCGAGGCCGATCGAGTCGTGGGTCATCACGAAGATCGAACGCTGCTTCATCAGCGCGGCGAGACGGATCGACGGGCGGCAGTAATCGGCGAACTGCATGAAGGTGCCGCCGTAGGGAATGACGCCGCCGTGCAGCGCCATGCCGTTCATGACGGTGGCCATGCCGTGCTCGCGCACGCCGTAGCGGACGTAGCGGCCGTTGAACTGGCCGCGGCCCGCCACGTCGGCGGTGTTCTTCGCCTTGGTGTTGTTCGACGGGGTCAGGTCGGCGGAGCCGCCGATCATCTCCGGCACCGCCGGGACCAGGATGTCGAGAACGTTGCCCGAGGCGACGCGGGTCGCCCAGCTCGGCTTGTCCTCCGACACCTTCTTCTTGAAGGCGGCGATCAGCTCGTCCAGGCCGGCGGGAACGCCGCGGTCCATGGCCGCCTCGAAGGCCTTGCGGGCGGAGGGGTCCATCGCCGCGACGCGCTGCGCCCAGTCGGCGTAAGCGGCGTCGGCGCGGGTGCCGGCGGCGCGCCAGGCGTCCAGCACGTCCTGCGGGACGACGAAAGCCTCGTGCGGCCAGCCGAGATTCTCACGGGTGGCGGCCACCTCGTCGGCGCCCAGCGGCGAGCCGTGGCAGCCGTGGGTGTTGGCCTTGTTCGGGGCGCCCTTGCCGATGATGGTGCGGCAGGCGATCAGCGTCGGCTTGTCGGAGGTCTGCGCGGCCTCGATGGCCTTGGCGACGGCTTCCGGATCGTGGCCGTCGACGGTCGCCGTGTTCCAGCCGTAGGAGCGGAAGCGGGCCGGCGTGTCGTCGGTGAAGCTGAGGTCGGTCGAGCCGTCGATGGAGATGTGGTTGTCGTCCCACAGCACGATCAGGCGGTTCAGCCCGAGATGGCCGGCCAGCGAGCAGGCCTCGTGGCTGACGCCCTCCATCAGGTCGCCGTCCGAGGCGATGACGTAGGTGAAGTGGTTGATCAGGTCGTCGCCGAAGCGGGCGTTGGTGATGCGCTCCGCCAGGGCGAAGCCGACGGCGGTGGAGACGCCCTGGCCGAGCGGGCCGGTGGTCATCTCGATGCCGAGCGACGGATCAACCTCCGGGTGGCCCGGCGTCAGGCTGCCGAGCTGGCGGAAGCGCTTCAGCTCGTCGATGGTCATCCGCTCATAGCCGGTCAGGTAGCCCAGCGAGTAGATCAGCATCGAGCCGTGGCCGGCCGACAGGATGAAGCGGTCGCGGTCGGCCCAGGCCGGCTGCTTCGGGTTGAACTTCAGGAAGCGCGTGAACAGCACCGTGGCCACGTCGGCCATGCCCATCGGCATGCCGGGGTGGCCGGACTTCGCGGCCTCCACCGCGTCCATGGACAGCGCGCGGATGGCGTTCGCCATGGTGGTGATGGGGGCGGGCGGGGTGGCGGCGGAAGCAGCGGACATCGGGCAGGGTTCCTGAAGAATGTTCCCGTGGGCAGGCGGGCAGCGAACGGTGGGGGCCGAATGGGGTCGGGCAACACCGATTGGGCGGGAAACAAGGCTTCCCGCAGGACGCGCGCACCATGCAGAACCCGTGTGCGCAGGTCAACACGGGAATGGGGATGGCGGTCCGGCTTCCGGCGCATTGTGGCGGCGCCATTTCCACCGTGAACTGCGGCGTAATTCCGGTTGACGGGGCGACGTGGCCGGCCCAACTGTAGCGCTCGGCATTTTATGCATGTGCGAACTGCTGCCCGCCCGCCGTCCGTCCGTCCGTCAAGGTTTCCCGCCCATGGATTCTCTGAAAGCCGCGCTCGACCGCCTCTCCAAGGCCGTGGATCGTCTGGAGCATGCCGCGTGCGCCCGCGAGGAACGGGTGGCCAAGCGCGAGCAGGAGCTGGGCGAGTCCCTGCGCGAGGCCCGCATCGAGCAGGCGCGGGCTCAGGAGAACGCGGAAACCGTGTCGAAGCGTCTGGAGGCGGCCATCGGCCGTCTCGAAGCGGTTCTGGAGAATTAAGCCATGGCCCAGGTGGACATCGAGGTGAACGGGCGGGCCTACCGCGTCTTCTGCCAGGACGGCCAGGAGGCACGCCTGCGTGAGCTGGCCGGCTTCGTCGACGCCAAGCTGAAGCAGGTGACCGGCGGCGGGAAATCCGGGTCGGAAGCGCAGATGCTCGTCCTCACCGCCATCGTCATGGCCGACGAAATGCAGGACGTCATGACCGGCCGCGGTCTCGCCCCGCTGTCCACGGTCAACGAGGCCGAGGTGGCCGCCGCCGTGGACAATGTCGCTTTGCGCATCGAAGAGGTTGCCGCGCGGCTCGAGCGCGCCTAAGTTAGCTCTTGGAAGGTCGCTGCCTGGTTCGTCAGGTCGCAATAATCCCCAGGGCCGATAATCTTAGACTCTCGGGAGCTGTCCCTGTCCGGACCCTGGTCCGGTTACACGGCGCCCACCTGCTCTGCAGGTCATGGAGGATAAGCAATGCCAACGGCCAAGGCGGCACCTTCCGCCTCTCCCCCGAATTTTCCCGACGTTTCCAGGCGACGATGACCGACCCGCGCGCGGCCAAGGATGCCGCCCGAGCCCAGGCGCGCGCCCGGCGCGATTCCCTCAGCGACGACCAGATGCGCGCTTTTGCCGCGGATGCTCTGCGCGAGCGCTTCCTGGAGGAACTGGTCCGGCCGGGACTCATCCCCGATGGCCCGGTCGCCGGCTATTGGCCGCTCGGTTCGGAACTCGACGTGCGGCCTCTGCTGCTCCATCTTAGATCGGGTGGGCTTAGGACGGGCGGGCGCTCCATCGCGCTTCCGGTGTCCGGGCCGCGCGGGCAGGCGCTGACCTTCCGCGACTGGGACCCGGCGCTGCCGCTGGCCGCCGGCCGCTACGGCATCCAGGAACCAGGCGCCGATCGGCCCGAGGTGGTTCCGGCGGTGCTTCTGGTGCCGATGCTGGCCTTCGACCGCAGCGGACACCGGCTGGGCTACGGGGCCGGCTACTATGACCGGACGCTGGACGTCCTTCGGGCTGTTCGCCCGGTCCTGGCGGTCGGCATGGCCTTCGCCGTACAGGAGATGGACGCGGTGCCCCACGGGGCGCACGACGAGCGGCTCGATTGGATTCTGACGGAGCGCGAGACGCTCCGCTTTACGCAGTGAAGGTTGGGGACGATGCGGCTTTTGTTTCTCGGTGATGTGGTGGGACGGTCGGGACGCGACGCGGTGATTGCGCACATGCCGATGCTGCGCGACCGGCTCGACCCCGACCTGACCGTGGTCAACGGCGAGAACGCCGCCGGCGGCTTCGGCATCACCGTGAAGATCGCCGAGGAGTTCTTCGCCGCCGGCGTGGACGTGGTGACGCTGGGCAACCATTCCTGGGACCAGAAGGAACTGGTCGCGGCGATCGACCAGCAGCCGCGCATCATCCGTCCGCTGAACTACCCGGAAGGGACGCCGGGGCGCGGCTTCGTGCTGCTGCAGGCGCGGGGCGGGCGCAAGGTGCTGGTCATGAACGTGATGCTGCGCCTGTTCATGGACCCGATGGACGACCCCTTCGCCGCGGTGGACCGGGTGCTGCGCGCCCACCGGCTGGGCCCCAACGGCGCCGACGCCATCCTGGTCGACGTCCATGGCGAGGCGACCAGCGAGAAGATGATCATGGGCCATTTCTGCGACGGCCGTGCCTCGCTGGTGGTCGGCACGCACAGCCACGTCCCGACGGCGGACCATGTGGTGATGAAGGGCGGCACCGCCTATCTGACCGACGCCGGCATGTGCGGCGACTACGACAGCGCCATCGGCATGAAGAAGGAGGTTGCCATGGCCAAGCTGATCCGCAAGCTGCCGACCGAGCGGCTGAGCCCGGCGGAAGGCGAGGGCACCGTCTGCGGCTGCTACGTCGAGACCGACGACCGCACCGGTCTCGCCACCAGCATCCAGCCGGTTCGGCTGGGCGGGCGGCTGAGCCAGTCCATGCCGGTCCGGGGCTGAGCGGCGCCGCCGGCTCCGGCTCCGCGGGGCGCAAAGGGGGCGCCCCAATACTGCCATATTGACTTTCTATATGGGTAGGTGTCGTCTCCGGCGCCGAAGGCGTGCGGTGGCGCACAAAGGCTGGTACATGTGTCCCACCGCTTTCCAAGCTGTTTCACAAGACCTTTGTCTCTTTGAATCCATCTGGGGCTCGTTCGACGCATGGCCGGTCATAGCCAATTCAAGAACATCATGCACCGCAAAGGCGCGCAGGACGCCAAGCGGTCGAAGATCTTCAACAAGCTCGCCCGCGAGATCACCGTGGCGGCCAAGGGCGGTCTGCCGGACCCGGCGGCCAACCCGCGCCTGCGCGCCGCGATCACCGCGGCCCGCGTGCAGAACATGCCGCGCGACCGCATCGACCGCGCGATCAAGCAGGGCACGCCCGGCGGTGGCGACGACGCGAACTACGACGAGGTGCGGTACGAGGGCTACGGCCCCGGCGGCGTCGCGCTGATCGTCGAGGCGCTGACCGACAACCGCAACCGCACCGCCTCGGAAGTGCGCTCGGCCTTCACCAAGTACGGCGGCTCGCTGGGCGAGACGAACTCGGTCAGCTTCATGTTCAGCCGCGTCGGCGCGATCTATTACCCGGCCGCCGCCGCGGCCGCGGACGCCGTGTTCGAGGTGGCTCTGGAAGCCGGCGCCGAGGACGTGGCGTCCGACGAGAACGGTCACGAGGTCACCACCACGGTGGAGAATTTCGCGATCGTGCGCGACGCGCTGGAGGCCAAGTTCGGCGGTGCGGAGAGCGCGCGCCTGACCTGGAAGCCGCTGAACACCGTCGCCCCGTCCGAGGACGCCGCCGCCAGCCTGATGAAGCTGCTGGACGTGCTGGAGGACAACGACGACGTCCAGACCGTCGAAGGCAACTTCGACATCTCCGACGAGCTGATGCAGAAGCTGACGGCCTGATACCGGGTCGCGGAGCGGAGGAAACCGGGGTGCTTGGGCAGGCCGGAAGGAGCGGGGCGGCGCAGCAGCCGCCCGTACGCCTGTTGGGGCTGGACCCCGGCCTCCGCCACACTGGCTGGGGCGTCATCGACGTGTCCGGCAACCGGCTGACCCATGTGGCGGACGGCGCCGTCCATTCCGAAGACGGCCGTCCGCTGGCCGAGCGGCTGTGCCAGCTCCACGGGGCGCTGACCGAAGTGCTGGAGCGCTACCGCCCCGATGAGGCGGCGGTGGAGGAAACCTTCGTCAACAGCAACGCGGTCTCCACGCTGAAGCTGGGGCAGGCGCGGGCGGTGGCCCTGCTGGTCCCGGCTTTGGCCGGGCTGTCGGTGGCGGAATACGCCAACAACATGGTGAAGAAGGCCGTGGTGGGGCAGGGCCGGGCCGATAAGACGCAGGTCCAGGCCATGGTGCGCCTGCTGCTTCCCGGCTGCGCCATCACCACACCGGACGCCGCGGACGCCCTGGCCGTGGCGATCTGCCACGCGCATCACCGCGCCAGCTGGCAAATGTGGCGGCGGGGCGATGGCGTTTCCCTCTCCCCTCCGGGGAGAGGGTGGCCCGAAGGGCCGGGTGAGGGGGATGCGCGGGGCGGTGCGTCCGGCACGCGCGCAACCCCCTCACCCCAACCCTCTCCCCAGAGGGGAGAGGGAGCATTGTTGCCGGTTGCGAAGGACAAGCCGGCGCCTTTGCACACCAACCGTGCCGTTCAGATGCGGCGCGATTCCACGGAAGTGGAAAAGATCGTATGGCAACGTTTGCGGAACGCGCAGATGGGGGCCAAATTCCGTCGGCAGGAACCCATTGTCGGCTTCATCGTGGATTTCGTCGCGCACGACCATCGGCTGGTGATCGAACTGGATGGTGGGCAGCACGCCGAGCAGGCGCCGTATGACGAGCGCCGGACGCGCATGCTGGAACAGGCCGGTTTCCGCGTGCTGCGCTTCTGGAACAACGACGTGAACGACAATCTGGAAGGCGTTCTCGAAACCATCCGCACGGCGCTTTCCGCGACCACCGTGTTGCGCCGTGATCCCCTCCAGCGTTTGAGGGACAAGGAGAATTTCCCATGATCGCCAAGCTCACCGGTGTCGTGGATTCGGTCGGGACCGACTGGGTGGTGGTGGACGTCAACGGGGTCGGCTATCAGGTCGCCTGCTCCAACCGCACGCTGTCGCGCATGGCGGTGGGGGAGCGGCGGGCGCTGGTCGTCGAGACCTTCATCCGCGACGACCGGATCACCCTCTACGGCTTCGCCGATTCCGGCGAGCGCGACTGGTTCCGGCTGCTCACCACCATCCAGGGCGTCGGCTCGCGCCTTGCACTGTCGATCCTCGGCGTGCTCGACCCCGACCAGCTCACCCGCGCCATCGCGGCGCAGGACAAGACGGCGCTCACGCGCGCCGACGGCGTGGGGCCGAAGGTGGCCGCGCGCATCGTCAACGAGTTGAAGGACAAGGTGGGCAACCTTACCCTCGGCGCCTCGGCCTCCGCCGCTCCGGCGGCGGGCGGCAAGGCGGCGCCGGCGGGCGGCCCCGACAACATGGTCATGGCGGACGCCGTCTCGGCCCTCGTCAACCTCGGCTACGGGCGGTCGGAGGCGTTCGGCGCCGTCGTGGCCGCCGGGCGCAAGCTGGGCGACGGAGCCGGCGTGTCGGAGCTGATCCGCCATGGCCTTAAGGAACTCAGCCAATGACCGCCGACCAGAACGGCTCCGATCCTGACCGGCTGGTGCAGCCGGGGCGGGGCGCCGGCGATTCCGGCGAAGCCTCGATCCGTCCGCTCTCGCTCGCCGAGTTCATCGGCCAGCGGCAGGCGCGCGAGAACCTGTCCATCTTCATCCAGGCCGCGCGTGCGCGCGGCGAGGCGCTGGACCATGTGCTGCTGTTCGGCCCGCCGGGCCTGGGCAAGACGACGCTGGCCCAGATCGTCTCGCGTGAGCTGGGGGTGGGCTTCCGCGCGACCTCCGGCCCGGTCATCGCGCGGGCCGGCGACCTCGCCGCGCTGCTGACCAACCTGCAGCCGCACGACGTCCTCTTCATCGACGAGATTCATCGCCTTAATCCCGCCGTGGAAGAGGTGCTCTATCCCGCCATGGAGGATTTCCAGCTCGACCTCATCATCGGCGAAGGCCCGTCGGCGCGGTCCATCCGGATCGACCTGCCGCCCTTCACGCTGGTCGGCGCCACCACCCGGTCCGGCCTGATCACGCGCCCCCTGCGCGAGCGGTTCGGCATTCCGGTGCGGCTGCAGTTCTACGAGCCGGACGAGCTGGAGCTGATTGTCCGCCGCGCCGCGGCCGTGTTCAACATGCTCATCACGCCGGAGGGGGCGCGGGAGATCGCCAACCGGTCACGCGGAACGCCGCGCGTGTCGGGGCGCCTGCTGCGTCGGGTGCGTGACTTCGCCTCGGTGGCCGGCGTGCCGGAGGTGGACGCGCGCATCGCCGACGCCGCCCTGACCCGGCTGGAGGTCGACCGGCTCGGCCTCGACAGCATGGACCGGCGCTATCTCGGCATCATCGCCAACAACTACAACGGCGGCCCGGTGGGCGTGGACACGCTGGGCGCCGCACTCGGCGAGCAGCGCGACGTGCTGGAGGAGGTGGTGGAACCCTACCTGATCCAGCAGGGCTTCCTGCAGCGGACCCCGCGCGGACGCATGCTGACCGACCAGGGCTTCCGCTATCTCGGCCTCAACCCGCCGTCGGCGCCGACCCGCCAGTTCGACCTGCTGGACCGGCTGTCGGAGGCGAACCCGGACCCGGAGGACGGCGATGTCTGACGGTACCGGGACGGCAAATCTCTCGGGCTGGTTTGACGAGAACGCGCAGCACAGGCTGCGCTTGCGGGTCTACTACGAGGACACGGACGCCGGGGGGCTGGTCTATCACGCCAACTACCTGCGCTTCTTCGAGCGGGCGCGCACCGAGATGCTGCGGCTGACCGGATTCACCAACGCCGGGCTGGCCGAAAGCGACGGTGTGTCATTTGCGGTACGACGGGCGGAGATCGATTTTGTCGCTCCCGCAAAGCTCGAGGATACGCTTGAAGTGGTGACGCGAATCACCGATACCGGCGGTGCCTCCTTCGCAGTTGCACAACTTGCCCGCCGCGACGGCCGTGACCTCGCGCGGGCGGAGATTCAGCTGGCGATGATCAATTTGGCCGGTAACCGGGCCGGACGTCCCGCGCGCCTTCCGGCGCCGGTCCGCGAGGCGCTCATCGATTTGTACATAAGGCAGAAGCGAGACTGACTGCGATGGATCTGAATTCCGCCCAGGTGGTCGGGGCCGCAGCGAAGGCTCACGACATCACGATGTGGGGCCTGTTCTGGCAGGCCGACATGATCGTCAAGGTCGTGATGCTGATGCTGCTGGTTGCCTCGGTGTGGTGCTGGGCCATCATCATCGAGAAGCTGATGCGCATCCGCCGCCTGAACGCGCAGGCGGACGCCTTCGAGGAGAGCTTCTGGTCGGGCGGTTCGCTGGACGCGCTGTACGACCGCATCGGCCAGAACCCGAGCGATCCGATGTCGGCGACCTTCGCCGCCGGCATGCGCGAATGGCGCCACGCCGCCGACCGCGGCATCGGCTCCATGAAGGGGTCGCTGCAGCAGCGGGTCGAACGCGTCATGTCGGTGACCATCGGGCGCGAGATGCTGCGCGCCGAGCGCTACATGACCTTCCTGGCGTCGGTTGGTTCGACGGCCCCCTTCATCGGCCTGTTCGGCACGGTGTGGGGCATCATGAACTCCTTCACCTCCATCGCCGCGTCGGGCAACACCAGCCTCGCCGTCGTCGCGCCCGGCATCGCCGAGGCGCTGTTCGCCACGGCGCTGGGTCTCGTGGCCGCCATTCCCGCCGTGATCTCGTACAACAAGTTCACCACCGACCTCGGCCGCTACGCCGACCGGCTGGAGACCTTCTCGGGCGAGTTCTCGGCGATCCTGTCGCGCCACCTCGAGGAGCGGGGAGCCGCCTGACATGGGAGCCCAGCTCGCAGGAAAGGGCGGCCACGGTCGGGGCCGCCGCCGCGGATACCGCGCGATGGCCGACATCAACATGACGCCCTTCATCGACGTCATGCTGGTGCTGCTGATCGTCTTCATGGTCGCGGCACCGCTGCTGACCGTCGGCGTGCCGGTGGATCTGCCGAAGACCAACGCCGCCCCGCTGGAGGCGCAGAAGGACCCGCTGTTCGTGACCGTGCAGTCCGACGGCCGGGTCTATGTGCAGGAGACGGCGGTGGAGACGGCCAACATGGTGCCGCTGCTGATCGCCGTCACCAACAACAACCCAGACGCCCGCATCCTGGTGCGCGGCGACGCGAAGATCGCCTATGGCAAGATGCTGGAGGTGATGGGCACCATGAGCGCCGCCGGCTTCAAGAAGGTCGGGCTGGTCGCCGAGATGCCCAGCGGGCCGGGCGCCACCGGGCCGCGCGTCGGCGGCTCGGCGCAGCGCTGAGACGCCACGGCGAGTTGAAGGCTGACCCATGCGCAAACCCCTGATCGCCTCGGCAACGCTGCACGTCGCGCTGGTCGCGCTGTTCGTGCTCGGCATGCCGCCCAGCGATCGCAAGCTGGACATCCCCGAGTCCATCCCGATCGAGATCGTGGACATGGGCGAGGTGACGCAGGCCGCGCGCGTCGACAAGGGCGAGCCGAAGCCGCCTGTCCCGAATGCGGCCCCCAAGCCGCCGGTCCCCGAGGCCAAGCCGAGTCCGCCGGCCCCCGCGCCGCCGGAACCGGCCAGCGAGCCGCCGCCCCCGCCGCCGCCCCGGCCCGAGCCGAAGGTTCCGGAGCCGCCCAAGGTCGCCCAGGTGACGCCGCCCCCGGCGCGCGAACCGCCGCCGCCGCCCAAGCCGGCGCCGCCCCCGCCGCCGCCCGATCCGGCGCCGGCGCCGGTGGTCAAGCCGCCCGAGCCCAAGCCGGAACCGAAGCCGCAGCCTCCGAAGCCGGAGCCGCCCAAACCGGAACCGCCGAAGCCTGAGCCTCCCAAGCCCGAGCCCCCAAAGCCGGAGCCGAAGAAGCCCGAGCCGCCGAAGCCGGAGCCGGCCAAACCGGAACCGCCCAAGCCCGAGCCCAAGAAGCCCGAGCCGGCCAAGCCCGAGCCTCCGAAGGCCGAGCCGAAGAAGCCGGAGAAGCCGCCGGAGAAGACCGACGCGCTGGCCGACCTTCTGAAGAACGTTCAGAAGAACGCCCCGGCCAAGCCGGCGGCGTCGGAGAGCAAGGCCGACGCCAAGCCGACCCAGCACGCGGCCGCGTCGCCGGCGCCCTCGGGGGCTGCCAAGGCGGTGAACGGTCCGGACAAGCCGTTCAAGCCGTCCGGGCGCGCCATCGACGGCATCCGCGGCGCGGTCGGCAAGAACTGGAACTTCGATCCGGGCCGCAAGGACGCCGGAAACATGCAGGTCGAGCTTCGCGTGGAACTGAGCCGCGACGGAACGGTGCTGAACGTCACCGCCGATCCGAAATACGAGGCCCGCTACCGCTCCGATGCCGCCTTCCGGGCATCGGTCGATGCGGCGATCCGCGCGATCCGCAAAACCAGCCCCCTGCCCATCGGCGAGTTCTCCGGCGACTTCACGCCCGCCCGGTATGAAGAGTGGCGTTACTTCGTGTTCAATTTCGACCCGAGGGACATGTTCTGACCATGACGAAGAAGACGAGGCTCCTGCTGAAGGCCGCCGGTTGCGCCGGCGCTCTGCTGCTCGCCCTCGGCGTCGCGGCGCCCGCCCCGGCCCGCGCCGAGGTGCGAATCGACATCACCAAGGGCGTGGTCGAGCCGCTGCCGATCGCCATCACCAGCTTCGCCGGTGCCGGCGGGCGCGAGGCGCAGGTCGGCTCGGACATCTCAAAGGTGGTCGCCGCCGATCTGGAGCGGTCGGGCCTGTTCAGGCCGCTCGACCCCAAGGGCTTCCTGCAGACCCCGGACCAGCTCCGCTCCGGCGAGCCGCGCTACCAGGACTGGCGCGCCGTCGGCGCCCAGGCGCTGGTCGCCGGCAACACCACCGCCATGGGCGACGGCCGCATGAAGGTCGACTTCCGCCTGTGGGACGTCGCCGCCGGCCAGTACATGCAGGGGCTGAGCTACACCGCGACCGCCGACAGCTGGCGCCGCATCGCCCACATCGTCGCCGACGCCATTTACAAGCGGCTGACCGGCGAAGAGGGCTATTTCGACACGCGCATCGTCTACGTGGCCGAATCCGGCCCGGCCAACGCGCGCAAGAAGCAGCTCGCCATCATGGACCAGGACGGTGAGAACCATCAGTTCCTGACCGATGGCAAGAACCTCGTCCTGACGCCGCGCTTCTCGCCGGCGACCCAGGAAATCACCTACATGTCGTACTTCAACAAGAAGCCGCGCGTGTACCTGTTCAACATCGACAGCGGCCGCCAGGAAGTCCTCGGCGACTTCGTCGGCATGACCTTCGCCCCGCGCTTCTCGCCGGACGGCAACAAGGTCGTCATGAGCATGGCGCAGAACGGCAACACCGACATCTACGCCCTGGACCTGCGCACCCGCCGCCAGACCCAGCTCACCGATTCGCCGGGCATCGACACCGGCCCCAGTTACTCGCCGGACGGCCAGCGCATCGTCTTCGAGTCGGACCGCGGCGGCAGCCAGCAGCTCTACATCATGGGCGCGGACGGTTCGGGGCAGAAGCGGCTGACCTTCGGCGAGGGCCGCTACGGCACCCCGGTGTGGTCGCCGCGCGGTGATCTGATCGCCTTCACCCGCCAGCGCGGCAGCAACTTCGCCCTGGGTGTCATCCGTCCGGACGGCACCGGCGAGCGCATCCTGACCGAGTCGTTCCATGTGGAAGGCCCGACCTGGGCGCCGAACGGCCGCGTGCTGAGCTTCTTCCGCGATGTTCCGGCCGGCGACGGCCGCGGGCGAAGCGCGAAGCTCTACACGATCGACGTGACGGGGGCAAACGAACGCCGTGTGATCACTCCGCTCGACGGCTCCGATCCCGCATGGTCGCCCTTGATTCCCTAGTGGAGTAGCCCTATTTTGCGCGCGCAAGAACGACGCTCAAGACGAAGGCCGGAAGTCGGTACTTCCGTCGGGGTCTGGCGGAAGTCGGCGGCGTTCTTTCTCCACAATCCGGTCAAAACATCTCGTGTCGCTTAGGGGGTCATTTAACATGCGTATCAAGTATCTGAGCCTGATCGCCGCCGTCGCTCTGGTTGCCGCTTGCGAAACCGCTCCGAAGGATGCCGGCAACGCCAACGCTTCTGGCGCCGCCACGTCCAGCCAGATCCGTCCGGGCTCGCAGGAAGACCTGGTCGTCAACGTCGGCGACCGCGTGTTCTTCGGTCTCGACCGCTACGACCTGGCTCCGGAGGCTCGCGCCACCCTGGACCGTCAGGCTTCCTGGCTGAAGCAGTACCCGAACGTCACCGTGACCGTCGAAGGCCACGCCGACGAGCGCGGCACCCGCGAGTACAACCTCGCCCTGGGCGAGCGTCGCGCCAACTCGGTGAAGAATTACCTCGTCGCCGGCGGCATCAACGCCTCGCGCGTCAAGGTCATCTCCTACGGCAAGGAGAAGCCGGCGGTCCTCGGCTCGAACGAGGCCTCCTGGGCGCAGAACCGCCGTGGCGTGACCGTCGTCGACTAACGACGGCGCCCGTCCGGGTTCCAAGGGAAACGCCGCTCCGGAGCGATCCGGGGCGGCGTTTTTCTTTTTGGGCGTTGGGGGAGGGTGCCTGGTTTGGCGAGCCTTTGCCCCCACCCCAACCCTTTCCCTCTCCTGCGAAGCGGGAAAGGGTTGGGGTGGGGGCAAAGGCCCAGATCCATCGCTGAGTGCAGAACGCAAAAAGCCACGCAAGCCGGTCAACGGCTGCGCTTCAGCATTCTGGAAGAAATCATGAAGGGGGAGGATGGTGCTGCCAGAGAGGATTGAACTCTCGACCTCTCCCTTACCAAGGGAGTGCTCTACCACTGAGCTACGGCAGCGCCGGGACGGTGTCGTTGGCCGGAAAGAACTTGCGGCCAACCGTCGAAGTGGCGCGGGTTATGCCACAGGCTCTGCGCTGATGCAAGCGGTGAAGTGCCTTTTCAGCAAAGAAAAATGGGCGGGGAAATCCCCGCCCATGGTCACGCGCGGTTCGCGCACCGTCCGTCGTCGCCACCTTGGTTAGCGATCCGCCTCGCCGGTTGCCGCAGCGTTGCCGAAGGCGCTCGGCGGCGGCAGGACGGCCTCCGCACGGAAGTCGGGGACGATGTTGGACAGGATGGTCATCACCCGCTCCGCATCCCCCGCCCGTGCCGCCGTTTCCAGCTCGCCCAGCGCGCGGTTGATGAGGGCGTAATCGATCACGCGGGGCGAGGCGAGGAACACGCCGTCGGCCTCCGTGCGCGACGGGGCCTCGGTCGAGGTCAGTATCTCCTCAAACAGCTTCTCGCCGGGGCGCAGGCCGGTGAACTCGATCCTGATGTCGTGGCCGGGCCGGTAACCGGCCAGCCGGATCATCTGCCGCGCGAGGTCGACGATCTTCACCGGCTCGCCCATGTCGAGAACCAGCACCTTGCCGCGATCCTCCAGGCGGGCCACGCCGTGGGCCGAGGCCTGGAGCACCAGTTCCACCGCCTCCCGCACCGTCATGAAATAGCGGCGCATGTCGGGATGGGTGACGGTCAGCGGGCCGCCCTTGGCGAGCTGGCGGGTGAACAGCGGCACCACCGACCCGCTGGAACCCAGCACGTTGCCGAAGCGGACCGTCATGTAGCGGGTCGCCGTCTCGCCGCCATCGCGCGGCGGCAGCATATCGAGCGCCTGACAATAGCATTCGGCGAAGCGCTTGGTGGCGCCCATCACGCTGGTCGGGCGGATCGCCTTGTCGGTGGACACCAGGACCATCGCCTGACAGCCGTTGGCCCTCGCTGCGTCGGCGACGTTGCGGGTGCCGATGACGTTGGTCAGAGCGCCTTCCGCCGGGTTGGCCTCCACCAGCGGCACATGCTTCAGCGCCGCGGCGTGGAAGACCATGTGCGGGCGCTGCGCCTGGAACAGGCGGAAGATGCGGTCGCGGTCGCGCACGTCGGCGATCACCGCCTGGAGCGCCAGGGCGGGGAAGCGCTCCCGCACCTCCATCTCGATGCTGTAGAGGTTGAACTCCCCGGCGTCGACCAGGGTCAGCGTTTCCGGCTTGAGAGCGGCGATCTGGCGGACCAGTTCGCTGCCGATGGTGCCGCCCGCTCCGGTGACGACGACGCGCCGCCCGGTGACGAGGCTGGCGATGGCGCCGCGGTCGAGAACCGCCTGGGGGCGGCCCAGCAGATCCTCCAGCGCGATCGGGCGCACCTCGATCTTGCCTTCCCCCAGCGCCGACTTGAACTCGGTCAGGCTGGGCAGGCGGGCCATGGACAGGCCGAGCGATTCCGCCTGCTCCAGCAGATCGCGCAGCACGGTGCCGGGCACGTCGGCCTGACCCTTGGCGACGATCAGGCGCTGCGGGCGGTCGCCGCGCTGCGCCAGATCCTCGACCACGCGGGAGAGGTCGTCGGGGCCGCCCAGCACCGGCACGCCGCGGATGGCGTGGCCGATGCGCCGGTTCTTGTCATCGAGCAGGCCGACCACCCGGTAGGCGGCGCCGGCGTTCTGGTCCAGCGAGCGGATGAACAGCTCCGCCGCGTCGCTGACGCCGAGCAGGAGCACCGGGATGCGCGGCACCCCCCCCGCTTGCCGATCATGGAGGCCGAGACGCCGGTCTTTCAAAAGGCGGTAGGCGAAACGCGGCCCGCCCAGCAGAACGAGTTGCACGAACCACAGGATGACCGGCAGGGAGCGCGGCAGGGCCTCAAGCCGGGTCAGCAGGAACATGACCGCCAGGAAGCACAGCACCACCGTCGTGACCGCACGCAGAAGCTGCGCCAGATCGGGAACGGAGGCGTAGCGCCAGATGCCGCGATACAGCCCGGAGAAGCGGAACACCACCGCCGCGATCAGCACCAGGATGGGCAGGCCGGTCAGCAGCGGGTCTCTGTATTCCTGGAACGCCTGCTCGCCCACGCGCAGATACAGAGCCACGATCAGGGCAGCGGCCGTCATCGTCAGATCGTGCAGGTAGACGAGGGACGCCCGCGGAGACGGGATACGCATGCGCTTTACCTTAGACTATCGCTTCGCCGGGGCTGCTCCCTTTCGGGAAATCCCAGGCCCATCTTGGCCGTTCAGCCGCGCACAGCTTTGAACCATTCGGCGGTCAGGCGCAAGCCGTACGCGGGGTAGCAGGGCGGGCGCCAGTTCAGCGCGCGGCGGATGGCCCCGTCGTCGATCACCAGCGAGCCGGCGACGCGGTCCAGCATGGCCTCCCGCCGGGCCAGCCGCGCGGCGAGGGTCAGGAGCGACGGCGGCACGGGCAGAAGGCGCGCGGGCTTGCCCAGCGCCTCCGCGATGGCCCGCACCAGCTCCGCCGTGGACATCGGACGCCCGTCATGGACCAGGAACCGACCGCCCGCCGCCTGCGGGTGGGTCAGGCACTCCTGGATGGCGTCGGCGAGGTTGCCCACGAAGATCAGGCTGCGTCGGTTCTCCAGGGCGCCCAGGGGCAAGGGGATGCCGCGGTCCACCGCCTGCATCAGCCGCAGGAAGTTGCCGCCCACGCCGGGGCCGTAGACCAGCGGCGGGCGGATCACCACGGCCTCCAGCCCGGTGCGGGCCGAGATCTCCGCCAGCGCCCGTTCGGCCTCCAGCTTGGAGATGCCGTAGGGGGAATGCGGATCGGGCTCGGTCTCCTCGCTCAGCTCGTCGGGGCGGCTCTCGTCGGCCAGCGCCTTCACGCTGCTGAGATAGACCATCCGCTTGACGCCGGCCGCCGCTGCGGCTTCGGCCAGCACGCGGGTGCCGGCGGTGTTGACGCGGCGGAAGGCCGCCAGCGGATCGGATTCGCGGTCCCGCATGACATGGACGCGGGCGGCCAGATGGACCACCGCGTCCATGCCCTGGAGCGCGTTGCCCCAGGCGGTGGCAGGGCCGATGTCGCCGATGGTGACGGTGTCCACGGCTTGCGGAACCTGCGCGTCGGGACGGCGGACCACGGCGCGCACGCTGTGGCCGCGCTCCACCAGCAGGGGGACGACCGTCCGCGCGACGAAACCGGTGGCCCCGGTGACCAGGACGCGCATCACGCCGCCGCCCGCACAGGCCGCGCCAGCAGGGCCAGCAGCAGCACGACCGCCGCGGCTCCCGCCGGCAGCACCGTCCAGCCGAGCGCCAGAGACGCCACGGCCAGCAGAAGCAGCGCGGCGTTCAGCGCCAGGACCAGACGAACCACCTGGGCGTGGTTGCGCCCGCGCTGGGTGGCCTTCTGATAGAAATGTTCGCGGTGGGCCTGCCAGACCTTCTTGCCTTCGGCCAGACGGCGCAGCAGGGTGACGGTGGCGTCGGCCAGGAAATAGGCGGGGATGAGAAGCGCTGCCACCCACAGCCCTGCCGCCGCCATGGCGAGCAGCAGCCAGCCCAGCGTGAAGCCCAGCGGCACGCTGCCGACATCGCCCATGAAGAGCTTGGCGGGGTGCCAGTTCCACACCAGGAAACCCAATGCGGCCCCCGCCGCAGACAGCCCATAGAGCGGCAGCGAAGGGTCGAGCGCTCCGAGGGAGGCGACCAGAGCCAGCCCGGCACCGATGGATGCGGCCTCGCCGCCGGCCAGCCCGTCGATGCCGTCCATGAAATTGAACAGGTTCACGAACCACAGCCAGCCGACCGCAGCCACCAGCCGGTCCGCCCAGAAGGGCAGCAGCCCTTGGAAGACCAGCCCCTCGCCGGGCAATGCGCTGATTCCGGCGGCCACCGCGGCGATCTGGGCGAGGAAGCGCGGCTTCGGCCCCAGCCCGCGCCGGTCGTCCATCCAGGACACCGCCATCAGCGCCACTGTCCCGGCCAGGATGGGCAGCGCCCGCAGCGGATCGTCCGCCGTCACGGCGATCAGCGTCCAGACGGGCAGCAGGGTCAGCATGACTCCCCAGCCGCCACCGCGCGGCGTCGGGATGGAGTGGCTGGAGCGGTCGTTCGGGTGATCGAGGATCGCCCTGTGCCGCAGATAGGCGAGCACTCGCCCGGTCAGCAGCCAGGACAGCGCGAAGCTGCCGGCCAAAGAAAGGAACAGGGCCAGAGGGCCGCTCATGATGCCTCCGCAACCGGGGCCGCGCCGGGCTGGGCGGACCCCAGCAGCCGGCGGTACAGCTCGACCGTCTTCGCACCCACCCGGTCGGACGCCATGTCGGATTCGACCAGACGCCGGCTGGCGGCGCCGAAGCGTCGGCGCAGGGCGGCGTCGCGCACCAGCACCTCCAGCGCGTCGGCCAGGGCCGCAGCGTTGTCGGGCGGGACCAGGAGGGCGTTTTCGCCGGCGTGCGCCACCTCGCGGCAGCCCGGCACGTCGGTGGCGACGATGGCGCGGCCGCAGGCGGCGGCCTCCAGCAGGCTCTTCGGCAGCCCCTCGCGGCGGGAGGCCAGAACGGCGACGTGGCAGCGCGCCCAGACCTGCCGCACGTCGGCGCTGTGGCCGGGCAGCTCGACACCGGGCAGGGCGGCCCAGCGGTCCAGATCGGTCTGCGTCACCGAGGTCGGGTTTTCCGGATCGGGCGTGCCGGCCAGCAGCAGCCGGACGTCCAGCCCCCTGGCCCGCAGCATCTGCTGCGCCTCGACCAGCGGGCCGACGCCCTTGTCGGCCAGCAGGCGGGCGACGCAGCCCACCGTCACCGGCGGTTCCGGCGGCTCGGGCAGAACCTGATAATGGGCGGTGTCCACGCCGGAACCGCGGATGATCCAGGCCCGCTCGTCGGGCAGCAGCCCGGCGGCCACCAGTGTTTTCCGGTCGTCCTCGTTCTGGAGGATGGTCAGGCTGTTCGGGCGCTTCAGCACGGTGCGCAGCAGCGGGCGCGCCACCGCCCCGGCGATGCGGGATTTCAGCCCGCCGGTGCCGAGGAAGGCAGAGCCCAGCCCGGTCAGAGCATTCGCCACCGCCGGTACCCCGGCCAGCCCGGCGGCCAGCCCGCCCAGCAGAACCGGCTTCATGGCGACGTGGTGGACCAGATCGGGCGCTTCCCGCCGGTACAGCGCGGCGATCTCCGCCACCGCGGACAGGGCGCCCGCCGGGTTGATGCTGCGGCGCTGCCAGGACAGGGGCAGCACGCGAAACCCCTCCGCCTCGATGCGGGGGCCGTGCTGGGCGACGCGGGTGGCGACGGCGACCTCGAACCCGGCCTCGCGGGCGGCGCGGGCCATGGGCAGACGGTGGGACCAGAAATACCAGTCCTCCGTCACCAGATAGATCAGCTTGTGGCTGGCCTTTGCAGGGCTGGCGTTCACGGGGCGGGCCTCAGGCAATGCCGTGATAGTCCTTGTACCACGCGATGAAGCGGGGCAGGCCGACGTCGATCGGCGTCTTCGGCTCGTAGCCCAGGTCGCGGCGGCTCGCCTCGATGTCGGCGGTGGTTTCCGGCACGTCGCCCATCTGCAACGGCTCCATGACCTTCAGCGCCTCGCGGCCCAACGATTCCTCGATGATGCCGATGAAGCGCATCAGGTCCTCGGTCCGGTTGTTGCCGAGGTTGTAGACGGCGTGAGGCGCACCGTTGACGTCGGGCGTCGCCGGATGGTCCAGCGCCGCCAGGACGCCCGCCGCGATGTCCTCGACAAAGGTGAAGTCGCGCTTCATCCGGCCCTCGTTGAAGACGCGGATCGGGCGGCCCGCCATGATCGCGTCGGCGAACAGGTAGGCGGCCATATCCGGACGCCCCCAGGGACCGTAGACGGTGAAGAAGCGCAGGCCGGTCGCCGGAAACTTGTAGAGGTGGCAGTAGGCGTAGGTCATCATCTCCGCCGCCTTCTTGGTCGCAGCGTAGATGGACATGGGGGAATCGACGCGGTCCTCCACCGAGAAGGGCATCTTCTTGTTGGCGCCGTAGACCGAGGAGGTCGAGGCGTAGACGAAATGCTTCAGCTTCGGCATGCGCCGTGCCGCCTCCAGCAGCGCCACCTGCCCGGTGACGTTGGCGTCGACGTAAGCGTAGGGGTTCTCCAGCGAATAGCGCACGCCGGCCTGGGCGGCCAGATGGACAACGCCGGTGGCGTCGGCAAAATCGGGGTCCAGCGCCTCGATGGCGGCGCGGTCGGACACGTCGGCCTTGACGAAGCGGAAGCCGGGACGGCTGGCGAGGCGGGCCAGACGGGCCTCCTTCAACGCCACGGAATAGTAGTCGTTGAGGTTGTCGATCCCCAACACCGTCTCGCCGCGATCCAGCAAGGCCGCCGCGACGTGCGAGCCGATGAAACCGGCCGCGCCGGTGACCACGATCGTCATATCCACCATCCTTGACGGGCCTGCATCGGCCAGTCGCCTGTCTCAAACGTCACGCGCGTCAACAGCCCGTCTTATGCCCGAGCCGATGGCGGGACGCCAGCCCACAAACGGCGCCCTCCGCTTGACAGGCGCCGGGCGCACCCGATCTACTGCCGCAACCTTAATCACGTTGCCGAGCCGGACTCCATGCCGCCGAAAAAGAATCCCGCGAACCTCAATCCGTTGCAGCTCAAGACGCTGACCCTCCTTCAGGAGCTTGCCCGTCTGGAGCAGAAGCCGGTGGACGGCGAGGAGGGGGCCTTCCAGGTCACCAACCTGCCGCATGCCCATGGCAACCACTTCCATCTGGGCAGCGCGGTCGTCGCCTCCCGCGACGCCACCGGCCTGACCAACGAGGCCGTCTGGACCATCCTCGAACGCAAGGGCATGCTGCGCCGCGACGCCGGTTATGGCGTCGTGACCGCCGAAGGCATGGCTTACGAGACCGGCCTGCGCGACAGCATCCTGCACCGGTCCGACCACTAAAGGCGAGGGCGCGCGCCGTGTGTGGAATCTGCGGCTTTCTGGCCAGCCCGGGCCCTGAGTCCGGGCTTGAGGCCACAGCACGGCGCATGGCCGGCACCATCGCCCACCGCGGCCCCGACGGGGACGGCGTGTGGGCGGACGGGGAGGCCGGGATCGCGTTTGGCCACCGGCGGCTCGCCATCGTCGAGCTGTCACCGCTGGGCCGGCAGCCGATGGAGTCGGCGGACGGGCGCTGGGTGATCGCCTACAACGGCGAGATCTACAATTTCCAGGATTTGCGGGCGGAGCTCGAAGCCGCCGGCCACCAATTCCGCGGCCATTCGGACACCGAAGTGCTGCTGGAAGGCTGCGCCGCCTGGGGCGTCGAGCGCACCGTGCGCCGTCTGGTCGGCATCTTCGCTTTCGCCCTGTGGGACCGCCGCGAGCGCACGCTCTTTCTGGTGCGCGACCATCTGGGGGTGAAGCCGCTCTATTGGGCGCGGATGGGCGGGGCGCTGCTGTTCGGCTCCCAGCCCAAGGCGCTGCGCGCCCATCCAGCCTTCGCGGCGGAGATCGACCGCGACGCGCTGTCCGCCTACCTCCGTTTCAGCTACGTTCCGGCGCCGCACAGCATCTACCAGGGCGTCCACAAGCTGGAACCGGGCAGCATCCTGACCGTCCGTCCGGGGCGCGACCCCGAGCGCATCGTCTATTGGGACGCCGGCGACGCGGCGCGGGCCGGCATCGCCGACCGGCTGGCGCTGTCCGACGCCGCCGCGACGGATGCCCTGGAATCGCTGCTCAAGGACGCGGTCGGGCGGCAGATGATGGCCGACGTGCCGCTGGGCGCCTTTCTGTCCGGCGGGATCGACAGCTCCACCGTCGTCGCGCTGATGCAGGCGCAGAGCGCGCGGCCGGTGCGCACCTTCACCATCGGGTTCGGCGAGGACGGCTACGACGAGGCGGTGCACGCCCGTGCCGTCGCCGCCCATCTCGGCACCGAGCACACCGAGCTTCGGGTGGAGGCCAGCCACGCGCTGGAGGTCATCCCCAAGCTGGCCGACTGGTACGACGAACCCTTCGCCGACAGCTCGCAGATCCCGACGCTGCTGGTGTCGGAGATGACCCGGCGCTCCGTCACCGTGGCCCTGTCCGGCGACGGCGGGGACGAACTGTTCGCCGGCTACAACCGCTATATCACGGCGCCCGCCCTGTGGCGGCGCATGGCGCCGCTGCCCGCCGGGTTGCGGCGCGGCGCGGCCGGACTGATCCGCGCCGTCCGGCCCGCGGGCTGGGACGCGCTGGCCGGGCTGATCCCCGAAGGGCGCCGCCCGCGCCAGACCGGCGACAAGCTGCACAAGCTCGCCGGCGTGCTGGACGCTGCTGGACCGGACGCCATCTACCGCCGGCTGGTCAGCCAGTGGCAGGACCCCGACGCGCTGGTCCGCGGCGGGCGGGAGCCACATGGCCTGACTTGGGACGACGGGCTGGCGGCGGGCATCCCGGATTTCGTCGAGCGCATGCAGCATCTCGACAGCGTCACCTATCTGCCGGACGACATCCTGGCCAAGGTGGATCGCGCCAGCATGGGCGTGTCGCTGGAGGCGCGCGTGCCGCTGCTCGACCACCGGGTGATGGAGTTCGCCTGGCGCGTGCCGCCCGCGCAGAAGCTGCGCGACGGCAAGGGCAAGTGGCTGCTGCGTCAGGTGCTCTACCGCCATGTTCCGCCGGCCCTGGTGGAGCGGCCCAAGGCCGGTTTCGCCATTCCGCTGGACGGCTGGCTGCGCGGCCCGCTGCGCGACTGGGCGGAGGATTTGCTGGACGAGGGGCGGCTGCGCCGGGAGGGCTTCTTCGATCCCGCGCCGATCCGTGCCTGCTGGGCGGAGCATTTGGCGGGAACCCGCAACAACCAGCATCGTCTCTGGAACGTGCTGATGTTCCAGGACTGGAACCGCCGCTGGGGCAGCGCCGCCGCCCCGGCCCCGCTTGCCGCGAGCGCCGCATGACCACGGAAGACCAGACCAAGACCTCCGCTGCTGTCCCGCCGAAGAAGGACAACAAGAAGGACCGGCTCGCCGCCCGCCTGCGCGAGAACCTGCGCAAGCGCAAGGAGCAGGCGCGCGGGCGGGAGAAGGACGGCCAGCCGGGCTGACCGTTGCAAGGTCGGTGACGCATTTGCCGCATCGGTCCGGCTTCATTCGCACGGTATCGTTGCCGCCGATCGGGAACGGGGCAGGGCGGGGTTATGGCGGTTGATCCGGCGCGGGGGCGCCTGTGGGGCTATGGCTGCATCGTCGCCTCCGCCCTGCTGTTCGGTGTGGCCGGGACGGCGGCCAAGATGATGTTCGTCGCCGCTATGCCGCCGCTGGTGATGATCGCGGTGCGCGCCATGGTGTCCGCCGCCGTGCTGGCCATGATCATGCTGGCGCTCGGCCGGCCGATCCGGGTGCGGCGGGCGGACCTGCCGTTCCTGGGAGAGCTGGCGGTCTGGCTGACGCTGGTCAACCTGACCTTCTTCTACGCCATCGCCCTGACCAACGTGGCGCTGGCGCTGATGCTGGAATACACCGCGCCCATGCTGATCGTGGCCGCCGGGCTGCTGCTCGGCACCCACCGGATGAACCGGGCGGTCGCGCTGATCCTGGCGGGCAACGCCGCCGGCTGCTTCCTGCTGGTCGGCGCCTACGACCCGGCCCTGTGGTCGGGGAACGCGCTGGGGGCGGCGGTGGGGATGCTCTGCGCCGTGTCCTTCGCCGCCTACAACGTCCGCTGCGCCCACGGCCACCGGCGGGGGTTGGACAGCTGGTCGATGACCTTCTGGCCCTTCTTCCTGTCGGCGCTGTTCTGGCTGCTCGCCACTCCCGCCATTGATTACGCGGCGGTCGAGGTGACCTGGGAGACGGTGGGCTTCGTGTTGTTCATCGGCGTGTTCGGCACGGTGGCGCCTTATTGGCTCTATCTGGAAGGGCTGAAGACCATCGAGCCGTTCCCGGCGACGGTGATCGGCATGCTCGATCCCGTCTTCGCCGGAGTGACGGCCTTCCTTCTGCTGGGCGAAACCTTCGAATTGCCCCAGCTCGCCGGGATGGTGGTGGTTTGCGCGGTGATCGTCTTCCTGAAGCGCAACGAGTCCGCCGTGCAGGCTATTCCCCGTCCCGCCGTAGAGCCTTCCTGAGCCAGATCTGCGTGTGCCCCGGCGGATAGCCTTCCATCTCCGCCCACACCTCGTAGCCCTGCTTGCGGTAGAAGCCCGGCGCCTGGAAATCGTAGGTGTAAAGGCGCGACCAGCGGCAGCCGCGCTTCACCGCCTCCGCCTCTGCGGCGGCCAGCAGGCAGGCGCCGAGCCCGCCGCCGCGCCGGCTGTCATGGACCCACAGATAGTCCACATACAGCCACTCCCAGTTCGTGTAGCCGGTCAGCCCGGCCATCAGCGCCCCGTCCGCGTCGCGGACGGTCGCCAATACGTCCCGCAGGTCGTAGGGGGCGGTGAAGCGCTCGTTGAAGGCGCGCAGTTCGCCGTGGATCTGCTTCACCTCGTCCGGGTCGAGCCGCCCGGAGAGGGAGAGGGTCAGGCCATCCATCATGCTGTCCCGGGCGCTGTCCTGTGTCACGCGGTCCGTCCTTTCAATTGCGGCGGGAGAAGGGCTTCCATGAGAAAAAGCCTCAATTCCTTCCCTTGAGCGCGCCCGCATGCTCCGCTACAACGCCTGACAGATTCAATCCCCGTAAGACCCGAGAAGTCCGCCGACGATGGGCGTGCCGTCGGACCCTCGGACCCGCAAGATGGCCTAATCCGCCGGGCTTCGGCCTTTTCGACAGCATCTGACCGGACAAGACAGCTTCATGGACAAGATCCGCATCCGCGGCGGCAAGCCCCTTCACGGGTCGATCACGGTCGGCGGCGCCAAGAACGCGGCGCTGCCCCTGATGACCGCGGCGCTCCTCACCGACGGGACGCTGACGCTCACCAACCTGCCGATCCTCGCGGACATCAACACGCTGTGCAACCTGCTGCTCCAGCACGGCGTCGCGATCCACATGGCCGGGGCGGGCGGGGATTGCGCCGGCCGCGTGGTGGAGTTCACCGCCCGCGACATCACCAACACCACGGCCCCCTACGACCTCGTCCGCAAGATGCGGGCGAGCGTCCTGGTGCTCGGTCCGCTGCTCGCCCGCTGCGGCGAGGCCAAGGTGTCGCTGCCCGGCGGCTGCGCCATCGGCGCGCGCCCGGTGGACCTGCACATCAAGGGCCTGGAGGCCATGGGGGCGGATATCCGCATCGAGGGCGGCTACATCGTCGCCAAGGCGCCGCAGGGCGGCCTGCGCGGTGCCGAGTATGTCTTCCCCAAGGTGTCGGTGGGCGCCACCGAGAACCTGCTGATGGCCGCCACTCTGGCCCGCGGCACCACGGTGCTGGTCAACGCCGCCCGTGAGCCGGAGGTCAGCGACCTCGCCGAATGCCTCGTCAAGATGGGTGCGAAGATCACCGGCATCGGCACCGACCGGCTGACCATCGTCGGCGTGGACCGGCTGAACGGCGCCCGCCACATGGTGGTGCCGGACCGCATCGAGACCGGCACCTACGCCATGGCGGCGGCGATGACCGGCGGCACGCTGGACATCCTGAACACCCGCCTGGACCTGATCAAGGCGGCGGTGACGGCCCTGGTTCCCGCGGGCGTGGAATTCACCGAGATCGACAACGGAATCCGCGTGTCCCGCGCCAACGGCGAGCTGGTCGGGGTGGACGTGATGACCGAGCCCTATCCCGGCTTCCCCACCGACCTTCAGGCCCAGATGATGGCCCTGATGTGCACGGCGAGGGGTGCAGGCATGATCACCGAGACCATATTTGAGAATCGGTTCATGCACGCGCCCGAGCTGACCCGCATGGGAGCCCGCATCACGGTGCACGGTTCCTCCGCCCTCGTCCGGGGTGTGGAGCGTTTGACCGGCGCGCCCGTTATGGCGACGGATCTCCGCGCGTCGGTGTCGCTGGTCCTGGCCGGTCTTGCGGCGGAAGGGGAGACGACGGTCAACCGCGTCTACCACCTCGACCGCGGCTACGAGCGGCTGGAGGACAAGCTGGCGGCTTGCGGCGCGGACATCGAACGCATCCGGGCGGAGGACGACTGACGGCGTCCTGCGCCAGCTCAGCCGTCCACAGCGAAGGGAAGCTCATGACCGCCACGCCGATCCGCCTGCGCGCCCAGGATGCCGAGGATCTGAAAGTCGTCTCCGCCTGCCTGCAGGACGCCATCCTGCCGATCGGCGACATGTGCTTCCTGCCCGAAGAGTCGCGCTTCGTGCTGGTGGCCAACCGCTTCAAGTGGGAGACGGCGGATCGGCGGCGCCCCGGTCCGACCGCTGACGACGACCACCTGAACCCCTTCGAGCGCGTCAATTGCGGCGTGCGGATCGAGGGGGTGAGGGCTGTGAAGCTGCGCGGCCTCGACGTGAAGGACCGCGCGCAGATCCTGGAACTGCTCTCCGTCGAGGCGGCGGAGGGCGCCTTGGTCCTGAATTTTGCCGGCGGCGCCTGCATCCGGCTGGAAAGCCCGTCCTGGACCTGCTTCGTGGAGGATCTGGGGGAACCCTGGCCGACCGGCTGCAAGCCCTGCCATCCATTGGAAGACGAACAATAACCGGGAGACCGCCATGAAGGCGCGGGTGAAGTGGGTTGATGGGCGGATGTTCGTCGGCGAGTCCGGCAGCGGCCACGCCGTGGTCATGGACGGCGCGCCGGAGGCAGGCGGGCGCAACCTGGGCATCCGTCCCATGGAGATGCTGCTGATCGGCATGGGCGGCTGCACCGGCTTCGACGTGGTGATGATCCTGGAGAAGGGCCGTCAGGCCATCACCGACTGCGTGGCCGAGATCGAGGCCGAGCGCGCCGAGACCGACCCCAAGGTCTTCACGAAGATCCATGTTCATTTCGTGGTCACCGGGCGCGGCCTGGACCCGGCCAAGGTTGAGCGCGCCATCGCCCTGTCGGCGGAGAAATACTGCTCCGCCTCGATCATGCTGGGCGCCACCGCCGCCATCACCCACGATTTTGAGATCGTCGAGGCGCCGTAAGCGGAACGGCGCGGAACTGTAATGGCGGAACCGGCGGGCTCCGGGTGGGTTGGGACAGCGTCGATGCCGTCCCAGCCCATGGAGCCCCGCCGCCATGTCCAGCAACCCCATCGCCGACCGCCATCGGCCCGTCGTTGTCGTCACCGGAGCGTCCGCCGGGGTCGGGCGGGCGACGGCGCTTGCCTTTGCGCGGGAGTGGGGGGCGGCGGTCGGGTTGATCGCCCGCTCCCGCGAGGCGCTGGAGGGCGTGGCGGCGGAGATCGAGCGGCGCGGCGGCACGGCGCTGGTGCTGCCCGCCGACGTGGCCGACGCCGAGGCGGTGGAGGCCGCCGCCGGGCAGGCCGAGCGGGTGCTCGGGCCCATTGACGTCTGGGTCAACAACGCCATGGTGACGGTGTTCGGGCGCATCCGCGACCTGACACCCGAGGAAGTCCGGCGGGTGACCGAGGTGACCTATCTCGGCTCCGTCCACGGCACGATGGCGGCGCTGCGCCGCATGCTGCCGCGCGACCGCGGCCTCATCCTTCAGGTCGGGTCGGCGTTGGCCTACCGCTCCATCCCGCTCCAGGCCGCCTATTGCGGGGCCAAGAGCGCCATCCGCGGCTTCATCGACAGCCTGCGCTCGGAACTGATCCATGACGGCAGCCGCCTGCGGGTGACCATGGTCCATCTGCCCGCCGTCAACACGCCGCAGTTCGACTGGGCGCGCAGCCACATGCCACGCCGGGCCAAGCCGGTCGGGGCCATCTTCGACCCGGACGACATCGGCCACGCCATCGTGCAGGCCTCGGCGGACCCCAAGCGGGAGCACTGGCTGGGCTTCACCACCGCCGAGGCGATCCTTGGAACGCAGGCCCTTCCCGCCTACGCCGATTACCGGGCGGCCTTCACCGCCTTCGAAGGGCAGGAGACGGAGGAAACGGAAGCGCCCGGCCGGCCCGACAACCTGTTCGAGCCGGTTCCGGGCCTGCACCGCACGCACGGGCGCTTCACCGGCCAGGAGGAGCGCCTGTCGCTGAGCACCACGGGAACCGCGGCCCGCGGCTTCGCCTTCCTCGCCGGCCTCGCCGTGGCCGGGGGGATCGGCTACGCCGCGCGCGCGGCCCGGCGACGGGTCAGGGCGTGATCAGCTTCAGGCCAAGGATGCCCGCCACGATCAGCGCGATGCAGCCGAGCCGCAGGATGTCGGCGGATTCGCCATAGAGCACGATGCCCAGGATGACAGTGCCGACCGTCCCGATGCCGGTCCACACGGCATAGGCGGTGCCGAGCGGCAGCGACTTCAGCGCCATCCCAAGCAGGGCGAGGCTGATGACCATCGAGGCGACGGTCAGGGCGGTGGGAATGGGACGGGTGAAGCCCTCCGTCTGCTTCAGGCCGACGGCCCAGCCGATTTCGAAGAGGCCGGCGAAGAACAGGATGACCCAGGACATGGAACACCTCCGATGGATTGGAGGCAGGGTCGTCCCCGCCGAACTCCCCACGCCCGAAATGGGCATGCCGTGGTGAGGTCGTCCTCACGGGAGGGCGACCGGCATATAGGGATGCGGGCGGTCCGGTCAAGCCCCGTCCCAGCGGTGGCCGCTGTCGGTCTCGCACAGCACGGCGACCTCGCGGCGGGGGCAGCGGCGGTCGTCCAGGGGCAGAACCGTGAAGCCGGGCGCGGGGCGTTCGTGGGTGATCGGCTGCGACAGGGAGGGGGGCTGCGGGGGCGGTTCGGTGCGGCGTGTCATGGCGGTCACCAGGGTGGGAGGGGCGTTCGATCCACTCTAGCCATGGTGTTCCGCCCGCGCTGTGGCGTGCCTCACAGAGCGTGTCAGGCCCGCTTGCGCTCCGCGGCGTTGGGAAGGAACAGGCGGCAGGTCAGGACCGGTCCGATCTCGTAACCGTTCACACGTGGGAAGCGCTGGGCGACGCGGTCCAGCGCCTCCTTCTGGTTGGCGGCAACAACCAAGTAGGTCCGCCCGTCGCGCCAGGAGGCTGCCATGGCGCCGCTGGTGAAGAGCGCATCCGGAGCGCGGCGCACCACCACCTCCCAGATCGTTCCGGGCCGGGCCTCCAGCCGGTCGAAGACGTGGAAGAGTTCCATCGGCGCCTGCTGGACCACGTCGAGTTGCCGCTCCAGCAACTCGGCCTGCCGGTTCGCCTCGATCAGCGTCTCCTCCAAGCCGCCCAGTTTTCCGCGCGTCGTCTCCAGCGTCTTCCGGGCCTCCTGGACGCGCTGCTCCATGGTCCGGATGTCCTTGTCGGCGGTGGCCAGTTCGTTGCGCGCCGCGCGGACACGGCGTTCGCCCATCCGGTTCACCAGCACGCTTGTCGCCAGGAGCAGCAGCGCCGCGTAGAGGATGATCGCCGTCATGGGGAGACCGGCCGCGCGCCGTCGTTGGCCCCGTTTCCGGCCGGGATCAACGGGATCGTCTCGGGCCGCGAGGACAGCACTCCATTGCGCGTGCTGAAGGCGCGCTGAAGCATCGCGGCCGCGGCGTCCGGGGTATCGGCCCAGACGCGGGCGATGTTCCGGCGCTCCCAGATCACCCGGGCGAACAGCATGCGCCGAGGGTCGAGGCGGGCGAAATCCGGGGCGGTGCGCAACTCGCTCTCATAGCGCTGGGCGCCGCTCTGCGCGTCGCCGATCTCGTGCACCAGAGCGACCTTGGACGCCTTCACCGACGCGATCAGGCCGGTCAGACGCCCACGCTCGGCGGCCAGCCGGTCGATGGACTCCTGCCGGGCGGCGCAGTCCGCCTGAGCATCCTCGATCTGCCGGACGAGAGCGGCGAGGTCGGCGGCCAGGGCCTCCAGCTTCCGCCGCGCCAGCGCTTTGCGGCTGCCGGTGGCGGTCAGGCGGGAGGCCTCATAGACGATGGAAAGGCCGAGGGCGCCCAGGCATAGGACCAGCACGGCGAAGGCGAAGGTGTCCATGTTCATCGCGTCACCATCCGAGCCATCAGCGTCCGCCCAATCCGCCGGCCGCGCCCATTACCCCGGACGGCACATTCTCGGAACGCCGCGCGGCCTCGAACAGGTCCCCCAAACCGCGGTCGCCCCCCCGCGCCGGACCGCCGCCGAACGGAGACATCTCTATGACGCCGCCCTCCGTTTCCTCCGTATGCGCCGTCAGCCAGGCGGCGGCGGCATCGACCAGCGGCAGGGGCAGCAGCGCCCGAAGGGCCGCGCCGAGCAAGGGGTCGCGGCGCGTGTAAAGACCGGCCACCGCAAAGAGGGCCATTGCCTCCGGTGGGACGCTTCCGTTGACCATCGCGCCGCGTACGCAGGCCAGCAATTCGTCGATCTCCATGTCAGGCGCCCGCCCGCCCAGCGTCCGCCAACCATCGGACAGACGCAGCGCGGCGGCCAGCGTGTCCATGTCCGTGCCGTCCAAGGGACGCAACGCGGCAACGCCACCGGGGATTGCCAGGGTGCTGGCGGCACGCATGCGATGCGTGTTGGCTTCCTCAAGGAACAGGGCGAGCGCGCCGGGGTCCGGGCGCAGCGCGTCCAGGACGGCCAGCGACCGGTCCCGCAGGATTTCGGCCCAATCCACCATCTCTGGCGAGGCGAGGACCCGGTCCAGGGCGCCGTCGGTCAGCCGGTTCTCCAGGCGGGTCTGCACGGTGGCCGGCAGGTCGTCCATGCGCCGCGACAGAGCCGGCCACCAGCCGGCGGTGTCGATGACGCGAATGCAACCGGGCAGCGGGTCCGCGACCGACAGAAGGACGGGATCGCGCAGCATCACCGGCTCCAGCCAGCGCGCCCACAGCCGGCGTGTGTGCGCCCGGCGCCGGCTGGACAGAAGGCCCAGAAGCATGGCCCGCACGGGGGCAGTGGCCGGCCGCTCGGCGGTTTGCGGCGGACCAGGGCGGTGATCGAAGCGCGACAGGAGTCGGCGGAACGCCGCGTACCGGCCGGCGGATGCGCCGATCGGGTTCGTATCGTTCAGATCCATGCCGTCCAAGCCCCCAGCATCGAGGTCGCCGTTTTTGAGATTGCCCTTGAGGTCCATGTCCATACGTGGGTCAACCCCCCTCGTTCTTGGAGAGTATAAAAGATAACGGTAATACTTGGGTATTCATCAAAGGGCAGAAACGGCTCCAATTCGCGCTAGGTGGCTCTAAAACATCACGTTTTGTGACAATTTGATACGGCTCTGGACGGGCGGGCTTAGGTCTCGTACCGCTTTGGTGCCTTTCCGGCTGGTGATGCGGAACCATTTGGGTAGGTCGTGCGTGGAGGACGCCATGGGCCAGGATATGGACGAAGGTCTGGACGACGAGCCGCTGTTCGGCCCCGACGACGGGTTTGCCGACGACTCCGCGGCCAACGCCCGGCCGGCGGACCCTTGGCCCGTGCTGGTGGTCGACGACGATCCCCAGGTCCACACCATGACCGAAGTGCTGCTGCGTGATTTCGAGTTCGAAGGCCGGCCGTTCGAGGTGGTCAGCGCCCTGTCCGCCGCGGCCGCCCGGTCGCTGCTTCTGACCCGCCCGGACATTCCGGTGGCGCTCCTCGATGTGGTCATGGAAACAGACGACGCCGGCCTGCGTCTGGTCCGCTTCATCCGCGAGGATCTGAGCAACCACCGCATGCGCATCATCCTGCGCACCGGCCAGCCGGGGCAGGCGCCGGAGCGGGACGTGGTCGTCGCTTACGACATCAACGACTACAAGGCCAAGAGCGAGCTCACCGCCCAGCGCCTGTTCACCACGCTGGTCAGCGGATTGCGGGCGTGGCGCGACATCGTGACCATCGAGCGGCACCGCCAGGGCCTGGAGCGCATCCTCGCCGCCTCAGCCCCGCTGTTTGAAACCCGCTCCATGCGCACGCTGGTGGAGGAGCTGGTGGACCAGCTCAGCAAGGTCGTGGACAACAGCGGCGGCGCTATCCTGGCCTGTCGCATGGTGGACCGCGGTGATGGCAAGACGCGGGCCACGGTGGTTGCAGGCTCCAGCCGCTTCGCGCGTTTCGTCGGACGACCCGCCTCCGACGCGTTGGAGCCCGATCTGACCGCCCAGGTGATCGCCGCCTTCGAGACACAGCAGAGCAGTTACGGCTCCGCCCGCTGCATCCTGGCCTTCCGCACGCGGGAGCATGGGGCGACGGTCTTCGCCCTGGAGCGGAGCGAGCCTTATCGCGAGGACGACCACCGGCTGCTGGAGCTTTTCTGCGCCCGCGTCATCATCGGCTTCGACAATGTGTGTCTTTATGAGGATCTGGTCGCGCTGAATCAGTCTCTGGAACGTCGCGTCGGCGAGCGGACGGCCGAACTGGCCGCCAACCAGGCCGCTCTGGTCGCTGCCAAGGAGCGGGTGGAGCGTGCGCTGGAGGCGGAGCTGGTCGCCCGCGAGCAGCAGCGCCAGTTCGTCACCATGGTCAGCCACGAATTCCGCACCCCGCTGGCCATCATCGACAGCGCGGCTCAGATGCTGACCCTGCGGGCGGAGCGGGAAACTCCGGAATCGCTGGAGCGGTTGCGCGTCATCCGCAGCAGCGTGCAGCGCCTGACCGGACTGATCGACACGCATCTGACCGACGAAAGGCTCCAGGGCGGAACGCTGAAGGTGCAGCGGGCGGAGGTCGATCTGCCGGCGCTGCTGCGTTCGGTGACCGAACCCTTCCGCACCGCCTATCCAGGGTGCGACTTCCGCCTCGATCTCGACCGTCTGCCGCCCACGGTAATGGCCGACGGGCACCTGCTGGGAATGCTCTTCAACAACCTGTTGAACAACGCCTTCAAATATTCGGATGGCGACTGCCGCGTGACGGTAAGCGGGTGGGCCGAGGGCTGCGCGGCGGTGGTGGAGGTGGCCGACCAGGGCCGCGGCATCCCGCAGAACGAGTTGCCCCTGCTGTTCGAGCGGCATTACCGGGGAGCCGGATCCGCGGGTGTGCCGGGAACGGGAATCGGTCTGCACACGGTGCGGCAGATCATCCTGCTGCACGGCGGATCGATCACCGCGGAAAGCACGGTCGGGCAGGGCAGCGTCTTCCGCGTCCGTCTTCCCGTAAAAGGCTGAACCCGCAACGCCGGACTGCCGGTCTGCGCCGTGATAATCCTTCCAGCGCCGCAGACGGAAATGTAACGTGTTCATAACAAGGCCGACGCGATCTCCGGAATGCGGTACGGAACGTTCGGACGCAACAGGCGGCCTCGTCGCACTCCAACGGAAGAACCGTGGACTCCACCATGCTCGCTCAACAATATGCCGGGATCAAACGGGACCTTGACGAGAAAGGGATCATTTTCTCGTTCAGTGGCTATCTGTCCGAGGGGATACTCTATTCCCTGGGAGAAGCGCTGCGGGAAAAGATGACGTTGGAAGACACCGACGGTCCGACGGTCCGCCGGGTCTTCGCCGTCTTTGTCGAGCAGATGCAGAACATCATCCGTTACTCCGCCGAAAAGGTGACCGGCGCACGCGAGAAGCCGGTCGAACTGAGCGCCGGCATGGTCACCATCGGCATGGAAGGCGGGAAGGTCTTCATCGTCTGCGGCAACACCGTGTACAACGACGATGTGCCGCGCCTGCGCGAACGGCTGGAGTATCTGAAGGGCTTGGACAAGGACGCGATCAAGACCTATTACCGGGAGCAGCTGCGCGAAACCCCGGAAGAGGGGGCGAGGGGCGCCAACATCGGGCTGATCGAGATCGCGCGCCGCGCCAGCGAACCCATCGAGTACGACTTCCTCGAAATGGACGAAGGCAAGAGCTTCTTCTGCCTCAAGGCTCGGATCTGAGAGCGGCTGTGGACATCCGGACGACCATGGAACCCTTGAAATTGCCGGCAACAGGCCGGACGCCCGAAGTCGATTTCGACTTCGCCCAAGGCGTGCTCCGTCTCAGCGGCGAGTCTTATCCCGACGACGTGGCGACCTTCTTCGGGCCGATCTTCGCAGCGCTCCGCGCCTTCCTGGCCGAGGCGGGCGGTCATCCCATCCGGTTCGACATGGAGCTGCTGTACTTCAACAGCTCCAGCGCGAAGGCCCTGATGAACATCTTCCAGATGCTGGAGACGGCGGCCAGCGACGGGCGCAGCATCTCCGTCACCTGGTGTTACGAGGAGAACGACGATTCCATGCAGGAATTGGGCGAGGATTTCTCCGAGGATCTGCATCATGTCGCCTTCACTCTGAAACAGATTCCCGCAGACGGGGCGTCATGACCTTCAACCTCTTCGCCGCCGAGGAGCAGGCCATCGAGCAGGCCCGCCTTCTGGGGGAGAGGCTGGGCGCTGCTGCGCCCGAACTGCGCGCCGACTTCGAGGCGCTGGTGGAGGCGTTCCAGCGCAGCACACGTGAACAGCGCCGGCTGGTCCGGGTCAGCGACCGGCTCCAGGCGCAACTCGGCTCCGCCAACCAGGAGTTGGAGCGCCGCCGGCAGGAGGCGGAAACCGCGCTGTCCGACCTGCGCGAGGCGCAGGAGGCGATGGTCCGTGCCGAAAAGCTGGCGTCCCTGGGCGCCCTGGTGGCCGGGGTGGCCCACGAGATCAATACGCCGGTGGGCATCGCCGTGTCCTGCGCGTCGCATCTGTCCGACGCCACGGCGCGGCTGCGCGGGCGTGCCCAGTCGGGGGAATTGAGCAAGGCGGATTTTACCCGCTACGTCGCCACGGCCACGGACACGACGGCGCTGATCCTCACCAATTGCGAGCGGGCGGCCAAGCTGATCGCCAGCTTCAAGCAGGTGGCGGTGGATCGTGCCAGCGCCGAACGGCGCGTCGTGCATCTCAACCGCTACATCCAGGAAACGCTGGTCAGCCTGGAGCCGAAGCTCCGTCAAGGCAAGCACACCATCGCCGTGTCCTGCCCCGACGGGCTGGTGGTGGACACCTATCCGGGCGCCCTGTCGCAGATCCTGACCAATTTCGTGATGAACTCCGTCACCCACGCCTTCGTCGACGCACAGGGCGCGGACGGGCAGGGTGGGGCCCTGTCGATCGCCGTGGACGAGCCGGAACCCGGCACCGTGCGGCTGGTCTACACCGACGACGGGCGGGGCATTCCGCCGGACCATCTGCCACGGATCTTCGATCCGTTCTTCACCACCCGCCGCGGCGAGGGGGGCAGCGGGCTTGGCCTGCACATCGTGCACAATCTGGCGGTTGGTGCGCTGAAGGGGACGATTTCCGTGGACAGCGCGCCGGGGCAGGGAACGCGCTTCGTCCTGACCTTCCCGAAGGACACGCCTCCGGACGACGCATCCGCCTGAACAGAATCAGATCACCCGGACCGGGGCGGAGAACACGTAACCAACACCGTGGACCGACTTGACCGGAGCGGTTTCGCCGATCGCGTTCTCCACCTTGTGACGCAGGCGCCCGACCACCGTGTCGATGGAGCGATCGTCGGGGTTCCAGCGGCGGTTGTAGAGCGCCACGGAGATCTGGTCGCGAGTCGCCGGCTGGCGGGCCTGTCCGGCCAGCAGGGAAACCAGCTTCATCTCCATGCTCGTCAGGCTGACGCGCACGCCTGCCGGGCTGGTCAGCGCCCAAGCCGTGGCGTCCAGAATCCAGCTGCCCTCGTCCATCGCGGGTTGGCCGGAGGATTGCGGGGCCGGCGGGGTGGCGTTGCCGTTGCTCGTCTCCAGGCGGCGGAGCAGGGCCTTGGCCTGGGCTTCCAACTCACGCATCTCGACGGGCTTCACCAGATAGGCATCGGCACCCAACTCCAGCCCGACCACCCGGTCCACGGTGGAGCCGCGGGCGGTCACCATGATGATTCCGATGGCGGGATTCTCGCGCAGCCGCGTGGCGATCTTGAACCCGTCCTCACCCGGAAGGTTGACGTCCAGAACAACCAAGGATACCGGGCGTGACGCGATCTGCTCGTCCAGTTCGCGTCCATTCTTCGCTCCGATCGCGTCGAAGCCGCAACTGCGCAGGTACTCGATCATGTCACGTCGCAGAGACGCCTCGTCCTCGACGACAACGATCGTAACGGCCGCCATCCCCTTTGCTCCCCCGTTACCGGTGCTTATTGTTCATAGGGCCGGCGCGGAAACTATATGAAGTCGAATGGTAGGTCGAGCGACTTCCGCCCGCGATGGTCCCTTGCTGCACTATTACCCAATCCTCTCAAGGGTAGTTACGCGATTTCCCACAGGGTGTTCCGTGTCGGGGCTGAGGGATCGCCGGCCAGCCGAACGCGGAAGCCGATCATGGTGATGTCGTCGCGCTGCGGACGGTCGCCCTGGAAGCCGGACAGGCTCGCTTCGATGGATTCCTTCTGCCGGTCGAGCGACAGCGCGCTGCATTCCTCGACCACACCGTGCAGCCGGCGCTTGCCGAAGCTCCTCCCGCGCTCCCCACCGCACTGGTCGGTCAACCCGTCGGTGCAGATGTAGAAGGTCTGGTCCGGCCGCAGCTCAAGGCTGTGGTTCGTGAAGGCCGGGGTGGGGCCGGACGCGCGGTAGCCCAGGCTGCGGCGGTCGGCGCGGATCTCGGTCAACCCATCGGGGCCGGCAACGGCCAGGGGCAGGCGGGCGCCGGCATAGACGAGCCGCCGCTGCGCCGGCTGGACGTAGCACAGCGCCAGATCCAACCCGTTGTCGAAGCCACCCTCCCAGCTTGCCGCGTCGCCATCTTGGTGCAGGGCCGCCCGCACCTTGTCGTCCACCGTGGCGAGCAGCGCGGCGGGATCGGCGGCGCCCATGCCGTCCACCACATTGTTCAGCACCGCGCTGGCGGTCATGGTCATGAAGGCGCCGGGAACCCCGTGGCCCGTGCAGTCCGCCACGCCGATGAGGAAGCCGTCCTCGACCTCGCGGTAGTAGTAGAAATCGCCGCTGACCACGTCGCGCGGGCGCCACAGGACGAAATGCTGGGCCAGCCCGCCCTCCAGCACCTCCGGCTTCGGCAGGATCGAGGACTGGATCAACTGGGCGTAGTTGATGCTGTCCATGATGCGGCGGTTGATGTCGGCCAGCGCCTCCGTCCGTTCCTGAACACGGGATTCCAGGGTCTGGGTGTAGTCCTGGACCGTCTCGGCCATGCGGTTGAAAGTCTTGGTCAGGACGCCGATCTCGTCCTCCCGCTCGGTGGCGAGGCGGGCGCCGTAATCGCCGCGGGAGACCGCCTGGGTCGCCTGGGTCAGCCGCCGCAGCGGGCGGAGCACGACGCGGTTCAGCATGACGCTGATGATGGCGATGGCGGTGACCAGGGACAGCAGGAGCAGCCCGACCACCGGCAGCAGCGCCTCCAGCGTGTTGCGATGGACCTCCTCCGTCGAATAGAGCAGGCGCAGCGTCCCCACCTGCCGGGTCACCCCGTCGCGCCCCCGCAGGTCGATGATTTTTTCGATGGTGGTGGAGTCGGCGGAGGTCCTGGGATTGCCGGACACCGCCATCGGCTCGCTGTGCCCCGGCTCGAAGACGGAGACAGCGAGAATGGCCGGGTCGCGCTCGCGCAGCGAATCGATGATGTTGCGGACGGCGCGGTCGTCGATTTCCCAGATCGGGTTGGCCAGCGCGTCCGTCTGCATGGCGGCGACCAACTGCGCCCGCTTGGTCAGCGCCGAGAACTGCTGGTGCTCCACGATGTTGGCCGACACGGCCACGGCGACCACCCCCACGGCGGCAGCAGTGACCAGGATGATGCTGCCGACACGGGTCAGCAGCGAACGGTCGCGCCGACCATCGGCGAGGGCGCGCAACTCGGTCACGGGGCGATTCCCTGCCGGACCCACAGCGCCGGAAGGACGCCGCTGCGCTCCAGCCGGTCGAGCGTGCCGTTGACCCAGCCGATGCCGACCGGGCCGTCGCGGCGGACCAGGATGGTATGCTCGTAGATCTGGTCGGTGCGGTCGGACACCAGGAGGTGCGGCGCCATGTCGGGGTTGGCCTTCAGGAATTGCGCCAGGAAGGAGCGTGTGACGATGGCCAGCGCGGCGCGCCCGGCGGCGACGCTGCGCACGTTGCCCTCATGCGTGACGGTCAGCCGGGTGTTGAAGCGCTTCTCCAGAACCTCCGGGTCGGCGGTCATGCCGGCGAAGGCGTAATGATAGCCGAGCCGTCCCAGGATCGTCTTGTCGTCCAGCCGGTCGAAATAGCCCTGGTCCATGCCTGGGCCGGCCTTGGCGACAAACACCTCCGCGTCGCGCAGGAACACCCGCGACGCCTCCACGGGGCGCCCCTTCCAGCCCCAGGCGAGGCTTTCGAAGGCGATCATGTCGAAGCGGCCCCGCTCCATGTCCTCGTAGCGCCGCTGGGGGGAGGTGCGGACCAGCTCGAATCGGAAGTCGCTCTGCTCCGCGTTCAACAGGTCGAGCAGGGCCTGCGTAACGCCGCCGCCGGACTCGGTGACGTAGGGAGGAAACTCGTAGCCACCGACCTTGACGGTCACCGGAGCGGCCGCGGACTCGGCGGGTGTGGACTCGGCAGTCGCGGCAAAGCCGGACGACGGCAGGCCGCTCGCCGCCCATCCGGCGAGTGCCAAGGCCAGTACCGTCCGGCGGGCAACCGCTTTTGCCATCCTCAGCCCCGATGCTGATCGCACTGTGCGAAAAATCTACGGCATTTTACCAATGTATGCGCGTATGCGGCAATGTTTGTCGTTGAATGTGAACGAGAAATTTCGCCATCAGGCCGCCTCCGTTTCCCGTTCTTCCTCCGCAAGCGCGCCGATCTCCTCGCCGCTCAGCGTCTCGCGCTCCAGCAGGGCGGCGGTGATCCGCTCCAGCGCGGCGCGGTCGGCGACCAGGATGCGGCGGGCGCGCTCCATCCCCTCGTCGGTGATGCGGCGCACCTCCTCGTCGATGCGCCAGGCGGTGCGCTCCGAGCGCACGACGGCGGGATCGTTGCCGGCGTGGGCGACATAGCCGATGGCGTCGCTCATCCCCCAGGCGGTGACCATGCGGCGGGCGAGGTCCGTGGCGGCGCGGAAATCGGCCTCCGCCCCGGTGGTGACGGCGTCCGGGCCGAAGACCAGATCCTCGGCCGCCCGCCCGGCCATGGCGACGGCGATGTCGGCCAGCAGCTTGGCGCGCGACACCGACACGCGGTCGCCCTCCGGCAGCCGCACCACCATGCCCAGCGCGCGGCCGCGCGGGATGATGGTGGCCTTGTGGATGGGGTCAGCCTCCGGGCAGCGGATGGAGACCAGCGCGTGACCGGCCTCGTGATAGGCGGTCAGGCGCCGCTCGTGGCTGGAGAGGGCGAGACTGCGCCGCTCGTTGCCCATCAGGACACGGTCCTTCGCCGCCTCGAAATCGGCCATGCCGACGATGACGCGCCCGTTGCGCGCGGCGGACAGGGCGGCCTCGTTGGTCAGGTTGGCCAGCTCGGCGCCGGAGAAGCCGGGCGTGCCCCGCGCCACCGTGCGGACGCAGACGTCGGGGGCGAGGTGCAGCCGGCCGGTGTGGACACCGAGGATGGCCTCGCGCCCGGCGACGTCGGGCAGCGCGACATGGATGTGGCGGTCGAAGCGGCCCGGCCGGGTCACGGCGGGGTCCAGCATCTCCGCGCGGTTGGTCGCGGCGATCACCACCACCTCGCCGCCGCCCACGCCGCCGTTCACGATGCCGTCCATCTCGACCAGGAGCTGGTTCAGGGTCTGCTCCCGCTCCGAATGGGAATTGGATTCGCCGCGCTTGCCGGCCAGGGCGTCGACCTCGTCGATGAAGAGCAGGCAGGGGGCGGCGGCCCGCGCCGTCTTGAAGACGCTGCGCACCCGCGCGGCACCCAGCCCGACGAACATTTCCACGAAGTCGGAACCGGAGACGGTGAAGAAGGGCACCCCGGCCTCGCCGGCCGCGGCCTTCGCCAGCATCGTCTTGCCGGTGCCCGGCGGGCCGACCAGCAGGATGCCCTTGGGCACGCGGGCGCCGGCCATGGCGAAGCGGCGCGGGTCGCGCAGGAACTCAACGGTTTCGCGAAGCTCGTCCTTCGCCTCGTCCACGCCGGCGACGTCGGCGAAGACGGTGCCGGTGTCGCGCGGGCGGACGCGGGTGGCGCGGCTGCCGCCGAGGAACTGCCCACCGCTGAGCAGCAGCGCGCCGATCAGCAGGCCGATCACCAGGAAGGGGGCCAGCTTCTCCAGGACGGAAACGGTGCCGGAGACCAGTCCGCCGGCCTCCTCCTCGAAGGCGATGGCGATCTTCCGCCCGCGCAATTCCTTCAGCAGGTCGTCAGTGACCGGAACGACGGCGCGCAGCCGCTGGCCGTCCGGCGTGACGGCGTGCGCCCCGTCACCGCGGAAGGTGACCGAGGCGATGTCCCCCCGTTCGGCCGCCGCCACCAAGTCGCTGTAGGTCGCGACCTCCTCGGCGCCGTCGCGCGCGTAGTCGGTCCAGGCCGCGAAGGCGAACCAGCCAAGCAGAAGCGCAGCAACAACGGCGGCGGCGGTCAGGTACTTTTTCGGGATCGGCGGCATGGCGTCCTACGAAGGCGGTGAAAACCGTTTCCGGCACATCACCATCATTGATGAAGGCGCCACCGCCCCGCATCAACCGCATTCGGTCCAGGACTTTTCTTTGACCCAAAAGTAAGGAGAGGGTTAACGGCCCGGAGTCACTCCAGGCCGGCCTTCTTGCGCACGTCATAACTGCGCGTCCGCGACCATTCCTCCATGAACTTGACCAGCTCCGCGTCGGGCGGGTCGGGGAGGACGACCTTCAGCTTCACATACTGGTCGCCGGCCTGCTTGGTCGCCTGGTTCATCACGCCCTTGCCGCGCAGCCGCAGGGTGGAGCCGGTGTTGGCACCCGGCTGGACCTTCAGCGCGACCGGACCGCTGACGGTCGGCACGCGGATGGTGGCGCCGAGAACGGCCTCGTTCAGGGTGATCGGCACCTCGACATGGATGTCGGAGCCCTGGCGGGTGAAGAAGGGGTGCGCCTCGACATGGACCTCGACGATGGCGTCCCCGGCCCCGAAGCCGCCGGCACCGGGAAGCCCCTGGCCCTTCAGCCGCAGCTTGGCCTGATCCTCCGTCCCCGGCGGGACGGCGACGTCGATGCTCTTGCCGTTGGACAGGCTGATGCGCCGCTTGGTGCCCTGCGCCGCCTCGATGAAGGGCACGGAGACCGAATAATTGATGTCGCTGCCGCGCGACCGGGAGCCGCCGGAGGTCCCACTCCCAGCGCCGCCACCCGTCCCGCCGCGCTTGCGCCCGCCGCTGAACAGGTCCGAGAACCAGTCCTCGCCGCCGAAAAAGGAGTCGTCGCCGGTACCGCCGCCGGCCCCGCTGTAGGCGCGGCTGCGTCCGGCGTTGGCGCGGGAGCGGCCACCGAAGCCATGGTGCCGCTCCTGGCCGGAGGAGTCGATCTCGCCGCGGTCGAAGCGGGCGCGCTTGTCGGAATCCGACAGCAGCGTGTAGGCCGCTGAGATTTCCTTGAAGCGCTCCTCGTTCGAGGCGTTGCCGGGCTTCAGGTCGGGGTGAAACTCCTTGGCGAGCTTACGGTACGCCTTCTTGATGTCGTCGGCGCTCGCGGAGCGGGGGAGGCCGAGGATTTGATAAGGGTCACGCATGCTTTCCACAGACAGAGTTATTCCACCCCGAAGCCCGGGGATGCGGCGTTACGAATTGGCGACGATCTTCCACGTACCGTCGGCCTGTTTGCAAGCGGTTCCGTAGGCCAATTCGGTCTGGCTCTTTGTGGTTACCGTTTGGTGGAACTCACGGCAATACTGACCGGCGTTGTTGTAGCCCTCACGCGTCGTGGTCAGCGAGCCGTAATGGCCCGTCGCCGGGTTGGTCCAGCCGATCTTGTCGCCGACCGGGGCGGCGTAGGCGCGCTTGGCCGCGGTCTCGGCGGCCGCCGCGTCCGACGGCTGGATCGCCGCGCCGCCGATGAAGGCACCCAGCAGCGGGCCGGTGCCCGAGGACGCGACCTTGCCCGAGGCGTTGCCATAGGTCGACGAGATTCGGCCGCCGACGGTTTCCGCGTTCTTGGTGGCTTCCTGAGAGGTGCTGACGCAACCCGCAAGCAGGGCGATCGCCATCGCCGCCGGGACGAGCTTCTTCACGAACATCGATGCTGCCTCGAAAGGTTGGGAGCCGGCATGCCTTGCTTCTGGCGCACCGGTGGACACTCATATATGCGAGGCTATCCTATCTGTGAATTGGGCATATTTGTGAACTGGGAAGACGCCGGGAACGGCGCCGAAACCCAACGTTGAAACTATGGGCCTACGGCCGCGCGACGAGGGGACAATGAGCGAATCCAACGACCGGGACCCGTACGCCCTGTTTCAGGATTGGATGGACGAGGCCACCCGCAGCGAGATCAACGATCCCAACGCCATGGCACTGGCCACCGCGGATGCGCAGGGCGCGCCGTCGGTGCGCATGGTGCTTCTGAAGGGTGTCGATCCGCGCGGATTCGTCTTCTACACCAACACGGAAAGCCGTAAGGGCGAGCAGCTTCTGGCCAACGCCAACGCCGCTCTGTGCTTTCATTGGAAGACGCTGAAGCGCCAGGTCCGCGTCGAGGGCGCGGTGGAACAGGTGTCCGACTCCGAGGCGGACGCCTATTTCGAAAGCCGCCCGCGGGAGAGCCGCATCGGTGCCTGGGCGTCGCAGCAGTCGCGCCCCCTGGAGGGCCGGTTTGAGTTGGAGAAGCGGGTCGCGCAGTTCGCCGCCAAGTTCGGCCTGGGCGCCGTTCCCCGCCCGCCGCACTGGACCGGCTTCCGCATCCTGCCACGGCGAATTGAGTTCTGGCAGGACCGCCCCTTCCGCCTGCACGAGCGGATTTTGTATCTGCGCGAGGGCGACCCGGCGGCGCAGGAGCCGGCGCGCTGGACGACGGAACGTCTTTTCCCGTAAAGGACCGGTGTCGTCATCGCATAAGAAGACGCTCATGAGCGAAGCGCGTTTGCACCGGCTGCGCCGGTACGCCACCTACGCCAGCGTGTCGGTGTCCCTCACGCTGATCCTGGCGAAGCTGGCGGCCTATTTGGCGACCGACTCGGTCAGCATCCTGTCGTCGCTGATCGATTCCAGCACGGACATGATGGCCTCGGTGGTGACGCTGCTGGGGGTGCGGACGGCGTTGCGCCCGCCGGACGAGGCGCACCGCTTCGGCCACGGCAAGGCGGAGGCGCTGGCCGCGCTGGCCCAAGCCGCCTTCATCGGCGGCTCCGCCCTCTTCCTGACCATCGAGGCGGTGCGCCGTCTCATCACCCCGCAGCCGGTGGGCGAGGGGGCGGTGGGCATCGCCGTGATGCTGCTGTCGATCCTGCTGACCGCCGGCCTGATCACCTTCCAGCGCCATGTGGTGACGGCCACCGGCTCGGTCGCGGTGGGGGCGGACCGGCTGCATTATTCCGGTGACCTGCTGATGAACGCCGCGGTCATCCTGGCGATCCTGCTGACCGGATGGACGGGCATCAGCGCCTTTGACCCGCTGTTCGGTCTGGGCATCGCCGCCTTCCTGCTCTACGGCGCCCGCAAGGTCGCCCGGGAGGCGCTGAATGTCCTGATGGACCGCGAACTGCCGGCGGAGGAGCGGGAGCGCATCGCGGCGCTGGTGATGGCGCAACCGGACGTCGCGGGGATGCACGATCTGCGCACCCGCAGCTCCGGCATCGGCGCCTTCATCGAACTGCACTTGGAACTCGACCCCTTGCTGTCGGTCGCCAGGGCGCACGATATCACCGACCGGGTGGAGGCCAGCCTGCGGGAGGCCTTCCCAGGCGCCGAGGTGCTGATCCACCAGGAGCCCGCTGGTTTGCAGGACGAGAGGCTGGATCACCGCATCGCGGATGGACGCGTCGGCGAGGACGGTGCGGGTTGACGCTTTCTCCGCCTTCGGTTGCGAGCGGGTTACCGGCGCGCAATAATTGAGCATATTGCCCTTTAGAATGACCCTTCCTCCGTTGCGCAATTGTAAGGGTTCGGTAATAATTGCATTGGATTTTAGCGCTCTGCGCATTCTTGTGAAACGGATGGCGGGAAAATGGACAGTGCGATCGGCGGCCGCTCTCATCTGATCGCGGACATTGCCACCGAAGCGGGCAATCTCGGCATCGAGATCGCGGACATCGCGGGCCATGTGGAGGAGGTCAACGGCCGCCTCGGCCATCAGGCCAACGTCTTCGCGCAGTTGCGCGGCACCGGGAACAAGATGTCGGAGAGCACGCAACGCATCTCCGCCGCCGCGACCGTGGCGCGTTCCGTGACCGAGCAGGCCCGGCAGGAAGTCGAATCCTCCCATGATCGGGTGCAACGCTCGATGGACGACATCCATGCCCTCGTCGCCGCGGTGGGGGGCATCGAGGGGCAGATCGCCGGCCTTCAGGAGGCGCTGGACCGCGTTGGCCGGGTCGCCAAGGAAATCTTCGTCATTGCCAAGCAGACCAACCTGCTGGCGCTCAACGCGACCATTGAGGCGGCCCGTGCCGGCGAGGCCGGGCGCGGCTTTGCCGTAGTGGCGAACGAGGTGAAGGCCCTTTCCAAGAAAACCAGCGAGGCGACGACGGAGATCGACGCCACGCTGAAATACCTCAACGACCAGGCGCAGCGCCTGATGGCCGAAAGCGCGGCCAGCGCCGGCAAGGCCCGCGCGGTGAGCGAGGGCACCACCGCCATCGGCGCCGTCATCGAGACCGTCGGGCGCGCCATGTCGGAGCTGAACGGCGAGACCGACAAGATCGACGCGGCCTCCTCCGAGATCGGCGCCAACTGCGACGAGCTTCAGCACGAGATCGACGACCTCGCGGTCGGCGTGCAGCTGTCCAGCGACAATCTGGCCCAGGCGCGCGACCGCGTGAACACGCTGGTCGGGATGAGCGAACGGCTGATCGGCATCACCGCCGAACTGGACGTGGAGACGGTGGACACGCCCTTCATCCGCATGGTCTCCGACGCCGCGTCGCGCATCTCCGCCGATTTCGAGGACGCGCTGGCGCGCGGCGAGGTGCGGGAAGGCGACCTGTTCGACAGCAATTACCAGCCCATCCCCGGTTCCAACCCGCAGCAGCACATGACCCGCTTCACGGAGTTCTGCGACCGCATGCTGCCGAGGGTGCTCGATTCGCTGCTGGGGCAAAGTGAACGCATCGTCTTTTGCGTGGCCGTCGATTCCAACGGTTATCTGCCGACCCACAACCGAAGGTTCAGTCAACCGCAAGGGGCTGACCCGACATGGAACGCGGCCAACTGCCGCAACCGCCGCATCTTCAACGACCGCGTCGGTCTGGCCGCCGGGCGCAGCACGAAGCCGTTCCTGCTTCAGACCTACCGGCGCGACATGGGGGGCGGCCAGTACGCCCTGATGAAGGACGTGTCCGCTCCGATCACCGTACGCGGACGCCATTGGGGTGGCCTGCGTCTGGCCTACAAGGTCTGACCCGTCCCGTATTCGCATACCGGGGGATGACATTGCGCCGCAGGGGGCGGCGCAATTCCGGTTGGCATTCCGTGTTGCGGATTTGTGATTGCGTGGATTCAATGCCGCTCGGGTGGGTTGCGGATGATTGAACCAGCCGACGAGTGGCTGTTCGGTCGTCCTTGGGGGTCGTCACCGATAATCCTTGGAGGTGATGTTCATGCCCGAGCGTATCGTGGCGTTGTCGCGCGCCGTGTCCGATCTTGCCACGCGCAAGATGGATGAGATCCAGGCCGTTACGAACACGACCAAGATCCTGGCGCTCAACGCTTTGATCGAGGCGATGCGTGCCGGGGAGGCCGGGCGCGGCTTCGCCGTGGTGGCCCAGGAGGTGAAGGCCATCTCTGAGCGGATCACCGGCATTGGCGGGGAACTGCGCGCCCAGATGGCGGTGCAGACCGACGAGTTGAACACGCTTGGCAACCGTTTGGTTTCGCAGTTGCGCGGCGGACGCCTTGCCGATCTGGCGCTCAACATGATCGACATCATGGATCGCAATTTGTACGAGCGGTCCTGCGATGTACGATGGTGGGCCACCGACAGTGCCATGGTGGATTGCGCCGCCGATCCGTCGGAGGCCAACCGGCGCCACGCGGCGCAGCGGCTGGGCGTCATCCTGGGCGCCTACACGGTCTATCTCGACCTCTGGGTCATCGATGCCAGGGGCGTGGTTCTGGCGAACGGACGGCCCGATCGCTACCGCCGCGCCGTGGGCGGCTCGGTCGCGTCCGAGTCCTGGTTCCGCGAGGCGATGGCGACCCGCAGCGGTACCGAGTTCGCGGTGGCCGACATCGGCACCAGCGATCTTCTGGAGCGCGCGACCGTCGCCACCTACGCCACGGCCATCCGGGCCGGCGGCGAGGAGAGCGGCCCCGTCATCGGCGTGTTGGGGGTTTTCTTCGACTGGCAGAAGCAATCCCAGAGCGTGGTCGACTCCGTTCGCCTGACCGACGAGGAGCGTTCCCGGAGCCGCTGTCTTCTGGTGGACAGCCGCCACCGTGTGATCGCCGCCTCCGACCGCAGGGGTGTCCTGACGGAAAGCTTTCCCTTGCGCACCGGCGGCCACGGTCACGGCAGCTATTCCGACGAGCAGAGGCGCGTGGTGGGTTTCGCCGTGACTCCCGGCTATGAAACCTACAACGGACTTGGTTGGTTCGGTGTGATCGTTCAGGATTCGGTCGGCTCTTGCGAATAGACGTGTCGTATTGCAGCAATTCGATTCTTTTGAACAGCCCGCCTGAAATGTTGGCGAAACACCCCTGTGGTGCAGTTGAACCACGGAAAGGTGCTTCGCATGCAGGCTCTCAGGCAGATCGTGACCGTACCGGAACAGGAAGACGACCTCGTCGCGGAGGCGATCCGCGACGTGCTTGTGGCGGACGTCATCGATCAGGCCACCAAAGACCGGCTGGTGGATGGGCTGACCGTTCTGAAAGCCGGGCTGGCCTGTCCCGACACGGGCTGCACCGGCTGCTATCATCGCCGGTCCTGTGAGCGTTTTATCGAAAGCATCCTGTGGACCAGTTGACGATCCTGTGGCTGACCCAGGAGCATCGTCCTGGTCCAATCCGGAAGGGGGCGGGCTCCCTCTTTGGAACCGGCGGGGCTGTGACGGTCGTCACCGCGTAAACCGAAAACCATGCTAAAATGCCGTCTTAACGGTCCCCGCCCGGCAGGCTCGGCCAAGCTCGGCGCTGCGCGGTGGTCCGGAGATCGGTATCTCGAGGGCGGCATGGGCTTTTCGGTGACCTTCTGGGGGGTTCGGGGCACGGTCCCTTGCCCGCTGCCCTCCCATATGGGCTTCGGCGGCAACACGAGCTGCGTGGAGGTCCAGGCGGGTGACCAGCGCATCGTCATCGACGCCGGCACCGGCATCCGCATGCTCGGCAAGCGCCTGCTGAAGGAGAGCGCCACCGAGGCGACCCTGCTGATGAGCCACACCCATCTGGACCACATCTGCGGCTTTCCCTTCTTCGCCCCGGCCTACAGCAAGGGCTTTCACCTGCGCATCGTCTCCGGTCATCTGAAGGGCAATCCGGGCATCGAAGCGACCATGGCGCGGCAGATGGAGCGTCCTCTGTTCCCGGTGCCGATGCGCACCATGGGAAGCAACATCGTTTTCGACGAGATCACGGCGGGGGACCGTTTCGCGCTGGGCGAGGGGGTTCAGGTCCGCACGGCGCTGTTGAACCATCCGGACGGCGCCACCGGCTACCGCATCGAGCATCTGGGCAAGTCCTTCGCCTACGTGACCGACACGGAGCATGTGCCCGGCCATCCCGACCGCAACATTCTCGACCTGATCGACGGCGCCGACCTCGTGCTCTACGACAGCACCTACACGGACGAGGAGTGGCAGAACCGCATCGGCTGGGGGCACTCGACCTGGACCGAGGGCGTGCGGCTGGCGCAGGCGGCGGGGGTCAAGCAACTGGTGCTGTTCCACCACGACCCCGACCATGACGACGCCGTCATGACCGCCATCGAGGCGGCGGCCCAGGCGGTGTTTCCGGACTGCTTCGCCGCGCGGGAAGGGATGACGGTCACGCTGGCCTGACCTCGGCTTGGCGCCTCTGGCCTGACCCGGTGCCGGACCGTTATAGAGGGGCCTCCTCCACCCCGCAGCGAATCCCCCATCCATGCCCGCTTTTTCCCTGACCGTCCCCCCCATGACGCTGACGGTCGTCGCGCTGTTCGTCATCACGTATGTCGGCATGGCGCTGGGGCGCTTTCCCGGCCTGCGCATCGACCGCACCGGCATTGCGCTGGTCGCGGCGATCCTGCTGCTCGCCATCGGGGCGTTGGAATCGGGGCAAGTGACGGAGGCCATCGACTTCCCGACCCTGTTCATCCTGTTCGGGCTGATGGTGCTGTCCGCCCAGTATGCGGCCAGCGGCTTCTATGATTGGTGCGCCCTGCGCGTGGCGCAGGCGGCGCGCTCCCCGGCGCGGTTGCTGGCGGTGACGGTGGCGGTGGGCGGCGGGCTGTCGGCGATCCTCGCCAACGACGTGGTGGTCTTCGCCATGACGCCGATGCTCTGCGTTGGCCTGCTGGCCCGCCGGCTGGACCCGCGGCCCTACCTGATCGGTCTGGCCGGAGCGGCGAACGCCGGCTCGGCGGCGACGGTGATCGGCAACCCGCAGAACATCCTGATCGGGCAGATGGGCCATCTGGACTTCTGGCGCTTCCTGGCGGTCTGCGGGGTGCCGGCGCTGGTCGGCCTCGTGGTGGTGTACGTCGTGGTGTGGCTCGCCTGGCGGGGCCGCTTCGGCGAACCGGAAGACCATACGACCGGGGAGGGCGGGGCCGAGCCGGTGACGCTCGACCGGGCGCAACTCGGCAAGGCGGTGGTGGCCACCCTCGTGCTTCTCGGCCTGTTCACCACCGACCTGCCGCACGAGATCGGCGTGCTGCTGGTCGCCGGGGCGATGCTGATCAGCCGGCGGCTGGCCTCGCGCGGCATGCTGGGCATGGTGGACTGGCATCTGCTGGTGCTCTTTGCCGCGCTGTTCGCCATCAACCATGCGCTGAAGCTGACCGGCCTGCCTGCCGAGTTCGTGTCGGGGCTGGAGGCCGCCGGCTGGCTGCCCGACCGGCTGGCGGTGATGACCCCGCTCGCGCTCGCGGCCAGCAACAGCATCGGCAACGTGCCGGCGGTGATCCTGCTGCTCGCCGCCTGGCCGTCGCCGCCGGAAGGGGCGCTCTACGGGCTGGCGATCCTGTCCACGCTGGCCGGGAACCTGCTGATCCCCGGCAGCCTCGCCAACATCATCGTGGTGGAGCGGGCGGCGGCCTCCGGCGTCCGGCTCGGCTTTGTGGAGCACGCCCGTTGCGGCATCCCGATGACCCTTTTGTCGATGGGATTCGCCGTTTTGTGGTTGTGGGGCACCGGCTGGATGCGTCTGAGCTGATTTTTCTCCTTATGGGCTATGCGAATGGTGCCGCCCCTCTCCGTCCGGGGCATTGCCCTCTCTTCGCAAAGCAAAAAACTTGGGGTGGCCTCTTCGAGGCATGCCCCGAGGCAGAGAGCCCGAAGCTCAGACGCCCAAAGCTCAGACGAAGGACGGAAACCGCATGTCAGAAGCCCAGACGCCCCGGACGCTGGACACCGGAGCCCAGGAGCGGCCTCGGGAAACGCCCTGGGAGACGCCGGTCGTCGCGGTGGTGGTGACCCACAACCGTCTGGCCCTGCTGAAGACCTGTCTGGCGGCCATCCATGGGCAGGAGCCGCGGCCCGACCGCATCGTCGTGGTGGACAACGGCTCCAGCGACGGCACCGCGGAATGGCTGGCCGAGCAGCGGGTGGTGATGCCGGAGCTTCTGGTGGTCCGGCAGGCCAACATCGGCTCCGCCGGCGCCTACCACACCGCCTTCGCCACGGCGCTGGAGCTGGGCGCCCGCTGGATCTGGAGCACCGACGACGACGGCATTCCGGCGCCCGGCGCGCTCGCCGAGCTGCTGCGCCAGGGCGAGCGGCACGACCTCGACCTCGTCGGGCCGACCGTGGTCGCGGCGGAGGATCGCGGCGATCTGGCCTTCACCATGCAGGGCTTCACCAAAGCCGACGCCTTCACCGCCGCGGCGCAGGACGGCATCGTGCCCGGCACCATCGCGCTGTTCAACGGGACCCTGCTGCGCCGCCGCGTGTTCGAGCGGATCGGCAACATCAAGCGCGAGATGTTCATTTGGGGCGACGAGTGGGAGTTCACGCTGCGCGCCCGCCGGGCCGGGCTGCGCGACGGGACGGCGGTGCACGCTCTGCACGTTCACCCGCGCAACCGCCGCACCCAGCGCCCGCTGGCCGGCGGTTTCCTGGGTACGGTGGAGGAGATGCCGGAAAACCGCGCTCCCTATTTCTTCCGCAACATGGGCTACATCCATGCCACCTACGAGCGCAAGTCCATCGCCCGCATGATGGTCAAATACACGCTCTATTACCTCCTGCACCGGCGCGCCGACGTGAAGGGGCTGCGCGGCTTCTGGACCCATTACCGGGCCGGCTTGCAGAACCGCTATCCGCAGGACCTGCAGGCGTCCCCCACGGCCGCGGCGCCCGCCGTTCCGCCCCAGTCCTATCCGAAAAGCGTCTGAAGGGGGGCCGCATGTTCAGGGATTTCACCCTCGACGGGCGGGCGGCGTCGCGCGCCGAGTCCGTGTATGTCTGGCCTGCTGCCCTGCTGATCCTGGTGGCGGCTTCGATCCCCGTCTGGATGTTCGAGATTCCGGCGTTGGGCGACTACGTCAACCACGTCACCCGCATGTACGCCCTGGCCCATCTGGACCAGGACCCGGCGCTGGCGCAATTCTACATGGTGCGCTGGGCGATCATTCCCAATCTGGTGATGGACATCGTCGTGCCGCCGCTGGCCAAGCTGATCGGCGTGCACACGGCGAGCCGGCTGTTCGTCACCGCCAGCTATCTGGTGCTGGTCACCGGCTCCATCGCGCTCTACCGCGCGGTGTGGGGGCGGGTGGAACTGGGGCCGCTGGCCGCCGGGCTGTTCCTCTACACGTTGTCCACCTACATGGGCCTGTTCAATTACCTGTTCGGGCTGGGGTTGGCGCTGTGGGGAATCGCCGGCTGGATTGTCATGCGGGAGCGCGCGCCCTGGCAGCGCGGGCTGGCCTCGCTCGGCGTCGTGCTGCTGCTGTTCATCTCGCACCTGTTCGCGCTCGGACTCTACGGGCTGACGCTGCTGGCCTTTGAGGGCTGGCGGTTGTGGCAAAGCGGCGGCTGGCGCGAGCCGCGACGGGCGCTGCCGGACGCGCTGGCTTTCGGTCTGCCCTTCCTGATCGTGCCGCCGCTGCTGCTGATGAGCCCGTCGTCGGGCTTCGCCGACGCGGTGCTGTGGGTCGGCACGGCGAAGCTGATGGGCTTCGACTTCCTGTTCGGCGGCTACGCCGACACGGTCGGCTATGTGACGGGGATCGCCGTCGGGCTGGGCATCGCCTGGGGGCTGTGGAGCGGGGCGCTGCGGCTGCATCCGGTCGGTGCCATCACCATCGCGCTGGGGCTGGTGGTCTATGCGGCGATGCCGCTGGTCCTGTTCGGCTCCTGGTTCGCCGACAGCCGCCTGCCCATCGGCATCGCCTTCGTCGCGCTGGGCTTCGTGCGCTGGGAACTGGCGACCTCGGCCATGCGGGCGGGCTTCCTCGCGGTGGTGGTCGCGCTGTCGCTGCTGCGCAGCGCCGACGCCGGGGTGGGGCTGGCCAAGGTGGACCCGCTGCTGGAGGAGGTGCGCCAGTCCCTGCAGCGGATCGAGCCGGGCAGCACGGTGCTTGCCACTTACGCCGACGAGACGCTGCACAAGTCGATCTTCCGCGCCACCCAGTTCACCGACGACCGCGCCCTGTCCTTCGGCCTGCACCACGCGCCGGTGCTGGCGCTGATGGAGCGCTCCAGCCTCGTGCCGATCGCCTTCACCCATCCCGGCAAGCAGGTGCTGTTGCTGAAGCCGGACTATGCCGACCTGGACGGCGATTTCACCTACATGCCGCGCATCGGCTACGTCGCCGACGCGGTGCGCCAGCCGGGCTTGCGCGACAACCATTACTGGGCCGACTGGCCCCGGCGCTTCGGCTACGTCTACGTGCTGTTCAGCGAGCCGGGCCGCGCCAACCCGGTGCCGGAGCATCTGACGCTGGTGCAGGAGGGACGTTATTTCCAGCTTTACAAGGTGAAGTGAGGCGGCTGTGATGCCCCCTCCCTAACCCTCCCCCGCTTTGCAGGGGAGGGGACTGTTTCTCCCTCCCCTGCGGAAGCGGGGGAGGGCCGGGGTGGGGGCAATGACGTCCCTCAGGCCGCCCCTTCCGCCCCCCAGACGAACTGGTCGAACATCGGCTGGATCACCGATTCGCCAATGTCGCGGGTGATGAAGACGATCTTGGAGCGGTGATCCTCGCCGGGCCATTCCTGAAGCTGGACCGGCGGGTGGAACATGTGCTGCACGCCGTGGACGACGACCGGCAGCGGACTTTCCTTCACGTTCAGCAGCCCCTTGATGCGCAGCAGGTTCTCCCCGCCGGTGGCGATCAGGGCCTCCATGAAGTCGACGAAGTTGTTCCACGGGATCGGCTCGTCCACCACCATGCAGAAGGCGCGGATGTGGTCGTCGTGCCGGTTGGTGTCGTGGTGATGGTGGTCGTGACCGCAGTCGGGACCGCAGGCGTCGCCGTGCCCGTGGTCATGGTGATGGTGGTCGTGACCGTGATCATGGTCGTGCCCATGATGATGTTTGGCCTGCTCGTCGCGGTACGCCTCCTCGCGGAGCCAGCGCGCCACGTCGGGGCTCTTGGTGTCGGGGTTGTAGAGGCCGGCGTCGAACAGCTGCTTGGGGTCCACCTCGCCGAAGGCGGCGGGGATCTGCGGCGCCGCCGGGTTGATGGCCGACAGGCGCTGGCACAGGGCGAGCGTCGTGTGCGGCGTGGCCAGATCGGTCTTGGTCAGCACGATGCGGTCGGCGACGGCGGCCTGCTTGACGCTCTCCGGCTGGCGGTCAAGCTGGCTGGCGCCGTGCACCGCGTCCACCGTGCTGATGACCCCGTCCAGGCGGAAGCGGGCGGCCAGCAGCGGGTCGCTCATCAGCGTGTGGATGATCGGGGCCGGGTCGGCGAGGCCGGTGGTCTCCACCACCACCCGGTCGAACTCCGGGATGTCGCCGCGCACGCGCTTCAGGAACAGGTCGCGCAGCGTGTCGACGAGGTCGCCGCGGATGGTGCAGCACAGGCAGCCGCTGTCCATCAGCACCATGTTCTCCGACGCCTTGGCGACCAGCAGATGGTCGAGCCCGACCTCGCCGAACTCGTTGATGACCACGGCGGTGCGGGCCATGCCGGGGTGGTGCAGGAGCCGTTGCAGCAGCGTGGTCTTGCCGCTGCCGAGGAAGCCGGTCAGCACCGAGACGGGCAGGCGGGGCGCCGGTTGGGCGGCAGGGGTGGGAGCGGCGGTCACGGGGTCTTCTCCTGGCAGTCGGTGCATGTGCCGCGCACCTCGACGGTGGGGCGGCTGACCTGGAAACCATGTTCGGTGGCGATGGTGCCGATGGCGGCGCGGATGCGCGGGTCGTCGATCTCCACGGCGTTGCCGCAGGTCTCGCACACCAGGAACTGCCCGGAATGGACGGCCCCCGGCGCGGCGCAGCCGATGTAGGCGTTCAGCGACTCGATGCGGTGGACCAGCCCGTGCTCCACCAGGAACTCCAGCGCGCGGTAGACGGTCAGCGGGGCGGTGGCCTTGCCCTCGCGCTGGCTGAGGTCCTCCAGGATGGCGTAGGCGCCGCGCGGCTTGTGGCTGTTCCAGACCAGCTCCAGCACCTGCCGGCGGAGCGCGGTCAGCCGGGCGCCGCGCTCCGCGCACAGGGCGTCGGCGCGTGTCAGCGCGTCGGCGATGCAATGCGCGTGGTCGTGCCCGTGGCGGGAGGCCGGGCCGGCGGTGGAATGGGGATCGGTGGTCATGGCGTTATCTTATTACATCGCCGGACACCGACACCAGACAAAGAAGAAGGGCGGCCCCGGACGCGGGAGCCGCCCTTTCAGGCGTGTCGCTGGATTATGGGACGATCGATCATGCGTCCGGTCAGAGACCGATCACACCGCCGTCCTTCTTGGTGATGGCGACCACCGACGGGCGCGGCGGCATGTTGGGCTTGAAGTCGGGCCAGCGGGTCGCCGGGTCCTCGAAGGAGGAAAGCTTGCCCTTGAAGCCTTCCCACTGATCGACGCCGTCGGTGGCCGGGTGCTGCACGGCGACGAACAGGGTCTTGTCGTCGGTGGTGAAGCAGGGGCCGCACATCTCGGCGCCCACCGGCACGCGGTAGAACATCTTGGACAGGCCGCGCAGGTTGCCCTCGGTTTCCACGGCCCAGACGCCGTCGGCGGTACCGGACGCCTTCTTCCAGTTCTCGCCCTGGTCGGTGGTGATCCACAGGCGGCCGCGGTGGTCCACCGCCGCGTTGTCGGGGCAGGAGAACCAGCCGTTGGCCGAGGTGTCGGCGTGGAACTGCGCGCCGACCGTCCCGTCCGCCGGGTTGCCGCCGCGCACCAGGATCGTCCATTCCGCCTTGGTCGCGGCGTGGTTGCCGTTGTCCGGCAGGATCTCGACGATGTGGCCCCAGTTGTTCTCGGCGCGCGGGTTGGTCGCGTCCACCTGCTCCGGCTTGCGGCGGGAGTTGTTGGTGAGGATGACGTAGACCTTGCCGGTCACCGCGTTGACCTCGATGTCCTCCGGGCGGTCCATCTTGGTGGCGCCCAGCGCGTCGGCGGCGAGGCGGGCGTTGATCAGGACGGTGGCCTGGTCGGGGAAGCCCTTCTCGGCCGTCAGCGGGCCCTGGCCGTGGACCAGCGGCAGCCATTCGACCGAGGCGTCGGCCTTGAACTTCGCCACGTAGAGCGTCCCGGTCTCCAGGATGTCCATGTTGGCGGCGCGGTTCCTTGGATCGAACTTCTTCGCCGCGACGAACTTGTAGACATAGTCGAAGCGCTCGTCGTCGCCGGTGTAGGCGACCACGGTGCCGTCCTTGCCGAGCGCGATCTGGCAGGCCTCATGCTTGAAGCGGCCGAGCGCCGTGCGCTTCTTCGGGGTCGAGGTCGGGTCGTAGGGGTCGATCTCGACGATCCAGCCGAAGCGGTTGGACTCGTTCGGCTCCTTGGCGATGTCGAAGCGGTCGTGGTGGACGCCCCAGTTGTACCATTCGCCGGGGAAGCCGTAGCGCTTCAGCACCTTGGCGTTCGGGTTGGTGTCCTCGACCTTGCCCCAGAAATAGCCGTTGAAGTTCTCTTCCGCCGACAGCCAGGTGCCCCAGGGCGTCATGCCGCCGGAGCAGTTGTTCAGCATGCCGCGGACCATGGTGCCGGTCGGGTCGTAGCTGGTCTTCATCAGGGCGTGGCCGGCGGCCGGGCCGGTGATGGCGCAAGCCGTCTCGCCGGTGATGCGGCGGTTGTAGCGGGAGTCCGCCACCGTCACCCACTTGCCCCTGACCTTGCGGATCTCGACGACGGTGCCGCCGTGGGCGGCCATCTCGATGTCCACCAGCGCCTTGGTCATGCGGGCGAACTTGTCCTTCTGCTGCTCCACGCCGACGCCGGGGAACATGACCTCCTCGTCGGTGTATTCGTGGTTCACGCAGAGCAGGGCGCGGTCCGGCGACCGCGAGCCGAGCGGCAGCGGGGCGTAGCCGACGAAGTCGTTGTTGTAGCCGAACTGCTTCGACTGCGCCTCGGCGGTCTGGTTCATCGGGTCGAAGGCCGGCGCGCCGGGCACCACCGGGTCGCCCCAGCGGATCAGGATGTCGGCGTTGTAGCCGGATGCCACGTGATGGTCGGCGTCCACGCCGTGCGCCACTTCCTGGAAGGAGAAGCTGGCCTTGGCCGGGCGCGGGGCGCCGGTCACGGCGGCCTCGGCCCCGCGGGTCGGGGAGAGCAGGGCGGCCGGGCCGATCAGGGCGCTGACCGCGGCCCCGCTCAGCATGCCGCGCATCATGTCGCGGCGGCCGAGGCGGGCGTTGATGACGTCGCCCATGGTCGGGTTTTCGGACGGGTTGGAGCCGATGTCCTCGCGGCCCTCGAAGGTCAGATACTTGGTGCCCTTCTGGGGCAGGTCATGCGTGTCCATCGGTGTGCCTCGTCTCTTTCCGCAAATTTATTTGGGGTTGGGCGGGCGCACCTTACCGGGGGCCTGTGACGGTTTCTTTGCACTCCCATGAAGGCGGAATGAAAACACACGGCCGGGTTTCACGGCTCCGCGCCGATCAATCGCCGGCTTTCTTGATCTCCTGGAAGGCGGCCAGCGCGCGGTCACGGGCGGTGCCGTGGTCGACGATCGGCCGCGGGTAGTCCTTGCCGAGTTTGACCCCCGCCTGCCGCAGCGCCTCGTCCGGCGCCTCCCACGGCTTGTGGATCCAGCGGTTGGGCAGCTTTTCCAGTTCCGGCACGTAGCGTCGGACATAGTTGCCCTCCGGGTCGAACTTTTCGCCCTGGAGGATCGGGTTGAAGACGCGGAAGAAGGGGGCGGCGTCGGCGCCGCAGCCGGCCACCCATTGCCAGTTGCCGGCGTTGTTGGCGATGTCGGCGTCGACCAGCGTGTCCCAGAACCAGGCCTCGCCCTCCTGCCAGGGGATCAGCAGGTCCTTGATGAGGAAGGAGCCGACGATCATGCGCACGCGGTTGTGCATCCAGCCGGTCTGCCAGAGCTGCCGCATGCCGGCGTCCACGATGGGGTAGCCGGTGCGCCCGCGCTGCCACGCGCGCAGGCCCGCCTTGTCGGTCCGCCAGGGGAAACGGGCGAAGCGCGCGTCCAGCGGCGTGTCCGGAATGCCCGGCTCCTCGCGCAGAAGATGGTGGTTGAACTCCCGCCAGCCGAGTTCCCGCAGGAAGGCTTCGGCGCCGGCGGCCAGTTCATGCCGCTGGTCGGCGGCGTGGCGGGTGGCGTGCCAGATCTGCCGCGGCCCGATCTCCCCGAAGGCGAGGTGCGGCGACATCGCGGAGGTCCCGTCATGGTCCGGGCGGTCGCGCTCCGCCGGATAGGCGGCGACCGGACCGTCCAGGAAATCGGCCAGACGCTCGCGCGCCGCCTCCTCGCCGGGCTCCCAGCGTTCGCGCAGGCCGCCGGCCCAGTCCGGCGCGGTGGGCAGCAGGCCCCAGTCCTTCAGCGACTCGCTGGACACCGGCTTGGCCGGCGGCGTCAGCTTGCCCGGCGCGTGGGTGGGGTGGGGCGGTTCCGGCATGGACAGCAGGGCCTTCCAGAAAGGCGTGAACACCCGGAAGGGCGTGTCCGACTTGGTGCGAATGCTCCCCGGCTCAAAGAGCAGAGCGGCGTTGTGGGGGTGCACCGTCACCCCGCGGGCGCTCAGCCGCTCGCCCACCCGGCGATCGCGGGCGATGGCGGTGGGGCCGGCGCGGCGGTTGCACAGCACGGTGTCGGCGCCGGTCTCTTCCGCCAGCGCCGCCAGAACGGCGGCGGGGTCGCCGCTGCGCAGCACCAGGGGCGAACCGAGCTTGGCCAGCGCCTTGCCCAGCCGCTCCAAACTGCCGTGCAGCCACCAGCGGGAGGCGGCGCCGGGAAGCCAGGGATCGTGGGCGTCCTTCTCGCGGATGTAGACCGGGATGACCGGCGCCCCATCCTCCGCCGCGGCGCTGAGCGCCGGGTTGTCGGCAAGGCGAAGATCGTTGCGGAACCAGACGAGGATGGGGGATTGATCGGTCGTCATCGGCCAACTTTAAGGAAATGGACAGAAGAACGGGCATGCCAAAACGCCGCAGCCAATGACCACGGTCAATGGCTCTTGCTACGCGGTGCCGATTGCTCCGGATCACCACGGCGGCAAAAATTTTTCCTGGGGAAATCCTATTGACCGCGATTTCCGCGCCGCTATTTCCGCCTTCGCTGCCACGACGTGGAGCCGGAGGCACGGCGGCCGACGGCGCCGGTTCCACGGTCGGGGGAGGAACGAGACGCCATCAACGGAGGAAACCACATGTCCCGCCTGTCACGCCTGCTGACCGCCGCCACCGTCGCCCTGCCGCTGTCCCTCGCCGCCATATCCGCGAAGGCGGCGGACATCGTGGACACCGCCGTCGCGGCGGGCCAGTTCAAGACGCTGGTTCAGGCCGTCCAGGCCGCCGGGCTCGCGGACACGCTGAAGGGCAACGGTCCCTTCACCGTCTTCGCCCCGACCGACGAGGCCTTCGCCAAGCTGCCGGCCGGCACCGTCGAAAATCTTTTGAAACCGGAGAACCGCGAGAAGCTCCGCTCCGTACTCACCTATCATGTGGTGTCCGGCAAGGTGACTTCGGCCGATATCGCCGGCAAGACGGCATCGCCGAAGACCGTGCAGGGCACCACCGTGGACATCGACGCGACGAAGGGCGGCGTGATGGTGGACAACGCGAAGGTCGTGAAGCCCGACATCATGGCGTCCAACGGCGTCATCCACGTGATCGATACGGTCATGATGCCGAACTGACGTTCTGCTTTTTCATCGAGGTCCCTCCTGCCGGACGTCTCACCGCCGGTTCCGGCAGGACCACTCGCCCGGAGAGTTCCCCCGACTCTCCGGGCTTTTTCTTTTTTACGCTTTGTCGGGAGAGAGGCGGCTGCGCGGGAAGCGGTGGACCTTGCCGCGGGCCAGCAGATGCACCTCGAACCGCGCCGCCAGCAGGCCGGACACCGCCGGGTCCAGCACGTTCAGCCCGCCCGCGAAGGCCCCGAAGGCCGGCAGGATCAGCTTTCCCCCGTCGAAGGCGAAGCAGCGCTCCCGCACCCGCCGGCCCGGCACCACGACGGCGGCCACCGGGTGCAGATGCCCCGACAATTCGCCCACCGCGCCGGGCACCGCCTCGTGCCGGAAGGTCAGCGGGCCGAGCGCCAGCTCGTCCAGGATTCGCCCGCCGAACCCCTCCGGCGGTTCCGGATCGTGGTTGCCGGTGACCCACAGCCAGTCCGCCACCCGTCCGGTCAGGTCGCGCAGCCGCGCCACGTCCCCCGCCTCCATGCGGCTCGCCGCCCGGCGGTCGTGGAAGCTGTCGCCGAGGCAGATCACCCGCTCCGGGGCCAACCGCTCCACCAGATCCGCCAACCGTCCGAGCGTCGCCCGCGTGTCGTAGGGCGGCAGCATCCGCCCGCGCGCCGCGAAGGCGGAGCCCTTTTCCAGATGCAGGTCGGCGACCACCAGCGTCCGCTCCGCCGGCCAGACCAGCGCGCCGGAGGCATCGGGGGCCAGGGCGGCGCCCCGCAGGGTCATCGTCGTGTCCATGTCCCTCACAACGTCAAGCGGCCTTGGCTGTCACCGTCGGACCCCAGCTCCGGCATCGCCTCGGCCACCAGATCGGCGGCGGCCTGCTCCAGAAGCTCGTCGGTGGCGGAGCCGTCCACCCGTTCCCGCCCGATCTCCAGGATGACCGGCACGGCGAGGGGGGAGATGCGGTCGAGGTCCTTGTGGGTGATGCGACCCTTCACCCGGATCAGGAAATCCGACAGGCGCCGCACGTCGGTCAGCCCGCCCGCCGCGTCGGCGCGGGTGGCGCGCAGCAGCACATGGCCGGGGTCGTGCTTGCGCAGCACGTCGTAGATCAGGTCGGAGGAGAAGGTGACCTGCCGTCCCGACTTCTCCTGCCCGGGATGGCGGCGGTCGATGACCCCGGTGATCAGCGCCACGTTGCGGAAGGTCCGGCGCAGCATCGAGGACTCGTCCATCCAGGCTTCCAGATCGTCGCCCAGCATGTCCTGGTCGAACAGCCCGTCCATGTCCCCATTGGAGTTGGTCGGCGTGCGCAGCGACCACACCGCCAGCACATAATCGGTGGCGACGAAGCCGAGCGGGCCGCAGCCCATCCGCTCCATCCGCCGGGTCAGCAGCATCCCCAGGGTCTGGTGCGCGTTCCGCCCCTCGAAGGCGTAGACGACGAGGAAGCGCTTGCCCGCCTTGGGGAAGCTCTCCACCAGCAGCCCGTCGCGCGCCGGCAGGACGGAGCGCCAGCGCTGGAGCCTCAGCCATTCCTGCACATCCTCCGGTAGGCCGGACCACTGCGCCGGGTCGGCCAGCATGGCGCGCACCCGGTCGGCCAGGGCGGTGGTCAGCGGCAGCCGCCCGCCGGCGTAGGCCGGAACCTTCGGCTCCCCGCTGCCGCCCTTGGCGACCTGCGCCTCCATCTCGCGGATGCCGAGGAACTTCAGCAGCTGACCGGCGAAGACAAAGGTGTCGCCGGGGGTAAGTCCCTGGATGAAATGCTCCTCCACCTCGCCCAGCACCGGGCCGCGGCTCAGGCGCACGCGCAGCATGGCCTCCTGCGTGATGGTCCCGACGTTCATGCGGTACTGCCGCGCCACCGCCGGCCCGGCCACCGCCATGCGCCCGTCCTCGCGCAGCTTCAAGCGATGGAAGCGCTCGTAGTTGCCGAGCGCGTAGCCGCCGGTCGCCACGAAGTCCAGCACGTCGTCGAACTCGTCCCGCGCCAGCCCGGCGTAGGGCGCCGCGCAGACCACCTCGTCGTACAGGTCGTCGGGGCGGTAGGGCTCGGCGCAGGCCATGCCGAGCATGTGCTGGGCGAGCACGTCCAGCCCGCCGGGGCGGGGCCGCTCGCCGTCCAAGCTCATGGCCGCCACGGCGTCCAGGGCGGCGCGGCATTCCAGCACCTCGAACCGGTTGGCGGGGACGAGCAGGGCGCGGCTCGGCTCGTCCAGCCGGTGGTTGGCGCGGCCGATGCGCTGGACCAGCCGGCTCGCCCCCTTCGGCGCGCCGATCTGCACCACCAGATCGACCGCCGCCCAGTCGATGCCGAGGTCGAGCGAGGAGGTCGCCACCACCGCCCGCAGCTTGCCCGCCGCCATGGCGGCCTCGACCTTGCGCCGCTGCTCCGCCGCCAGCGAGCCGTGATGGAGCGCGATGGGCAGGCTGTCGTCGTTGCGGCGCCAGAGTTCCTGGAAGACCAGCTCCGCCTGGGCGCGGGTGTTGACGAAGACCAGTGTCGTGCGGTGGGCGCGGATGCGCTGGTACACCTCCTTCAGCGCGTGCATGGCCATGCGGCCGGACCAGGGGAGCCGCTCGCGCGTCGTCAGGATCTCCACCTCGGCGGAGGCGCCGGCCCGCCCGGTGACCAGCCGCACGTCGCCGCCGTCCGCCTGCCCGGTCTTGGACAGCCAAGCGAGCAGCTGCGCCGGCTCCGCCACGGTGGCCGACAGCCCGACCCGTCGGGCCTGCGGCGCCAGCCGGGACAGCCGCGCCAGCCCCAGGGCCAGCAGATCGCCGCGCTTGGTCCCGGCCAGAGCGTGCAACTCGTCGATGATGACGCAGCGCAGGTGCCGGAAGATCGTCGCCGCGTCGGCGTAGGCGATCATCAGCGCCAGACTTTCCGGCGTGGTCATCAGGATGTGCGGCGGGTTGGCCCGCTGCCGCCGCCGTTTGGATTCTGGCGTGTCGCCGGTGCGCGTCTCGGTGCGGATGGGCAGCCGCATCTCGGCGACGGGCTCCTCCAGATTGCGCTGGATGTCCACCGCGAGCGCCTTCAGCGGCGAGATGTAGAGGGTGTGCAGCCCCTCGCGCGGGCGCTCCGCCAGATCGATCAGAGAAGGCAGGAAGCCGGCCAGCGTCTTGCCGCCGCCGGTCGGCGCGATCAGCAGGGCGCTGTCCCCGGCCGCCGCCGCCTCGACCATGGCGAGCTGGTGCGGGTGCGGCTCCCAGCCCCGCGACCGGAACCAGCCCTGGACGTTGGCGGGGAGGAGGGGGATAGGGAGGGGCATGGAGGGAGCTCGTCAAGGATGGCTATAGCTAAGAGCGCGATCAAAGCTGATTTAAATCCAAGGAAAATCAGAATACTTAACCTGAAAAACTGTGTTTTTAATAGATAATCTAAGGCAAAAATACCTAGTATTTTCGCATGTTAGCTCGTTTTTAATATTATTTATTCTTAAGAATTCCAATATGATTTTAATCCGTATTCTATTTTATGCTTTGAAGGGTATTATATTAATTTGAACAAATCAAGAACATTCCGAAGGGCTCACGGAAAAATCTCAAATTTCCTTCTGATTCAGCACGCATTATATTGATTTTTATCGTTAGATAACGCCTCATACGCTATCGTTCATCAGTTCTAATTTAAGGAGAAAGCCATGTTTGAAGAAAGGATTCCAGATGGTAGAGAGCTTCAAAAAATCCTTGATGCAGATGAAGATCATTTTTTTGATACTAAAGGCTGCAAAATTCAGCCAGCAAAATTACAAGAAACTTTTGTCGCATTTGCGAATGCCGATGGCGGTGAAATATATGTTGGTGTAGAAGATAAAAATTTCAAGGAAATCGTCTCCAGCCATTTTCTGCAAAAGAGGAAGCCAACGCACTTCTGGCGACGCTTCTCGAACAAACAATTCCTTCTGTTGAGAATGTAATAGTTGAATTTCTATCCCTACCTCAGGGAGGGCAAATTCTTCATATATCGATTCCTAAGAGCCCAAAGGTCCATTATACGGCATCAGGTGATTGCTATGTTCGGCTTAATGCTGGAAAGGTTAAGATAAAAGGTGAGCGAGTGACGAGTTTGGCCTATTCAAAGGGGTCTGCTCCTTACGAGCGAGTTGCTATTGAATCTGTTGCCCTTGATGAGGTTATCGAATCCCCTATCCTCGATGACTACAAGCAAAGAGTAGGATCAAATCTGGAGCCAAAGAGATTTCTAAAAAAGCAAAGATTAATTTCAGAGCGCAATGGAGCTGAATATCCTAACGTGGGATGTGTTTTGTTATTTGATGAGGAGCCGCAAGCAGCTATTGAAACTAGATGCGCAGTAAAAGTTTATCGTCTCCGCACAACAGAATCTGAATACAAGAGAGAACATTTGACAGAAATGCCGGCGACCATAAATGGTCCTATTGAGAAACTGATTATAAATACAATCGAAAAGATTAAAGAGCTTGTTGATGGGGCTTCGTTTTATGAAGGGGATAAATTGGTAACTCTGCAGTACCCCGCTGAAGCTATAAAAGAAGTTCTTGTTAATGCTGTAATCCACCGAGATTACAGCTTGAACGATGATATACACGTTAGGATATTTGATAACAGAGTGGAGATATCTAGCCCCGGAAAGCTCCCTGGGTATGTAACTATAAATAATATTTATGAGGAAAGGTTTTCAAGGAATCCCAACATTGTTAGAATGCTCCATAACCTTCCTAATCCATTGAATCACGACATAGGTGAGGGATTGGATACGGTTAGAAATGAGCTTAAAAAAGCTGGGTTGGTTCCGCCGGTGTTTGAAGAACGGGCAAATGCATTTGTCGTTACTATGAAGCATCAAAGGATTGCATCAGTCGAAGATGTTATTATGGATTATCTCGAACAAAATCCAGACTCTGTAATTTCCAATAAGCTGGCAAGAAAACTGAGCGGTGAAGATGATATAAATAAGGTAAAAAAGGCTCTTCAAAAGCTAAGAGCTGAGAGAAAAATCGCTCTGATTGATGAGCGAGCAAAGCCATTTGACTATCGTTATAGAAAAGCATGATGAATTTTAAGGAAGATTTGTCATATAGGTAAAACTAGGCTTGTTTTTGAAAGCTAAAAAGTTGGCGATCTAAAAGAAGGTCGTCAACTTTTTAGCTATTTCTGAAATACCTTAAGGAGATTGTGAATTAAATTAGGGATTTCTGAGGATTTCAGCGCTAAAAATATTAACTTTTCTTTTTGTTTGGAAATGCATCAACAACTTTGGCGACAATGCTTAAATCGCGGATGTCAAGACGACGCGATGATTCTATGATTAATGCCTCAAAAGATATGCGGGTTTGGTCTGCGGATTCGTTTGGATCGAATGCGCTGACCAGCTCGCGTAATGGAACGTTTAACTTCTCACTGATGCGAATCAGTGTCTCCAACTTCGGAAGGGTTAACCCTCGCTCCATCTTTGAGACAGCCTGAACGGAACGGTCAATCAACTCCGCAAGATCCTCTTGCGTGAGGTTTCGCTGTTCCCGAAGCGTGCGGAGCATCCGCCCGAATTCCTGCGTGCGTTCCATGCCCGGACTTTCATCCGGGCGGAGAGCGTTGACCATGTATCCAAGGCGTCGTAAACTTAAACTTAAGTTCTAGTGCGCAACAGGTGTACCATGCGTCTGTCCGGTGTGTTGCTCATCATCTGGGGTGGACTGCTGGTGCCGCTTACCCTGCCGTGGACATGGGGGTACCGAAAGCAACTGGGCCTGATCGCCAGCCTCGACGAGATGACGATGAGCTTTCTCGGGGATAGGCTTTCTTACGCATACGTTGTGTCGTTTTCGGTGATCTTGGTGGGACTCGGGCTGTCGTGGATCGCCTTCGCCACGGTGTGGGACCCGCCCTATCCGCGTGCACGGGGTGTTTCGGAGAAGGAACAGGCGCCGCCGTCCACAACGCCCCGGAAGTCGTCGTTGGAGGAGGTCATGGGCGACCGCCCCATCGACCCGATGAGGCTTCATTGAATGGCACGTTGGCGAACCCTGAGCGCCGGTTGAGCCTCTGTCCTTCGCGGCGTTTGACGGCTTCGGGAGCTGTGGTATTTTACGAGGCAAGGAGGTGATGCGCCTTCGGTCTCCTGGAGGCGGGGCCGGTTTCCCGACCCCGCCCATTGGTTCCTTAGCGATCGTGGTCCTGGTTGAAGCCCGCTTCGAACTCGAACTTCATCCGGAACCAGAAGCGTCGGAGCCACTTCAGGTACCTTTTCAAGCGCATCACCTCCTCTCGGATGCCGGACGGGTAGGGCCCGTCGGCACGCAACATCCAAAGGAATGCGGGGGCGCGGTCAACCGGGGATAGGGCTCGGTGGGGCGGCTGCGGCACTTGGGCGCGTTGTTGGGGTGGGGAGGTTTTGCCCCCTCCCTGACCCTCCCCCGCTCTCGGCGGACCGAAGGTCCGCCTGCCGCGTCAGCGCAAACCTTTGGTTTGCGCGAGAGCTTCGCAGGGGAGGGAATTAGGCGCCGGCCACGATGCGGACGTGGATGGGCAGGGGGATCGTGCCGCCCTGGGCCTGCGCGTCGAAGCGGCGGGTCACTTCGGCGTCCAGGTCGGCGCGCTGCCCGGCGGTGAGATCGTGCAGGCGGTGGCCGAAGCTCATCTCCAGCGTGGCGCGCCAGAAGGGCTGGCCCTGGGGGGCCTTGCGGACCGGGGTGATGTCGGTCTCGCTCACCGTGGCGAAGCCGGCGGCGCGCATGGCCTCCGCCAGAAGGCCGGGGGCGGCGAAGCGGAACAGAGGGTCCAGGCTGCGGTCCTCGCCCAATTGGGCGGCGACGGCGTCGCCCACCGTGTCGAACAAGGCGTTGCCGGCGCGCGGCCCCCAGACCATGAAGGCCGCCCGTCCGCCGGGGCGCAGCACGCGCCGCAGCTCGGCCAGGGCCGCCGCTACGTCGGGGACGAACATGATGCCGAAGCGGCAGGTCACCCGGTCAAAGCTCGCCGCGGCGAAGGGCAGGGCGGTCATGTCGGCGGCGGCGAAGGCCGGGCGCAGCCCGTCGGCGATGCCCGCGGCGCGGCGCCGGGCGCCGGCCATCATGCCGGGCACGAGGTCGCTGCCCACCACCAGCCCGTCCGGACCTGTCCGGAGGGCGGCGCTCAGTGCCGGTTCGCCGGCGCCGGAGGCGAGGTCCAGCACCCGGTCGCCCGCCGTCACCCCGGCGGCGTCCAGCAGGGGCTGGTTCAGCTTGTCGGCCAGATCGGCCATCGGGTCGGCCCAGCGGTCCCAGGCGTCGGCGCTGGCGGTCCAACGGGCGCGCTCGGCGTCGCCGTCGATGGGGCAGGTGGACAAGTCGGGCATGGTCAGTGGAGAAGCCTTGCGGTGCCGGTGATGCGGGGGGCGGAATCGGCGTCGCGCAGCCGCTCGTTCAGCGCCGCGACCTCCTCCGCCAGCTTGCGGTTCGCCTCGGTCAGGGCTTGGACGCGCCCCTCGGCGGCCTGCTGCTGGGCGTTCAGGGTGGCGACGGTCTCCGCAAGCTTGCGGATTTGCTGCGATTGGCGGGCGGCGCCCTCGTTGACGCTGCGGCGGATCGAGCCGACGGCGGCGAGCACGATGACGCTGACCGTCGCGCCCGTCAGAAGGGCGGCGATGGCCAGAGCCCAGATCCAATCCCCCGATGGCAGTTCCATGGCCGAAGCCGCCCCTGCGTTGCGTCCGATTCACCGGCGGCGACCCTCCGGTGAACCGATGGTTTCAGCATCCGATGAATTGCCGGGCTGGTCAAGCCGGGCACCGGAACGGCAAAAGGCCCAGCCGTTGCCGGCCGGGCCTTTCGTGAAACCAGGGTAGCGCTCTGTGGTCAGGCGACGGTGTCGTCGACCGGGCGGGTGGCCTTGGCGCGCATGTCCTTCAGGTGGTCGCCGAAGGCGCGCAGGACCGGCATGATCCGCTGCATCTGGTCCGACGTGACGTGGGCGTCGGTCTTCAGGACGATGGTCGGCGCCTCCGACATCAGGCGCTTGGAGCGCATCGGACCGACTTTGTCGTCCATGAACATGGACAGCCCCATCAGAATGCCGAGCGTCACGTCATCGGGCGCCTTAGGCAGAGCCAGCACGTCGTGCAGCTCGTTGAGGAGGGTGTAGGCGACGATGGACGTGCGTTCGATGGTGTCAACGTCGGCGGCCATGGACATCGGCGTAATCCTTGAGGCGCTGAAAGTGTGCGATATGGCCGAAGGTTAGCGCTTGGATCGTAACCAAACTGTTAACCATCCCTCACCCGAGTCGCCACGAGTCGCTTTTTTCGAGTCGCAATCCCCGGTCGCCGAATCAGGAGAGTCGACTCATGCCTCCGCGTGAGCCGACTCGGCGGTCATGGCCCGCTCCACCCGCTCGATGGCGGCCATCACCGCGTCCGGGCGTGCGTGCTGCGGCATGTGCCCGGTTTCCGCCAGCAGATGCAGCGTCGATCCGGCCACCGCGTTGTGCAGTTGCACCGCGTGGGCGTGGGGATCGACGATGCGGTCCTCCCGTCCCGCGACGACGGACATCGGGCAGCGGATTTCGGAATAGCGTGGTGCCATCGCCGCCACGCCGGGGATCAGCGCGGCCAACTGGGCGGCGGCGGCCTCCAACTGCGTGGGGCGCAGCAGAAGGTCGGGAGGCAACGCGTCGTAGCTGGGCGGCACGGGGTTCGGCTCGAAGATGCGGCGCATCAGCGCCGGCAGGATCAGCCGGTCCAGCGGCGGCAGGACGGTGTGGCTGAGCAGCGGCCCGGCCGCCGGAATGGCCGGACCCAGGAGGGGAAGGAAGTCGAGCCGCGAGGTTGGATGGGTGAAGGCAGACAGGATGACCAGACCGCCGATCTCCTCCGGGAAATCCAGCGCCCAGGCCAACGCCACCGTCCCGGCCAGCGAATGACCGACGACGATGGGACGCTCCAGCCCCAGCTTGCGGGTGGCGGCGCGCAGCAGAGCGGCCTGGGCGGCGGGGCCGGCCTCGCGCCGCGGCGTCGCTTCGCTGTAGCCATGGCCGGGCCGGTCGAAACAGACGCAGCGCCGGTGCCGGGCCGCCTCGTCCAGAAGGCTCAACGCCCAGTCGTCGGCGGTGGTGCCGTTGCCGTGCAGGAACACCACGGGGGGCGCCGCGCCGTCCTTCGGCCCGTGGTCGAGATAGTGCAGGCGGGTGCCGCCGACGCTCATGAAATGGCCGGACGGCGGGTGTTCCTGTTCCGCCCGGTTGGTGCGGCGGCGGGTGTCCAGCCACAGGCCGGCCAGCAAACCGGCCGCGAGAGCCAAGCCGCTGCGCATCAGCGGACCCTCCAAGGGCATGCTTGCGATTTGACGGAACAGCATGTGGAATGCGGCATGGTCGGCCTCCTCCGAATTGCAGTGGCGGGCTGCAGGGACAGGGGAGCAACAGGAGGTGGACGGGGCCGTTCCGACGCGCAGGACCGCCATGTCTCAACATTGTTTCCACAAATTAAACTAAAATCTTATCATTCTTGCGACAGAAGGACGGGTAAACCGTCCACCGTTCGGAATTGGATCGACGCCATACCATGATGGTTTTTTCCAAAGCGGGAGTATCGCGATGAGCGCCGCCGCCAAGCAGCAGCCGACCCCAGCCGTGCCGGAGAGAGCCACGCCGGACAGCGCGGCCCCGGCGGGCGCATCCCTGCCCGCCGTCTACACCGACCTTGGCCGCATCATCGAGAGCATGACACGGCGTTTCCTGGACGTGCTGCGGATGGAGCTGGCGCGGATTGGGATCGACGACCTCAGCCCCGGCCAAGCCCTGATGCTGATCAACATCGGCGGCGAGGAGTTGTCGGTGCGCGACCTGCTGGAGCGCGGCTACTATCTCGGCTCCAACGCCTCCTACAACCTGAAGCATCTGGTGGAGGCGGGCTATGTCGACCGCTCCGCCTCGCAGCGCGACCGGCGCACGGCGCGGCTCCGCCTGTCGGAGCGAGGCCTGAAGCTGTGCGAGGCGCTGCGCGGGCTGGAAGCCGTGCGGGGCGAGGCGCTGATCCGCACCGACGAGGAAGCCGCCGATCTGGAGACGACTTACCGCACGTTGCGCCGTTTGGAACGGGCGTGGAGCGATCTGATCCGCTACGATACGCCGGAGTACTGATCCCGAGCGTCCGTTCCGGAAGACCCAGCGCATGTCACAGCGGTCCCTGAGCCAGAAGGATGTCGAGCGCCTGCTGGCCGCGCCCGACGCCCAGGCGCGCATCGACACCATGACCCATCTGGTGCGCGACCTGGAGGCGGGGGACCTCGCCGAGGCGGAACGGGCGCTGGCCATGGACATCCTGCAACGCTTCGCCGCCGACGCGGTGACCGCCGTGCGCGAGGCGGTGGCGTGGCAGATCCACAACTCCTCCCTGCTGACGGAGGGGCTGGCGGAGAAGCTGGCCCGTGACGTCGACCGGGTGGCCTTTCCCATCCTGCGCCACGCGGAAAAGCTGAGCGAAGGCTTGCTCCTCGACATCCTGCGCGAACGGCGCCCGGCGAAGGAGCTGGCCATCGCCGGGCGCCGCTCCGTCCCGCCCGCGGTGTCCGACGCGCTGGTGCGCAACGGCAACGTCATCGTCATCACCGAGCTTCTGCGCAACCGGGGCGCCGTTATCCCGGAACCGTCCCTGCACAGCGTGCTCGACCGCTGGGGCGGCGTCGCCACGGTGAACGAGGCGATGGCGGCGCGGCCCGACCTGTCGGCGGCGGTGGTGGAGAAGCTGATCCTCTTCGTGTCGGAGGAGATCCGCAACCGGCTGATCCGCAGCCACCGGCTCAACCCCCGCCTGATCGGCGTCCTGGTCGAGCGGGCGCGGGAGGCGGCGACCCTGCTCCTCCTGAAGCCGCTGACCCCGCGCGAGGCGGACGTGGAGCTTCTCGCCCGGCATCTTCTGATCCGCGGGCGGCTGTCGGCGCCGCTGCTCTTCCGGGCGCTGTGCGCCGGGGAGATCGCGCTGTTCGATGCCGGGATCGCGGTGCGCGCCAACCTGCTTTTGGAGAACGCCCGTCAGCTCGCCTGGGACGGCGGGCCGCACGCGCTTAAGGGGCTGTTCGCCAAGGCGGGCTTGTCCTTTACCCTGCTGAAGCCTTTCCGCGTCGCCATCGCGGTGGCGAAGGCGCTGGACTACCGGGGCGGCGACGAGGGGCGCGAGCGCTTCCAGACGGAGGCCATCGCCACCCTGTTCGACGCCTGCGGCAACAGCCAGGACCGCGAGATCGACGATCTTCTGCTGCAACTGTTCGACCAGACCTCGGCGGAGGTGATCGAAAAGGCGCTGGAGCAGGCGGGGATGCCCTTCTCCCCGCTGAACAGCTGAGTCACAGGCTGAAGAAGGTCTTCAGCCGGGCCAGCAGATCGTGCTCGGTCGCCGTCTGGGTCACGGCGGCGGGCACGCTGGCGCGGCGGTGGGCGTCGTTGCGGCGCTGGCGCAGGCCCATCAGGTCGGCCAGCCGGGCGGCCAGCTCCGGACGGCGGCGCAGGACGGGGTCGAGCGCCTCCTTGTCCAGCTCGTAGACCACGGCGTCGGTGTTGGCGATCACCGACGCGCTGCGCGGCTGGCCGGTCAGCAGCGACATTTCCCCGAACACGTCGCCCGGCCCCATGTGGTCGAGCAGGAGCGTCCGTCCTCCGAAGGCCCCGCGCACGTCCAGCGCGCCCTCGGCCACCAGGAAGAGGGAGGTTCCGGTCTCGTCCTGGCGGACCACCGCCTCCCCGGCGGCGACGTGGCGCAGATGCATGCCGGACGCCAGTTCGTCGATCTCCTCAGGGCGGAAGGCGGCGAACAGGTCCACATGGGACAGCAGGTCCCGCCCCAGCCCCAGCGCCGAACAGGGCGGCGGGCGGTTGCTGCGGCGGCGCATCTCCTGCTTCGGGCTGGCCGGCTCCAGCCCGGCGCGGGCCAGATGCTCCAGGATGGTGGTCGCCACGGCGTCGCGGGTGGCGGCCAGCCGGGAATAGTCCGCCACCCAGAAACGCGCCTGATAGGTGACGCCGTTCAGGGTGATGCTCTCCACAACCACGTCGGGCCGCGGCTCGGTGGGGACGGCGTCGCAGCAGACGATGGCCGACAGGATGATCCGCTTGGCGCGGGCCACCGGCACCTCGGCGTCGAGCGTCACCGGCACGCTGGCGCGGAAGCCGCTGCCGGGCTGGCTGTAGTTGGTGATGCGGTTGCCCGCGGCCAGCCCGTTCGGCACCACCAGAGCCGTGCCGTCCAGCGTGACCAGCCGGGTGGCCCGCCAGTTGATCTCGTCCACCCGCCCGGTGACTCCAGGGGTCAGCTCCACCCAGTCGCCGATGCGGTAGGGATGCTCGACGTTCAGCGCAATGCCGGAGAAGATGTCGGCGATCATGTTGCGCAGCGCAAAGCCCAGCACCGCGATCACCACGCCGGAGGTGGCGACCAGCCCGGTCACCGGCTGGCCCAGCACGAAGGCCAGGATGCCGAGAACCGCGAGCCCGTAGAGCAGCGCGCGCAGCAGGTCGGTCAGCAGGCGCGGCATCGGCGTGGCGCGGGCGTTGCGCGCCACCACGAGGTCGATGACCCGCGACCCCAGCCACGCCGCCCCCAGCCACGCCGCCGCGGCAAGCAGAGAGGCCAGCGCGTCCGCCACCATGACGCCCGCAATGGGGGCGATGTGGCCGGACAGCCAGGGGCGCTGTCCGGCCAGACCGGCCGCCCCCAGGGTCAGCAGCGCCGGGGCCAGCAGATGGCGCAGGCCGAGGCGCGGCGGCGCCCCAGTGGGGCCGACGGGAAGCGGGGCGAGGCGGGATGAATCGGGCATGCGGGACCGGCAACCTCCTGCCCCGTGACCTTCGCACCGCGGGCGGAACCGTCAAGCCCAAAATAGGAATAGGCGAAGCGGCCCCGGTCTTCGCGCAAAGTGGGGTGGTCGGGGATCACTTTCGCTCCTTAATATTTGGAGAGTGGGGAGTGAAAGGATAAGGTCCGAAAAACCGCGAACATTGTCCGCCCACCAAGCATAAGATTGAAACTCCCAAAGAGAAGAGCCAGAAGAGCGAGGTGTCCATGCCTCATGCCGCCATAATCGTGGCGGCCGCGCTGCTCCTGTTGCCGGGCGCGGCGTCGGCCCAAAGCGCAAACGCTCAAAGCACGACCACTCAAAGCACGACCACTCAAAGCACGAATGGACGGGAGAAGGCGCCGGAGGGTGCGCGCGCCTACATCATGTGGCCGTCCAACGGCACCACCATCTCCGGCGGAAAGCTGTGGGTCCGCATGGGCTTGCAGAACATGGGCATCGCCCCGGCGGGCATCCGCAAGGAGGACACCGGGCACCACCATCTGCTGGTGGACAGCGACCTCGCCACCTACGACGAACCGATCCCGAACACCAAGCAGTCGCTGCATTTCGGCGGCGGCCAGACGGAGGTGCGGCTGGAGCTGCCGCCGGGCCGGCACACGCTCCAGATGATCCTGGGCGACGCGGACCATGTGCCGCACGACCCGCCGATCATGTCGCAGAAGATCACCATCATCGTGCCGCAATAAGAGCGCGACAGGGAGGAAGTCATGATGCGCAGCGCCGCCGTTCCGGTCCTTCTGACCGTCCTGCTCGCCGCCGGGCCGGTCGCCGCGCAGTCGTCTCCGGAAGCCGACCCGCTCGACAAGCCGTTGTCCGACACCACCAACACGCCGCAGCCCGCCAGCCCCGGGCACGAACATGAAAGCACTCCCTCCACCCCCGACGCGGCGAAGTCCGGGCGGACGGCGTCGCCGAAAGACGCCTATCTCTACATCGGCTGGCCCAACGACGGCGAGGTGGTGAGGGGCCGCTTCAAGGTGTGGTTCGGGCTGCGCAACTTCGGCGTCGCTCCGGCGGGCGTGCGCCGGGACAACACCGGCCACCATCACCTGCTGGTCGACGCCGACCTGCCGCCGATGGACGAGCCGATCCCCAACAACCGCAACTACATCCATTTCGGCAAGGGCCAGACGGAAACCTACCTGGAGCTGCCGCCGGGGCGGCACACGCTCCAGCTTCTGATGGGCGATGCGGAGCATATCCCGCACGACCCGCCGATCCTGTCCAAGAAGATCACCATCACCGTGCGTCCGGGCGGCGACGGCCCGCGCGTGTCGGCCCGCTGATCTGGCCCCGTTGATCTGGCCCGCTGAACGTCCAGGGAGTGATGCCATGGGATTTTTCCGGCGCACCGGTTTCGCGAGGGCGACGGCGGCCGCATCGCTCCTGCTTCTCGGAGCCTGCGTCACCTCGGGCGAACAGGCGACCCTGGTCCAGAAGCCGAAGACCCCGCCCGTGCGCACCGTGTCCAACTTCAGCGAGGCGCTGCGCTGCATGGACACGCTGATGTGGAACCATGGCAAGCGCGACATCTTCATCACGTCCAACGGCATCCCCGACGCCACCGGCCGGGTGGCCGGCGGCACCAAGGAGATGCTGATCACCGCCGTGTCGCGCATGTCCGAGCGGTCGAACGCCTTCCGCTTCGTCGATTTCGAGCCGACGCTGGACGACGTGAACGCGCTCTACTGGATGATCGGGGTGCAGCCCAACTTCCGCGCGCCGTCCTATTACGTGCGCGGCGCCATCACCCAACTCGACGACAACGTGGTGAGCGAGGCGGCCAGCGCCGGCATCTCCCTGCCCACCGTCGATCTGGGCATCTCCGCCGATCAGGTGATGTCGGTGATCTCGGTGGACCTGAACATCGGGGAGCTGGCGACCCGCCAGATCATCCCCGGCCTGTCGGCCAGCAACTCGCTCGCCATCATCTCGTCGGGCAAGGGGGCGGACGCCGGGGCGGTGATCGGCAAGGCCGGCCTGTCCTTCAACGTCTCGCTCAACAAGTCCGAAGGGCTGCATCAGGCGGTGCGCACGCTGATCGAACTCAGCACGATCGAGGTGCTGGGCAAGATGACCCGCACCCCCTACTGGCAGTGCCTGGGCATCGACCAGACCAACCCGGCCTTCGCCGGGCAGGCGCGTGACTGGTTCGACGGCATGGCGCCGTCGCAGCGCGTCGCCTACGTCCAGCGCGTCCTGCTGGCCGAGGGCTATTACGACGGATCGGACAGCGGCCAGCTCGATGAGCGCACCCGCGACGCGATTTCCCGCTATCAGGCGGACAACGACCTGATCGCCACGGGGCGCATCGACTTCGACCTCTACCAGCGGATGCTCGCCCAGCCCAGCGGCCAGAAGGGGCCGGGGGCGCCGCGCCTGCAATCGGTGTCGAACGCGGGCGGGGAGGGGCTGCCGCGCGCCACCCCGGCGCCCGCCGGAGCGCCGCCCGATCTGGTCCTCAGTTCCGACCGCGGGCCGCAGCCGCGCTACCGCGCGGGCGAGGCCCTGGTGGTCAAGGTGCAGCCGACGGCCAACGGTTTCGTCTATTGCTACTACCAGGACGCTGCCGGGTCGGTGGCCCGCATCTTCCCCAACCGCTTCCAGCCCGACAGCTTCGTCCAGGCCAACCAGCAGGTGGAGGTCCCGCCGGGCGCGCAGAAGCCCTTCAACCTGCGCATGGACCGTCCCGGCGCCTCCGAGACCATCGCCTGCGTGGTCTCCCCCGACGAACTGGGGACGCGCATCGCCGACCGCTACAAGACCGAGGACCTTCAGCCCATTCCCGGCGCCACGCTGGCCGACGTGGTGGGCGCCTACGGCAGCATCCAGGGCACCAACGTGCGCAGCCGGCAGATGGCCGTGCAGGTTCTGCCCGCCGTGTCGGCCCAACGTTAGGGGTTTGGGATAGGGTTAGGGGTTTGGGATAGGGATTGTGGGCCGGCTCACAGCGCGGGGCGGGGGACGGGGGTAGAGAAGGGGGCAGCAGAACACCACGCCAGATCATGGCGCCGAATCATGGGAGACCACCGATGCCGCGACCGACCTCCAAGACCATCGCCCGACGGCTGAACGGCGTGGCGCTTCCCGCTCTGGCCCTGCCGATGATCGCCCTGGCCTGCATGGCGGTCCCGGCGCGGGCGCAGACCGTCGAGGGCTCCGGCGGCAACCGGGTCATGATGTTCGAGCGCCCGCCGACCGTGGACGAACTGCGCGAGGCGGTGAAGCCCGGCCCGGCGGCGGCCCCTGCGACGGATGGCACCGAGCAGCCGAAGATCCGCACCCGCAGCATCGAGATCATCGGCGGCGGCATGAACAGCGCCAACCGCCCGCGTCCGACCGACAGCGTGAACTACGGCGCGCCGGCCCAGCAGCAGGCGACCCCGCAGCCGGGCTACAGCCCGCCGACCGCGCCCGTGGCGCAGCCGGAGCCGGCGCCCCAGCCGAAGCCCAAGCGCGCGCCCGTTCAGGAGGCCGCGGCCCCGCCCGTCGCCCCGCCGCCGGCCGCCCCGCGCCGTTCCAACGGTGTGCAGCCGGCCACCCTGTCCGCGCCGGAGACCCCGGCGGAGACCCGTCCGACCAACGGCTTCGGCTTCCGCATCAACTTCGCCTTCAATTCCGCCGACGTCCCGAAGGAGTTCTATTCCTACGTCGATGCGGTCGGTGGGCTGATGTCGCAGGACCCGCAGCTCCGCCTCGTCATCGAAGGGCACACCGACGCCGTGGGAAGCGAGCAGTACAACCTCGCCCTCTCGGAACGCCGGGCCGTGTCGGTGGGCGAGTATCTGGTGCGCGTCCACCACATCGAGCCGCAGCGCATCGCCATCGCCGGCCTGGGCAAGAGCCAGCCGCTGACCCCCGACCCGACCGACAGCCGCAACCGGCGCGTCGAGTTCCGGCCCATACAGTGATCGAGTGGGAAGGGAGGACGCGCCATGGTCCGGAAACTCCTTCTCCTGGTGGCGATCGCGGCGCTCCCCTTGGTCGGGGGCGCCGCCGACGCGACGGTGGTCCGCAAGAAGAGCAGCGACCCTGGCGTGCAGCCTGGCGGCCTCGACGTCGGGGTCCCCAAGGGCCGCGTGCGCATCCAGTGCTGGCAGGACGGCGAGAAGATCATCGACGAGAGCGATCTGAACGTCCTGTCGCTCAGCGTCGCCAGCCAGTTGAACGCGTTGCGCTTCCGTCGGGCGGGCGAGCCGGAGAACAGCCTCGCCATCGTGACGCGGAACCGGACGTCGTGCCTGTTGAGCCCGAAGGGATGATGAATGGGGGAGTATTGCCCCCACCCTGACCCTCCCCCGCTTTGCAGGGGAGGGAATTGGCGTTGCATGCACAAAAATCCCTCCCCTGCGCAGCGGGGGAGGGAGGGGACCCACGGAGTGGGGAGGGTGGGGGGAATGCCCCCATCACCTCCGCTCTCAATGCACGCTGACCAGCTCCATCCCATGCTCCTGAAGCGTCGCCCCCGCCGACGCGCGGTCGGTGTCCAGCCACAGGCAGGTGCCGTTCGCGGCGTACACGGCGTAGGCGGGCAGGCCGTCGATCTCCACCGACCGCAGATAGGCGACCTCCAGGATTCCATGACGGGCGAAGCGGTCATCGAAACCCTCGGCGGCGTCGGCTTTGGTGCGGCGGTCGGTCATGGTCGGTCTCCTCGGGCGCTGGGACGGACCAACGGGGCGCCGGTCCTGCCCGGCACTCTAGGGGGCTGGACCGGGCCGCGCTGTGGAGCCCGCCACACTCAGTACGTTGGAGGGGGGCAACTCCTGCGCAACTTTGTGCCGCACCTCACAGCCGCCGCCGCCCTTCGCCGTCTAGCCTCGACAGGCCGGCATAGGGCCGGCGCGCATCATTTCGGAGGTCCGACCATGCCCGTCCGTTCACGGCGCCCGCCCTTCTTTGGGCCGGGTCCGCAACCCCGTCCTTCCCCCTTCGCCGCCTGGACAGGCGTCCGGGAAACGCCAATGATTCCGCGATCCCCGCCGGTGGAGGCCAGCATGGCGCACAGGACCCTGAGCGGACTCGTGGCGACGGCCCTGACGCTGGCCGCCGTCGGAGCGGTCGGCGTCACCGCCGGCCGCGCGGCGGCGGAACAGGCGGTGGTCGTCGCCTCCACCGCCCCTGGCTACGCCCAGGGGCAACTGGTCCCCGACGGCACGGCAGTCACCGTGCCGGACGGCGCCAATGCCATGTTCCTGTTCGCCAACGGGCGCATGCTCCGGGTGAAGGGGCCGTTCGACGGGCCGCTCGACCGCATGCCCGACGCTTCGGGCTGGACCGGCGTCGGCAGCCTTGTCGGTGGGGAGCGCTTCTTCCAGACCGACCTCGGAGCCGCCCGCGCGGTCGGCACCCCGATGCAGAAGGGGGAGGAGCAGGTCTTCACCCTCGACCCTGGCCGGGCCGGAACCCAATGCGTGAAGTCCGGCGGCACCGTGCTGCTGCGCAAGCCTGCCGATCCGACGCTGATCCCGGCCACCCTGCGCGCGGAGGGGCACGAGGCCGCCGCCACGCTGCGCTGGGACAAGGGAGCCGCGGTGCCCTGGCCGCGCGAGCTGCCGATGGCGGACGGCACCGCCGTCTCCGTCGCCGGGCCGGACGGGCGGGTGCGCCACAGCCTGACCCTGCGCGTGATCGCCGCCGATGGCATCGCGGCGGGCCAGGGCGCGGAGCTGGCCGTCCGGCTGGCCGGTGCCGGCTGCGCGGCGCAGGCGGCGGCCCTGCTCGACCCGGTGCGGGACAGCGTGGCGCCGCTGAATCTCTATCTCGCCACCGACCGCGGCCTCTACCCGACTTACCGGTCCGGGGAGACAGTGACCCTGGTGCTCCAGACGAACCGGGACGCGCATCTCTACTGCTACCTGCGCAACACGCGCGGCCAGTTGACGCCGATCTACCCGCCGGGGCCGTCGGCCAGCTCGCTGGTGGAGGGGCACCGTACATTGACGCTGGCCGGCGACCGCATGCCGGTGCCGCTGCGCGCGGCGGAGCGGTCGGGGAACCTGTCCGCCGACCAGGAGGTGCGCTGCTTCGCCGCCGGGCGCGATCTCGGCGCCGACCTGCCGGGGCGTCAGGACGCCTTCCGGCCACTGTCCGACGAGGCGGCGGCCCGGCTGGAGCGGACGCTCGCCTCGCTGAAGCAGACCGAACTGGTGATGGCGCAGGTGATCCTGCGCGTGGAGTGAGGGCGCCGCCGTTGGGGACATCGGGGGGCAGGCCAAGCTGGGCAAAAGCCCCGTGGCTCGCCAAAGGACTGGCCAGAGGGCTGGTGGGCTTGGCCGCGGTGGTCGGCGTGTCGGCGGCGGCGCTGGGGCTGACCCGGCTGGTGCCGCCCCTGCGCTCCGCCGACGAGAGCTTCCGCGACCTCGCCATCGCCTATTTCACGCCGCCCGCCCCGCAGCATCCCGGCATCGTGCTGGTCACGCTGGGGGAGGACCTGTTCGCCACGCTGGCCTGCCGGTCGCCGGTCGATCGCGGCTTCCTCGCCGATCTGGTGGGGACGCTGGAGGCGGCGGGGGTGCGGGCGATCGGGCTGGACATCCTGTTCGATCAGCCGACCCTGCCGGCGCTCGACGAGCGGCTGCGCCAGCGCATCCAACGCGCCACGGTGCCGGTGGTCGCCATCACCGCGCTCGGCGACACGGCGCTGACGGAGGAGCAGCGCCGTTATCTCGGGCGGTTCCTCGACGGCATTCCGCACGGCCACGCCAACCTCGCCAAGGACCGGCTGGACGGTACGGTGCGCTGGCATGTGCCGCGCGGTCCGGACGGGCTGCCCAGCTTCCCGGCGCGGCTGGCCCAGCTTGCCGGAGGGGCGGCCGGGGAGGAGGTCCCGGCGGAGCCATTCCGCATCGACTGGCACGCCCGCCCGTCGCCGGATTCTCCGCCCTTCCCGACCTATCCGGCGGACATGGTGGGGCTGCTGCCGCGCGGCTGGCTGGCCGGGCGGATCGCCGTGGTCGGCACCGTCCTGGTCGGGGTGGACCAGCACCGCACGCCGCTGTCGGTCGCCGGTCTGTCCACGCCGGGGGTGGAGATCCAGGCCCACGCGCTGGCCCAGATCCTCGACGGGCGGACCAGCCGCGACCTGTCCGACGGCTGGGTCGTCGCGCTGGTGCTGGCGTTGAGCGCCGCGGGGGTGGCGCTGGCGGCGGCCGGCTGGCCGGTGTGGCTGCTGGTGCCGGCCAGCCTGCTCGGGCTGCTGGGGCTGTGGGCGGCGGCGCTGGCGCTGTTCGCCCAGGGCGGGCCGCTGGTGGCGATGATGGCGCCCTCGGCGGCGTGGCTGGGCGGCATCGCCGTGATGACCGCGCATCTGTCGCTGAAGGAGCGCACGGACCGCCGCAGCCTGATGCAGCTGTTTGCCAACCACGTCTCCCAGCCCGTCGCCGACGAGATCTGGCGGGAGCGCGCGACCTTCCTGGCCGGCGGGCGCCCCCGCCCGCAGGAGCTGACCGCCACCGTCTTCTTCTCCGACATCGAGGGCTTCACCACGGTCTGCGAGGCGCTGGAGCCGGAGCCGCTGATCCTCTGGCTGGAGGGCTATCTCGACGCCATGGTGCGGGTGGTGGCGGCGCATGACGGGATCGTGCTGCGCTTCATCGGCGACGCCATCCTGGCGGTCTTCGGCGCCCCCGTCGCCCGCACCACCCAGGCGGAGATCGACGCCGACGCCGAACGCGCCGTGCGCTGCGCCATCCAGATGGGGCGGGAGCTTCGGGAGCTGAACAAGCGCTGGCAGGCGGAGGGGTTGCCGGCCATCGGCATCCGCGTCGGCATCCACACCGGTCCGCTGGTGGCGGGCAGCCTGGGCGGGCTGAGGCACATGGAATACTCGTTGCTCGGCGACACCGCCAACACGGCGGCCCGGCTGGAGGCGCTGGGCAAGACGGTGGACATGCGCTCCTCCCCCCATTGCCGGATCGTCATTGGGGAGCCGACCTGGACGGCGGTGCAGGGCACGGTGGCCGGCCTGCCGGTCGGCGAGATGGCGCTGAAGGGCAAGCGCAAGGCGGTCCGTGCCTGGCTGGTCCTCGACCGCGAGGGGGAGGAGGTGCGGCCCGCGGCCGAAGCCGGGGAGTAGCCACCCATTCCCCGTATTCGGGATTAGGCTGAATGAACGCTTGGTGCGCAGGAATCGAAATATTAAGATCGGCTAATTGGCAATTTTATGCCGATGGGTGCCGGGTATGGGGTGCGCAACCGCCTTCCCACCATGGAGCCGGCCGATGTTCGACGGACCCTTGACGCAGCGTTGTTCGGGCGCCGGCCTCTGGTCGCTCGCCCTCGCCCTGCTGTTGGTGGGCCTTCTCGGCTGGGCAGCGGGCGCGGCCGCCCAATCGCCGTCCTCCCAGCCTCCATCATCCCAGGCCTCACAGTCCCCGGAGAAGCGCATCGCGCTGGTCGTCGGCATCGGCAAGTACGAATTCGCCCCCGAACTCCAGAATCCGGTGAACGACGCCAAGGCCATCGCCGAGGCCCTGCGCAAGCTCCAGTTCGACGTGGACGAGAAGTTCGACATGGACAACCGCGGCTTCGAGCGGGCGCTGCGCGACTTCGGCATCCGCGCCTCGCAGGCCGACGTGGCGGTGATCTTCTACGCCGGCCACGGCATCCAGGTGGGCGGCAACAACTACATCGTCCCGGCCGACGCCAAGCTGGAGCGCGAGCGCGACCTCGTCTATGAGGCGATGCCGCTGAACCTGATGATGGGCGAGCTGTCGCAGGCGCGCAAGCTGGGCATCCTGATGCTCGACTCCTGCCGCAACAACCCCTTCGTGGACCGGCTGAAGCAGGCCGGGCAGAACCGCATCCAGGTCAATTACGGCTTCGCCCGCGTCGACGACACGCCCAGCGACACACTGGTCGCCATGGCCACCCGCGCCGATCAGCTGGCCGAGGACGGGCAGGGCGACCACAGCCCCTACACCGACGCGCTGCTCCAGCATCTTCAGACGCCGGGGCTGGAGCTGAGCCTGTTCTTCCGCAACGTGCGCGACACCGTGCGGCAGGCGACCAACGGGCGGCAGGAGCCCTACATCTTCGGTTCGCTGGGGGCGGCGCCCTTCTATTTCAATCCGCGCCCGCCCAACCGCCCGCCGGTGCTCGGCGAGATCCGCCCGCTGGAGCTGTCCGACCGCGGCGACGCCGAGCCGCTGCGCATCGGGCGTCCGACCGATCCCGACGACGACCAGCTGTTCGCGCAGATTTCCGGCCTGCCGCGCGGCGGCAGCGTGCGCATCGGCGACCGCATCGTGCTGATCGGCGACTATCTGACCGTGGAGCAGCTCGCCGCTACCAGCTTCAAGCCGGACGCGACGGTGGTGGGCGACGCCGGGCGCTTCGACTTCGCGATCATGGACGGGCGGGGCGGCGTGGTGCGGGGCGGCGTGGCGATCACCATCAAGCCAAGCAACCGTGAGCCTGTGGTGGCCGGCGCACGCACCATCCGCGCCCTGCCGAATCCCCTGGCCATCGAGGCGCCGGTGGACCCCGACGGCGACCCGCTGACCGTCACCGTCACCGCCGTGCCCGACCGCGGCAAGGTGCGCGACGGCGCCACCCTGATCCGCCCCGGCGACCGCCTGCCGGCCGAGGGGCTGACCCGGCTGACCTTCGACCCGGAACAGGAGCGGGCGGGGGCGGCCGGCGCCTTCACCTATCAGGTGGAGGACGGCAAGGGCGGCAAGGCCACCGGCACGGTGACGCTGGAGATCGCCCCGCCGGGCGCCGCCCCGGCCGCGCCGGCGCTTGAGGAATCGCTGTGGCAGATGGTCAAGGGCAGCCGCGAGCCCGCCGACTTCGAGGCCTTCCTGCGGCTGTTCGGCAGTGGCGCCTACGCCAAGCCGGCGCGCGAGAAGCTGGGCGCGCTCACCCCCGCCGCCAAGCCGCCGGAGGTCACGTCGGCTCGGCCGCCGCCACCGACCCAATCGACTCCTCCTCCGGTTTCGCGACCGGCCCCGGCTCCAGTCGTCGAGGCTGCGGCACCGCCTCCACCGGCACCGCCTCCACCGGCACCGCCGCAGCCGGCGCCAGTGCCAGCGCCCGAGCAGGTGGCCGCGGCGCCCCCGACCGGTAACGGCAACAGCGCGGTGCGCAACCACAGCAAATCGGCCAGCTTCCAGGACTGCCCGGACTGCCCGGTGATGGTGCGGATCGCGCCCGGCAGCTTCAGCATGGGCAGCGACCAGGGCGACCGCTCCGAACGTCCGGTGCATAAGGTGACCATCGCCAAACCCTTCGCGCTCGGCGCCTATGAGGTGACGGTGGCCGAGTGGCGCGCCTGCGTCGAGGGCGGCGGCTGCACCGGCGGCATGCCGCGCATGACCAAGCCCACCGACAGCACACCGATCCACAACATCTCCTGGCTGGAGGCCCAGGCCTACGCGAAGTGGTTGAGCCAGAAGACCGGCCAGCGCTACCGCCTACCGAGCGAGGCCGAATGGGAATACGCGGCGCGCGGCGGCACGACGGGCCGCTACTGGTGGGACGGGCAGACGGGGACGCTCGCCAACTGCAAGGACTGCGGCGGCGCGCAGGAGCGGCTGACCCCGGCCTCGGTCGGCAGCTACAAACCGAACCCCTTCGGGTTGCACGACATGAACGGCGGCGTGGCGGAGTGGGTCGCCGACTGCTGGCACGCCGACTATGCGGGCGCGCCGACGGACGGCAGCGCCTGGACGTCCACCAATTGCCGGGAGCGCGTGCTGCGCGGCGGGTCCTGGCGGGGGGGCTTGGCTGACATCACCGACACGGCGCGGCTGTTCTACGATCCTGACGTGCGGTACCTGAACAACGGGGTGCGGGTGCTGCGGGAGTTAAATTGAGGGGTGGTTGGGTTGGGCCCCCACCCTAACCCTCCCCCGCTAACGCAGGGGAGGGGATGACGCTTCGCAGAAGGCACCCTCTCCCGCGCAGCAGGGGAGGGCCGGGGTGGGGGCCCGGCGCGACACCTCTAACCATTCGCCTCGGCAATCTCCTCCAGCGCGTGGCGGTCGAGCAGGGTGATCCGCCCGGATTCCACGGCGATCACGCCGTTGCGCTGCCATTCGCCGAGCAGCTTGTTGATGCTCTCGCGCGAGACGCCGACCAAGCATCCAAGCTGCTGCTGCGACAGCTTGATGTCCAGCTTCAGCCCGCCCGGCGCCGGCTTGCCGAACACGTCGGCGAGACGCATCAGCGCGCGGGCGAAGCGCGACGATGCCTCCAGGAACAACGTGTCCTCCAGATGCTCACTGGTCTGGCGCAGGCGCTTGCACAGCACCGTGATGAGCTGGAGCGCCACCGCCGGGCGCTCATTGAGCAGCGGCACGAACTTGGAGCGGTCGAGCACCAGAAGGTCGGTTTCCTCCAGCGCCACGGCGTCGGCGGTCCGCGGCTCGCCGTCGAGCAGGGCGATCTCGCCGAACAGGCCGCCCTTGTTGATGATGTTCAGCACCAGCTCCTTGCCGTCGGTGGAGTGGGAGCAGATCTTCACCCGCCCGCGGATGACCGCCATCATGCTGTCGCCGGGGTCGCCCTTCTGGAAGATGACCGCGCCGGGCCGGAAATAGGCCAGCCGGGCGCTGGCGGCGAGCCGTTGCAGTTCCGGCTTTTCCAGATGCTTCAGCAGGAAATGCCCGGACAGCACCAGTTCCTTGTCGAACGCGATCCGCACCGTCGTCATGGTCGCCCCCATACGGCTCGATGCCGGACAGTGTAGCGGGCGGACGGCCCGCAACCGCGACGCCAGAGGCGGTAACGCGCTCGCCCATCCCTGCCACGTTCTTGCGGGCATAGGGGAGGGGGCCGACCAAAGGTGAAACTTGTTCTGTCCAATGGTTCGTGACTACCATCATCGGCAAGGCGTTCGATGTAAGGCGCCGGCCCAGAAAACAGGGACCGCAGAACAGGGAAGGAGACGAGCGTGGACGCCACCACTCCGTCCGCAGACCTATCCAGGCGCACGGCCAACCATGTGCCGCTGACGCCGTTGGACTTCCTGCGCCGCTCCGCGATGGTCTATCCGGACAAGACCGCCGTGGTCTACGGTCCCCTGCGACGGAACTGGGCGGAGGTGGAGCGCCGCGCCCGCGCGCTGGCCTCCGCGGTGAGCAGGGCCGGCGTCCGGCCGGGGGAGGTGGTGTCCGTCCTGGCCTTCAACACCCCGGCGATGCTGGAGGCGCATTTCGGCATTCCCGGCGCCGGCGCGGTGCTGAACGCCATCAACACGCGGCTCGACGCGCCCGCCGTCGCCTTCATCCTGGAGCACGCCGAGAGCCGCCTGTTCCTGGTGGACCGCGGCCTGTCCGCGGTGGCCAGCGCCGCGCTGGAGCGCATGGCGGCCCCGCCGCGGGTGGTGTGGATCGACGACCCGGCGGCGCAGGACGCCGACCCGGTGGGCGATCTGGAGTATGAGGATTTCCTCAAGACCGGCGACCCCGAGGCGCCCTGGCGCACGCCGGAGGACGAGTGGGAGTCCATTGCGCTCAACTACACCTCCGGCACCACCGGCAACCCCAAGGGCGTGCTGTACCATCACCGCGGCGCCCATCTGAACGCGCTCGGCAACGTCATCACCTTCGGGCTGCGGCCCGACAGCGTCTATCTGTGGACGCTGCCCATGTTCCACTGCAACGGCTGGACCTACCCCTGGGCGGTGACGGCGGTGGGGGCGACCCATGTCTGCCTCCGCGCCGTCGACCCGGCGGCGATCTTCCGCCTGATCGCCGAGGAGAAGGTCACCCACCTCTGCGGCGCGCCGGTTGTGCTGACCATGCTGATCCACGCGCCGGACGCGGTGAAACGCGGCTTCGACCACGGCCCGGTGCAGGTGGCGACCGGTGGAGCGGCGCCGCCCAGCGCGGTGATCGCGGGGATGGAGCGGATGGGCTTCCGCCTGACCCACCTCTACGGCATGACGGAATGCTACGGCCCCTCCACCGGCTGCGCGTGGCAGGAGAGCTGGGCGGAGCTGCCGTTGGAGGAGCGGGCGGTGAAGATGGCCCGCCAGGGCGTGCCCAACGTGACCATGTCCGAGCAGACCGTGCTCGACCCCGACACCGGCCGCGAAGTGCCCGCCGACGGCGAGACGCTGGGCGAGCTGGCGTTGCGCGGCAACACGGTGATGAAGGGCTACCTGAAGAACCCGGCGGCGACCGACGAGGCGCTGCGCGACGGCTGGCTGCACACCGGCGACCTCGCCGTGCTGCACCCCGACCGCTACGTCGAGATCAAGGACCGCGCCAAGGACATCATCATCTCCGGCGGCGAGAACATCGCCTCGCTGGAGGTCGAGGAGGTCCTCTACCAGCACCCCCACGTCATGGAGGCCGCCGTCGTCGCCCGTCCCGATGCGAAATGGGGCGAGACTCCCTGCGCCTTCGTCACGCTGAAGCCGGGATCGGAGGGGCGGGTGACCGAGGCCGAGGTGATCGGCTGGTGCCGCGACCATCTCGCCCATTTCAAGGCGCCCCGGACGGTGGTGTTCGGGGGCCTGCCGAAGACTTCCACGGGAAAGATCCAGAAGTTCGTGCTGCGCGAGCAGGCGAGGGGGTTGTGAGGGGATCCCACGCATGAACCCCGCCTTCTTAACCTCAGGACCCCCATGATCCTCTCCCTCACCAACCGCACCGCCCTGGTCACCGGGGCCTCCGCCGGCCTGGGCCGTCACTTCGCGGGCGTACTCGCCGCGGCGGGCGCCCGCGTCGCCCTGGCCGCAAGGCGGCGCGAGAGCCTGGACGCCGCCGTCGCCGAGATCGAAGCGGCGGGCGGGCAGGCCATCGCCGTGCCACTGGACGTCACCGACGCCGCCTCCGTCCGCAACGGTGTCCGCGAGGCGGCGGGCGCGCTCGGCGGGCTGGACATCCTCGTCAACAACGCCGGGGCCACCGTCGCCAAGCCCGCGCTTGATTACGCGGAAGAGGAGTGGGACCGCGTCATCGACACCAACCTGAAGGGCGCCTTCCTCACCGCGCAGGAGACGGCGCGCGTGATGAGGGAGCAGGGGCGGGGCGGGTCGATCGTCAACATCGCCTCCATCCTCGGGCTGCGGGTGGCCGGCCATGTCGTGGCCTACACGGCGTCGAAGGCCGGGCTGGTGCAGATGACCCAGGCGCTGGCCCTGGAATGGGCGCGTTACGGCATCCGCGTCAACGCGCTGGCCCCCGGCTACATGGAAACCGACCTGAACCGCGATTTCCTGGCGACCGACGCCGGGCAGGCGCTGATCCGGCGGGTGCCGCAGCGGCGGCTGGGGCGGCTGGCGGACCTCAACGGGCCGCTGCTGCTGCTCTGCTCCGACGCGTCGGCCTACATGACCGGGGCGGTCGTGCCGGTGGACGGCGGGCACTTGGTCAGCACCTTGTAATCAAGAAAAAACGACGGAGAGGACCCGAACCGATGGATTTCAGCCTGCCCCCGCCGATCGAGGAATTCCGCCGCCGCGCGCGCGCCTTCGTGGAGGAGCGGATCCTGCCGCTGGAAGCGGATCCGGCCTCCTACGACGCGCATGAGAACATCGCGCCCGCCCTGCTGGAGCGCCTGCGCGGGGAGGTGAAGGCCGCCGGGCTGTGGGCGCCGCAGATGCCGAAGGATCGCGGCGGGCAGGGGCTGGGCATCGTCGGCATGGCCGCCGCCTACGAGGAGATGAACCGGTCGATCTTCGGGCCGGTCTGCTTCAACTGCGCGGCCCCCGACGACGGCAACATGCAGCTTCTCAACAAGGTGGCGACCGAGGCGCAGAAGGAGCGCTGGCTCCAGCCCATCGTCGACGGCACGGTGCGCTCCGCCTTCGTGATGACCGAGCCGCATCCCGGCGGCGGCTCCGACCCCTCGATGATGAAGACCCGGGCGGAGCGGAAGGGCGACCGCTGGGTGATCTCCGGCCACAAATGGTTCATCACCGGGGCGGGCGAGGCTCAGCATTTCATCCTGATCGCCCGCACCTCCGACGACGCGCGCAAGGGGCTGACCGCCTTCCTGTTCGACAAGGACCAGCCCGGCTGGGAGATCGTCCGCCGCATCCCGATCATGGGGCCGGAGGAGCATGGCGGCCATTGCGAGCTGCGCTTCGACGGGCTGGAGGTTTCCGACGAGAACGTCCTGATGAACATCGGCGACGGGCTGAAGGCGACGCAGATCCGCCTCGGCCCGGCGCGGCTGACCCATTGCATGCGCTGGACCGGCCTGTCGAAGCGGGCCATGGAGATCGCCGCCGCCTATGTGCGCGAGCGCGAGAGCTTCGGCACCACGCTCGCCGGGCACGAGGGCGTGCAGTGGATGATGGGCGATGTTGCCATGCAGATCGAGATCGGGCGGCTGCTGGTCATGAAGGCGGCGTGGCAACTCGACCGCGGCGACTTCGCCCGCAAGGAGGTGTCGATGGCCAAGGTCCATGTCGCCGACACGCTGCACAGGGCGGTGGACACGGCCATCCAGCTCTGCGGCGCCAGGGGCTATTCGAAGGACACGGCGCTGGAGTGGATGTACCGCTACGCCCGGCAGGCCCGGTTGGTGGACGGGGCGTCGGAGGTCCACAAGATGGTCCTGGCGCGATTCTACATGGACGAGGGCGACGGCTTCTGGGCCTGGGGGTGATGGGATGAGCGCACTGATCGACGGGGAAAGCCGGCCGCGGCTGGAAACGTGGCTGGCCGGGGCGACCGGCGCGACGCGCGTGGCGGTGGCCGACGAAGGCACCCTGGGCGGGGGAGCCATCTCGCTCAACCTCGCGGTGACTCTGGACATCGACGGCGGGCCGCAGGCCGGGCGGCACGCCTGCGTGCTGCGCGCCCAACCGGGCGGCGGCGCGGCGGCGTCCGGCATGAAGGCCAGCATTTCCAAGGCGCAGGAGTTCGCCGTGCTGCGCGCCGCCTTCGGCGCCGGGGTGGCGGCGCCGGAGCCCATCGCCGCCTGCGGCGACCCGGCGGTTCTCGGCGCTGACTTCTACATCATGCGGCGCGCCGAGGGCATCGGCGCCGGGCACAAGGTGGTGAAGGCCGACCAGCCGCAGCGCGGACTCGCCCGCGAGCTTGGCCGGCAACTCGGCCGCCTCCACAAGGCCGGGCCGGACACGCCGGGGCTGGAGGATCTGCCGGTGCCGGCCGCATCGCCGGCGCTCGACTGCGTCCACGCCTACCGCGACTGGCTGGGCGATCTGGCCTTGCGCGACGCCGTTCTGGCCTGGGGGCTGCGCTGGCTGGAGATCCACGCGCCGCCGCCGGGCGATCTGGTGCTGTGCCATCGCGACTACCGCACTGGGAACTATCTGGTGAAGGACGGCGGGCTGACCGCCATCCTGGACTGGGAGTTCGCGGGATTCAGCGATCCCATGGAGGATCTCGGCTGGTTCTGCGCCCGCTCCTGGCGGTTCGGGCGCCACGACCGCGAGGCCGGCGGCTTGGCCGGGCGGGAGGACTTCTACGCCGGTTACGAGGAGACCTCCGGCCGCCGGGTGGACCCGCAGGCGGTCGCCTATTGGGAAACCGCCGCCTACATGCGTTGGGCCGCCATCGCCGTCCTCCAGGGGCGCCGCCACACGTCAGGGGAGGAGCCGTCGCTGGAGCTGGCTTTGACCGGGCGGATGCTGCCGGAGATCGAGTTGGATTTGTTGCGCCACATCCATGGGCTGGGGCTGACGGCCTCTTCCCCGGCGGCGGTGGGTGTCGAGACGTCGGGTGATGCTGACGAAGAGAGGGTCGCCTGATGCGCACCAGCCCCGACGCCCAGGAACTGCTGAGCATCGTCGCGGACACCTTCCGGACCGACCTGCTTCCCCACATCCCGCCGGCCCAGCGCTACACGGCGCTGATGATCGCCAACGCGCTCGGCATCGTGCAACGCGAACTGGCCGGCGCGGACGAGGCCGGTCACGCCATGCTGGCGGCGCTGGCCCTGCTCTACGGCGAGGACGCCGACGACAGCCTGTCCGGCGCCGACCTGCGCCGGCGGGTGGAGGCCCTTCAGCACCGGCTGTGCATCGAGATCGCCGCGGGCGACTTCGACCACGACGGCCAGGACGTGTTGATGGAGTGCCTGGAGGAGATCGTCCAGGCCCGGCTGTGCATCGCCAACCCGAAGCTGTTGCGGGGGTAGGGAATAATAAACCTCGCCCCTCTGGGGAGAGGGTGGCCCGAAGGGCCTCTCGCGTTGGCCAGAGGCCAACGCTGACGGCGGCAGGCGGATGCCTCTGGCATCCGCTGAGAGCCGGTGAGGGGGCGCTCCGTCAGGGCGGATCAGGAAACCGATTGGTAAGCAGGTCGCCTGTGGCGCCCCCTCATCCTAACCTTCTCCCCAGGGGGGAGAAGGAACAGGCGTGGAGGTGAAAGTCCCCCTCACTCCGCGATTGGCTCGTAGAATTCCGGGCCGAAGTCGGCGGCTTGGCGGCTGGTCACGTTGAAGGGCTTCTTCAGGCCGCCGCGGAAATACCGCTTCACCAGATCCTGCCACGTCTCCACCGGGTCCACGCCACGCTTGGCGCAGAGATGGCCGAACCAGCGGCGTCCGGCGGCGACGTGGGTGATCTCCTCGTCATGGATGACCTGGAGCAGGGTGGCGCTCTCGGCGTCACCGAACTCGCGCAGGCGGCGGACGGTTTCCGGGGTCACGTCGAGCCCGCGCGCCTCCAGCACCATCGGCACCACGGCCAGCCGGGCGGCGAGGTCGTGGGCGGTGGTGGTCGCCGCCTGCCACAGCCCGTCATGGGCCGGCAACTCACCGTAGCCGGAACCGAGCTGGTTCAACCGCTCCTCCAGCATCTGGAAATGCCGGGCCTCGTCGTCGGCGACCTGCACCCAGTCGTCGGTGAAGCCCTTGGGCATCCCCTCGCCGACGAAGCGGCACACGATGTCCCAGGCGAGGTCGATGGCGTTCAGCTCGATGTGGGCCAGCGCGTGCAGCAGGGCGAGGCGGTTCTGCGCGCTGCCGCCGCGCCCGCGCTTGGGCATGTCGCGGGGCAGCATCAGCGGCGGGCGCTCCGGGCGGGCGGGGCGCTCCGGCGGGAGCAGGTTGCCGAACCCGGCGATGCGTCCATCGCGCCACGCCGCAGCGTACTCCCGCGTCAGGCGCACCTTCTCCAGCGGCGCCGCGGTGGTCAGCACCGCGACGGCCGCGTCACACAGCGTCGTCACCATCCATACGCAACGAAATGGGGATTCACGATGTCGGCCTTGCCGTAGAGGAAGGGCGAGCCGTCGGGCTGCTCCACCCGCCCGCCGGCGGCGGCGAGGATGGCGTGGCCGGCGGCGGTGTCCCACTCGCTGGTCGGGCCGAAGCGGGGGTAGAGGTCGGCCTTGCCCGACGCCACCGTGCAGAATTTCAGGGAGCTGCCGCAGGTCACCCGGTTTTTCACCGTGTAGCCGGCGAGGAAGCCGTCCAGTTCGCTGCCGCTGCCATGGGAACGGCTGGCGACCACGGTCAGGCCGTCGGGCGGCGGCTTGCGGACCTGGATCGGGTAGTCGTGGCGGCCCTCCACCCAATGAACCGCTGTGCCCGCCCCGCAGGCGGCGTAGAGGTCACCCGTGGCCGGCGCGTAGACGACACCCAGGACCGGGCGCCCGCCGTCGATCAGGGCGATGTTGACGGTGAACTCGCCGTTGCGGCTGATGAATTCCTTGGTTCCGTCCAGCGGATCGACCAGCCAGAAACGTCCGCCGGAGATGTCCGGCCGGTGCCCGGCGGCCACGGCCTCCTCCGCGACAACCGGAATGCCGGGGGCGATGTGGTGAAGGGCCGGGGTGATGACATGCTCGGCGGCTAGATCGGCCTGGGTGACCGGACTGCCGTCGACCTTTGTGGCGGCGTCGATGCCGTCGTTGTAGAAGCGCAGGATCACCTGACCCGCTTCGTGGGCGATGGTCCGCACCTTGGGCAGCAGGCTCGCCGCGGCGGTGTCGGTCATGGGTGGTCCTCCGGTCGGCTGGTGTGCGAACGGTCACCATAGCGCGCCCGGATGGTGGGCTGGAAGGCTGGAAAGGGCGGGGAGGATGGGAGAATGCGGATGAACGCGGCTTGGCGCGCCATGGAAGCGGCTGACCTGGACCGTGTGATGTCCATCGCCGAGGTCGTGCACCCCGATTACCCGGAGGATCGCGCCGTCTTTGCCGAGCGTTTGGCCCTCTACCCGGACGGCTGCGCCATGGCGGACGTTTTTAGGGCGGAAACCGCCGGGGCGGAAGCGGACGGATCCTGCATCGGCTACATCGTCATGCATCCGGGCCGGCTGGGCGTTCCGCCGCCCCTCGATTCGCCGCTCGGCGCGTTGCCGGAGATGCCGGACTGCCTCTATCTGCACGACGTCGCCCTGCTGCCCGCGGCACGGGGGCTGGGGTTGGGCGTGGCGGCGCTGGAGCGCATGAACGCGCTGGCGGCGCGGCAGGGGTTTCGCTGGCTGGCCCTGACCTCCACCCCCGGCGCGCGGGCCTTCTGGGACGCGCAAGGATTCCTGCCCCATGATGGCGGGGCTGGGCTGGCGGCCAAGCTCGCCTCCTACGGCGGCGGCATGACTTACATGGCGAAGCCGGTGAAAGGCTGATCCGACGCCTTCGTGATAATTTGCCGAAAATTGTATTCATCGCGCCGGGCGGAGACTCGATTTGCGGCAAGTTGTCCGACCCCGGCGGGCGGTTCGGGGTGCTATCTTGCGGCGTCCTCACACCTTCAGCACAGCCGTTCGCCGGCAGGCCCCCCATGCAGCCATCCGCCCGCTTCCCGTGGAAGTCCGAATACACGGTTGGAAACGAGTCCATCGACGAGCAGCACCGGACCCTTCTGGAACTGGCCGGGCTGTTGCACATGGCGGTCGCGGCGGGGCAGGGCTACAAGATCATCCAGAACGCCTTCGCCGCCCTGGTGAAGTACACGGAGGAGCATTTCTCCGACGAGGAACAGTTCTGGATCGACGCCAAGAGCGCCGTCGTCGAGAAGCACAAGCGGTTACACCGGCAGATCACCGAGGAACTGCTGGCCCTGCGGTTCGAGGGGCCGTACGGCGTCGTCTTCTGCACGCCCAACGAACTGACCAACTGGGTCGAGCACCGCCTGATCGTCCATTTCATCGAAGAGGATCAGGGCGTCTACCGCAGCCTCACCCCAAACATCAAGCGGAAGCGGGCCTCCGCCTGAGTCCGGCACCGCCTCCGATGGTGGTCCGCCATCGCAGGTTTCGCGTCCAACGTTGCCTTTGCCGTGGAACGGACCCAACTCTAACTGGTTTATGATGTGGCGCGGCTGCCGGATGGGCGCGGGATTCCCCGCCCGTGCGGCGACCCCGCTCCACCAGACCAGCGGAGCGACGGGGCGGTATGAAGAACTCGGACAACGGCCGGATCGATCGGAACGACACGCTCTGGTACAAGGACGCGGTCATCTATCAGCTTCACGTGAAGGCGTTCTACGACGCCGACAACGACGGCATCGGCGACATCGCCGGCCTCACGCAGAAGCTCGACTACATCCAGGAGCTTGGCGTCACCACGCTGTGGCTGCTGCCCTTCTACCCCTCGCCGTTGCGCGACGACGGCTACGACATCGCCGACTACAAGGCGGTCAACCCGTCCTACGGCAATCTTCAGGACTTCAAGCGGTTCCTGCGCGAGTGCCACGACCGCGGCCTGCGCGTGATCACGGAGCTGGTCATCAACCACACCTCCGACCAGCATCCGTGGTTCCAGCGCGCCCGTCTGGCCAAGCCGGGATCGAACCACCGCAATTTCTACGTCTGGTCCGACACCGACCAGAAGTATCAGGGCACCCGCATCATTTTCTGCGACACGGAAAAGTCCAACTGGACCTGGGATTCCGAGGCGCAGGCCTATTTCTGGCACCGCTTCTACTCGCACCAGCCCGACCTGAACTTCGACAACCCGAAGGTCCTTCAGGAGGTGCTGAACGTCATGCGCTTCTGGCTGGACATGGGGGTGGACGGGCTGCGGCTCGACGCCGTGCCCTACCTGAAGGAGCGCGAGGGCACCAACAACGAGAACCTGCCGGAAACCCACGACGTCCTGAAGGCGATCCGCACGGAGATCGACAAGGGCTACGGCGACCGCATGCTGCTGGCCGAGGCGAACCAGTGGCCGGAGGACGTGCTGCCCTATTTCGGCGATCTGGAGAAGGGCGGCGACGAATGCCACATGGCCTTCCACTTCCCGCTGATGCCGCGCATCTACATGGCCGTCGCCATGGAGGACCGGCACCCCATCGCCGACATCATGCGCCAGACCCCGGACATCCCGGACGAGTGCCAGTGGGCCATCTTCCTGCGCAACCATGACGAGCTGACGCTGGAGATGGTGACCGACCGCGAGCGGGACTATCTCTGGGACTTCTACGCCGCCGACCGGCGGATGCGGATCAACCTGGGCATCCGGCGGCGCCTCGCCCCGCTGCTCCAGAACGACCGCCGCAAGATCGAGCTGCTGAAGAGCCTGCTGCTGTCCATGCCGGGCACGCCGGTGCTCTATTACGGCGACGAGATCGGCATGGGCGACAACATCTATCTCGGCGACCGCGACGGCGTGCGCACGCCGATGCAGTGGTCGCCCGACCGCAACGGCGGCTTCTCGCGCGCCGACCCGGCGCGGCTGTACCTGCCGGCGATCCAGGACCCGATCTACGGCTTCCAGGCCATCAACGTCGAGGCGGCGCAGCGCAGCCCGTCGTCTCTGCTGAACTGGATGAAGCGGCTGATCGCCGTGCGCCAGCAGCACAAGGCCTTCGGGCGCGGCAGCTTCCAGCTCCTCTATCCGGGCAACCGCAAGGTCCTGGCCTATCTGCGCTGCCATTCGACGGAGGAGGGCGACGAGGTCATCCTCTGCGTGGCCAACCTGTCCCGCTCCGCCCAGGCGGTGGAGTTGGACCTCAAGCAGTTCCGCGGCCGCGTGCCGGTGGAGATGCTGGGCCGCACGGTCTTCCCGCCGGTCGGCGATCTGCCTTATCTGCTGACCATCCCGGCCTACGGCTTCTACTGGTTCGCGCTGGCCGCCGAGGCGGCGCTGCCTTCCTGGCACGAGACGATGCCGGAGCCGGTGCCCGACCTGCTGACCGTGGTGGTGCGCGACGGCTGGAAGAGCCTGATCAGCGGGCGCGCCGAGGCCGAGCTGGCGCGCGACATCCTGCAGGCCTACCTGCCGCAGCAGCGCTGGTTCGCCGCCAAGGACCGCCGGATCGAGCGCGCGCATGTCCCGGTGTCCGCGCGGCTGGACGGGCCGGGCGACGGCTTCATGATGCTCCACACCGAGGTCGAGCTGTCCGGCGGCGGCACGCAGTCCTACTTCCTTCCGCTCGCCATGAGTTGGGAGGAGAACGCCGGCAACACCGGCTGGCCGCTGCTTCCCTTCACGCTGGCCAAGGCCCGGCGCGGCCCGCGTACCGGTGCCATTTACGACGCCATGCAGGCCGACGCTTTCACCCGCAGCCTGCTGACCGCCCTGCGCGAGGGGCGGGAAATCCCGGCCTCGCATGGGCACCTGCGCTTCTCGCCAACGGCCTGCATGGCCGACCTCGTGGTGGACGACGACACGGAGATCCGCCGCCTCGGCGTGGAGCAGAGCAACAGCTCCATTCTGGTCGGCAGCCAGGCCGTGCTGAAGGCGTTCCGCCGCCTGACCCCCGGTGCCCATCCGGAGATCGAGGTCGGGCGCTTCCTGACCGAGGTGGCGGGCTTCCAGAACACGCCGCGGCTGCTCGGCTCCGTCGAGCATGTGGCGGAGGACGGCACGCCGACCGCGCTGTTCGTGCTCCAAGGCTTCGTTCGCAACCAGGGCGACGGCTGGAGCAGCACCGTCGACTCACTGGTGCGCGACCTGGACGACATCCGTCTCGGCCTCGCCCACGACCCGGAGGAGCCGACCGAGGGCGAACCCTTCGGCATGCACGCCGCCATGATGGCGACGCTCGGCCAGCGCACGGCGGAACTCCACTGCGCGCTGGCGAAGCGGACCGGCGATCCGGCCTTCGATCCGGAGCCGGTCACCGCCGACGACCTGAAGGGCTGGGGCGAGGCCGCCCGCCGTCAGGCCGAGGCCGCCTTCGCCGCGCTGCCCGGCGCGCTGGACCGTCTGGCCCCCGCCGTGCGCGAGCAGGCGGAATCGCTGCTGGCCCGCCGCGCCGACGTGATGAACCGTCTGGCCGAACTGGCCGACACGCCGCCGCAGGGCGACAAGACGCGCATCCACGGCGACTATCACCTGGGGCAGGTGCTGCGCGCCCAGAACGACTGGTACATCATCGACTTCGAGGGCGAGCCGGCGAAGTCCCTGGAGGAGCGCCGGGCCAAGCACAGCCCGCTGCGCGACGTGGCGGGGATGCTGCGCTCCTTCAACTACGCCACCTGGGCGGCGCTGTTCCGGATCGACGAGACGGGCGCGCTGGAGGAGGCCGGCGCGGTGATGGAGGCGGCGCTCGATTGGGAGCGGCGCAGCATGCAGAGCTTCCTGGAGGCCTACCGAGCCGCCATGGCGGCCTGCCCGGACGTGCCGGACGGTGCCGCCGCCGACCGTCGCCTGCTGGCGCTGTTCCTGATGGAGAAGGCGCTCTACGAGATCGCCTACGAGGCCGCCAACCGGCCGAACTGGATCGGCATTCCGGTGAAGGGCGTGCTGGGGCTTTTGGACGGCGAGTCCTGAGGCGAAACCCGATGCGGGACATAGGACGCCGCGGGCGTGGTGTGACAAACGCCCCGGCGCTATGTTCACACCCCAAGAACGAGCAAGGGTAAGGGGAAAGTCAGCCGATGCCGAACGACATCCGAACGGGAAACCGTGCCAAGGCGCAGGAAGCGTCGCCGAAGGCCGCGTCGCCGTTGAGCGGCGGCATCGAGGCCATCGTCCACGCCGACCACGGTGATCCCTTCGCGATCCTGGGCATGCACCAGACCGGCAAGGACCAGCCCGTCGAGGTCCGCGCCTTCATCCCCGGCGCGGAGAAGCTCTGGGTGGTCGACAGCGCGTCCGGCGACCCGGTGGGCGAGGCCGACAAGGTCCATGGCGAGGGCTTCTTCGTCGCCGTCCTGAGCGACCGCAAGGAGCCCTTCCGCTACCGCCTGCGCGTCCAGTTCCCGCTGGCGACGGTGGAGTTCGAGGACGCTTACCGCTTCTGGTCCGTCCTGGGCGAGCTGGACATCCATCTGCTGGCCGAGGGCACGCACCTCAAGAGCTTCGAGCGGCTGGGCGCCCACCCGCGGGAAATCGACGGCGTGGCCGGCGTGGCCTTCGCCGTCTGGGCGCCCAACGCCCGGCGGGTCAGCGTCGTCGGCGATTTCTGCGACTGGGACGGTCGTCGCCTGCCCATGCGCAAGCGGACGGAAGCCGGCGTGTGGGAGATTTTCGTGCCCCACGCCACCGTCGGCCAACGCTACAAGTTCGAGATCAAGGGGGCGGGCGGCGATCTGCTGCCGCTGAAGTCCGATCCCTACGCCTTCCAGGCCGAGTTCCGCCCCCAGACCGCCTCCGTGGTGCACGGCTTGCCGTCCTACGACTGGCAGGATGCCGAGTGGCAGCGGACCCGCTCCGCCAGCGCCGACCTGACCGCGCCGATCTCCATCTACGAGGTCCATCTCGGCTCCTGGGCGCGGGTGCCGGAGGAGGGCGACCGCTTCCTGACCTACCGGGAGCTGGCCGAGCGGCTGGTGCCCTACGTCAAGGATCTCGGGTTCACCCACATCGAATTGCTGCCGATCACCGAGCATCCCTTCGACGGCTCCTGGGGCTACCAGCCGATCGGCATGTACGCGCCGACCAGCCGCCACGGCACGCCGGAGGACTTCAAGTATTTCGTGGACGCCTGCCACGCGGCGGGGATCGGGCTGCTGCTCGATTGGGTGCCCGGCCACTTCCCGACTGACCCGCACGGGCTGGGCTGGTTCGACGGCACGCACCTCTACGAGCACGCCGACCCGCGCCAGGGCTATCACCAGGACTGGAACACGCTGATCTATAATTTCGGCCGGACGGAGGTGCAGAACTTCCTGCTCGGCAACGCGCTGTTCTGGCTGGAGCATTACCGTCTGGACGGGCTGCGGGTCGATGCCGTGGCCTCCATGCTCTACCTCGATTACAGCCGCAAGGCCGGCGAGTGGGTTCCCAACCGCTTCGGCGGGCGCGAGAACCTGGAATCCATCGCCTTCCTGAAGCGGATGAACGAGCTGACCTACGGCCACCACCAAGGGATCATGACGGTGGCCGAGGAATCCACGGCTTGGCCGGCGGTGTCGCGGCCCGTCTATCTCGGGGGCTTGGGCTTCGGCTACAAGTGGAACATGGGTTGGATGCACGACACGCTGGAGTACATGGCGAAGGACCCCATCCACCGCCGTTACCACCACCACCAGCTCACCTTCGGCCTGATCTACCAGTTCTCGGAAAACTTCGTCCTGCCGCTCAGCCACGACGAGGTGGTTCACGGCAAAGGCTCGCTCATCAACAAGATGCCGGGCGACGACTGGCAGAAGTTCGCCAACCTGCGCGCCTATTACGGCTTCATGTTCGCCCATCCCGGCAAGAAGCTGCTGTTCATGGGCGGCGAGTTCGGCCAGTGGCGCGAGTGGAGCGAGGCGCGCAGCCTGGATTGGCACCTGCTGGAGGAGCCGCTGCACCATGGGCTTCACGCGCTGGTGCGCGACCTGAACGGCATGTACCGCGGGCTGAAGCCGCTGCACCAGACCGACTGCGACCCGGCGGGCTTCGAATGGATCGAGGCCAACGACAGCGACAACTCCGTCCTCGCGTTCCTGCGCAAGAGCGGAGAGGATCCGGAGCACCATGTGGTCGTGGTCTGCAACTTCACCCCGATGCCGCGCGACGGCTACCGCGTCGGCGTCACCCTGCCGGGCCGCTACGAGGAGGTGCTGAACACCGACGCCCCGGAATATGGCGGGAGCGGCGTCGGCAATGCCGGCGGCGTGGCGAGCGAGGAGACGGAATGGCATGGCCGTCCGCATTCCATCACCCTGACCCTGCCGCCGCTGGGTACGCTGGTGCTGGAGCGTAAGGCGGGGTAGGGGGCGCGCTTCGACCAATGGGAGGAGGGGCGAGCGGCGTTCCGCACTTGACGCGACCGGCGCGTCGCTCCTTTATTGCAGCAGGTGGCTATCCGCTTCGGCTAGGTCGCCTGCCGCGCCCGGCGCAAGCCGCTTGCGGTTCCGCCCGATGTCCGTGCCCGTGGTGAGTATGCCCTGATGTCCATCTCCACCGCCACGCGCACCGCCGTCTGGCCCGGCAAGTCCTATCCGCTGGGGGCGAACTGGGACGGGTTCGGGGTCAACTTCGCCCTGTTCTCCGCGCACGCCGAGAAGGTCGAGCTGTGCCTGTTCGACCAGACCGGCCAGCGCGAGGTCGAGCGGGTCGTCCTGCCGGAGCACACCGACGAGGTCTGGCACGGCTATCTGCCGGAGGCCCGGCCCGGCCTGCTCTACGGCTACCGGGTCCACGGCCCCTACGAGCCGCTGGCGGGGCACCGCTTCAACCCGAACAAGCTGCTGCTCGACCCCTACGCCAAGGCGCTGTTCGGGCCGTTCCGCTGGTCGGACGCCCATTACGGCTACCGCGTCGGCTCGACGCGCGAGGATCTGTCCTTCGACCGGCGCGACAACGCGCGCGGCATGCCGAAGTGCCGGGTGGTCGACCGCGCCTTCACCTGGGGCCACGACCGGCACCCGGCGGTGCCTTGGTCGGACACGGTCATCTACGAGACTCATATCGGCGGCTTCACCATGCGCCATCCGGAGGTGCCGGCCCCGCTGCGCGGCACCTTCGCCGGCATGTCGACCCACGCTGTGATCGACTATCTGAAGGCGCTGGGCATCACCTCGGTGGAGTTCCTGCCGGTGCAGTCCTTCGCCGACGACCGGCATCTGGTTGGGCAGGGCTTGCGCAACTACTGGGGCTACAACAGCGTCGGCTTCTTCGCGCCCGAGCCGCGCTACATGACCACCGGCGTGCTGTCGGAGTTCAAGACCATGGTCGCCCGCCTGCACGAGGCGGGGATAGAGGTCATCCTCGACGTGGTCTACAACCACACGGGCGAGGGCAACCATCTCGGCCCGACCTTGTCCTTCAAGGGCATCGACAACCTCAGCTACTACCGGCTGCTGCCCGACAACCCGCGCTTCTACATCAACGACACCGGCACCGGAAACACCCTGAATCTCAGCCACCCGCGCGTCCTCCAGATGGTCATGGACTCCTTGCGCTACTGGGTGACGGAGATGCACGTCGATGGCTTCCGCTTCGACCTCGCCACCGTCCTGGCGCGGGAGCCCTATGGCTTCGACCCCGGTTCGGGCTTCCTCGACGCCGTGCGGCAGGACCCGGCGCTGGCCGACGTCAAGCTGATCGCCGAGCCGTGGGACGTTGGTCCCGGCGGCTATCAGGTCGGCAACTTCCCGCCGGGCTGGGCGGAGTGGAACGACCGCTACCGCGACACCGTGCGCCGCTATTGGCGGGGCGACGACGGCATGCTGCCGGAACTGGCGGGGCGCATCGCCGGCTCGTCGGACCTGTTCGAGAAGCGCGGGCGCCGGCCCTGGTCGTCGGTGAACTTCGTCACGGCGCACGACGGCTTCACCCTGCACGACCTCGTCTCCTACAACGACAAGCATAACTGGGCCAACGGCGAGGACAACCGCGACGGCCATTCCGCCAACCATTCCTGGAACCACGGGGTGGAGGGCGAGACCGACGACCCGGCGATCCGCGAGGCCCGCGCCAAGCAGAAGCGCAACCTGCTGGCCACCCTGTTCCTGTCGCAGGGCACGCCGATGATGCTGGCCGGCGACGAGATCGGCCACAGCCAGAAAGGCAACAACAACGCCTATTGCCAGGACAACGAGACCTCCTGGCTCGACTGGGCGCGGCTGAAGGGCGAGGGCGGGCCGATGCTGGCCTTCGTCAAGCGGTTGATCGCCCTTCGCAAAGCCCATCCGGTGCTGCGCCGTCCGGTGTTCCTGCACGGCCGCCGGACCTCGCCGAACGGATTGAAGGACATCGTCTGGTACACGCCGCAAGGGGCCGAGAAATCGGCGGAGGATTGGCGCAACGGGCACGCGCGCTGCATCATGCTGCTGCTGAACGGCCATGCCGGAACCTACACCGGGGTGGACGGCGCGCCGCAGGACGACGGGGTGCTGCTGATCGTGCTGAACGCCCACACCGACACGGTCAACGTCACCCTGCCGGAGGTGCCCGACGCGCGCGGCTGGCGGAGTGTGCTCGACACCCGCGTGGCGGATGGGGCCGGTGACGGGCGGATGCAGCTCGCCGGGCGGACGATGCCGGTGGACGGGCGGACCGCGCTGGTGTTCGTACAGGTTGATTCGCCCGGTCGTTGATGCGGGTCAATAGGCGGTATTTTCCGCCTGTGCTAACGTCCTGGCCTGGGGTGGCCCTTCCACCTCCGGTTTCCGCGGAATCGACGCATGCCCGATTACGACTATTCCCTGGTTGATGCCGCCATCATCGACACGCAGTCCAACACCCAGCGCGTCCTGCGCGAGGTGCTGGCGCGGCTGGGGATGAAGCGGGCGGAGACCTACGGCTCGGTCCGGGACGCGGCGGACATGGCGACCGCCGCCACCCCCGACCTGATCCTGTTGGACATCGACGGGGAGGAGGCGGAGGCGCTGCGCCTCATCCGCCGCCTGCGCAACGAGCCGGACACCCGCAACCCCTACGCCTGCATCGTCGCCACGACGTGGCAGCCGACGCCGCTTCTGGTCATGCGCGTCACCAACGCCGGGGCCGACGATCTGCTGGTGAAGCCGGTCTCGCCCAAGCAGGTGCAGGAGCGGTTGGCCGCCCTGATCGAATCGCGCAAGAAGTTCGTGGTGACCGCCGACTACACTGGCCCCGACCGGCGCAAGTCGCCGCGCGAGGGCGCCCAGGTGCCGCTGCTCGACGCGCCGAACACGCTGCGGCTGAAGGCCACCAACCGCTGGGCGCACATCAACGCCCGCCAGCTCATGGCCGAGGCCAACCACTTCGTCAACGAGCAGAAGCTGCTGCGCATCAGCGTCCAGGTCGCCTTCCTGATCGAGTTCGCCGCCACCGGCCTGCCCGCCCGCCCGCCGGAGCGCATGGCGGTGGAGCATCTGGCCCGCGTCCCGGCTTTCCTCGATGACCTGCTGCGCCGCCTCGACGACCTGGGGGAACCGGGGCCGGCGGAGTCCGTCGCCAAGTCTTTGAAAATGATGGCCGAGCGGCTGCGCCTTCAGGCCGAATCGGGTGCTGTCGCGGCGGAGGAGCTGGAGCGCGTCCGCGCGCTCGCCCGCGACCTGATGCAGGCGGTGGATGCGGCCCGCTCCCTGGAGGCCATGATGGCGGAGGTCGCCGCCGCCGTGACCGGTTACCGCACCCGGCTGGAGCAGATGGCCCAAGCCAAGGCGGAGGCGGCCAAGGCGGAGGCGGCGCGGGCCGCCACGGTCGTGCCCGCGGCGAATGGCGATGCTGCGAAAGAGGCGGTGGGGTCGTGATCCCGCAAATGGTGAGCCGCTGAAGTAGGCCGGATCATCCAAGGTTGCGGCGCGTTGTCACCCTTGCCCCGTCGCCGCGCGCGAAAGCGTTGCGGTCAATATGAAAATTCGAATGTTCGGGGCTGGACGGAATCGGCCCGACGCGCAATGCTCGCGCGCAGGCCGTTGCGGCCAGAATGACGCCACCAAGACGCCACGACCGACAAACGCGGGGACCCCTGAATGAGCGATCTCGACCGGCTTGCCGAACGGCTTGGCATCGAGCCCTTCTACCATGACATCTGGGGCAACCGGCGCGAGACCTCCGACGCGACGAAGCGGGCCTTGTCCGCCGCCATGGGCTATCCCGCCGGTACCGGCGAGGAGTTGGCGGCGAGTCTGCACGCGGTGGAGGACCGGGCGTGGCGGCGCATGCTGCCCCCCGTCCTGGTGATCGACGAAGGCGCGCCGCTCAACCTCGCCCTGGCCGTCCCGGCCGGCCTGGAGGACGCCGAACTGACCTGGACGCTGACCGAGGAGGGCGGGCTCGCCCACCGCGCGTCGCTGCGCGTCGGCAACCTGCCGCTGGCCGAGCAGCGCGTGCTCGACGGCGTGGCCTACGAGCGTCGGACGGTTTCGACCCGCCTGCCGCCGACCCTGCCGCTCGGCTATCACCGGCTATCCGTGGTGATCCGTCCCCAGGGCGTGGGCGGCACGCTGGAGGGTGGCACGGTGCTGATCGTCGCGCCGCAGCGCTGCCTGACGGTGGAGGACGTGGTTCCCGGCGGGCGGACCTGGGGCATCGGCCTCCAGCTCTACGCGCTCAAGAGCGGCGACGACTGGGGCATCGGCGACTTCGACGACCTCGGGCGCTTCGCCGAGACGGCCGCAGGGCTCGGGGCCGGGCTGGTCGGGCTGAACCCGCTGCACGCGCTGTTCCCGGCCGACCCCAACCACATCGGTCCCTATTCGCCGGGCAGCCGGACCTTCCTCAACATCCTCTACATTGATGTGGAGCGGGTGCCGGAACTGGCGGCCACGCCGCAGGCGCAGGCCCTCATCGCGTCGGAGGAGTTCCGGCAGCGGCTGGCTGCCGTGCGGGCGACGGAGCTGGTGGATTATCCCGCCGTCTCCGCCCTGAAGATGCCGGTGCTGGAGGCGCTGCACGCCACCTTCCGCGCGCTCGGCGAGAGCGACGCGCGACGCGAGGCGTTCGAGGCGTTCCGGCGCGAGATGGGCGAGCCGCTGCGCCGCCACGCCGTGTTCGAGGCGCTGCACGAGCATTTCTACCGGCGCGACCCGTCCCAATGGATGTGGCGGACCTGGCCGCCGGCCTACCAGATCCCGGACAGCCCGGAGGTCCAGGCCTTCGCCGCCGAGCAGGCCGAGCGGGTGGCGTTCTTCGAGTATCTGCAATGGGAGGCCGACCGCCAGCTGGGCACGGCGGCGGAGCGCGGGCGCCGGGCCGGGCTGCCCATCGGCTTTTACCGCGACCTCGCCGTGGCGGCGCATCCCGGCGGGGCGGCGGCCTGGGGCGAGTCGGACATCCTGGTGCAGGGCGCCAACGTCGGCGCGCCGCCGGATCAGTTCAACATGAAGGGGCAGAACTGGGGTCTCGCCCCGCTGTCACCGGTTGGCCTGCGCGAATCGGCCTATGGCAGCTTCATCGCCATGCTGCGCGCCAACATGCGCCACGCCGGGGCGTTGCGCATCGACCATGTGATGGCCCTGCAGCACCTGTTCTGGATTCCGGCGGACGGCAGCGACGGCGCCTATGTCGAGTACCCGTTCGAGGATCTGCTGCGGATCATCGCGCTGGAAAGCCGGCGCAACCGCTGCATCGTCATCGGCGAGGATCTCGGCACCGTGCCGGAGGGCTTCCGCCCGGCGCTGGAGCGGGCCGGCATCCTCAGCTACCGCGTGCTCTATTTCGAGCGCAGCGCCGACGGCGGGTTCAAGGCGCCGCATGAGTATCCCGCGGGGGCCATGGTCACGGTGACCACCCACGACCTCGCCACCTTCAAGGGTTTCTGGACCAACCGCGACCTCGACTGGCGGGCCCGGCTGGACCTCTATCCCGACGAGGCGGCGCGGAACAAGGACATCTGGGACCGCGGCGTGGACCGCTGGTGGATGCTGCAAGCGCTGGAGCGGGAAGGGCTTCGCCCGGTCCGCTACCCGAACAACGAGGGCTCGCAGCCCTTCTCGCGCGAGCTGATGGAGGCGGTGCACCGCTATCTGGCCCGCTCGCCGGGCCGCATCGCCATGGTGCAGATCGAGGACGCGCTGGGCGAGGTGGAGCAGCCGAACCTGCCGGGCACTGTGGACCAGCATCCCAACTGGCGCCGCCGCCTGGGCCTGCCGGTGGAGGCGATGGCCGAAGACGAGGGGGTGCGCCGGCTGGCCGAGGCGGTCCGCAGCGAGCGGTCGTGAAGCCAGCCGAACCGGAAGCCGATTGCGATCCTGCGCTATTGGCTTACACTTGGCGCCAGTCGTCGGGCAAAAGAACAGCGCGCCGCGCGCCACGCCGTGCGGCCAATCAAGACGGAGGGGTAGATGAAAGGTGATCCGAAGGTTATCCGGCACCTCAACACGATTCTGACGAACGAGCTGACCGCCATCAACCAGTATTTCCTGCACGCCCGTATGTTGAAGAACTGGGGCTTGCATCGGCTGGCGGGCAAGGTCTACGAGGAATCCATCGGCGAGATGAAGCACGCCGACAAGCTGATCGAGCGCATCCTGTTCCTGGAAGGGCTTCCCAACCTCCAGGACCTGCACAAGCTGAAGATCGGCGAGGATCTGCCGGAGATGTTCACCGCCGATCTGGGCATCGAGAGCCACAACCGCGGCAACCTGCTGGAAGCCATCGCCGACTGCGACGCGGTGCGCGACTATCAGAGCCGTGAAATCTTCCGGGAGATCCTGGAGGATACCGAGGAGCACATCGACTGGCTGGAGACCCAGCTCGACCTGATCCAGCGCGTGGGCCTGACCGCCTACCAGCAGGAGCAGATTTACGGCGAGGATTCCTCGTCCTAAGCGATGGGGAACGGTCCGCCGCTTAGACGGACATCCCAGCCGACGCACCGGCCGCATAGGCCGCGGCGTCGGCCTTGCGGTAGGCGGTGATGGCGGCGGACCAGGGCTCGATGTGCAGGCCGCTGCCCATCGCATCCTGGTGGATGCTCTGCGCGATGAAGCTGGCGTTTGGCGTGGCGCTGAGACGCGGCGACGCGCCGGTTACCGGACCCTTGTCGGCTTCCGCATCGTCCAGCGCGAATTTCGAAGATGAGCCGGCACGGCCGGTGCGGTTGCCTTCCGTTCCGCCCAGCTCCGTCCGCTGTCCGCTTTTCAGCGCATCGTCGGCCGCCGAGACATCGTCGGACCGCCGGCGTTCCGGCTCCCCCGGCACACGCCGGATGGGCTGCACCGCGATGGCTTCGCTGGCCAGCATCTGCCGAAGCCGACCCATCCCGGTCAGGGAGTGCGTGTTCGACGGCGATGATAGGGACGGAATGCTGGACACGGGAGCGCGGCGGGTTGTGGGTAAGCCTAGTCCCGCATGGTATCAGCGCAAAGCTTCCCGATGCCTTAAAAAATTCGGGCGGGGGCGCGGCGCCGTGGTGGCTGTCCATCCGACGGCGCCGAAGGTTGCGGTTCGAAGGGTTTAAGCCCCCTTGCGGCCACGAACATTGCGGCGGACGACCGACTGCGCCTCCACGACCAGATCGCTGCCGCCGAGGACGCGGGTGAACAGAGCCTTAACCGTCGCCTGTCCATGCACCGTCAGCACGCCGCTGCGCGTGTCGTCCTCGATCTTCAGCACCGCGGCGTGGGCACCCAGGAAGCTTTTGGTGAAGGCGTTGTCGAAGAAGCTGCGGATGTGGCCGTCCCGCTGGTCGTCGAACATCACCCGGCCACCGGCCAGCGCTGCGGCGTCCACCGCCTGCGCCAAGCGGGCCTGCACCGCGTAACCGCGCACCGTCTCCAGAGTGTAGCCGGCGCCCGCTGCCAGGGGGAAGCCGAGTGCGACGATCAAGGCCAGCGCAAGCCGGCGCCCGGAGCGCCGTTCCTGCCGATGCTGGAGCGCGTAAGGGTGGTAGACCATCACCATCGCCGAACCCAAAAAATGTGAAGGAGAACGCAAGATCAAATCTGCCAAAACTGCCTTAATGAGCGATTAACAGCGGTCAAATAAGTCTTTGAATGTTTAAAGTTTCGATAACGACAGCGTGTGTTTGTTCGCGATTTCTCTCATTATTATTTTGAGTTGCGTAAACCTTTTCATCGTTATGGGGATAAAGTGGTTCGAAATTCGTACTAAATTCTGTGCGCGAGCCAGCATGAGGCCGTCAGGGACGATAGGGATTTCGCGCTGCGCCGGAAGGGCAAAAAAGAAGGATCGGCCATGCGGCTGGATGATGCGCCGAAAGGATGCGGGAATAAAGCCGTCCGTTCCGGCGTCCACGGTCCACCATCGTCTGAACAACAAGGCAGGGGAGGGCATCCATGGTCCGCACCATCTTTGGGGCTGGCATCGGCGCTGCGATTTCGGCGGCTGTTCTGCTGACGGCGGCACCGGCGCCGGCGCAGACGTCCGGGGGCTCCACCGGCATGAGCTTTTTCGTCACCAGTGTCGGATTGGGGAAAGGTGCCGACCTCGGTGGACTGGAGGGCGCGGACCGCCATTGCCGGCAGTTGGCGCAGGCCGTCGGGGCGGGGAACCGCGATTGGAAGGCCTATTTGTCCATCCAAGCGGCGGACGGTCGGCCCGCGGTGAACGCCCGCGACCGCATCGGCGCCGGCCCCTGGCAGAACACCAAGGGGCAGGTGATCGCCCGCAACGTGGAGGATCTGCACGCCACCAACGGCCTGACCAAGGAGACCGGGCTGACCGAAACCGGCGAGATGGTCAAGGGCCGCGGCGACACCCCAAACACCCACGACATCCTGACCGGCAGCCAGCCGGACGGAACTGCCTTCGGCGGCGCTGAGGACCGGACCTGCGGCAACTGGACCCGCAGCGGGACGGAGGGCGCCGCCATGGTCGGCCATCACGACCGCATCGGGCTCGGCGACGACCCGCCGGCCAAATCCTGGAACAGCTCCCACCTGACGCGGGGCGGTTGCAGCCAGGACGCCTTGAAGAGCACGGGTGGTGCGGGGCTGCTCTACTGCTTCGCTGCGGATTAGCGGGGCAGGAGCGGGAGGGCTGACCCGCCCGCTCCCTTTCCGCGGGCATCCGGGAGCGCTACAGTCGCGCCATTCGTACGGTGTGTGGAGGCGGCCCGATGCGGGGCGGGGCGTGGCGTTCGGCGGTGCTGGGCTTTGCGGTGGCGGGCATGGCGCTCGCTTTCCTGGGGGTGGAGATCGGGCGGCTGGCCGTCGCCGACCCCGAGCGTTCCTTGCTGGACATGGGGGCGGTCGGGCTCGGCGTGCTGGCGCTGTGGATGGCCTTTGCCCGGCTGAACCGACATTTCCGCGATCTGGGCCGGCTGCGCGAGACCCTGTCGGCGTGGCGCGGGCGCGGCGCCGCGTCCCTCGCCGCCGATGCGAAGGAGGATGAGGCCGGCGACCTCGCGCGGGCGGCGGCGGAGGCGCTCCGCCATGGCCGCCACGGCGAGCACCGTCCAGGCGAGCGGCTGGCCGGCGTGATCGCGGCGCTGGAGGAGCCGGTGGTGGTGCTCGACGATTTCGGGCGGATCGACACGCTGAACCCCGCGGCCGCTGCCCATCTCGGGCTGGCGGCGGGCGCCGACATCTACGACCACCTGTCGCGCCCCGAGCTGTTCCGCGCCATCGAGCGGGCGCGTGAGGACGGCCAGATGGTCTCCGCCCTGCTGCGCCGCGCCCAGGGAGGCGAGGTGCCGGTCCGCGTCAAGGATCTGGGGCTCCAGTCGGGGATCGCACTGGTCTTCCCGGCGAAGGCGGGGGAGGCGCAGCCGCTGCTGTCCGGCGAGCGGCGGCTCCTGCGCCCCAACGCCCGTCCCGTCCATCTCGGCGACGAGGATCCGCTGCTGGCCCTGCCGATGGTCAGCCTGTGGGTGGCCACCGCCACCGGGCGGGCGGAGGAGGGGCCGGTCGTCGCGGTTGGAACGGTACGGATGGTCGGGCCGCGCGTCTTCCGCAGCCTGTCGCTGGAGCTGTTCGTCGATCCCGGCGCACCGATCCCGGCGGAGGGCACCGCGATCCACGGCGTGACCGCAGCGATGGTGGAAGGCGCACGCCCCTTCGCCGCGGCCTGGCCGGTGATCGCCGATGCCCTGCGCGGTTGCGCGGTGGTCGGCTGGGGTGTGGATACGGCGCTCGGCACGCTGGCCCGCGCCTGCCGCGACGCCGGCCTGCCGGAGCCGGAGGCGCCGCCGACGCTCGACCTCGCCCGGCTCGCCGCGGTGCTCGATCCGGCGCTGGAGGGGGCCTCACTGGAGCAGCTGGCCGCCGCCTTCGGCATCGCCACCGACCGCCGTATGGGTCCCTTTGCCCCCGCCCTGGTCGAGGCGGAACTGGCCGCGGGTTTGCTGACGCGGCTGGACCAGCGGGGTATCGCCACGCACGGGCAGGCGCGGGCCTTCGCCGCCGGTCAGGCCGGCGCGCTGCCGGAGTGAACGCGGCTCAAACGAAGGCTCAGCGCCATTTCGGCCGCCGCCCGGCCTTCAGCGCCTGCACCGCCTGATCGAGTGTTTGCAGGAACTTCGATTTGTCCTGCTGGCTCATCGGTTTGTTGCCGCCGCTGACCACGCCCATGTCGCGCAGATCCTGCATCAGCGCGCGGGTGGCGATGGCCGAGCCGATGCTGTCGTCGGTGAAGGGGCGGCCGGTCGGGCCGATCACCACGGCGCGCTTCTTGACACAGCGGTCGGCGAGCTGGATGTCGGCGGTGACCACGATGTCGGCCTCGGTCGCGTGCTCGGCGATCCAGTTGTCGGCGGCGTCGAACTCCGATCCGACGACGACCAGCTCCGACAGGCACTCGTTGGGCAGGCGGAGCGGGCCGTTGCTGACGATCCACACCTTGATTCCGTTGCGCCCGGCCACCCGGTAAATTTCCGACTTTACCGGGCAGGCATCGGCATCCACATAAATCTCGACCACCCGGCTTCCCTCCTTCGCCGTTTCATGCCGCGTCCTTATGCGCTAAAACCCTGAACGAGCGAAGTGGCGCCGCGGGTGGCGTCCTGGATTTTTCCTTTTTGTGCAGAAGGGTCGGAGCGGCGCATGGCGTCCTATCAATATGTCTATGTGATGAAGGGCCTGTCCAAGGTCTACCCCGGCGGCAAGAAGGTTCTGGACAACATCTGGCTGTCCTTCCTGCCCGGCGTGAAGATCGGCGTCCTCGGCGTCAACGGCGCCGGTAAGTCGACCCTGATGAAGATCATGGCCGGCCTGGACAAGGATTACTCGGGCGAGGCCTGGGCCGCGCAGGGCGCCAAGGTCGGCTACCTGTCGCAGGAGCCGCAGCTCGACCCGACGAAGACGGTGCAGGAGAACGTCCTGGAGGCCCTGGCCGAGACCAAGGGCCTGCTGGACCGCTTCAACGCCGTGTCGGAGGCGATGGGCGACCCGGACGCCGACTTCGATGCGCTGATGGCCGAGCAGGCCGAGCTTCAGGAGAAGATCGACGCCGCCGACGCCTGGGACATCGACCGCACGGTCGAGATCGCCATGGACGCGCTGCGCTGCCCGCCGGGCGATTCCGACGTGACCAAGCTGTCCGGCGGTGAGCGCCGCCGCGTCGCGCTGTGCAAGCTGCTCCTGGAGAAGCCCGACCTGCTGCTGCTCGACGAGCCGACCAACCATCTGGACGCCGAGTCCGTGGCGTGGCTGCAGAAGCACCTTGAGGATTACAAGGGCACCGTCGTCCTGGTCACCCACGACCGCTACTTCCTCGACAACGTGACCGGCTGGATCCTCGAACTCGACCGTGGGTCGGGGATTCCGTGGGAAGGCAACTACTCCTCCTGGCTGGAGCAGAAGCAGAAGCGCCTGGAGCAGGAAGGCCGCGCCGAGGAGGCCCGCCAGAAGCAGCTCGCCACCGAGCTGGAATGGATCCGGCAGTCCCCGCGCGCCCGTCAGGCAAAGAGCAAGGCCCGCATCTCCGCCTACGAGACCTTGCTGGCCGAGAGCGGCAAGGAAGCGACAGGCGAGGCCCGCATCGTCATCCCGACGCCGCCGCGCCTGGGCAACGTCGTCATCGAGGCCGAGAGCATCAACAAGGGCTTCGGCGACCGCCTCCTGATCGACGGCCTGTCCTTCCGCCTGCCGCCGGGCGGCATCGTCGGCGTGATCGGCCCGAACGGCGCCGGCAAGACCACGCTGTTCCGCATGATCACCGAGCAGGACGGGCCGGACGCCGGCACCTTCCGCGTCGGCGAGACGGTGAAGCTGGGCTATGTCGACCAGAGCCGTGATTCGCTGAACCCGAACAAGACCGTGTGGGAGGAGATCTCCGACGGGCTGGACATCATCGACCTCGGCAAGAAGTCGATGCCGAGCCGTGCCTACGTCTCGTCCTTCAACTTCCGCGGTCCGGACCAGCAGAAGAAGGTCGGCCAGCTCTCCGGCGGTGAGCGCAACCGCGTCCATCTCGCCAAGATGCTGAAGTCCGGCGCCAACGTGCTGCTGCTCGACGAACCGACCAACGATCTGGACGTCGACACGCTGCGCGCCCTGGAAGAGGCGTTGGAGAGCTTTGCCGGCTGCGCCGTGGTCATCAGCCACGACCGCTGGTTCCTCGACCGCCTCGCCACCCACATCCTGGCCTTCGAGGGCGACAGCCACGTGGAGTGGTTCGAGGGCAACTTCGAAGCCTACGAGGCCGACAAGAAGCGCCGCCTGGGCGAGGATGCGGTGAACCCGCACCGCATCAAGTACAAGCCGCTGGTCCGTTCCTAAGCGGCCCCGGCGAACCCCCTCTTCCACCTCGGAGGAGGGGGCGTCCTCCGGTCACCCTTCCAGCTTCTGATGCTCCAGGAAGGCGGTCTTCAAGAGCTGCTTGAGATCGTCGCCATACTGGTGGAAGCGCACGGACACCTGGCCCTTCCCCATGCCCTTGTGCACCACGACCATCCGCGCGGTGGCCGTGAGGTCGTCCCGCCCGGTGATGGACAGGCGACCCTCGATCGTCTCGCCCTCCTCGAACAGATTGTCCGGCGCGTAGAAGCTGACGCCGCCGATCGACCAGTTGCGGGACGAGTGGGCGCCGCGGTCCGTCTGGATGACCAGACAGGGCTGGGCGTAATGCTTCTGCGCCCGCCGCTCCATCGGCGCCGGTTGCGGCGGCGGCGCGGTGTCCACCGTCACCGTGATTCCCGTGCCGTCGAGCTTCGCCCCGCCCAGCTTGGCGGAGCGCAGCACCGCGTCCTCCATCCGTGCATCGCGCAGATCGGCGCCGGTCAGATTGGCGCCGTCGAAGTTGGCCGGCCAGGGGCGGTCGCCGGACAGGCGGGCCGGCCGGGCGTCGGCGCGCGCCAGGACGGCGCGGGACAGCCCGGCGCGGCGCAGGTTGGTGCCGTTCAGGCAGGCCTCCGTCAGGTCCGCCCCGATCATCTCGGTGTAGGAAAGGTCGGCCATCTCCAGGCTGGCCTTGCGCAGCCGCACGCCCATCAGGCGGCAGCGGCGCAGCCGGGCGGCGGCGAGCACGCGTCCAGTCAGGTCGGCCCCGATCACCGACACGAGGTCGAGGTCGAGATGGCGGCCCTCCGCCCCATGGCTGTTCACCCACCGCTCATGCTCGGCGACGGCCTCCAGGAAGGCGCCCGAGGGCATCGGCTTGTAGACCGGCTTGACGATGGCGTTCTCGGGAAGGGAGGCGGGCAGGTAGTTGCGGTCGAGCGTCGCCTCGTCGATCGTCGTGCCGTCGAAGGTCACGCCGTCCAGGGTGGCGCCCCAGAAATCGGCGCCGACCAGGACGGCCGCGGTCATGTCGGCGCCCGTCAGATCGGCGTCGTTCAGGTCGGCACCGCTGAGGTCGCACCCCGTGAAGTTCGCTCCGGCCAGGATGGAGCGCTCCATCTTCGCCTCGGTCAGGCGGGTGACGCCGTCGCTGCGCGGCTTGTCGCCCGTTCCGTTCATCAGCGACCCGGCGCGGAAGTCGGCGCCGCGCAGGTTGGCGTCGGTCAGGATGGCCCGGTGCAGGTTGGCGCCGCGGATATCCGCCCCGATTAGCGTGGAGGCGGTCAGGTTTGCCCCCTCCATGTCGGCGCCGAACAGGTCGGCCTGCGACAGGTCGGCCCTGACGAGGCGGGCGCCGACCAGATTGGCCCCGGCCAGCTTCGCCCCGTTCAGGTTCACCCGGTCGAGGTTGAGATTCGAGAGGTCGCGGAAGCTGAGGTCGGCCCGCCGCCCGCCGCGGCGCGTCAGCCACGTTTGGTGGGCGAGGATGATCGCCTTGATCTCGTCGATCTCGTTCGGAGTCCGGTCGGCCATCGGATGGGGCGCCCGCTGCTGCAACACACAAGAGAGGCTTCGGGCGCGACCATACCCCTTCCGGCGGTGTTCGTCACGAAATCGCCGTTTGGACCATCATGAAAAAAGGCCATGAAAAAAGGCCATGAAAAAGGGCCGCGCGAAGGCGGCCCGTAAGATGGTCCGGCGTCAAACGCGCGGAGCGATCGATCAGCCGGCGCTGCCGACCTTCTGGCGCAACGCCTGGAGCAGCCCTTCGACCCGTCCGCCGTTCTGGCCGATGACCGAGGCGAACTCTTGCCGCTGGGTTACGCCCATGCTGACGCCCTCGACCACCACGTCGATGATCTTGTAGGCGGTGTCGCGCTTGCGCACGCGCCAGTCCACATTCACCGGCGGGCCGTTGGGACGGACGATCTGGGTGGTGACCATGGTGTCCGCCTCGCCCTCGACGCGCGACCCGGTGATGCGGAAAGTTTCGCCCGAATACTCGACGAAGCGGTCGGCGTAGGTGTTGACGATCAGCCGTTCGAACAGCTTCTGGTATTCGTCGTGCTGCTGCGGCGTGGCGGAATTCCAATAGCGGCCCAGGACCCAGCGCCCGATGTAGGCCACGTCGAAGCCCTGGTAGAGCAGGCCGCGGAAGCGCTGGACCGCCTGCTCGCGCGACAGGCTCTTGTTCGAGAAGGTGGCGACGGCCTCGTTCCCCAGCGATTGGATGAACGCGGTCGCGCCCGGATCAGCCGATTGAGCGGCGGCGGGACGGGCGGCCCAGCTGCTCACCGCGAGCAGGGCCGCGCACACGAGAAACAGGCGACGTGTCAGCATGGCAAGGCAAAAGTGGCTGCCGCGGGGGCTTTGTCAACACTCAATCGGCGAAAGGATCGAGCGCGGACGGTCGCACCGCGGCAGGCCCCCTCCTTATTTCTTGGCGGGTTCGTCGAAATCGGGGAAGTCCGGCGTCGCCGGCGCGATGTCGTTGGCGATCGCGGCGCGGCGCTGCTGCGCGTAGAGGCTGCGGGCCGTCGCGTAGAAGTCCAGCGAGTTCTTGCGCAGGTCGTCGATCTCGCGCAGGAGCTGCGAGCGGCGGTCGAGACCCGCGGCGGCGGTCCGCCCGTACATCGCGTTGTCCGCCCCGGCGGCGTTGGTGCCGATGCGGAACGGGTCGGCCAGCGTGTCGACGCCGTAGCCCAGCGTGTCGCGGACGTTCGACGGGCCGAGGAACGGCAACACCACGTAGGGCCCCGGTCCGACGCCCCAGACCCCGAGCGTCTGGCCGAAATCCTCCGGACGGTCGCCGATGCCGGCTTCGGTCGCCACGTCGGCGAGGCCGCCGATGCCGAGGATGGTGTTGGTCATGAACCGCCCGGTGGCAACCTGCGCGCCATCGAAATCGCCCTGCAGCAGGTTGTTGGCGATGTAGAGCGGGCCCAGCAGGTTCTGGATGAAGTTGTGAACCGCCTGGCGCAGCGGGTCGGGGACGACTCCCACATAGACTTCCGTCGCCGGACGGATCAGCAGGATGTCCGCGGTCTCGTTGACGGCGAAGACGAAACGGTTGGGAATCTCCAGCGGATCGCTCACCGTGACGTCGGCTTCGCTGCTGCCGGGCGTGGTTGCGCAGCCCGCCATGCCGAGGGCGACGACGGCCACGGCGGCCGAGCGAAGAAGGGAGCGGGAGAGGTTGGCCAGCTTCATCGGCGACGGCTCTTTCTGGGGACACGACTTTGGGCGGGGCATCCGATTCCGCGGCCCCGTCGCGCCACGTCCGAAGGGTTCGACCCCTCGCCGAGCGGCAACGGACGCTGCCGGACAGGACATCGCCCGGAAAATCCGTGCGATCCCTTTGTTCCGTGCCTAACACAGGCGCCGCCTTTTGACCAGCGTGCCACGCGAGGTCACCATACGGATACCGCCCCATGTGGTAGGATTGCCGCGCCCTTCGCGTCCCGTCCGGGCTTCCCGTCGGCCGGAACCGCCCGATAGAAAGCGGGATCGGTGAAAACGTGTTTACGCTGCATAAAGATATCTTTATATCTGTATCCCGCATGGCGGGCCGTGGTGGCCCGCTGGTCCTTCGGGGCGTTTCGGGACGGTGTCGGCGGTCATGGACGAACTGCTTGCGACATTGAAGGCGGCGGCGGAGACCACGCGGCTTCGGCTGCTGGCGCTGTGCGCGCATGGCGAGCTGACGGTGACGGAACTGACCCAGATCCTGGGCCAGAGCCAGCCACGGGTATCCCGCCATCTGAAGCTCCTCTGCGACGCCGGACTGCTCGACCGCTTCCGGGAGGGCACCTTCGCCTTTTACCGGCTGACGGAACGCGGCGCCTCGGGCGAACTGGCGCGGGTGCTGGTGGATGCGATCCCGTCCGACGACCCGACGCTGACGCTGGATCTGGAGCGGCTGGAGGCCATCAAGCGCAGCCGTTCCGAGGCGGCGGCCAGCTACTTCCGGGAGAACGCCGCCCGCTGGCACGAAATCCGCTCCCTTCACGTCCCGGAGCGCGAGGTGGAGGAGGCGTTGCTGCGCCTGATCCCCGGCGACGGGATCGGCGATCTTCTGGACATCGGCACCGGCACCGGCCGCATGCTCGAGGTGCTGGGGCCGCGTGCCCGTCGCGCCGTGGGCGTCGACCAGTCGCGCGAGATGCTGTCCATCGCCCGCACCAAGCTGGAGGATACGGCGCTCCGCCATTGCCACGTGCGGCAGGCGGACATGTACCAGCTTCCCTTTCCGTCCGGCTCCTTCGATGCGGCGGTCGTCCATCAGGTGCTGCACTTCGCGGAGGCGCCGGCCGACCTGCTGGCCGAGGCGGCGCGGGTGCTGCGGCCCGGCGGCCTGCTGCTGGTGGTTGATTTCGCTCCCCACGCCCTGGAATCCCTGCGGGCGGAGCACGCGCACCGCCGGCTGGGCTTCTCCGACGCCGAGGTCGCCGCCTGGTGCCGCCAATCCGGCCTGGAGTGTGGCGCGGTGGTGCATCTGCCGGGCGAACCGCTTACCGTATCCATCTGGCCGGCGGTGCGCGCCGCGAAGGGCGCATCCCCGGCCGACCCCTCCATCCTCTCCATCAGCGGAGCCCAGTCATGACGTCCGGCATCCCGTCGGTCAGCTTCGAATTCTTCCCGCCCAAGACGGAGAAGATGGAACAGAGCCTGTGGCAGGCGATTCAGCGCCTGGCCCCGCTCGGCCCGTCCTTCGTCTCGGTGACCTACGGGGCCGGCGGCTCGACGCGCGAGCGCACGCACAACACGGTGACGCGCATCCAGAAGGAGACGGGCATCCCGGCCGCCGCCCACTTCACCTGCGTGGGCGCGACACGCGAGGAGATCGACGCCATCGCCCGCACCTATTGGGACGCCGGCATCCGCCATCTCGTGGCCCTGCGCGGCGATCCGCCGGAGACCGAGGGCGGGGTGGGTGGGCGCTACGTCCCGCATCCCGGCGGCTACGCCTACGCCGCCGATCTGGTGGCGGGGATGAAGAAGGTCGCCGATTTCGAGATTTCCGTCGCCGCCTATCCGGAGGCCCATCCGGAGGCTCCGAGCGCGCAGTTCGACCTGGACAACCTGAAGCGCAAGGTGGACGCCGGGGCGACGCGGGCGATCACCCAGTTCTTCTTCGACAACGACGCCTATTTCCGCTTCCTCGACCGCTGCGCCGCCGCCGGCATCACCGTGCCGATCGTGCCCGGCATCCTGCCGATCACGAACTTCGCCCGCGCGGTTGAGTTCGCCGGCAAGTGCGGGGCGGCGATGCCCCAGCGCTTCGCCGAGACCTTCGAGGGGCTGGATTCCGATCCGGAGACCCGGCAGCTCGTCGCCGCGACCATGGCGGCGGAGCAGTGCCAGGCGCTCCAGGCCCAGGGCATCAAGGAGTTCCACTTCTACACACTGAACCGCTCCGACCTGACGATGGCCATCTGCCGGATGCTGGGCGTGAAGGCGAGGCAGCCGGCGGTGTCCTGACCGCCCCCCTGTGCTAGGGTGTTGCGGATGATCGCGGTCGCGGAGGAAGGGCCATGGACAGCCGGATCGGCTACGACGACGACTTCTACGCCTGGACCCAGGAACAGGCCCGCCTTCTCCGCGAAGCCGCCCGCGAACGCCTCAACACGCCCATCGACTGGGAGCATGTGGCGGAGGAGATCGAGGACATGGGGCGTTCGGATGCCAAGGCGCTTGGCAGCGCACTGAAGCGGGTGATCGAGCATCTTCTGAAGCTCGAGCATTCGCCGGCCTCCGGCCCCCGGCTGGGGTGGCGGGAATCGGTGGTCAATCACCGCATCGCCGCCTGGGACGAGATCGACGCCAGCCCCAGCCTGCGCCGGAAAATCGACCTTGCACGTGCTCACCGGGACGCCCGCCGTCTGGCCGTCCTTGGTCTCGCCCAGGATGGAATGTTCGAAGACGCCGTCCCACAGGATTGCCCCTACACGCTGGAGCAGGTGCTCGATCACGACTGGTGGCCGACGAACCGCCACGGCCTTGAATAATCGCTGACCTCTGACCCTTTCCGCCCGACCTTCTTTCCGAAACGGACCCGATCTTCCCATGCCGCACATTCTCGACACTCTCCGCGACCGCGTCCTGCTCTGCGACGGCGGGTTCGGCAGCCGCATCCAGGCGCTCGACCTCGATGTGGAGAAGGACTACTGGGGGCACGAGAACTGCACCGACATCCTGCCGCTCTCGCGTCCGGACATCGTGCGGGAGATCCACCGCGGCTATTTCGAGGCCGGCGCGGACATGGTGGAGACGGACACCTTCGGCGCCTCCCCGGTGACGCTGGGCGAGTTCGGCATCTCCGAGAAGGCGTTCGAGATCAACCAGCGCGCGGTCGAGCTGGCGCGCGAGGCGGCGGAGACCTTCACGGACGGGCAGCCGCGCTTCGTCATCGGCTCGGTCGGGCCGGGCACCAAGCTGCCCAGCCTGGGGCACATCCCCTATCAGGACCTTGAGGACAGCTTCTTTGTCCAGGCGGCCGGCCTGATCGCCGGCGGCGCCGACGCCATCCTGGTCGAGACCTGCCAGGACCCGCTGCAGATCAAGGCCGCCGTCAACGGCATCAAGCGCGCCCGCGCCGAGGCGGGAAGCGACACGCCGGTCTTCGTCCAGGTGACGGTTGAGACCACGGGCACGCTGCTGGTCGGCACCGACATCGCGGCGGCGGCCACGGTGATCCAGGCGCTGGACGTGCCGCTGATGGGGCTGAACTGCGCCACCGGCCCGCTGGAGATGAGCGAGCATGTGAAGTGGCTGACCGAGAACTGGCCGGGCCTCGTCTCCGTGCAGCCGAACGCCGGCCTGCCGGAGCTGGTCGACGGCAAGACGCACTACCCGCTGCGCGCCGACGACTTCGCCCACTGGCTGGAGCGCTTTGTGACCGAGGACGGGGTGAATCTCGTCGGCGGCTGCTGCGGCACCAACGTCCCGCACATCGCCGCGGCGAACCAGATGCTGCGCAAGCTGGCCCCGGCCGGGTCGCACCGCCCGAATCCCAAGGGCCGCACGGTCCATTGGGTGCCCGCGGTCGCCTCGCTCTATTCCCAGGTCACGCTGCGCCAGGAGAACGCCTTCTTCGCCATCGGCGAGCGCTGCAACGCCAACGGCTCCAAGAAATGGCGCGAGCTTCAGGAGAAGAACGACTGGGACGGCTGCGTCGAGATGGCCCGCGAGCAGGTGAAGGAAGGCTCGCACACGCTGGACGTCTGCACCGCCTTCGTCGGCCGCGACGAGGTGGCGGAGATGCAGGCCGTCGTGCAGCGCTTCGCCGGCTCGGTCACCGCCCCGCTGGTCATCGACTCCACCGAATACATCGTGCTGGAGAAGGCGCTGGCGCTCTACGGCGGCAAGGCGATCCTCAACTCCATCAACTTCGAGGACGGCGAGGAGCCGGCCCGCAAGCGCCTCGCGCTCGCCAAGAAGTTCGGCGCGGCGGTGATCGCGCTGACCATCGACGAGGAGGGCATGGCGAAGACGCCGGAGCGCAAGCTCGCCATCGCCAAGCGCCTCTATGATCTGGCGGTCAACGAGTTCGGCCTGCCGGCCCACGACCTGCTGTTCGACCCGCTGACCTTCACCATCGCCACCGGCAACGAGGACGACCGCAAGCTGGCCATCTGGACGCTGGAGGGCATCGAGACGATCAGCCGCGAGATGCCCGGTTGCCAGATCATCCTGGGCCTGTCCAACGTCTCCTTCGGCCTGAACGCCGCGGCCCGCCACGTCCTGAACTCGGTCTTCCTCGACCACGCGGTGAAGCGCGGCATGACCGGCGCCATCGTGCATGTGTCGAAGATCATGCCGCTGCACCTGATCCCCGAAAAGGAGGTCAAGACCGCCGAGGACCTGATCTTCGACCGCCGTGCGGAAGGGTATGACCCGCTGCAGGCCTTCATCGCCCTGTTCGAGGGCCGCAAGGCCGCGGACGCCAAGAAGAAGGCCCGCGCCGAGACGGTCGAGGAGCGGCTGAAGGAGCGCGTCGTCGATGGCGACCGCACCGGTCTGGAGGACGATCTCGCCGAAGCGATGAAGACGCATTCGCCGCTGGAGATCATCAACACCTATCTGCTGGACGGCATGAAGGTGGTGGGCGAGCTGTTCGGCGCCGGGAAGATGCAGCTTCCGTTCGTGCTCCAGTCGGCGGAAACCATGAAGGCTTCCGTCGCTTGGCTGGAGCCGCACATGGAAAAGGCGGACGGCCAGCAGAAGGGCACCATGGTGTTGGCCACCGTGAAGGGCGACGTCCACGACATCGGCAAGAATCTCGTGGACATCATCCTGACCAACAACGGCTACAAGGTCGTCAATCTGGGCATCAAGCAGCCGATCGGCGCGATCATCCAGGCGGCGAAGGAGCACAAGGCCGACGCCGTCGGCATGTCCGGCCTGCTGGTCAAGTCCACCGTCGTCATGCGCGAGAACCTGGAGGAGATGACCCGCGAGGGGCTGGAGGTTCCGGTCCTGCTCGGCGGTGCCGCGCTGACCCGCGCCTATGTGGAGACGGATTGCGTGGCCTCCTACGGCTCGGGCCGCGTGGCCTATGCCGGCGACGCCTTCGACGGGTTGACCCTGATGGATCAGGTGGTGGGCGGCAGCTTCGACCAGCAGCTCGCCATTCAGCAGGCCAAGCGGGCGGGGCGGGCGGTCAACCGCCGCCGCGTGCTCGGTCAGGCGACGAGCGCCACGGTCGGTCCGGTGGACAAGGATGCCGCCCGCGCCCGCCGCGCCCGTCTGGCCGAAGGCGTGCCGGTGCCGACGCCACCCTTCTGGGGGCCGAAGGTCATCGAGCATGTGCCGCTGAAGACGCTGGTGACCTACCTGAACGAGCGCATGCTCTACCAGCTCCAGTGGGGCTATCGGAAGGACGGCAAGTCCTTCGAGGAGTTCAAGGAATGGGCGAAGAAGGAGCTTCGCCCGGTGCTCGACCGCATCCTCCAGATCGCTGCGAAGGAGGAAATCCTGCGGCCCCAGGCGGTCTACGGCTACTGGAAGGCGGCGGCCGACGGCGACGACGTCATCCTGTTCGCCGAAGACGGAACCAGCGAGGTCGCGCGCTTCACCCTGCCGCGTCAGGCCAAGGAGGACGGCGAGTGCATCGCCGACTTCCTGCGCGACGTGAACGACGGCGAGCGCGACGTGCTGGGCCTGCAGATCGTCACCATGGGCCAGCACTGCGCCGAGGTGGCACGGGAGTGGTTCGCCGAGAACCGCTATCAGGACTATCTCTACCTGCACGGCCTGTCGGTGGAGATGACCGAGGCGATGGCGGAATATGTCCACGCCCGCATCCGCGCCGAGCTGGGCTACGGCGCCGAGGACAGCCGCGACAAGGAGAAGCTGCTGCAGCAGGCCTACCGCGGCAGCCGCTACAGCTTCGGCTACCCGGCCTGCCCGAACCTCGCCGATCAGGAGCAGCTTCTGACGCTCCTCGACGCCGGGCGGATCGGCGTGGAGATGTCCGACGAGCACCAGCTCCACCCGGAGCAGAGCACGTCGGCCATCGTCCTGCACCACCCGCGGGCGAAGTACTTCAGCGTGTGACGCGGAGCGCCTGAACCGGGGCATCGCCTCCTTTACCGTGTCGCAATGGGGAAGGAGGCGTCTTCAGGATGGTCGGAACCGGCTTGGCGGGCCATCCAAGCCGGTTCCCAAACCGCAGCGGCATCGCTTATCCTTGAGGGCATGAACCATTCGCCCACCCCGCTTCGCCTGCACCGGGAAACCGTCCGCCCGGAGTGGATCGACTACAACGGCCACATGAACGTGGCCTATTACCTGCTCGCCTTCGACCATGCGACCGACGCCGTACTCGACCATTTCGAGATCGGCAAGGCATACGCGGAGGGCGAGGGGCGGTCGATGTTCGCGGTGGAGGCGCACCTGACCTATGCCCGCGAGGTCACGGAGGGTGACGGGCTGACTTTCACCTCTCTGGTCCTCGGTGCGGACGCCAAGCGGCTGCATCTGTTCCACGAGATGCGCCATGAGGAGGACGGATTCCTCGCCGCTACGGCGGAATTCGTTCTGCTCCATGTCGATCTGGCGGAGCGCCGTTCGGTGCCGCTGGCTCCGGAAACCGCGGAGCGGCTGACGCGCACCGTGGCGGAGCACGCCACTCTGCCCGTGCCGCCGCAGGCCGGTCGTTCGGTCGGGTTGCGGACTCCGAAGGGGGCGTGACGGTTAGTCGCTGCCCACCGCGGCCTTTTGTTGCGCCAGACCCTCTGTTATTCGGCCTGCGCGACACTATCTGTTTGCGCATGAAGACGACAATTTTCGCCGCCTTCGCGGTACTTGCCACCTTCCTGGGCACAGCCCTGGTCCCCTCCATCGCTCTGGCCGAATGCACCGACCCGGCGCAGCCGAAGGTGAACTGGCGCCGCTGCTACTTCGACGGGCGCGATCTGTCGTCGGCGAAGCTGTCCGGGGCGATGCTGCGCGACGCCACCTTCCAGCGGTCCACCCTGAAGGACGCCGACCTGTCGGAGACCGACAGCTATCGCGCGAAATTCTTCAGCGCCACCATGCCGGGTGTGAAGCTGGACGGTGCCCGTCTGATCGAGGCCGACTTCACCCGCGCCGACCTGACTGGGGCGTCACTGAAGGAAGCGGACCTGCGCAACGCAAAGCTGGTGAACGCGATCCTGCAAAAGGCCGACTTCACCGGGGCGCGGCTGGGCGGTGCGGACCTGCGGCACGCCGATCTGTCCGGGGCGATCTGGATCGACGGCACGACGGTCTGCGCCGAGAAATCGCTGGGCCAGTGCAACTGATCCGCGGGGAAGTATATTTCCGATCACCTGTAATATAATGACCTTACTCCAAAGTTGCTTGCCCGCCTCTTTCCCGCTGCGGTAGCTTTTTTCCAATGAGCGATGGAAAGGCGGCGGAAATGGCGGGCGAAGAGGATTTCGAGACGGCGCGGATCCTCGCTGTTCGTGCCATGGATCGGATTGACGCCAATGGATTGTTGCCGAATCCGGAGAATTTCACCCTCTGGTACGCCTATTTCGGCGGTCAGAATCCGGACCTGACGCGCGCCATCGAACTGGCCCAGCGCGACGGTGCCACGTTGTCGCAAAGCCATTGCGACGAGCTGTACAAACGCTTCTTCACGCTGGACGCCGAAGCCCAGGCCATCCGCGAAACGTCGGAACGGGCGCGAGTCGCCTTGGGACGCATCCTCGATCAGCTGGGCAGCGTCGGATCGGAAACCGATCGCTACGGGCAGGCGCTGGCCGGCTTCCGGGGGGAGCTGGACCAGCCGATGAGCCTGGCCGAGCTGCGCGCCATGGTGGCGGCCATCGCGGCGGAGACGACCGCCATCGTGGACCGCCAGACCCGTCTGCAAAGCCAGCTCCTCGAATCCAGCCAGCAATTGGCCGAGCTGCGCGTGGTTCTGGATTCGGCGCGGCGGGAGGCGATGACCGACGGGCTGACCGGCATCGCCAACCGGCGCGGATTCGATCTGGCGCTGGCCTCCGCCGCGGAGGACGCGGCGCAGACTGGAATGCCGATGACCCTGCTGATGGTGGACATCGATCATTTCAAGCGCTTCAACGACACCCACGGCCATCTCGTCGGCGACCATGTGCTGAAACTGGTCGCCAAGGTTTTGACCGAAGGGGTGAAGGGGCGCGACACCGTCGCCCGCTACGGCGGTGAGGAGTTCAGCGTCATCCTGCCCCACACCGCCCTTGCCAACGCGCTGAAGGTGGCCGAGCAGCTTCGCGCCTCCGTGGGGTCGCGGCAGATCATCAACCGGACGCGCAACGCCAATTACGGTTCGGTCACCCTGTCGGTCGGGGCGGCCGAATACCGTCCCGGTGAGGATCTGCTGGCCCTGATGCGCCGCGCCGACGATGCGCTCTACACAGCCAAGCGCGGCGGGCGCAACCGCGTCTGCGCGGAGGGGACGGTGGCGGGCTGAGCGCCGCCCATCAGGTAATCATCAGGTGATCCCCGTCAGGCGCCGGACCGCGGCGTCGGTTTCGTCGACAAGCCGCGTCATCAATTCCGCCGCCGTCTGCCGCCGCGCGAGGCGGACGCCCTGTCCGGCCCACAGCGACAGGAACTCCGCCCGGCCCTGCTGCGCGGCGGCGGTGCGCATCGGGCGGGTCAGGACGTTCTGAAGGGGGAAGGGCAGGGCGGCGCCGTCCGCAATGTCCTCCATGACCCGGTTGACGATCCCGCGCGCCGGGCGGCCCGAAAAGGCGCGGGTCACGCGCGTCTGCGTCTCGCGGGCGTCGAGGATCGCCTGCTTGTGCGCCTCGGGGATGCCGGCCTCCGCGCAGGTCAGGAAGGCGGTGCCCATCTGCACGCCGGCGGCCCCCAGAGCCAGGGCCGCCGCGATGCCGCGCCCGTCCATGATGCCGCCAGAGGCCAGCACCGGCAGCTCCACCGCGTCCGCCACCTGCGGAACCAGCGCCATGGTGCCGACCAGTCCGGCGGCGAAATCCACCTCTCCAGGACCGGTGGCGAAGCTGCCGCGGTGCCCGCCGGCCTCGGCTCCTTGGGCGATCACGGCATCCATGCCGGCCCGTTCCAGCGCAACGGCCTCCTCGACGCCGGTCGCCGTGCCGATCAGGAGCATGCCCCGCGCCTTGATGGCGGCCAGCGCGTCGGCGGGTGGGATGCCGAAGGTGAAGCTGAAGGCCGACGCCCCGCAGTCCAGCGCCGCGGCCAGTTGGGCGGCGAAGCCGTCGGCGCCCAAGGCCGGCGTGCCGGGGGCGGGCAGGCCGAGATCGACGTGGTGGCGCGCGATGGCAGCGACCGCCGCGTCCATCCTTCCGGCGTCCGGGGCTTCGGGCGCGGGCAGGGGGGCGAACAGGTTGATCCCGAAGGGGCGGGAGGTCCGGGCACGGATCGCCCGCGCACGCTCGGCGATCTGCTCCGGGGACAGATAGGCCGCCCCGACGAAGCCGATGCCGCCGGCTTCGCCCACCGCGGCGACGAGGTCCGCCGTGTCGGCGCCCCCGGCCATCGGGGCCTGGACGATGGGGTTGGACAGGCCCAGGCGCTGGGTCAGAGTGGTGTGAACCGGCATCGCGCCGCCCTCCGCATTCGGTGATCCGCGGAGGGAGGCTAGGACAGTCCGGCCATCGTGAAAAATGATTTGTTCAGATGGGACGGATCACGTCCGGTGATGGATAAAGGAGCGGGCTCAGGCGGCGCGCAGCCACACCGCCGTGTCGTGGAAAGCCGCACCGCCTGCCGGCGGGATCGGCTCGGGCGAGGTCAGGGTGTTGATCCCGATCCCCTCCAGGAAGGCGCTGTTCGGCCAGATGCCCTCCACGATCACCACGCCGCGCGGCACCCCGGCGAAGGGCTTGGCATGGACGACGCTGCTGCCCAACCCGTTGCCGAGGCGCACGGCGTCACCGTCGGCCAGGGCGAGCTCCGCCGCGTCCTCCGGATGGATCAGGACGGTGGGACGGCCTTCGCGGCGCTGGGCGGTCACCGTCTCGGTGAAGCTGGAATTGAGGAACTGCCGCGCCGGGGCGGTGACGAGACGGAAGGGATGCTCGGCGTCGGCCGGACGGCCCGGCGCCATGTGGTCCGGCAGGTCCGGCAACTGGCCAGCACCGTAGGGGCCGAGCGCCGCCCAGTCGGGCGCGAAGCGGAAGCGCCCGTCCGGGAAGGCGAAGCCGTTCAGGAAATGCGAGGTCTCGAAATCCGGCTGGGCGTCGATCCAGCGCTGCCCGGTCAGGGTGGCGGCGTCGGTCAGGCCGGAGGTCTTCAGCATGGAGTCGATGATCTCCAGCGCGCTCATGCCGAAGCCGGGATGCTCGGCGCCGACGCGGCGCGCCAGCTCGGAAATCACCCAGTGGTTCTCGCGCGATTCGAACTGCGGCTCGATCACCTTGCGGCCGATCAGGATGTGCATCTGCCCGCCGCCGCGGTAGAGGTCGTCGTGCTCCAGGAAGGTGGTGGCGGGGATGACGATGTCGGCCAGCTGCGCCGTGTCGGTCATGAACTGCTCGTGCACCGCCACGAACAGGTCGTCGCGCAGGAAGCCGCGGCGCACGCGGGCGCTGTCCGGACAGATCGCCGCCGGGTTGGTGTTCTGGATCAGCATGGCGGTGACCGGGGGACCGCTGGCGATGTCCTCCCCGGTCAGCACCGCGCCGATGCGCGGATGGTCGAAGCCGCGCACCGACGTGTCCAGCCGGTCCAGCCCTTCCGACAGGGTGCGGTCGATGTGATAGATGTCGAAGGAGCAGTAGAGCGCCCCGCCGCCCTTGTGCGCCCATGCCCCGGTGACCACCGGCAGGCAGGACACCGTGTGCATCTGCGCCGCCCCGTTGCGGCCGCGCGTCAGCCCGTAGCCGAGCCGCAGGTAGCTGCGCTTGGTGGTTCCGTAGAGGCGGGCGAAGGCGACGATCTCCTCCACCGTCAGGCCGGTGATCGCCGCCGCCCATTCCGGCGTGCGGGTGGCGAGATGCTCCTCCAGCCGCTCCGCACCGGCGGCGTAGCGGTCGAGATAGGCGCGGTCGGCCAGCCCTTCGCGGAAGAGGACGTGCATCACCGCGCAGGCCAGCGCGCCGTCGGTGCCCGGGCGCAGCATCAGGTGCAGGTCCGACACCTCGGCCGTGCCGGTGCGGTAGGGGTCGATGGTGACCAGTTTCGCCCCGCGGCCCTTTCGGGCGCGGCTGACGTGGGTCATCACGTTCACCTGGGTCGCCACCGGGTTGCCGCCCCAGTTCACGATCAGGTCGCTATCCGCCATCTCGCGCGGGTCGGCGCCGCGGATGTCGCCGTGGCCGGCCAGCCAGCCCATGTTGGCCGGCATGTCGCACACCGTGCTGACCTGCCGCGAATAGCCTTTGGCATGGCGCAGCCGCTGGATGGCGCCGCGCTGCACCAGCCCCATGGTGCCGGATGAGAAGTAGGGCCAGACCGCTTCCGGGCCGTGGCGGCGCTCCGCATCGAGGAAGGCGTCGGCGATACGGTCCAGCGCCTCGTCCCAGCCGATCTCCGCCCACTGGCCGGACCCCTTGGGGCCGGTGCGCCGCAAGGGCGTCCTCAACCGGTCGGGGGAATGGACGCGCTCCGCGTAGCGGCTGACCTTCGCGCAGATGACGCCCGCCGTGTAGCTGTTGGCGGCGGCCCCGCGGACCTTGCCGATGCGGTCCGGCGCGACCTGTTCCACTTCGAGGGCGCAGGTGCTCGGGCAATCGTGCGGGCAGGCGGTCGGCAGGAAGACGGAGTTCACGGAAGGGCGCCTCTGCGGGAGGGAAACGGTGATCAGCTTATGTCCGGCGTCCGGCTTTCCGCAACCGGTCAGGATTGTTTAAGGACTGCCATCAGATTTCAATATTGCAGCCCTATCCTTGTGGAGGCGCGTCGCGGAAAGATGTATGTTTTCCGAAAAATACTCGCATGAGGCGGTGTATGCGCCGACGCGAGCGCGGAACGACACAGCAAGGGGAAGCCGTATGATCGCGAATGTTGCCGGAGGCGCCCGGCGGACGCTGCGGGCCGGGGTGTTCGCCAGCCTGTTCGGTGCCATGGTCGGAGCCGTTGCCGGCATGGTCGCTCCGGGGATCGCCACGGCGCGGGCGGACGGGGTCAAGCTCGGCTATGTGGAGTTCCCTCCCTACACCCAGACCGACGGCGGTGCCGCGAAGGGCAGCCTGATCGAGGCGTTCGACAAGGCCGCCAAGGCCGCTGGGATCGCCTACACCGCCGAATCGGCCCCGGCCCGCCGCCTCTTCTCCGGCATCGCGGACGGCGAGTTCAACATCTTCCTGGGCATCCGCACGGTCAAGGAATTCGACGGTTCCACGCTGATCAGCACCGCCCCCATCGCCCGGATCGAGCTGAACGCCTACGGCATCGGCGAAGCCCCGGTGGTGAAGGCGAAGGAGGATCTGTCGGGCAAGGCGGTCATCGCGCTGAACGGCTATTCCTACGGCGGCTGGCGCGCCTGGATGGAGGACCCGGCCAACAAGGTGCAGATGGTTGACGCGCGCACCGCCGATCAGGCGCTTCAACTGCTCCAGGCCGGGCGGGCGCCGACGTTGCTGCAATACTCGCTGCCCATGCAGCAGGCGCTGGGCGGGAAGACGCTCGCCGACCTGAAGGCGACACCGGTCCAGAGCCTGGATGTCTACATAGTCGTGTCGAAGAAGACCCCGGACGCCGCGGCGGTTCTGGCGAAGCTCGAAGCCGGGTTCAAGGCGACCCAATAGCGCCGGGGCGGGCGCCGACCGATCGGCAACCGATTGTTCAGCAAGAGAAAAGGGCGGATCATGACGGTCAGCGGCGCGGCAGACGGGATGCAGGACAGCGGGAATCAAGGTGGTGGTCTGGGGCTGCGCCTGCGGGCGTTGCTGCTGATCGGCGGCGTGCTGCTGGTCTATCAGGTGCTGGCCATCGCCTGGGGCGTGCACAGCTCGGCCAATCAGGCCAAGGAGACGCTGGCGGCGCGCGCCGACATGGTGGCCTCGCTTCAGGCCCGCGCGGCGGCGATCCCGCTTTTCGACTTCGACACCGAGCAGGTGCGCGAGGTTGCCAAGGCGCCGTCCTCCGACCCCGACTTCCTGGGTGCCCAGGTGCGCGACGACAAGGCCAAGGTGGTCGCCGAGGTCGGTGACACCAAGGCCGCGAAGGGCTTCATCGAGGTGGTGAAACCCATCGTCGGCGGGCAGGCCGGGCAGCGCAAGACCATTGGCGAGTTCGTCCTGCGCCTGCGGACCGACCGGGTGGAGGCGCGGGTGACCGCCGACGCGGTGACCCAGATCGCCGTCGGGGCGGTCGCCTTCCTCGCCATCATGGCGGCGCTCTACCTCGTCGTCTCGGCCATCACGCGCCCGCTGATGCAGATCACCGCGATGGTCGGGCGGCTGGCCCAGGGCGACTACGCGGTCGCCGTGCCGGCCCTGGACCGCCGCGACGAGATGGGGGCGATGGCCCGCACCATCGACATGCTCCGCCAGAACGCCCAGCACCGCCAGCAGCTCGAAGCCGAGAAGCTGGCCCGGCAGGCCGAGGAGGCGCAGCGGGGCGAGCGTCTGACCCGCCTCGCCGCCGCCTTCGACCGCTCGGTCCAGGCGACGGTCGGCGAGGCCTCCACCGCCGCCTCGCAGATGAAGGGCAGCGCCGGCAGCATGCTGGACAGCGCGCTGCGCGCCGACCAGTGCAACGCCTCGGTGGCCGGGGCCGCCGACGAGACCAGCCGCACCGTCCAGACCGCCAGCGCGGCGGCGGAGCAGCTCACCCAGTCGATCCGCAGCATCGCCGAAAGCGTGAAGCAGTCGGTCGCCATGTCCGCCCAGGCCATCGACCGCGCCGACGCCAGCCGCAAGACGGTGGAGGCGCTGGCCGCCGGCGCCGCCAAGATCGGCGAGATCACCAGCCTCATCACCTCCATCGCCGGCCAGACCAACCTGCTGGCCTTGAACGCGACCATCGAGGCGGCGCGGGCCGGGGAGGCCGGCAAGGGCTTCGCTGTGGTGGCGAGCGAGGTGAAGAATCTGGCCAGCCAGACGGCCAAGGCGACAGAGGAGATCGCCACCCAGATCGGCGCCATCCAGTCGGTCACCCAGGAGACCGTTTCGGCCATCGGCGCCATCACCGAAACCATCGGCCAGCTCAGCCAGCGCTCGGCGGAGATCGCCGCCTCGGTCCAGCAGCAATTGGCCGCGACCGGCGAGATCGCCGACAAGGTCCGCACCGTGGCCGGCGAGGCCGACACCGTGACCCGCAGCATCGCGGTCGCCTCCGGCGCCTCGTCGGAGGTGGCGACGGCGGCCCGTGAGTCGGTGGAGGTCGCCCAGACCCTCCAGGCGCGCTTCGTCGACCTGCGCGACGAGGTGCAGAGGTTCCTGGCCTCGATCAAGGCGGCGTAGACGGCCTTGGGATGACGCGCAACCGGCCTGTGGTAGGAGGAAATGCCCGCCGCGGGCAAGTTGCGTTTCCGGATTTCGCCTCGCCGCACTAGGATGCCGCTCCCGAACGGCGAGGATGATATGGACGACGGATTGAAGTGCCCGAAATGCAACTCCGAGCATGTCTATCAGGACGGCATGCTGTGGATCTGCCCGGAATGCGCCCATGAATGGAACCCGCAGGCCGAAGGCGGCGCGGGCGCGGACGCGGCGGCGGATCAGGGGGTGCGGGACGCCAACGGGAACACGCTGAGCGACGGCGACGCGGTGACGGTCATCAAGGATCTGAAGGTCAAGGGCTCGTCCCTGGTCGTCAAGGGCGGCACCAAGGTGAAGAACATCCGTCTGGTCGATGGGGCCGACGGCCACAACATCGCCTGCAAGATCGACGGCATCGGCGCGATGAACCTGAAGTCGGAATTCGTCAAGAAGGCGTGACGTCCTTCGGCTTCTCCGAAAAGAGAAAACCCCTCGCCGGAGCGCTCCAGCGAGGGGTTTTCCTTATGGGCTTTCGCCCGAGGCTTGGGGATTACATCATCCCCAGCGCGCGCGGCAGCCAGGTGGAGATGATCGGCACGTAGGTGATCAGCACCAGGAAGCCCAGCATCGCCAGCAGCCACGGCCAGACGGCCACGGTCAGTTCGGTGATGCCCATCTTGGTGATGCCCGACGCGACGTAGAGGTTCAGGCCCACCGGGGGGTGGCACATGCCGACCTCCATGTTCACGACCATCATGATGCCGAAATGCACGGGGTCGATGCCCAGCTTGATGGCGACCGGGAACAGGATCGGCGCCATGATCAGCACGATCGACGACGGCTCCATGAAGTTGCCGGCCATCAGCAGAAGGATGTTCGTCACCAGAAGGAAGGCGATCACGCCCAGCCCCTGGCCGACGATCCAGTCGGCGATACCCTGCGGGATGTTCTCCGACGTCAGCACGAACGAGAACAGCACCGCGTTCGTGATGATGTAGAGCAGCATCGCCGACATGCTGGCCGAGGACAGCAGCACCTTCGGCACGCCGCGCAGCGGCATGTCCTTGTAGACGAAGACCGCGATGATGAAGGCGTAAACGGCGCTCATCGCCGCGGCCTCGGTCGGCGTGAAGACGCCGGAATAGATGCCGCCGATGACGATGACGATCAGCAGGAGGCCCCAGATCGCTTCACGCAGAGCCTTGAGGCGCTGGGCCAGGCTGGCCTTCGGCAGACGCGGGTAGCCGAACTTGCGCGCGCGGTACCAGGTGACGCCGCCCAGCACGAAGGCCAGCATCAGGCCGGGGATGACGCCCGCCATGAAGAGCTGTCCGACCGAGGCGGCGTGCGGGCTGCCGCTGGTGGCGACCGAATACATCACCATCACGATGGACGGTGGGATCAGGATGCCCAGCGCGCCCGAGGTGGTGATGACGCCGGCGCCGAACTGCTTCGGAAAGCCCTGGGCGACCATCGCCGGAAGCACGATGGAGCCGATGGCCACCACCGTTGCCGGGCTGGAGCCGGACACCGCCGCGAACAGGGCGCAGCCCATCACGCCGGCGAGGCCGAGGCCGCCATGCCAGTGACCGACCATCGCCGTGGCGAAGTTGATCATGCGCCGGGCCACGCCGCCGTGCGTCAGGAAGTTGCCGGCCAGGATGAAGAACGGGATCGCCATGATCTCGAACTTCTCGATGCCGGTGAACAGCTTCAGCGCCACGGCCTCGATCGGCACATGGGTCATGGTGAAGAGGAAGGTCAGAACCGTCAGGCCGAGCGAGATCGAGATCGGCATGCCGGTGAGCATCAGAACCAGCAGAAGGCCGAAGATGATGGCGGCGTTCATCGGTCGTTCTCCTTCGGTCCCTTACCGGCGGTCGGGCCAGCGGCCGGGCCGTTTCCGGGCTTGCGGCCTTCATGATGGGCGATGTCGTGCGGGTGCAGGTTGTCGTCCATCTCGAACCAGTTGACGTCCTGCGCGGCACGCTGCGGGTCGGTGCTGTCCTCCTCCAGACCCTCGACATGGCCGTGGTCATGGTGCGGCAGTTCGCCGGTGCGCAGGAAGTTCACCATCACCTGAAGGAAGCGGAAGCACATCAGGTAGGAGCCGACCGGGATCGCCAGATAGATGATCCACATCGGCCATTCGAGGTCCGCCGAGACCTGCTCGGTGTTCGACATGTGCCAGACGAAGGTGGAACCCATCGTGCCGACGACGCCGGTGAACGTCGCGCCGGCCAGCAGGCCGAACACGATGAACTTCGACCGCATCGGGACGGACAGCTTGTTGATGAGCACGTCCACACCCACATGGATGCCGGTGCGAACGCCGTAGGCGGCGCCGAACTTTGCCATCCAGACGAACATGTAGATGCAGAGTTCCTGCGCCCAGGCCAGATTCCAATGCAGGATGTAGTCCTGGATGACGGGGATGCCGGACGCATAACGGTGGACGACAGCGACGAAGATGATCGTCGTCGCCGCGGCCATCAGGAAGGCGATAAGAATCTCCTCCAGATGGTCTAGGATTTTCATGGGCATGGTGGCTCCGCGCGCAGGAGGAAGCGCCCGCGTCGTATGCGCGGGCGCTTGCCGAAGGCCGTGCTTTCGTTTTCTTTTCTTAGAAGACCGGGCGGGAGTGCCGCCCGGTTAGCCGGACCGTGTTACTCACACTTGGCGGCGTCGGTCTCGGTCTTGATGCTCGCCAGCAGTTCCTTGCCGACGCGCGACGCCATGTCCTCGTGGACCGGCAGCATCGCCTGGCGCCACGACGCGCGCTCGTCCTTGGTCAGCTCGTAGAACTTGGTCTTGCCGGCGGCCTTCATCGCCTCCAGCGCCTTGTCGTTCTCTTCCTGGGCGATGTTGTTGGCGTATTCGGTCGCCTCCTTCATCGCGCCGTCGAGCTCGGTGCGGACGTCGGCCGGCAGGCCGTCCCAGAACTTCTTGTTCACGATGACCGCGTAGCCCAGATAGCCGTGGTCGGAGAGCGTGGCGTGGCTCTGCACCTCGTGCATCTTCTGGGTGTACATGTTGGACGGCGGGTTCTCGGTGCCGTCGACGACGCCGGTCTGCAGCGCCTGATAGACCTCGGAGAAGGCCATCACCTGCGGCAGGGCGCCGAGCGCGCGCATCTGCGCGTCCAGCACCTTCGACGACTGGATGCGCATCTTGAGGCCCTTGAAGTCCGCCGTGGTGTGCAGCGGCTTGTTGGCGCTCATGATCTTGAAGCCGTTGTCCCAATAGGCCAGACCGGTGATGCCCTTGTTCTCCAGCTTCTGGAACAGCTGCTTGCCGATCGTGCCGGTGGTGACCTTTACCAGGGCGGCCTTGCAGGGGAAGATGTAGGGCAGGTCGAAGATCTCGAATTCCTTGGCGCCCAGCGGACCGAACTTGGCCAGCGACGGGGCCAGCATCTGCACGGCGCCGAGCTGCAGGGCCTCCAGCTCCTCCTTATCCTTGTAGAGCTGGCTGTTCGGATAGACCTCGACCTTCACCTTGCCAGCGGTGCGCTGCTCGGCCAGCTGCTTGAACTTCTCGGCGCCCTTGCCCTTCGGGGTTTCCGGAGCGACGACGTGGCTGAACTTGATGACGATCGGCTCCTGCGCGGTGGCGGCGGTGGCGGCCATCAGGCAGCCGGCGGCGACGGTGGCGCACAGCAGCGAAACGAACTTCATAGGGGTCATCCTCCACTTGTTGTTGGTCAGACTGATGGTCCGGCCTTTGATATTCTTTCATTGTTCGATAATTTCGCCCCCGACGCTATTGTGGAAATCCGTAGCTGTGAACGTGACATATTGGTTGCCGTGCCAACACCTCTCCCCCCCATGACCGGCGGTGCGGCCAGCGCCGCCCATGGCCTCGGCCAGCGCGGCCCGGTGCAGGCCATGCCCATCGTGGCGATGGCGCTGGTCGTCCTTCTGTTCGGCGTCTTCCTGTGGGTGCTCCACCGCAGCGAGCGGGAGGAGGAAACGCTCACCCTCATCAAGGACGTGCTGTGGGTGGAGCAGAACCTGCATTTCCAGCTCACCTCCGACGAGGAGAAGCTGCAATATCTCGCCGAATCGCTGGGGCGCGAGGACACCACACCGGTGAACTACTCGGTGATGGCGCGCCACATCGTGACGGTGAATCCGGCGATCCAGCGGGTGGTGCGGCTGGACCCGCAGGGCCGGCCGGTGCGGTCGGAGCCGCCGGTGGACGACGGGCCGGCGCTGGACGACGCCTTCGGCCCCAGCCCGCGCGCCGACGCCTTCCTGATCGCCCGCTCCTCGGGCCGCCGGGCCTATTCGGCGCCCTACCGGCTGGGGGCCGCGGACACCGCCTTCGAGATCGTCATCCCCATCTTCCGCGGGCAGGAGTTCGCCGGTGCGCTCGCCGGCGTGCTGTCGATCGACGCCCTGCTGACCCATCACGTGCCCTGGTGGTTCGCCCAGCGCTACCAGCTGGAGGTCATCGACCCCTACGGGGCGGTGCTGGGGACGAAGTCGCGAATCGCCATGCCGGAGCCGCGGCGCAGCCACGTCGTTCCCTTCGATCCACCGGGGCACGGCCTGACCCTGGTTGCCACGCTCCATCAACTGTCCGGCAACCTCGGGCGCAACATCCTGATCGCCGCCATCTTTGCCCTGACCGTCTCGGCGCTGTGGAGCCTGTGGGCGGTGCGCCGCCACATCGCCCGGCGCATCCGGGCGGAGGAGGCCCTGCGCGCCGAGCACGCTTTCCGCAAGGCGATGGAAGACAGCCTGACGGTGGGCATGCGCGCCCGCGACCTGGACGGGCGCATCATCTACGTGAATCCGGCCTTTTGCCGCATGGTCGGCTGGTCCGCGGAGGAGCTGGTGGGGGCCGGGCCGGTCATGCCCTATTGGCTGCCCGAGGATCTGGTCCACACCGAGGAGGTCTTCCGGGCCGTCCTGGCCGGCAACGCACCGGCCAACGGTTTCGAGCTGCGTTTCCGCCGGGCCAACGGCGAGCGGTTCGACGCGCTGATCTACGAGGCTCCGCTGATCGACGCCAAGGGGCGGCACACCGGCTGGATGGGCTCCGTCCTCGACATCACCGAGCGCAAGCGGGCGGAGGAACTGGCCCGCCAGCAGCAGGAACGGCTCCAGCAGACAGCGCGGCTCATCACCATGGGCGAGATGGCGTCTACCCTGGCACACGAGTTGAACCAGCCGCTGTCGGCCATCGCCAGCTACTGCACCGGCTGCCTCAACCGCCTTCAGGCCGGCAGCATCCGGCCGGACGAGCTGGCCACGGCGCTTGAGAAGCTGTCCGGGCAGGCCAAGCGCGCCGGCCAGATCATCCGCCGGATCCATGACTTCGTGCGCAAGAGCGAACCGAACGTCGCGCCGTGCCGTCTGGCCAGGGTGCTTGAGGATTGCGTGGCGCTGATGGATTCCGATGCCCGCCAGCAGGGGGTGAGGCTGGTGCTGGAGATGGGGCGCGATCTGCCGGCGGTTATGGCCGACCGAATCCTGCTGCAGCAGGTGGTCGTGAACCTGATGCGCAACGGAATCGAAGCGATGGCGACGACCCGGCGCGACCGCCGCCGGCTGAGCGTGACGGTGCAGGAGGTGGACGGGACGGTCCTGACGCGCATCCAGGACCGCGGCTGTGGCATTTCGTCCGAAAATGCGGAAAAACTGTTCTCTCCCTTCTTCACCACCAAGACCGAGGGCATGGGCATGGGCCTGAACATCTGCCGGTCCATCATCGAACACCATCAGGGGCGCCTGTGGTTCGAGCCCGCGCCTGAGGGCGGTACCGTCTTCCTCTTCTCCCTGCCGGTCCTGTCGGAGCCGTCGGCGACGGGCGCGGCCGACTCCCATGACGTGAGGGCGGCCGATGTGTGAGCCGAAGCTGCACATCGTCGATGACGACGAGGCGATCCGCGACGCTCTCGGCTGGCTGTTCCAATCGCGCAACGTTCCGGTGGCTTCCTGGCCATCGGCGGAGGCGTTTCTTGCCGACTACGATCCCGCCATGGCCGGCTGCCTTCTGCTCGACATCCGCATGGAAGGAATGAGCGGCCTGGAGCTGTTCGACCGGCTGTCCGCCATGGGCTGCCGGATGCCCGTGTTGTTCCTGACCGGCCATGGTGACGTGCCCATTGCCGTGTCGGCCTTGAAGAAGGGCGCCCGCGACTTCGTGGAGAAGCCCTTCAACGATAACGACCTCGTCGACCGGGTGATCGAGGCGCTGGCCTTCGATGCCGGAGAGCGGGCGCGGCAGGCCGGCCAGGCCGGCGTGGCCGCCCGGCTGGCAACCCTGACCCAGCGTGAACGGCAGGTGATGGGGCTGGTGGTGGCCGGCAAGCTGAACAAGGTCATCGCCGACGAACTGGGGATCAGCATGCGGACCGTCGAGGTGCACCGCGCCCACGTCTTCGAAAAGATGGGCGTCAAGACGGCAGTGGAGCTTGCCCGCATGCTCGCGGTGGTGGGGTGAGGGACGAAGGAAAGCAACCGATGGACTTGACAGGCGGTCCGATGCGGGCGACCCATTGGGACGGGACGTGCACGCCGCCTTCCCCTTTCCAGTCCGGACGCCATTCCGTTTCCGTCAAAGGTCGGAGAGTGCCTTGCGCCTGCCCTCATCGACGCTTGGTCTGGGGCTAGCTGCCATCGCCCCGCTGCTGCTGTTCCTGGCGGTGGTGGTCTGGATTCTGGATCTCCGGCAGCAGGACGTGCTGGCGGCGGAGTTGGCGGCGCAGGCCCGTTCCGTAATGGTCGCCATCGATCGGGAACTGGAGAGCAAGGCCCGCCCTCTGGAACTTTTGGCCGCGTTGAGCCGCAACACGGTGGACGATCTTGCCTTGCTGAGGTCGGAGGCCGCGGAGGCCGTGCGCAGCCAACCGGGTTGGCTGGCGATCGGAATGGTGAGGGTGGAGGATATGTCCCTCCAGTTCCATACCCAGTACCCGCTGGGCGTCCGCCTGCCGCCCCCGCGTCTGGACGAGGTGACCCGACAAGTGGTCGCTACGCAGCGGACGGTGGTTGGCGGGGTTCTGCCTCCGGGGGGGCCGCCGGGACGTCCGGCGCTGATTGTCCGTGCGCCGATTCTGGACCCGGAAGGTCCCCCAGGCGCGCCCGTCCGGCACGTCCTGTCGCTGGCGGTTGGGCTGGAGGGGTTGGGCGCCGTGCTGCGCGGCTCGGGAATTCCCTCGGCTTGGACGGTGTCGGTGGTCGATCCCTCCATGGTCATCGCCGCGCGCTCCCACGACCCCGACCTGCATGTCGGCCAGCAAGTCAGGGACCAGATGGTGCCCCGGCTGATGGAGCCGCACCCGAAGCTGTTCTCCGCGACGACCCGGGAAGGGCATGAGGCGCTGGTCCTCGTTCACCGGTCGCAGCAGACCGGCTGGTCGATCATCGTGGCCGTTCCGTTCGAGCAGATCAGCGGACAGTTGAACCAGACGCGCACCACCATCCTGGCCGGTGCGGCAGGGGCCGGACTGGCGACGCTGGTGCTGTCGCTGGTGGTGACGCGCCACGTCCGCCGCCGCCGCCACGCGGAGCGCGAGGCCCGCCAAGCACGCGAGGCCATGCTGGCGGAGCAGCGCCGCCGGCTGGAAGCGGAGAAAGAACATGCCGAGGCCGCCAACCTCGCGAAGTCCGATTTCCTGGCCAACATGAGCCACGAACTGCGCACACCGCTGAACGCGATCATCGGTTTCAGCGAGGCGTTGATGTCCGGCCTGTTCGGCCCAAGCCCACCGAAGCACCAGGAATACATCGCCAGCATCCATGTCTCCGGCCAACATCTTCTGTCCCTGGTCAACGACGTGCTGGACATGGCGAAGGTGGAGGCGGGGCGCCTGGAACTGTATCCGGAGCCGGTTCGGGTCACTGTCCTGCTGGGCGAGTGCGTCGAGTTGGTGGAAGCGCTGGCCGCCCAGAAGGGGGTGCGGATGGAATGCCCGCCCGTCGAGCCCGGCCTGATGGTCGTGGCCGACGCCATGCGCCTGCGGCAGGCGGTCCTGAACCTGCTGTCCAACGCCATCAAGTTCACCCCGTCGGGCGGGCGGGTGCGTGTGGATGCGGCGCGTGGCGGGGATGGCTGCGTGTCCCTGACCTTCGCCGACACGGGCATCGGCATGTCACCGGAGGACCTCAAGATCGCGCTGGAGCCGTTCCGCCAAGTGAACAGCTACATGACCAAGGCCCATTCCGGCACGGGGCTGGGGTTGCCGCTCGCCAAGCGCTTTGTGGAAGCCCATGGCGGGCAATTGACGTTGAGCAGCGCCCCCGGAGAAGGCACGGTGGTAAACATCGTCCTTCCGGGCACCCCGTCGCCCACTCCGCTGGCCGAACGTGGGGCTGTCCTGCTGTTCAAGGCGGAGTGATGCGGCCCGGTGGTGGGCGCTTGGCGGTCAGGCTGCTTTGCGCCTCAGGCAGGCTTCCATGTGGTCGAGACCGCTGACCAGCTCTTCCGCCGCCTGGTCGGCAATGGCGTGGGCGAAGGTCCAGGCATCGTCCGTGGCGATGCGCGCCGCCTCGACGCGGGCGCACAGCCGGTTGTGCTGGCCGCGCAGGGCGTCCAGCGTGCGTTCCATGTCTTCCCGGCTCATGGTCTCACGAGTTTCGGGGCCGGACCGCTCCACCAGCGACCGCAGCCGGTCCAGCCGTTCGGCGGTCGCTTGGAGCAGGTCGCGGCATTTGACGTCGTAAGCGTGCCGGTTGCGGCAGCTCATTTTTCACTTCTCCCTTCGGATCGCTTGGGGACCGTTCGCCTGATCGTCAGGCCTACGGTCCGGAGCGGCGCTGCACGGCGGATGCCTTTCCGCAATATGTGCGTTGCAACAAAATATTTGCTGCAACGCCAAAATAAAAATCCGTCTGGTTGCCTTTCATAGACGTATGAAAGGCATTTCCAGTTCCAAAGAACTTGAAGTTTTGTGTATCCGCCCAATCGGAAGCGTTCTGCACCGTTCCGAAGTCTTCGGATTTCTTGAATCCGGCTGGACTCTTTCTGCATCATCGGCCCCGCCCCGTCAAGCGGGCCAGGGGTATAGGACTATGGCGATTTGTCGCAGCCTAAAGGAAGATCCCAGTTGGTGCCGAGTGGCGGCAAAACGGCACGGAACGGCGGAGCAGCCCTGAAATAAATCGGTGGACTACTGGATTAAAGGAGAAGTCCGCGGCGAAGGGATGGTGGCTGTTGTTGCTGCGACTTGCAAGCAGGGTGAGGACGGCGCCCGTTACTCGGCTGCGACGCCGTAAGGGAAGCTTTCGGCGTTGGCTGGTTCCGGAAGCAGGGCTGGCTGCGGCGTTGCAGTGTGGGTGGAGCAGGAATGGCACTGGTTCGCGCAATGGCTTTGGGCCATCTCTCGCATCATCGGAACGCATTTGCCGCACTGGACCTGACGCTCATAATGCCGGAAGACGGAAGCCGGAGTGCGGGCGCCGTTCTCCAGCGCCTTGGTAACCTGCTTGTCGTTCAGCGCGTGGCAGATGCAGACGTACATGGGCCCCCGGCAGCGGTGCGTGTTGTGCGGTCTTGCTGGGGCCAATGTGCTGCGACTGAGAATGATTGTCAATTGATCTGAATCATGACGGCCAAATTTGAGCGGATTGCGGCGGAATGTCACAGCCCGGGCGAACGGGGGATGCGGCTACCTCCGTCGTCGATGCTTTTCTCAAGCGGTGGGAGGATGCGGTGCTGCGAATGGGATGGCTGCTGATCACCGGAGTGGCGGTCCTTTGGGCCGGCGGTGCCGGTGCGGAGGTGGGCATGCGTGCGCTGGCATTTACCGACCCGTCGGACGGCGGTATGGCCCGTGCGGTGGTCTGGTATCCGACGAACGCGCCGGAAACGCCGGTGCGGCGCGGCCCCTTCACGCTCCGGGTGGCGGAAGGAGGGCCGGTGACCAAGGGACGCCACCCGTTGGTGGTCGTGTCCCACGGGTCTGGGGGAAGCGCTTTCGGCCACGCGGACACCGCCATGGCTCTGGCCCGGCGGGGCTATGTGGTCGCGGCGGTTCATCATCGGGGCAACGCCTTCGACGACGACCGGGACGCCGGCACGGAGCGGATGTGGCGGAACCGCCCAGCCCAGCTTTCCGCGATGCTCGACCATATTCTGGCAGAGCCGGAACTGGCTGACCGGCTCGACGGCGAACGCGTTGGCGCCCTTGGTTTCTCGGCCGGCGGTTATACGGTTCTGGTGGCCGCTGGCGGCATAGCGGAACTGGGACGCATCGCCGCCCATTGCCGCACCCCGCCGGTCGGTGAGCGTTTCTGCCATCTTGGGAACGAGGAGGCGGAGGCTCGCGTCGAGGCGCACGACCCACGCATCCGTGCCGCCCTACTGATGGCGCCGGTCGGTGTTCCCTTCTCCAAGGATGGTCTCGCCGGGGTGACAATCCCCATCCGCCTGTACCGGGCGGAGCGGGACGAGCAGGTCGCGGCTTCCCAGGTCGAGGAACTGCGTGACCGGTTGCCGGTGCCGCCCGATTACGACGTCGTGCGCGACGCCGGGCACTTCGCCTTCATGATGCCCATTCCGGCTGCCATCGCGGCGGAGATCGGGCCGCCCGCCTGGGACCCGCCGGGCTTTGACCGGGCGGCCTTCCACGAACGACTGAACGCGGAGATCGCCGATTTCTTCGACCGCGCTCTTGCAATCGAACGCCAGGGGCGCTAGCCCCTCGGCATGAGCGACTCATCCGACACTTCGTCCGCCCGACCGGCGCCGGCGCAGACCCCCCTGGGGCAGACCATCTATCTGGCGCCCGAAGGCTTCGTTCAGGACCTCGTGGCCGAACTGGGCGACGTGGCGGCGGTGGAGGACCGGCTGGTCTTCACCGACGGGCCGGCGCGTCCGGCCGCCTGGGCGCAGAACATCTGGCACGACCCGGTGCGGATCGAGTTCGCGTCGATCAAGGAGGGCGCGCGGGCCCTGCGTTCCATCCAGCGCAATTGGGCGCTCTGGACGCTGCGCCATCACCGGCGGGCCAGCCTGATCCAGGACAACCTGCCCCACGTCTCGGCCAAGCCGGTCGTCTTCCCGTCGCCGTTGCCGACCGCTCCGCTGGGCTCCTGGACGCTGCTGGACGAGAATACCATCGTCGCGGCGGCGCGCTGCTCCAGCCCCTACCGCCACGGCGAGGTCACCTTCGTCGAGAACCGGACGGTGCCGCCCAACCGCGCCTATCTGAAGCTGTGGGAAGCACTGACCCTGTTCGGTGAACAGCCGGGGCCGGGCGACCGCTGCATCGACCTCGGCGCCTGCCCCGGCGGCTGGAGCTGGGTGCTGCACGAGCTGGGCGCCAGCGTGGTCAGCGTCGACAAGGCGCCGCTCGACCCGGCCATCGCCGCCCTGCCGCGCATCGAGTTCCGCCAGGAGAGCGCCTTCGGCCTGAAGCCGCAGGACGTCGGGCCGGTGGATTGGCTGTGCTGCGACGTGATCTGCTACCCCACGCGCCTGCTGCGGCTGGTGAACCAGTGGATGGAGAGCGGGCTGGCCAAGCGCTTCATCTGCACGCTGAAGTTCCAGGCCGAGACCGACCACGAGACGGCCCGTGCCTTCGCCGCGATTCCCGGCGGGCGGGTCGTGCACCTCCACCACAACAAGCACGAGCTGACCTGGATGTGGCCGGCGGCTCCCGTCTGAGCGCGGCTATGCCCGGCGCAGAGCCAGCTCCAGCGCGGGTTTGAGGATCGAGGCGGCGCCGTAGCCGATCTCCACCACCTCCTCCGCCCGGTCGAACTCCAGGATGCCGATGTGGGCGAGGCGGGGCGCGATCAGCACGTCCGGCGGCTCGCCGGCCAGGCGGGAGCGGGTGATGCGGTCCTGCATGATGTCGATCGACCCGGCCATCACGTCCATCACGTTGGGCGGGACGTTGGAGGCCGGGGCGCGCGTGAGCTGGTCGGCGAGGAAGCGCGTGCGCGCCGCCGGCCGCCGGCCCATCCAGGAGGCGATCTGCGAGGTCAGGGTTGAGAAGACCGGCGAGGTCGCGTCACCCGCCGGCGCCATCGCCTCTTCCTGAAGGGCCTGGGCCTGCTGCATCTGGGCCGCCTGCATCTGGGCCGGCTTCGCCTCCGCGGCCTTGCGCAGTTTGGCGGCGCCGCGCCCGGAGGGGCGGCTCAGCGGCGACAGTTCGCTGTTCAGGTTGACCGCGATCACCACATCCGCGCCCAGCGCGCGGCAGAGCGACACCGGCACCGGGTTGACCAGCGCGCCGTCCACCAGCCAATGGTCGTCGCGCCGCACCGCCGGGAACAGGCCGGGCATGGCGGCCGAGGCCTGCACCGCGCTGAGCATCGGCCCGTCGCGCAGCCAGATCTCCCGCCCGGTGCTGAGGTCGGTGGCGACCGCGGCGAAGGGCTTGTGCAACTGCTCGATGGTGACCTCGGTCCGGTGGTTTCGGAAGCGGTCGAAGGTGCGGTCGGCGGCCAGCAGCCCGCCGCGGCGGAAGGTCAGGTCGATGATGCCGAGCATGCCGAGCCAGCCCATGCTCTGCGCCCAGACCTGCAACTCGTCGAGCTGGTCCGTCAGGTAGGCCGCGCCGACCACAGCGCCGATGGAGGTTCCGCAGATCACGTCGGGCTCGACCCCGATCTCCTCCAGCGCGCGCAACACGCCGATGTGCGCCCAGCCGCGCGCCGCCCCGCTGCCCAGGGCCAGTCCGATCTTCAGTCCGCTCACCGCCAGCACCTCATGTCTTGTGGGCTTGGTCAGGCTTGTCCGGCGCCGACGCGTCGATGGGTGTCCAAAGGGATTTGGGGCATCGGACCGTCGGTGGAAACCCTTCCATCCGGGGGACGCGGGACGCGCCCGGGGGCCTCCTCATGGGGGATGCCGAAAATTGTACCCGCTTTTGCCCTCTATTTGACTTGCATCAGTTTTTCTTCCGATTACCTGTGGCATTGCGATGGATGAAAGAGTTTCCGGGCGACGTTAACCAAACATCAACTGGAAGCGTCCAATGTCGCTCTCAACACGGACAGTCAGGGATGGCGGAGGTTGCCATGGCCCAGGATCTCAAGAGTTTCAAGAAGGATTGGCAGCGCTGGTCGGCGGCGGAGAAGCTGACGGCGGTGGCCATCCTGATCGTTGCCGCGGTCGCGCTGGGCGGCCCGGTGACCATTCTGTTCTGATGTGCTCCGGGTGACCGGCGTATCCCGTTTCCTCACAGGAGGGAGGCGAGGGCCGCGATCCCGAACACTCCCAACACCGCGCCCGAGGCGCGGTTGATCCACAGCATGGCGGCGGGCGTGACCCGGCGCCGGAACGCCCCGACCGAGGCGCTGAGCCCCAACCACCACATCGCCGACCCGGTGAAGACGCCCGCGACGAGCAGGGCGGCCACGCCGGTGCTGCTCCCGTCCCCCGCCGACACGCCCAGCCCGCCGAACACCGCGGCGAAGCTGAGGATCGTCGCCGGGTTGGCGAGGGTCAGCGCGAAGGTGGAGGCGTAAGCCCCGGCCAGACCGCCGCCGCCGCGGGCGTCCGCGGCGCGCTCCGCCGGACGGGCGCGCAGGGTGCTCCAGCCCAGCCACAGCAGCATCAGCCCGCCGACCAGCTTCAGCGCCACCTGCGCGCCCAGCAGCGCGTCGGTGACCAGGACCACCCCGAAGCCGGCGATGGCGCCATAGACCGCGTCCGCGCTGGCAGCACCCAGCCCGCTGACGAAGCCATGCGCCGGCCCGTCGGCCAGGGTGCGCCGGATGCACAGAAGTCCGATCGGCCCGACCGGGGCGGCGATGCTGAAGCCGATGGTCAGGCCCTTCAGCAGGGCGGGCAGCGTGTCCATGCGGGTGCTCCGGCTGGGTCAGTCTAATTCGATGGGAAGGATCGGCGTCTCCTTGACCGAGGAGAGCGCGATCACGGTGTGGGAGCGCACGACGCCGGGCAGGGCCTTCAGCCGGTCGGACAGAAAGCGTTCCAGCGCCTCCGTGTTCGTCACGCGCACCTTGAGCAGATAGGACCAGTCCCCGGTGACGTGGTGGCATTCCTGAACCGACGGCGTGGCGCGCATGGCGTCGCGGAAGGGCGCGTCATGCTCCGGGCGGTCGAGCAGCACCTCGACGAAGGCCAGAACGTCCAGCCCGGCGGCCTTGGGGGACAGCCGCGCCCCCCACCCCTGGATCACGCCGTTGGCCTGCAGCTTCTTCAGCCGCTCGTTCACGGCGGACACCGAGAGTCCGGCTGCGGCCCCGATGTCGGCGTAGGAGGCGCGTCCATCAGCCTGGATGTGCGCGATTATTTTGCGGTCTGTGTCGTCCATGACCGCAATAATTGCGGAATGATGACGGTATGGCAAGATGGTTTTCTGGTCAATCGCCCATCCGGCGGAAACCCGGCTTGCCGGCGCCGCAGCGCGGGCAGAACCAGTCCGCCGGCAGGTCCTGGAAAGCGGTGCCCGCCGGCGCGCCGTGCTCCGGATCGCCGTAGCGGGGGTGATACTCGTAGCCGGGGCAGTCGCCGCCGCCGCACCGCCAGACTTCGGACAGGCGCGGTTCCTCGGCCCGCGCGGGGCGGACGAACAGGGGCAGGATGACGGCAGGGATGGCGGCGGCGATCAGGCGCAGAGCGCCGCGCCGGGGAAGGGGGCAGGGAAGGCTGGGCATGGCGGACCGTTCGGCGGATCGGAATGCCGCAAGATGCGCCGCGTTCCTTTGCGGGATGATGACGGCGGTGGAGCCGAAGGGGAGCGGGTCAGCGCCGCCGCGGCACCTTGCCCTTGAGATGGGCCCGCTGAAGCTTCGCGCCGGCCAGATCCGCCCCGTCCAGGTCGGCGTTCTCCAGATCGGCGTCGGTCAGGTTCGCTTGAACCATACGGGAATCGGTCAGCATGGCCTGCCGCAGGTCGGCGCCCATCAGATTGGCGGCCCAGGAGCGGCCCGTGGGACGCCCGCTGGGGTCCTTGATCTCCGCCGGTCCAAGGTTGACCCGTGTCAGGTCGGCCCCGGTCAGGCGGGCGAAGCTGAGGTTGGCGCCGGACAGGTCGGCCCCCATCAGGTTCGCGCGCTCCAGATTGGCGCCGGACAGATCGGCCATCATCAGCCGGGCGCCGGTCAGCGCCGCGTCGGACAGGTTGGCGCCGCGCAGCGAGGCCGCACTGAGATTGACGCCGCGCAGGTCGGCGCGGCTGAGGTCGGTGCCGTCCAGTTCGGCGCGCTCCCCGCGCTGGCCGACGCTGTCGATCCAGCGCTCATGGTCGAAGATCGCCCGCTGGATTTCCGATCCCATGCTGTCGATGGGCCGGGTCAGGCAGGCGGAACCGAGCTTGGCCTGCGAAAGATCGCAATCGACCATCCGCGTGCCGACCAGATCGGCGTTGTCGAAGGTGCAGCCGTCCAGCCGGGCACCGGTCAGGTTGGCCCCGTTCAGCCGCGCCCCCGACAGGTTGGCGTCGGTCAGCACCGCGCCGGTCAGGTCGGCGTTCTGAAGCACCGCCCCGCACAGGTCGGCTTCCGTCAGGTTGGCGCCGGCCAGGACGGCGCCGGTCAGGTCGGTCGGAATGCCGCCTTCCGCGGTGACGCCGCCTTGAAGGCGGGCCAGGGCGGACCGGTGGGTTTGCCGGGTGGCTTCGGCGTCCTGGGCGTCTGGATGGGAGTCCGAACCTGTGCCGCGGCGGGCTTCCAGCGTTCCGGCGCGCAGGTCGGCGCCGCGCAGATTGGCGTTCGAGAAATCGGCGGAGCGCAGCCGGGCACCGCGCAGATCCGTCTGCATGAGATTGGCGCGCGTGATGTCGGCGTCACGCAGATCGACGCCGAACAGGTCGGCGCCGGCCAGATTGGTGCCGCTGAGCCGGCAGCGCGCCAGCTTCGCGCCCACCAGCCGGGCGCCGCGCAGGTCGCGCTGGGCCAAGTCGGCGCCCTCCAGATCAGCCAACGCCAGATTGGCGCGCGCACCGCCCGGCTGGCCCTTGATCCAACGGGCGTGCCGGTCCAGAACCTCGGCCAACTGGTCGGGCCGAAGATAGGAGGGTGCCGGCGCAGGGGCTGTGGCGACGGGGAGCACGGGCAGGATTCTGACGGGAGTTGTTTTCGCTATCCAAACTATGGGGGTAGATTCCTTACCGAAGGCTAAACGGTAAAGGTCTCGGCAGTACCCCTTATGGTTGCCGCTTTTTGCCCTGACCTTGTCACGATCGGTTCCGGTGGGACCCGGGCGAATCGGAAGTGCGGTCCGCTGTGTTTCAGCGCTGTAACGTATCCCGCCACCTTGCCACACGTCGTGCGGCCGCCCTGGCAAGCCCAGGAAGTACGGGCTTTTTAAAGACGTTAACCATTGGTTTCTTGACAGAAGCGGGGGCTCTGCCGCCAAAAGTCATCGGACAAAAAGGGGGTGCTCTGCGCGCAGCCCCGTTCGGGACCCCATGGAGGCATGATGACCGAGGCCAAATTCCAACCGACACCAGCAGCCAAGCTCGGCCGGAGGGAACTGTTGCGCATCGGTCTGGCGACGGCCGCCGCCGGGATGGTGATGGCCCCGGAGGTGTCGGAGGCGGCGTTGCGCGCCCCGCCGCGGCAATTGGTCCTCCTCAACCTTCACACCGGCGAGCGGGTGCGGGCGGAATATTGGTCCAAGGGCCGCTACCAGCGCGACGGCCTGCGTGAGATCAACCATCTCCTGCGCGACCACCGCACCGGTGCGGTGCATCCCATCGACCCGAAGCTCCTGGATCTGCTGCACGCGCTGACCCGCAAGGTCGGCAGCAAGACGCCGGTTCACATCATCTCCGGCTATCGCTCCCCCGAATCCAACGCGTGGCTGCGTGAGCAGGACGGCAGCGGCGTCGCGCAGAACAGCTTCCACATGCAGGGCAAGGCCATCGACCTGCGGGTGCCCGGCCTGCCGTTGCGCACCCTGCAACGCGCGGCGCTCAGCCTGCGCGGGGGCGGGGTGGGCTATTACCCGGACAGCAATTTCGTCCATGTGGACGTCGGTCCGAAGCGCCATTGGGCGTCCTGACCGGCCTTCCTTGAGGAAATGAAAAAGCCCCCGCCGGTCGGACGGGGGCTTTTTCTTTGGCGGGACCTTGTTTGAGTGGGTCGCCTTACTCGACGGTGACCGACTTGGCGAGGTTGCGGGGCTGGTCGACGTCGGTGCCCTTGAGCACGGCGACGTGATAGGCCAGCAGCTGAACCGGGATGGCGTAGAGCAGCGGGGCGACCAGCGGGTCGCAGGCCGGAAGCTCCAGCGACCAGCGGACCTTGTCGGACAGCTTGTCGATGCCCTTCTTATCGGCGATCAGGAGCACCTTGCCCGACCGCGCGCAGACCTCCTGGACGTTGGACACGGTCTTCTCGAACAGCCCGTCCGAAGGCACCAGCACGATCACCGGCACATTCTCGTCGATCAGCGCGATCGGGCCGTGCTTCAGTTCGCCCGCCGCATAGCCCTCGGCGTGGATGTAGCTGATCTCCTTCAGCTTCAGCGCGCCTTCCAAAGCCAGCGGGTACATCGCGCCGCGACCGAGATACAGCACGTCGCGGGCCTCCGCGACCTCCTGCGCCAGTTCGTGCAGGCGCTCGTCGTGGGCCAGCACGTCAGCGGCGCGGGCCGGCACCTCGCGCAGGGCCTGGGCGATCTGTTGCATCCGCTCCGCCGGGATGACGCCGCGGGCATGGCCGACCGTGACCGCCAAGCAGGCCAGCGTCGTCAGCTGCGTCGTGAAGGCCTTGGTCGAGGCGACGCCGATCTCCGGGCCGGCCATGGTGTAGAGCACCGCGTCGGACTCGCGCGCGATGGTGCTTTCCGGCACGTTGACAATGGACAGGATCTTCTGGCCCTGGCGCTTGCAGTAGCGCAGCGCCTCCAGCGTATCCAGCGTCTCGCCCGACTGGCTGATGAACAGCGCCACACCGCCCTCGGGCATCGGTGCCTCGCGGTAGCGGAACTCCGAAGCGATGTCGACCTCGACCGGCAAGCGGGCCAGCGTCTCGAACCAGTACTTGGCCACCACGCCGGCGTAGTAGGCGGTGCCGCAGGCGACAATGGTCAGCTTCGTCGCCTTGGCGATGTCGAAGCTGGTCTCCGGCAGGGTGACGCGGCCGGTCTCCGGGTTGATGTAGGCGTTCAGCGTGTCGCCGATGACCTGCGGCTGCTCATAGATCTCCTTGAGCATGTAGTGCCGGTAGCCGTCCTTGCCGATCAGCGCGCCGGACAGGGCGGTGGTCTTGACCGGACGCTCCACCACCGCGTCGCTGGCGTCGTGGATCACCGCGGCGCTGCGGGTCAGCTCCACCCAGTCGCCGTCCTCCAGATAGCAGATGCGGTTGGTCAGCGGCGCCAGGGCGAAGGCGTCGGAGGCGAAATACATTTCCCCCTCGCCGTAGCCGACGGCCAGCGGCGTGCCGTGGCGGGCGCCGATGAGCATGTCCTCCTGGCCGGAGAACAGCAGCACCAGCGAGAAGGCGCCGGTGAAGCGCTTGAAGGAGGCGGCGGCGGCTTCGACCGGACCGAGCCCTTCCTTCTCCATGTAATAGGTGACGAGGTGAGCGATGACCTCGGTGTCGGTGGCGCTTTCGAAGACGTAGCCGTGCTCGATCAGCTCGGCCTTCAGCTCCTGGTAATTCTCGATGATGCCGTTGTGCACCACGGCCACGCGGTGCGTGGCGTGCGGGTGGGCGTTGTTCTCGGTCGGGCCGCCGTGCGTGGCCCAGCGGGTGTGGCCGATGCCGATCACGCCCGGCAGCGGCGCCTCGCGCAGCTTGGCGTCGAGGTTGAGCAGCTTGCCCTCGGCGCGGCGGCGCTCGATGCCGCCCTTGACCAGCGTGGCGACGCCGGCGCTGTCGTAACCGCGGTATTCGAGGCGGCGCAGGCCCTCGACGAGACGGGGGGCCGCGTCATGCGTGCCGATGATGCCGATGATGCCACACATGAACCTGCAACTCCTGAATGATGGCCGGGGCCGGATGAACGGTCAACCGGGGCAATCTTACGCCTTTTTCGCTTTCTCGTTTTGCTTCCGTTCGCGGAAACGCTTGGCCCAGCCGGTGTAAGCCTGCTGGCGCCCGCGCGCCACGACCAGCGCGTCGCCCTCGACGTCGGTGGTGACCACGCTGCCTGCCCCGACGATCGCGCCGTCGCCCACCTTGACCGGGGCAACCAGCGCGGTGTTGGAGCCGATGAAGGCTCCGGCGCCGATGTCGGTGTGGCTCTTGGCGTAGCCGTCGTAATTGCAGGTGATGGTCCCGGCGCCGATGTTGGCCTTCGCCCCCACCCGCGCGTCGCCGATGTAGGTGAGGTGGTTGACCTTGGCTCCGGCCTCGATCTTCGCGTTCTTGATCTCGACAAAGTTGCCGATGTGGGCGTCCGGGCCGATCTCCGCCCCCGGGCGCAGGCGGGCGTAGGGGCCGACCTGGGCGCCGCTGTCCACGCGAACCTGCTCCAGATGGCTGAAGGCCTTGATCTCCACCCGGTCGGCGACGACCACGCCGGGGCCGAACACCACATGCGGGCCGACGATCACGTCGCGGCCGAGGCGGGTGTCCACGCAGAAGGTAACGCTGTCCGGGTCGGTCAGGGTGGCGCCGTTGTCCATGGCGGCCTTGCGCAGGCGGCGCTGGATCAGCTTCTCCACTTCCGACAGCTCGGCGCGGGAGTTCACGCCGACAACCTCCGCCGGGGCGGACTCGACCACCGCGCAGGCCATGCCGTTGCTGCGGGCGATCTGCACCACGTCGGTGAGGTAGTATTCGCTCTTGGCGTTGGCGTTGCCGATGCGGCTGATGAGGTCGAACATCCGCGCCCCGTCGAAGGCCATCAGCCCGGCGTTGCACAGGGTGACCTGGCGCTCCTCCTCCGAGGCATCCAGATACTCGACGATTTTCTCCAACCCGCCGCGGGCGTTCAGGATCAGGCGGCCGTAGGCGCCGGGATCGTCGGGGCGCATGCCCAGGACGACGACCGCAGGGTCGCTCGGCTGGCGCCGCGCGGCGACCATGGCGCGCAACGTGTCGGGCGTGACCAGTGGCGTGTCGCCGTAGAGCACCACCACGTCTCCGTCGAAGCCCTCCAGCAGGCCGAAGGCGGCGCGGACCGCGTCGGCGGTGCCGCGCTGCTCGTGCTGGACGGCGGTGGGGTAGGGGGCGACGGCGTCGGCCACATTGTCCATTCCGGGGCCGACCACCACGACCACATGGTCGGGGTCGAGCGCTCTCACCGCGGACAGCACATGGCCGACCATCGGCTGGCCGGCGACGCGGTGCAGGACCTTCGGCAGGTCCGACTTCATGCGGGTGCCTTTGCCGGCGGCAAGAATGACGCAGGCGAGCGGGCGGTGCTGAGTCATCGGATATCCCTGCAGTATTGGGTGTGGGTTATGGCGGACGGGCAGAAAAGCATGCGCATCAAAATCCGGACAATACGTCTGTCTTCAGCCATTCAGTGCCACATCCGGTGCCGGGACCCCAAGTCAACTTTTGTGTCAATCTGACATACACAAATCGCGGCCCGAGGGTGTACACACCCCGCGCCGCCGGCGCCGATGGGCCTATGCCGGGGGTGGATCGCGGGAACAGGGGCTCGCCGCCGGGGGAAGAGCGTGCTATCGAAAGGGGTATTCGCCCGTCTTTGCCTCATCATGGGACTCCTGCCGATGTCCGCCGCGCCCGCCGCCATCCCCTTCTCCGCGGTCGTTTTCGACCTGGACGGCACGCTGATCGACAGCGCGCGGGACATGACCCGCGTCCTGAACCGTACCCTGTCCCGCTTTGCACGGCCCACCCTCACCGAGGCGCAGGTGCGCGGCATGGTGGGCGACGGGTCGGCCGCCCTCGTCCGGCAGGCCTTCGCGGCGACCGGCGATGCCCTGACCGACGAGGCGCTGCAGCCGGCCCTGGCCGACTATCTCGATGCCTATTTTCAGGACGATGAGTCCGCTGTGCTCTATCCCGGCGTGCCGGAAACCTTGAAAGGGCTGGCGGACGGTGGTGTGAAGCTGGGGCTGTGCACCAACAAGCCGGAGCGGATCACCCGGAAACTGCTGGACACTCTGGGCCTGTCACCCCTGTTCGGCGCGCTGGCCGGCGGCGACACGCTGCCGGTGAAGAAGCCGGACGGGCGCCATCTGTCCTGGGTGGTCGAGGCGCTGGGCGGCGGCAGCGCCGCGATGGTGGGGGACAACCGCAACGACGTTAAGGCCGCCCGTGCCGCCGGGCTGCCGGTGGTGGCGATGACCTACGGTTATCCCCGCATGCCGGTGCAGGAGTTGGGCGCCGACATCCTGCTCGACCGCATCGCCGACCTGCCGGACGCCCTGCGGCGGCTGGGCGCCTGAGCGGCCGGCCGCGCGACCGGGTCCAGCGAGGGCTTCGCCGTAGGTCTCCTTCTTGTCATGGTTAACGAGAGATTAACAGTGGCTAACGAAAGGTAAATGTAGTTGGATGGGTGCATCGAATGGTGGTGAGCGAAGGAGACACCCGATGGCCCAGATCCTTGCCTTCCCCGGTAAGACCCAGACCGGCAACTCCCTGTCCGCCGATGTTCTGTCCATCGAAGGCCACGCCGCCAACCGCACCCCGGCCAACAGCCAGATCGACTCGGCCACCGCTGACTTCGACCGGATGATGGCCCACCACAGCGACCTCCAGCGCAAGATGGCCGAGTTCAACCGCCTGTGCGAACAGGCGCTGGCCAAGCGGCCGATGGCCGAACTGCTGTATCATCCCACCGCCGGCAGCGGCAACGTCGGGCGCGCCTGACCCTCAACGGATCCGCCCCGGCGCCGGTTCAGCGGGACGCTCCGCCGTCTGGTCGGTCTTGCGGGCGGCGATGAGGTGGACGACGACCCCGCCGAATCCGCTGTCGGTTTCCAGCCGGACGGGCAGGGGCGGGCCTGCCCCCTCCACCGGAGCGATCCACAGATCGACGGGCGGGCGTTCCTCCCGGCCTCCGCCACGCTGCCAGAAGGGTTGGCGCGGCGTGCGCTCGTAGCCGGCGATCGGCTTGTGAGACACCCGGCATTGCCGCGCCGCGCCCGAGAACACCGAATGGCGCGACGCCCCGACCGTGGTCATTCCCCGATCCGTGAAGATCATGTCGTACCGGCGGCGCCCGTCATAAATGGGCACCGTGCGCTGGCATCCCTCACCGTGAAACCCGGCGAGCAGCATTTCCAAGACACCGCTCAACGGATCGCGACTCTGCCGGGTGAGGTTCTCGGAGACGGGGTCGCGGTCCTCCTCCTCCGGGGGCGGGGAGACCTGCGTGCGAACGCGGCCGTCCGGCCCATAGTCCAAAGTGACGGTCCGCGGGGAACCGCGCAGAACGCCGGACTGGGTATGGCGGATCGGGACGACGCCATCCGGCCCGACCGTGCCGACGCTGAGCGATTGGGTTTCCCAGGGAAACAGGCGTCCCAGAAAGCCATCCGTCGCGGCGTTGACCTGGACGCTGTAGCGGCCTTGGGTCAGGGTCAGCTCCGCCCGTGCGTCGAGCACGGCCACGCCGCCGACATGGACGCGGTAGTCCAACTGCCAGCGCTGCGCCAGGGCAGGCGGGGAAAACAGACCGGCGACCGCCGCGAACAGCCCGACGATGAGAGCGACCGAGGGACGCTTGGCGGGAAGCTTGGCGGGAAGCGCGGTCCGGTGCGTCATGTCCATTGGCTCATCGGGGGCTCCGGGCGGAAGGGCTTCTTTGATATTGGTGTGAAACAGGTGCTTGACAGGAGGGGGCGGGGCCTTTAGAAACCCGCCTCACCGCAGCGGTGGCAACGACGCGACAGCGAAACGAGCCTGACGCCGGCGCGGTTTTACTGGGATGGGCGCATAGCTCAGCGGGAGAGCACACCCTTCACACGGGTGGGGTCGTAGGTTCAATCCCTACTGCGCCCACCATCCCAAAGTCCGGTGGTTCCTGGGCTTTGCGGATGGTACCATCCCCTCCACCATATGGGCCGCTCAGGATCGGGGTCCGTCGGGCCTCGCATTGTCGTCTCTGTGGTGTGTCAGCGGTTGTTTCTTTGGGATGGGCGCATAGCTCAGCGGGAGAGCACACCCTTCACACGGGTGGGGTCGTAGGTTCAATCCCTACTGCGCCCACCATCCCAAGCCCTGCCTCTTCTCCGAAACATCGTTGGAATTCGTCAGTAATGGGGCCTTGTGCAGGTTGCGCAGTCCCGTGCCTGGACGCAATACCACAAAAAATCTCCGCCCATTGCCCGTGTCTTTTTGAGACGAACGCCGCCGCAGTTGATTCAGATCAGCTACAGCGCGTGGGGTTTTCGTCTATCGCTTCCAGCATCCGATTTGCTCAATCATCTGGAAGCAGTGACATGGAAGATACGCGCGTGACCCTTCTCGCCCTCGGCCTGCTGGTCGTGGCGCTCGTCGTGATCCTCGGTTCGGTGGTCCTGTCTCCGGCCACCCTGGTCCTTCTGGCCACGCTCGGCGCCTGGGTGAACCTGACCTATCTGGTCGTCGTCACGCTGATGCGCTGACCCCGCCCGCGGGCGGGGGGCTGCAAGGTCCGACCCGCCCGCTGGCCTGCCTGCAGGATGGAAAAATTTCAAATTCGGGCTTGCCCGGTTAATTCCATGACTGGACAGCGCCGATCCGGCGGTTTATCCCAGCGCCGTTTATGACGCCTGTGGAGCACCCGCCATGACCTCCCTCGCCGCCGCCCGCCTGCCGGAGTCGGAACAGCCCCTGCCGGTCGTCCGCAGCGTGGACGATCTCCGCACCCAGGTCTCCGCCTGGCATCGCGACGGCAAAACGGTGGCCCTGGTGCCGACCATGGGGGCCCTGCACGACGGCCATCTTGCCCTGGTGCGCCGCGCGCGTGAGCTGGCGGACCGGGTGGTCTCCAGCGTCTTCGTCAACCCGACCCAATTCGCCCCGCACGAGGACTTCGACCGCTACCCGCGCGACGAGGCCGGGGATTCGGGCAAGCTCGCCTCGGCGGGCTGTCATCTGCTCTACGCCCCCACGGTGCGCGCGATGTACCCGGAGGGCTTCGCCACGACCATCTCGGTCGGCGGCCCGGCGGAGGGGCTGTGCGGCACCTTCCGGCCCCAGATGTTCGGCGGTGTCGCCCTGGTCGTGACCAAGCTGTTCCTGCAGGCCCAGCCCGATGTGGCGGTGTTCGGGGAGAAGGATTACCAGCAGCTCATGGTCATCCGCCGCTTCGCCCGCGATCTCGACATCCCGGTGCGGGTGGAGGGGCTGCCGACGGTGCGCGAGGCCGACGGGCTCGCCATGTCCTCGCGCAACGCCTACCTTTCCGCCGACGAGCGCGCCCGCGCGCCGGAGCTGAACCGTGCGCTTCTCGACGCCGCCTCGGCGCTGGCCGGCGGCGCGGAGGCCGCCACAGTCCTGGAGGCGGTGCGGGCGCGCATCACCGCCGCCGGTTTCGGCTCCATCGACTATGTCGAGCTGCGCGACGCCGACACGCTGGCGCCGGTGACCCGCGTGGAGCGTCCGGCGCGCCTGCTGGCCGCCGCCTGGATGGGCAAGGCCCGCCTGATCGACAACGTGCCGGTCCTTCCGGCGTAACCGCCGGCGTTCCATCCCCGGTCCGCACGCCTGCCCCCGCCACGCGAAGGATCGCAGAGGGGGCGTGGTGTCCTATACTCTCTGGCGACCGCGCTGTTGCGCGCAAGAACCAAGGGAAGGAAGGCACCATGCCGTATGATTCCGTGGACACCGCCCGCCGTCTTGGGTTGAAGGACGCCGAGCTGCTGCGATTCCAGGGCTTCGTCGATGGCCGGTGGATCGACGCCGACAGCGGCAAGACCGTGGAGGTGACCAACCCCGCCGACGGCAGCGTCCTGGGCAGCGTGCCGATGATGGGCGCGGACGAGACGCGCCGCGCCATCGACGCCGCCGAACGGGCCTGGCCGGCCTGGCGGGCCCTGACCGCGAAGGAGCGCGCGAAGACCCTGCGGACGTGGTTCGACCTGATGATGGCGAACCAGGAGGATCTCGCCCGCATCATGACGGCGGAGCAGGGCAAGCCGCTCGCCGAGGCGCGGGGCGAGGTGGCCTACGCCGCATCCTTCATCGAATGGTTCGCCGAGGAGGGCAAGCGCGTCTACGGCGACACCATCCCGCAGCATCTGCCGGGCCGCCGCATCGTCGTGACCAAGGAGCCGATCGGCGTCACCGCCGCCATCACGCCGTGGAACTTCCCGGCGGCGATGATCACCCGCAAGGCCGGCCCGGCGCTGGCCGCCGGCTGCCCGATGGTCATCAAGCCGGCGACCGCCACCCCGCTGACCGCGCTCGCCATGGCGGTTCTGGCGGAGCGGGCGGGCATCCCGGCGGGCATCCTCGCCGTCGTCACCGGCTCGGCCCGCGCCATCGGCGGCGAGATGACCGGCAACCCGACGGTGCGCAAGCTGACCTTCACCGGCTCCACAGAGATCGGCAAGGAGCTGATGGCCCAGTGCGCCGGCACGGTGAAGAAGATATCACTGGAACTGGGCGGCAACGCGCCTTTCCTGGTCTTCAACGACGCCGACCTCGACGAGGCGGTGAAGGGCGCTATCGCGTCCAAGTACCGCAACACCGGCCAGACCTGCGTCTGCGCGAACCGGCTGCTGGTGCAGTCCGGAGTCTACGACGCCTTCGCGGCCAAGCTGGCCGAGGCGGTGAAGGCGCTGAAGGTCGGCCCCGGCCTGACCACGGAGGGGGCGCAGCAGGGGCCGCTGATCGACATGGCCGCGGTGGAGAAGGTCGAGGACCACATCCGCGACGCCACGGAGAAGGGCGCCCGCGTGGTGCTGGGCGGCAAGCGGCATGAGCTGGGCGGCAGCTTCTTCGAGCCGACCATTCTCGCCGACGTGACCCCGGCGATGAAGGTGGCGCGCGAGGAGACCTTCGGCCCGGTCGCCCCGCTGTTCCGCTTCGAGACGGAGGAGGAGGCCGTGCGCATGGCCAACGCCACCGAGTTCGGTCTGGCCGCCTACTTCTACAGCCGCGACATCGGGCGCGTCTGGCGGGTGGCGGAGGCGCTGGAATACGGCATCGTCGGCATCAACGAGGGCATCATCTCCACCGAGGTCGCCCCCTTCGGCGGCATGAAGGAAAGCGGCATCGGCCGCGAGGGTTCCAAGTACGGCATCGAGGATTACTTGGAAATCAAGTATTTGTGCATGGGCAGCATCGGCGGCTGAAGGACGGGCGCTGATTTCAAGTAAAAAGCGGGGCTGGTCGCGCGACGCGCTTTGACCGGCCCCGTTTTTTTATCTAGGATAAATCATTGTTAAATATGCCCATGCCCCATCCGGGGAATGATGGGGGAAAGGCGGCCCGTGCGGTTCCTGCTGCGGCGCTCCGATGGGGAATCGGTGTCGTTGATGCCTGTCCTCGTTGCGGTGTTTCTGGTGCTGCTCGCCGCGCTGGGCACCTGGACGGTGGTGTCGGGCAATTCCGGCGCCCGCAGCGCCAGTGGCGACCGCAAGGCGCAGAAGACCTACGCGTCCCTGCCGACGATGACCTTCACGCTGGGCGGCAGCGACGCGCGGCTGGTGGACATCCGCGTGCTTCTGGAGATCGAGCCCACCGGGGACCCGAACCCGGCCACGCCCTTCGTTCCCCGCATCGCCGACCAGATGGCCGACCGTCTTCGTCAGATCGAGCCGGGCCAGTTGAACGGGGCCGAGGGGGCCAACCTGATCAAGAGCACCGTGGCGAGCGTGATGAAGCGCGAGGCGCAGGCCATCCGCGTGCGCGAGGTGCTGCTGGAACGGATGGTGGTGCGGTAGGCGCGTGCGCCGGTTGCCCCCACCCCGGCCCTCCCCCGCTTTCGCAGGGGAGGGTGCCATCTGCGAAGCGGCGGCAGTTCCCTCCCCTGCGTTAGCGGGGGAGGGTTAGGGTGGGGGCAAGCCCCCTATGGACGCCTTACTCCGCCGCGGCGCGGCGGTCGGCGTCGCGCTTCAGGCGGGCGCGCTTCAGCTCTTCGGCCAGCAGGAAGGCCAGTTCCAGCGCCTGGCTGGCGTTCAGCCGCGGGTCGCAGGCGGTGTGGTAGCGCAGCGCCAGCTTGTGATCGGTGATCGCCTGGGCGCCGCCCGTGCACTCCGTCACGTCCTGGCCGGTCAGTTCGAAATGGACGCCGCCGGCGTGGGTGCCCTCGGCCTCGTGCACCGCAAAGAAGTCGCGCGCCTCCGACAGCACCTTCTCCACCGGGCGGGTCTTGTAGCCGCTGGAGGACTTGACGGTGTTGCCGTGCATCGGGTCGCTGGACCACACGACGACGCGGCCCTCGCGCTGCACCTTGCGCAGCAGGGGCGGGAACTTCTCCGCCACCTTGTCGGCGCCCATGCGGACGATCAGGGTCAGGCGGCCCGGCTCGTTGGTCGGGTTCAGCAGGTCGATCAGGCGGATCAGCTCGTCCGGATCGGTCGTCGGGCCGCACTTCAGGCCGATCGGGTTCTTCACGCCGCGCAGGAACTCCACATGCGCGCCGTCCAACTGGCGGGTGCGGTCGCCGATCCACAGCATGTGGGCCGAGACGTCGTACCAGTCGCCGGTGGTGCTGTCGACGCGGGTCATCGCCTGCTCGAACGGCAGCAGGAGCGCCTCGTGGCTGGTGAAGAACTCGGTCTCGCGGATCTGCGGGGTGGTCTGGGCGGTGATGCCGCAGGCCGCCATGAAGCCCAGCGTCTCGTCCAGCCGGTTGGCGATCTCGCGGAACTGCTCACCGGCGGGGGAGCGCTCGACGAAGCCCAGCGTCCACTGGTGGACCTTGTGCAGGTCGGCGTAGCCGCCCTGCGAGAAGGCGCGCAGCAGGTTCAGCGTGGCGGCGGCCTGGGTGTAGGCCTGCATCATGCGCTCCGGGTCGGGAACGCGGGCGTCCGGCGTGAAGTCGAAGCCGTTGATGATGTCGCCGCGGTAGGACGGAAGCTCGATCCCCTCCAGCACCTCGGTGTCGGCGGAGCGCGGCTTGGCGAACTGCCCGGCCATGCGGCCCACCTTGACCACCGGGATGGCGGCGCCGAAGGTCAGCACGACGGCCATCTGCAGCAGGACGCGGAAGGTGTCGCGGATGTTGTTCGGGTGAAACTCCGCGAAGCTCTCCGCGCAGTCGCCGCCCTGCAGCAGGAAGGCGTTGCCGGCGGCGGCGGCGGCGAGGCTGTCCTTCAGCCGGCGCGCCTCGCCCGCAAAGACCAACGGGGGATAGGAGGACAGGCGCTGCTCGACCGCTTCGACCTTGGACGGGTCCGGATAGGTCGGAAGCTGCCTCGCCGGCTTCGACCTCCAGCTGTCGGGGGACCAACGCTCAACCATGACGCCCGCTCTTTCCTTGTGCTAAGGGTTCCACCTGGGGCCGGATGACGGCCGGAGGGGTACTCTGTATAGCGGTAGTCGGGAAATTTTTCCATAGTTTCGACCGCAACTTCCGCAATGGATGATGCGGCGCCGCGCCCGAAAAAGCGCGCTGGCCGGGGCATCCGAACACGGCCTATACAGACGAACACGCAGGTGTGCGGAAGGGTTAACGGGTGAAACCATCCTCCTGGGGTCAGGCGGCCTCCGTCTATCTTGACCGGCGCGTTCTCGCCATTCTGTTCCTCGGCTTTTCCGAAGGGCTGCCGCTGGCGCTGACCGGGTCCACCCTGTCGATCTGGCTGCGCGAGGGTGGCGTCAGCAAGACGGCCATCGGCCTGTTCGCGCTGGTCACCATGCCCTATGCGCTGAAGTTCGTCTGGGCGCCGCTGATCGACCGGCTGCGCCTGCCGGTGATGACCCGCCTGTTCGGGCGGCGGCGCGGCTGGGCGCTGGTGGCGCAGGCCGGGCTGATGGCGGCCCTGATCGGGCTGGGCAGCACCAACCCGGTCACCGACCTGTGGTGGACCGCCATGCTGGCCGTGGTTGTGGCCTTCTTCTCGGCCAGCCAGGACATCGTGGTCGACGCCTACCGCGTCGAGGTTCTGGAGGAGCACCAGCAGGCCGCGGGTGCGGCCATCCTCGTGCTTGGCTACCGCTTCGGCATGCTGGCGGCGGGAGCGGGGGCTTTGTACCTCGCGGAGTTCTTCGGCTGGCACGTCGCCTACTACGTCATGGCCGGGCTGGTCGCGGTCGGCATGGTGACGATTCTGCTGAACCGCGAGCCGAAGGTCGCGGACACCGCGGAGTCCAAGGCGCGGGAGCAGCATGTGGCCGACTGGCTGGCCGCGCGCCCGCACCTGACGGGCTGGAAGGCGGACCTGCTGGCCTGGATCTACGGCGCCGTCGTGGCGCCCTTCGTGGAGTTCATGACGCGCCCGGCCTGGGCGGCGGTCCTGCTGTTCATCGCCTGCTACAAGCTGGGAGACGTGCTGGCCGGGGTGATGTCGGCGCCCTTCTACGTCGATCTCGGCTTCGAGAAGACGGAGATCGCCAACGTCACCAAGCTGTTCGGCCTGTGGGCGACGATCATCGGCGGGCTGATCGGCGGTGTGCTGGTCGGGCGCATCGGCGTGCTGCGCGGGCTGCTGGTCGGCGGGCTGATGCAGATGCTGTCCAACCTGGGCTACGTCATGCTGGCGCAGGTCGGGCACGACGTGTCGGCGCTGGCGGTGACGGTGGCGCTGGAGAATGTCTGCGGCGGCATCGCGACGGCGGCCTTCGTCGCTTATCTGTCGAGCCTGTGCAACACCGCCTACACGGCCACGCAATACGCGCTGCTCAGCAGTTTCTACAAGCTGGGCGGGGACCTGTTCGGGGCGTCGTCCGGCTGGCTGGCCGAGCGGATGGACTGGAGCAGTTTCTTCCTGCTGTCCACCGGCGGGGCGGTGCCGGGGCTGCTGGTTCTAATGTGGCTGATGACGCGGCCAAGGCGGGAGGAGGCGGTGGTGAAGGTCTGATTCCTTCTCTCCTACGGGGAGAAGGTCAGGATGAGGGGGCGGCCGTGAGGCCGACCACGTCGTCTCATTGCAGAGCGTGGACGCCCTGGCGGGCGCCCCCTCACCCCAGCCCTCTCCCCAGGGGGGAGAGGGTGATCGGGGCCTTACTTCACCGGGGTCATCTTGCCGGAGCCGGGGCCGGCGCCGAGGTCGGCACCCGTCACCGGGTTCACGTCGGTGCGCGACATGGTGCGCTTGGCGGCCTCGTTGACGGCCTTCATCTCTTCCGCCGCCAGCCGGACCGAGGGATTGCCGTCGCCGCCGCTGACCGGGGCCTGGTCGGGCGTGACGTTGACGAACTCCCACTGCTCGCCCTGGTTCCACGGGCCGCGCATGTCGCCGTCGCCCTGGCTCATGTTGTAGTACTTGTCGGTGTATTCCGGGTTGCCCGGCAGCTTGCCCGGCGGGAAGTTGTTCTCGATGGAATAGAGCGCCTTCTCGAACATCTTCTGGTGCGCGATTTCGCGGGTCATCAGGAAGGTCAGCGCGTCCTTCACGCCCGGATCGGGGGTGATGTTGATGAGGCGCTCATAGATGATCTTGGCCCGCGATTCCGCGGCGATGTTGGAGCGCAGGTCGGCGGTGGGCTCGCCGATGCTGTCGATGTAGCCGCCGGTCCACAGCTGCCCCGCGGAGTTGGTCAGGGCCGGGCCGCCGCCGTAGAGCAGGGCCAGCGTGTGGCTGCCGTTGCCCTTGGCGATGTCGGCGTAGAGGTCGGTGACCTCCTCGGCGCCCTCGGCCAGTTTGCCCTTCACGCCCTTGGTCAGCATGGCGACGATGCTGCCGATGATCTCCAGATGGCTCAGTTCCTCGGTCGCGATGTCGATCAGCATGTCCTTGCGGCCCGGGTCCTCGTCGGACAGGCCCTGCGTGAAGTAGCGCAAGGCCGCCGCCAACTCGCCCTGGGGTCCGCCGAACTGTTCCAGCATCAGGCTGGCCAGCTTCGGGTCCGGTTCGGCGACGCGGACCGTGTACATCAGGTTCTTGTTGTGCATGAACATGCGTAGGAGCCCTCCCGGAGCCTTGGATGAAGGATGGGAGGCGGTGGCTTCCGCGGGGGTGCTTGACCGCCGCCGTGAGTGCCGCCGCCATCGTCGTGTGCCCTCAACACAGGCTTCTTAGAAGCGTTCCAGGAAATCAGGCTCCTGACCTTTGGTTTTAGGTCCGATCGTCAGGACACCTTCTCGCGCATCAGGACGAACTCCTCCGCGGTAGACGGATGGAGGGCGATGGTGCGGTCGAAATCTTTCTTCGTGGCGCCGCAGTTCAGGGCGATGCCCAGCCCCTGGACGATCTCCGGCGCGTCCATGCCCATCATGTGACAACCCAGCACGCGCTGGCTCTCGCCGTCCACGACCAGCTTCATCAGGACGCGCTCGTCGCGGCCCGACATGGTGTGCTTCATCGGGCGGAAGCCGGCCTTGTAGATGTCCACCGTCGCGAATTTCGCCCGCGCCTCCGCCTCGGTCAGGCCGACGGTCCCGAGCGGCGGGATGGAGAAGACGGCGGTCGGGATGTTGGCGTAGCTGATGCTGGTCGGGTTGTCGTTGAACAGCGTCTCCACGAAGGCGCGCCCCTCGGCGATGGCGACGGGGGTCAGGGCCATGCGGTCGGTCACGTCGCCGACGGCGAAGATGTTGTCCACGCTGGTGCGCGAATACTCGTCCACCCGGATCGCCCCGGCGTCGTCCAGCGCCACGCCGGCGGCTTCCAGCCCGAGGTCGCGCGTGTTCGGACGGCGCCCGGTCGCCGCCATGACGAGGCCGGCGGAATGCTCCCGCCCCAGTTGGTCGGTGACGGTGAAACCGCCGGGGCCCTCCTCGACCTTCACCGGCTGGGTGCGGGTGAGGATGGTGATGCCGCGCTTGCGCATCTCCTGGGCCAGCGCGACGCGGATGTCGTCGTCGAAGCCGTTCAGAAGCTCCTCGCCGCGGATCATGATCGTGACCTCGGCGCCCAAGCCCCGGAAGATCCCGGCGAACTCCACGGCGATGTAGCCGCCGCCCAGGATGATCACGGAGTGGGGCAGGGTGCCGAGCTGCAGCGCCTCGTTGGAGGTGACGGCGTGCTCGATCCCCGGAATCTTGGGCAGCGCCGGCCAGCCGCCGGTGGCGACCAGGATGTTCTTCGCGGTGTAGCGCTGGTTCGCCACCTCGACCGAATGGCGGTCGATCAGCCGCCCGAAGCCGGTGTGCAGAGTGACCCCGGAATTCTCCAGCATCTTGATGTAGATGCCGTTCAGCCGGTCGATCTCGGCGTCCTTGCGCCCGATCAGCGTGGCCCAGTCGAAGGCTGGCGTGGTGGTGGACCAGCCATAGGCGCAGGAGTCCTCGAAGGCGTCGCGGAACTGGGCGGCGTAGACCAGCAGCTTCTTCGGCACGCAGCCGCGGATGACGCAGGTGCCGCCGACGCGGCTGCCTTCGCAGATGGCGACCTTGGCCCCCATGGAGGCGGCCCGCCGGCTGGCCGCGACGCCGCCGGAGCCGGCACCGATGGTGAAAAGGTCGAAATCAAACTCGGCCACGGCCGTCTCCTTGCAATCCCAAGATCCGAACGGGAGGGGAGTGTTTCCCATTCCAGCGCCTCTGTCGAGCGTTGGCCGAGGCTTTGGATCGGGGCGGCAGGCTGGCCTTCCGTCAGCGCATGACGAGTTCCTGGACCAGCACTTGCCGGATTTTCATTGGCCGAGTTCCTTCGCGGCAGTGCGCATCACCGCGTCCTTGATGTAGAAGGCGCCGTTGCGCCCGCGCAGTTCACCGGGGTCGGTCTCCAGCATCACGTTGGTCATCGCGCTGGCGATGCGCGGCCCATAGCTTTCCACTGTCTTGGCGGGGGCCGTCGGCTCCATGTCGAGCACCACGCGGACCCGCAGCTCACGCAGCCGATCGCCGTCGCTCAGCGTGAAAATCATCGCCGGCAACCGCGCGTAGTTGGCGGCGGTGCGCAGCGTGTCCCCCACCACACGTCCGGCCTGCGCCGTACCGGGTTTCAGCAGGAAGGCCCCTCCGGTGCCCGCGGCGGCCAGCCCGGCCATGGTGCAGAGGAGCCCGACCACCACCCGGCGGCTGAGACGATCCAGCGTCGAGGGAGCTGCCGCAATGTTCGGCGCGTTCTGGCGGATTGTCCGGCTCATGCCGACCTCGTCGCTTTTCCCGGCACCGGAAGGGGAGGTGCCTGTTCTTGAGTGTATGGTGGATGGATAAAAGGAAGGCGTCAAATACAGGTATTTTATACTTTTTGGTGAGAGCGCATTACAGTGAGTAACTGCGCATCTCTTCTCATCTTCTTTGTGTTTGAAATGCGCCGGATTTCGTGGCGTATTTTTGGTAAATCACCGTTGCTTGCGGCGGTTGGCCGAAGCGGATGAAGCCTCTTCCACCGGAGGGCCGGGGCGTATAATGCTGGTTTCTCTATCGGATTGCCGTTCCCGCCGCGGGGGCGGCCTCCGGACGTGACCGTCGCGAAGGGCAAGAGCGGGAAGACAAGGACATCGCCATGGACGAGACCAGGAACAAGCCGCCGGCCAGTCAGACGCCCGCCAGCCATCCGCCCGCGTCGGCCATCACCGAATGGACCGACACCTATTTCAAGCGGACCAAGGAGGCGGTCGGGAAATTCGGGGACAAGAAGGTCACCTACGCCATCTTCATGCGCCGCCCGGTGGTCTGCGCGCCGCGACTCGCCATCGAATGGCTGGAGGCGGTGGCGCGGGAGCGCGGGTTCGACCTCGACATCGTCCTGAACTATCCGGAAGGAAAGTGGGTCGGTGCGGGTGAGCCGATCCTCTACATCACCGGCTCCTTCTACCATCTGGTCGATACCGAGACGATCATCCTGCAGAAGCTCGGCCCCGCCTGCGTCGGCGCCTACAACGCCTTCACCATGTGCGCCGACCTGCCGAAGACCGCCTTCCTCGCCATGGAGGCGCGCCACTGCGCCGGCACGGAGATGGAGGAGATGATGGCCTACGCCGCCTCGGTCGGGTCGGACCGGGCGAAGCGCAAGGTCGGCGCCAAGGGCTTCATCGGCAACGCCACCGACGCCACCGCCCATTTCTTCGGCCAGAAGAAGGGCATGGGCACGATGCCGCACGCGCTGATCGGCTACGCCGGATCGACCGTGCGGGCGGCGGAGATGTTCCACGAGACCTTCCCCGAGCTGCCGCTGACCGTCCTGGTCGATTACTTCGGGCGCGAGGTGACCGACGCGCTGGAGGTCTGCCGTCGCTTCCCCGGCCTCGCCGCGCAGGGCAAGCTGGCGGTGCGGCTCGACACGCCGGGTGGGCGCTTCCTGGAAGGGCTGGACCCGCCGGGTTCCTACGCGGTGCTGGAGCGGCACGCTCCCCATTCCATCCGCGGCTACCGCGACGAGACGCAGCTCCGCTACCTGATCGGCACCGGCGTGTCGGCCGCGGCGATCCATTTCATGCGCGAGAAGCTGGACGAAGCCGGTTTCCCGGCGGTGAAGATCGTCGCCAGTTCCGGCTTCGGCCCGGCGAAGTGCCGCCTGATGGCGGAGGCCAACGCCCCCGTCGACATCATCGGCACCGGCAGCTATCTGCCCGAGCGCTGGACAGAGACCTACGCCACCGCCGACATCATCGAATACGACGGCGAGAAGCGTGTGAAGGTCGGCCGCGAGTTCCTGTTCCGCAAGTAGCATCGTCGTTCCGCACACTGTCGCTTCGCAAGAGGAACGCCCCTCCGCCGGCCAAGCCGCGGAGGGGCTTTTGCGTTCAGCTTTTGTGGTCAGCGGGTCAGCACCATCACCAGCCGTTCGACCGGCCTGTTGTTGACGAGGTGCGAGTCGACGATCTCGTCGATGTCGGCCGGCGTTTCCGGGCGGTACCATAGGCCCTCCGGATAGACCACCATCAGCGGCCCGGCAGAGCAGAAGCCGAGACAACCGGTCCAGGCCATGCCGATGTCCAGCAGCCCCTTGGCCTGGATGCGCTGGCCGAGCTGCTCCCACAGCGGGTGGGCGTTCTTTGCCGCACAGCTTCCGCGCGGATGGCCGGGCGGGCGCTGCTGGGAGCAACAAAAGACGTGGTGGCGGTACACTTGCGGCAGGTCGAGGGACATTAAAGGCTCCATAAGCCATAATTTAATTATGGTTATAGAGCCTGCCGCAATGCAGCGCCACCGCTTAAAATGATTCCAATGTCTCAGCTATCCTCGGCCAGCCGCAGGCCGGTGAAGGACAGGCGGGATTCCGGTCGCAGGTAATGCCGGGTCGTCGGGTTGGCGTGGTCGAAGGGGGTGACGCAGCTGCCGCCCCGCAGCACCATGCGGTTGATCATGAAGCGGCCATGGACGGCCTCATCCACCCCGTCCGGCAGGCGGTAGCCGGGGTAAGGAGTGAAGGGGCTGCGCGTCCATTCCCAGACGTCGCCGAACAATTGCCAGGGGCCATCGCCGTGGCAGGTGCTGGGGCGCGGGTGGCGATTGCCGGTGCCCAGCAGATTGCCCATGCTGTCGCAGCGGGACGCCAGGGCCTCCCACTCGGCTTCCTCGGGCAGGCGCTTGCCGGCCCAGCGGGCAAAGGCGTCGGCCTCGAACCAGCTGACATGGCAGACCGGTTCGGCGGGATCGAGCGCACGCATGCCGTAGAGGGTGAAGATCTGCCACGCGCCGTCGCGCCATTCCCAATAGAGCGGGGCCTGCCAACCCTCGGTCTGCACCGCCTCCCAGCCGTCGGCGAGCCAGAGCGAGCGCTTGCCATAACCGCCATCCTCGATGAAGTCGCGGAAGGCGCCGCAGGACACCGGCAGGGCGGCAAGGCGGAAGGGCTCCAGATGGACGCGGTGGCGTGGCCCTTCATGGTCGAAGCCGGCTCCGGCCTCCGTCCGTCCGATCTCGACGATGCCGCCTTCATGCTCGATCCAGCGTTCCGGCTGCGGCGGGGCCGGCACGCTCTGCGGCGGCTGGTCGTAGGCGGGGCGCAGCGGGTTGCTCCAGAAGGCATGCTTGATATGGGTCAGCAGCCGTTCCTGGTGGCGCCGCTCGTGCGTGATGCCGACGATCACGCGGTCGGCGATCTCCGGCAGGTCCGCCTCGTCGGCCTGATTCAGCAGGTGCAGCACCGCGGCGTTCACATGGTCGCGGTAGCGCATCACCTCCGCCGCGTTGGGCCGGGAGAGCAGGCGCAGGGTGGGGGAGGGAAGCTGGTGGCTGCCGAACCGGTCGTCGCGCGCCGCGAACAGCGTCAGAAAGGCCGGGTCGAAGGGCCGGTAACCGGGGTTGCAGGGCACCAGGACGGTGGTTTCGAACAGCCACGTCGTGTGGGCGAGGTGCCATTTGGCCGGGGCGCCGTCGGCCACCGACTGGACCATCAGGTCCTCGGGCGACAGAGGGGCGGCGAGTTCGGCGGTGCGGGCACGGATCTTCTGGAAACGGGTGGAAAGAGCTTGGCGAAGGGCGTCGCCGGACGGCTGGGCGTGCGTGGCGAGATGGGTGTCGGGCACGGGGGAACCTCCCTGCGGGAGCGGGTTTTCCGCGGCGGGAACGGCGCGGGAACGCGCCGGTATTTCGCCGGAGAAACAACAGGGTCATTGTGCCGCATGGCCCGACCATCCTGGGTGGCGCATCGGAGGGGGGCTTTCTCCGAATTCGCGCATCACACCCGCGGTGGGACCGTGGTCAGGCGTCCACCACCAGATGCGGACGGAAGGCGCCTTCGAGCGTCAGAAGAAGGCGCAGATACACAGCAACGCGCCGCGATGTCGTCGTCCGCTGTTCCAGGCAATCGCGGAGCTGGTTGGCGAGCGCCACATTCTCCGCCGTCTGTCCGGGCGGAAGCGCCGGGTGAGTCGGCGCCGCCATGTCGACGATGTGGTCATGATCGACCGACTGGGCCGCGACGGCCTTTTCGAGGAGCGCCGCCGCAATGCGTTCGATGTCCTCATCCCCCGGCGGCGGCTGGGCGAGGTTGGGGGCGAGGTGCGGCGGCGGGCGGCGGTTGGCGAGCTGCGCGCGCAGATTCTGCTTGATGCGCGCCCGCTGCCCAGCGTTCAGCGTGTCCAGCTCATCGATCTCGTCGAACAGCAGGTCGTAGAGGCGCCGCCGCTTGTGGTTGGCCTCGTCCTGGTCGCGGCGCTCCTGCCGCTCGCGCTCCTGCTGTTGCAGGTCCTGCCGATTCTGTCGCCGTTTCCTGCGGTCGGTCGCGCTGCCGGTGCGCTCCACCACGCCGGCCGAACGGACCAGAGGTTCCGGGCGTCCGATCGATCCGTCGGTCATGGCGACCTCCACCGAAAGTGGCTGGGACTGTTCAGTGTACCAACTGTCGCGATTCTGTCAAGGTGACGCTTTGGCCTGCGGCGGAGGCCCCGTTTCAGGTGAGCGTTGCTCACCCGAACACGCGGCGTACTCGTTTGTCAGGGGCGTGGCTCGGGCTCGACAGTGGCGCATCGCAAACGCAGGACAAAAGGACCGTGCCATGTCCCACACCGATTCCGTCAATCCCATCCTGTGCGTCACTGCTGGGGACATCGCCACCCTCACATTGAACCGCCCCGCCAAGCTGAACGCCATCAGCACGGCGCTGGCCGCCGCCATGCTCGACACGCTGGACGCGCTGGAGGCCGACGCGGCGGTACGCGCCATCATCGTCACCGGCGCTGGGGAGCGCGCCTTCTCCGCCGGGGCGGACATCGCGGAGTTCACCCCGGCCGTCCGGCGGGGGCCGGAGGCGGCGGTGCGCGCCTTCCGGCCCGGCCAGACGCTGTGCGCGCGGATCGAGTCCTTTCCCAAGCCCATCATCGCCGCGGTAAACGGCATCTGCTACGGCGGCGGCTGCGAGATTCTGGAGGCGGCACACCTCGCCGTCGCCAGTGAGCGGGCGAGTTTCTCCAAGGCGGAAATCAAGCTCGGCATGATGCCGACCTTCGGCGGGACGCAGCGGCTTCCCCGCAACGCCGGGCGCAAGCGGGCGCTGGAATGGCTGCTGACCGGCGACGCCTTCCCGCCCGCGACGGCGCTGGCGGTCGGGCTGGTCAATCAGGTGGTGCCCCACGACGCGCTGCTGCCCGCGGCCTTCGAACTGGCCGGGCGGATCGTCCGGCACTCCCCGGCGGCGGTGTCCGGCATCCTCGGGGCGGTTACCCGCGGACTGAACATGACCATCGGCGAAGGGCTGGCGGTGGAGACCGAGCGCTTCGCCCGGCTGGCCCCCGGCCCCGACCTGCGCGACGGGCTGGAGGCGTGGCTGGCGCGCTGAATCACGCTCCTTCCGGGGGATCGTCCGGCGTTTCGGTTTGCGCGGGCGCGCGCCGGTGTGCAGGATGCGGGGGTGGATGTGGACCGCTCCGCCCCCTATCTTCCGGGGCCGGGGCTTTTTGGCGTGGATGGCATGAGCGACGAGAACACCCTGTCCGAGAGCGGCGAATCCCTGGAAAACCGGCGCAAGCGGCTGCGCTTCCGGTCGTGGCACCGTGGCATGCGCGAGATGGACCTGCTGATCGGCAGCTTCGCCGATGCCCATGTCCCGGCCTTCGACCACGCGCAGCTCGACCGTTACGAGGCGCTGCTCGAACTCAGCGACCCCGACCTCTACAACTGGTACGCCGGGCGCGAGCCGCTGCCCGCCGAGCATGACACCGACGTCATGCAGCTGTTGACCAAGTTCCGCTACACGCCCCGTCAGGGGTCCTGAGGCCCGATCCTTGCCCAGCTTCGAACAGTTGCAGCCGGGACGCTCCGGCCGCCTTCTGGTCGGCGGCGCCCCCGCCGGCCATGACGCCCGCGTCCTCGCCGACCTCGCCAAGCGGGCGGGGAGTGCGGGACTTCTCCACGTCGCGCTCGACGACACCCGCGCCGCCCAGCTGGCGGAGGCGCTGGCCTTCTTCGCGCCGTCGCTGGAGGTGCAGGTCTTCCCGGCCTGGGACTGCCTGCCCTACGACCGCGTGTCGCCCAACGGCGGCATCGTGGCGAAGCGCATCGACACGCTGACCCGCCTGCTGGCGCGCAAGGCGGACGCGCCGCCGCTGGTCGTGCTGACCACCGTCAACGCCATGGTGCAGAAGGTGCCGCCCCGCGCCGCCTTCCGCGACGCGGTGTTCTCGGCGAAGCTGCGCGACCGGATCGACCTGGAGAAGCTGCAGCGCTATCTGGCCGGCAACGGCTACACCCGCGCCCAGACGGTGCGCGAGCCGGGCGAGTTCGCCGTCCGCGGCGGCATCGTCGACCTGTTCCCGCCGGGCACCGACGAGCCGCTGCGCCTCGACCTGTTCGGGGACGAGCTGGAGGCCGTGCGCAGCTTCGACCCCATGTCGCAGCGCACCACCGACAAGCGCGACGGCATCGACCTCAAGCCGATGTCGGAGGTCTTCCTGGACGAGGCGGGCATCGCCCGCTTCCGCTCCGGCTACCGGGAGCTGTTCGGCGCCGTCACCGACGACGACCCGCTCTACGAGGCGATCAGCGCCGGGCGCAAGTACGGCGGCATGGAGCACTGGCTGCCGCTGTTCCACGAGACGATGGAATCGCTGCTGGCCTACATGCCCAAGGCCATCCTGTCGCTGGACCATCAGGCGACGGAGGCGCGCGATTCGCGCATCGCGCAGGTGGTGGACTTCCACGCCTCCCGCGAGAGCATGATCGTCATCGAGAAGCGGACGGGCTCGCCGGTCTACAAGCCGGTGCCGGTCGGCATGATGTTCCTCGACGCCCAGGCCTGGGACGACCTGTTCGCCGCCCACGCGGTGGCGCAGCTCCAGCCCTTCGGCACGCCGCCGGGCATCAAGGGCACGCTGGACGCCGGCGGGCGCCGCGGCCACGACTTTGCCGAGGAGCGGGCGCGTCCCGACGTCAACGTCTTCGAGGCGGTGAAGGACCACATCCGGGCGCTGCGGGCCGACGGGCGGCGCGTGCTGGTGGCCGGCTATTCCGCGGGCTCCCGCGACCGTCTGATGACGGTGCTGGGCGACCACGGCATTCCGGGGCTGGAGCCGGCGGAGAGCGTCGAGGACGTCCGCCGCTTCGACCGTCACGTCATCGGCATGATCGTGCTGGGGATGGAACACGGCTTCACCTCCGCCGACATGGCCGTCATCACCGAGCAGGACATCCTCGGCGACCGCCTCGTCCGCCCGGCGGCGAAGAAGAAGCGCAAGGCCGCCAACTTCATCGCCGAATACACGGCGCTGGCCTCGGGCGACCTCGTGGTGCACATGGACCACGGCATCGGGCGCTACGACGGGCTGGAGACGCTGGAGGTGTCCGGGGCGCCGCACGACTGCCTGCGGCTGATCTACGAGGGCGGCGACAAGCTCTACGTCCCCGTCGAGAACATCGAAGTGCTGACCCGCTACGGGTCGGAGGACGCGCACGCGCAGCTCGACAAGCTGGGCGGGGCCGGCTGGCAGGGCCGCAAGGCCCGCGTCAAGAAGCGCCTGAAGGACATGGCCGAGGCGCTGCTGAAGATCGCCGCCGAGCGCATGCTGAAGAAGGCCGACCCGGTCTACACGCCGGAGGGCGTCTATCAGGAGTTCGCCGCCCGCTTCCCCTATCCGGAGACGGACGACCAGTTGAAGGCCATCGAGGAGGTCTTCACCGATCTCGGCTCGGGCCGTCCGATGGACCGTCTGGTCTGCGGCGACGTCGGCTTCGGCAAGACGGAGGTGGCGCTGCGCGCCGCCTTCCTCGTCGCCATGAGCGGCCAGCAGGTCGCCGTGGTGGTGCCGACCACGCTTCTGGCGCGCCAGCATTTCAAGACCTTTACCACCCGCTTCGCCGGGCTGCCGCTGCGCATCGTTCAGCTTTCCCGCATGGTCACCGCCAAGGAGCAGACCAAGGTCAAGCAGGAGCTGACGGAGGGCACCGCCGACATCGTGATCGGCACCCACGCGCTGCTCGGCAAGGGCGTGCAGTTCAAGCAGCTCGGCATGGTCATCGTGGACGAGGAGCAGCATTTCGGCGTGAAGCAGAAGGAGCGACTGAAGGAGCTGCGCGCCGACGTGCACGTCCTGACGCTGACCGCCACGCCGATCCCGCGCACGCTCCAGATGGCGCTGTCCGGCGTGCGCGAGCTGTCGCTGATCGCCACCCCGCCGGTGGACCGTCTGGCGGTGCGCACCTTCGTGCTGCCCTACGACCCGGTGGTGGTCCGCGAGGCCATCCTGCGCGAGCATTACCGGGGCGGCCAGACCTTCTATGTCTGCCCCCGCGTCGAGGACCTGCCCAAGGTCGCCGAGCGGGTGCGCGAGTTGGTGCCCGAGGTCAAGATCGTCACCGCCCACGGCCAGATGCCGGCCAGCGAGCTGGAAGAGGTGATGACCGCCTTCGACGAGGGCAAGTTCGAGGTGCTGCTCGCCACCAACATCATCGAGAGCGGCATCGACATCCCCAACGCCAACACGCTGATCGTGCACCGGGCGGACATGTTCGGCTTGGCCCAGCTCTACCAGATCCGCGGGCGCGTCGGCCGGTCGAAGGTGCGCGGCTACGCCTACCTCACCTACGCGCCGAACAAGCCGCTGACCGGCACGGCGCAGCAGCGGCTGCACGTCATCGAGACGCTGGACAGCCTGGGCGCCGGCTTCCAGCTGGCCAGCCACGACATGGACATCCGCGGCGCCGGCAACCTGCTGGGCGAGGAGCAGTCGGGCCACGTCAAGGAGGTCGGCGTCGAGCTGTACCAGCACATGCTGGAGGAGGCCGTCGCCAACGCCCGCGCCAACATGGACGGGCAGGTGCCGAGCGGGGCGGAGGACCAGCCCTGGACCCCGCAGATCAACCTGGGCACGCCGGTGCTGATCCCGGAGGAGTATGTCCCCGACCTGACGGTGCGCCTGTCGCTCTACCGCCGCATCGCCGATCTGGTGGACCGGGCGGAGATCGACGGCTTCGCGGCGGAGCTGATCGACCGCTTCGGCAAGCTGCCGGGCGAGGTGGAGAACCTGCTGGACGTCGTCACCATCAAGCAGCTCTGCCGTCAGGCGGGGGTGGAGCGGGTGGACGCCGGGCCGAAGGGCGCCGTGCTGACCTTCCGCAACAACAGCTACGCCGAGCCGGCCAAGCTGCTGACCTACATCAGCCAGCAGATGAGCCTGATGAAGCTGCGCCCCGACCACAAGCTGGTCTACACCCGCGAATGGGCCGACGAGGCCCAGCGGGTGCGCGGCGTCAACCGGCTGATGAGCGATCTGGCGCAGATGGCCGGCGGCGGCGCCGTGCCGAAGGGTGAGGCGCCACCGCCCCCGCCACCCCCGCCGCCGCCGCGCCCCAGCGCGCTGAAGGTCGGGTCCAAGTTCGGGCGGAACATCCCCTCGCGTCCCTTCGGGCGGCGCTGAGGCGATGAACAAGGAGAGCGGCCCCAAGGACAGGGGCTTGGCGAAGGCCCTGGCGCTTGGTGGCGACCGGCGGACCTTCGGCGACATTCCGACGGTGGCAGAGGCCGTGGCCGCCGATCCCGCCCGTCTGCCGGAACTGGTCGCCTGCCTGTTCGACGGCGACGCCGGGGTGCGGATGCGCGCCGCCGACGCGCTGGAGCGGGTGTCGCGCGGCGCCGCCCGTCTGCTGGACGCCTTCGCCGAACGGCTGCTGACCGAGGCGGCGGCGATCGAGCAGGCCGAGGTGCGCTGGCGTCTGGCGGCGATCCTGCCGCGCCTGACCCTGACCGGGGAGCAGCGCGAGCGGATGGTCGCGCTTCTGGAAGGCTGGTTCGAGAATCGGGCCAGCCGGATCGTGCAGAGCGCCGCGCTTCAGGCCATGGTCGATCTGGCGGCGGACGATCCGGAGCTTCGCCCGGTCGCGGCGGACATGCTGGGTCGCGCCATGCGCTCGCGCATCCCGTCGCTGGCCGCACGGGCCAAACGCATCCTCAAGCCGTTCGAGGTGGACCGCGCCACGCTGGACGCCGCCCTGCTGCCGGAGACCAAGCCGCTGACCCTGTCGGTCCTGCCCGACCGGCTGGCGGTGGCGCGGCTGGCGCCGGGGGACGGGATGCCCGGCTGGCTCGACTGGACCGACCCGCTGGTCAGCGCCACCCGCACGGGGGAGGAGCTGTCCATCCTCTGCCGCGAATCCCGCGTGCCGGACGGCGTGACGGCGGAGCGCGGCTGGCGCGCCTTCAAGGTGGAGGGGCCGCTGGACTTCTCGCTGTTCGGCGTGCTGGCGCGCATCGCCGTGCCGCTGGCCCAGGCGCGGGTGCCGATCTTCGCCATGTCCACCTACGACACCGATTACGTGCTGGTGCGCGACGACGACGTGGAGCGCGCGGCCGATGCGCTTAAGCGCGTCTGCACCGTCGTGGCGCCCCCCTGACCGTCACGCCTGAGGGGCCTTCTCCGCCTCGACGGCGGCGAGCACACCCATCTCCTCCAACTGGGTGACGGCGCCGGTCAGGCTGGTGGCGACGCGGTCGGCTGAGGTCTGGGATATGGCGTGCTCCGGCGCGTCGGCCTCGGGGTGGGCGCTCCACAGGCAGAGCAGGATCGGCACGTTCGGGCCGAAATGCAGGCGCAACCGGCGCACCAGCCGCCGGGCGTGCGACAGGGCGGACGGGTTCAGGTAGGACAGCACCACCGCCGACACGCCGGTCGGGGCCAGCGCGGCGATGGAGCGGACGGACACCTTCTCGCAGGGGATCACGTCGGCGCGCAGCCCGCGCGGGCGCAGCATGTGGCCGAGAAGCGCCGCCGCCGCCTCGTCCAGGTCGTTGCGGGCGCCGATGCACAGGACCAGCGGCGTGTCCTCCGCGGCGGGCGGCGAGGACTCCATCATCTCGTCCAGCAAGGCCACCATGCCCTCGGCCACCGCCTGCCGTCCTTCCGGGTTCAGGCGGTTGCGCTGGCGGTCCTGCTCGGCCAGCGACAGGGTGGGGATGAGCAGTCCGTGCCCGGCCTCCACCAGCCCGCCCTTGCTCATCTTCTCCTCGGCGATCTCCATGGCCTCGATGGGATCGCGGGCGAGCAGGCGCTGGTACAGCTTTGCCTCATCGGGCAGGACCGGGCGGTCGCCCAGCATCACTTCCAGGAAGTGAAGCTGCGGCACATGCCGCCCCAGCACGACGAGGCAGACGGTCAGCGGCGTCGCCAGCAGCAGGCCGACCGGTCCCCACAGCGTGGTCCAGAACACCGCCGCCACGATGATCGCCAGCGACGACAGGCCGGTGGCCGAGCCGTAGAGCCAGGGCTCCACCACGTTGTTGGAGAACAGCTCCACCGCCACGAACAGGGCGATGCAGAGCAGCGGCAGGGTCCATCCCCCATCGACCGCGAAGGACAGCAGGATCGGGAAGGCCGCGGCGATCGCCGGCCCCAGGAAGGGGATGAAGCGCAGCACCGTCGACAGCAGGCCCCAGAGCAACGGGTTGGGCACGCCGATCAGCCACAGCCCGACCCCGATGGGCAGGCCGTAGGTGACGTTGACCACGCACTGCATCAGCAGATAACGGCTGACCCGCTCGCCGGCGTCGTTCATCGCCTCCGTCGTGCGGCTGAGGTCGCCGGACCCGGCCAGCCGGATCAGCCGGTCGCGCAGATCCTCGCGCTGCAGCAGCATGAAGATGGTGAGGACCAGCACCATGCCCGCCGTGGCGACCGGCGCCATCGCCGGCCCCAGCACGTCGCTGATGATGGTCAGGGCGTCGCCGTCCTGCTCGATCCGCACCGGCACCGGTTCCCGTGCGGCGCCGGGGGCGGGCAGGGCGCTGGCCGGAGCCGTGGCAGTGGGCGGGGTGTCGCCGGTCACCTGCTCCAGACCCTGTTTCAGGTCGCGGAAGGCTTCGGTCGCCTGTTGGACCACCCCGCCGCTGCCCGCCGACGTGGCGCGGGAGCGCAGCGAGTCCAGCTTGTCATGCACATTCTTCTGATAGCTCGGCAGGTTGTTGGCGAGGTCGGCGATCTGCCCACCGACCACCATGCCGAAACCGGCGATCCCCGCGAAGACCAGCACCACCACCGCCAGCACCGAAGGCACCCGGCCCAGTCGCAGCCGCTCCAGCCGGCTGACGATGGGCGCCAGGACGAAGGTCAGCAGCACCGCCAGAGCGATGGGGACCAGGATGTCGCTTCCCAGATACAGGGTCGCCACCACCAGCGCGATGACCAGCAGCGTCGTCTGGGTGGAGGCGGGCGGGGCGGCCTTCGGCACCGGAATGGGGCGGGCCTGCAACCGGCGGGCGGTGTCTTCGGCCATAATCTGCGGAGCCTCGGGGGAGAGTTGAGAGAGTGCAGAACGCGGCCGGACGCGGCGCGTTCCGGCGCACCGGGCGCGATCGCCGCAAGACACCGTGACGATTGCGGTCGACGGCCTGTTTAAACCCGCGTGGTTATCTCGTCAGAAGGAGGGGGCTATGCGTAAGGTTGCTGTTCCGGTCCTGTCGGCGGTCGCGCTTTTGGCTTTGGGGGGCTGCGCCGAGACGTCGAGCTGGTTCGGTGGGGGAAGCGAGCAGGCATCCCGCCCGATGTCCGAGCAATCGCTCCAGACCGCCTCGCGGATCGAGCCGCAGGCCATGCTGGGCAAGTCTGTCGTCGCCTATGACGGGCAGAAGGTGGGGCAGGTCGAGGATGTCCTGTTCAACCGCAGCAACCGCCCGAGCCAACTCGTGGTCTCGACCGGCGGCATCATGGGCATCGGCGGGCGCAACGTGGCGCTGGATATCGACAACGTCCGCTACAACCAGCAGCAGGACGCCCTCGTGGCGACACAGCTCACCAAGGACCAGTTCGCCAACCTGCCGGAGTTCCAGTATGGCGGGAACATGGTCTCGCTGAACCGGCAGAAGACCGCTCATTGAGCGGCCTCAATCCTCCGGCTTGCCGGAGCGCAGACGCTTGATGTCCGACCGCTGACCCTTGGCCTCCAGGCGACGCTTCTTGGAGCCGAGGGTCGGCTTGGTCGGGCGTCGGCTCTTGGGCACCACCGTCGCGTCGCGGATCAGGTCGATCAGACGCTCGCGCACATCCTCGCGGTTGCGCAGCTGGCTGCGGTAGGTGTCGCCGACGATGATCAGCACGCCCGCCGCGGTCATGCGCGAACCGGCCAGCCGGACCAGCCGGGCCTTCACATCGTCGGGGATGTTCGGCGAGGCCGCCACGTCGAAGCGCAGTTGGACGGCGCTGTCCGTCTTGTTGACGTGCTGGCCGCCGGGACCGGACGCGCGGATGAAGCTTTCCTGAAGCTCGCTTTCGTCCAGGCTGATGCGCGGGGTGACCCGGATCATCAGTCGGCCGCCGCCGTCACGCCTTCCTGCTCCTCCACCCCGAGGTCGAGAAGCGGGAGGAAGCTGGCGGGCTCCTGCGCGCCGGACAGCGCGTAACGCCGGTTGAAGATATAGCAAGGCACCGCCTGAAGGCCCAACTGGCGCGCCGTGGCGTCGGCGTTGAAGACCGCCGTGGTCTCCGCATCGCCGGTCAGCAGGGTCTTGATCTCCGCGAAATCGAAACCCAGGCCGGCGGCGGTCGCGGCCAGCGTGTCGCGGTCGCCGATGTCCAGCCCGTCCACGAAATAGGCGTGGAACAGCGCGTCCGCCATCCGGTCGCCCAGCCCGTGGCGGGCGGCGATGCGGATCAGCCGATGACCGTCGAAGCTGTTGGGCGTGCGCCGGATGCGGTCCAGCCGCAGCGGCAGGCCGTCGCGCTCCGCCGTTTCCTCGACCACCAGATGGATCTGCCGCGCCCGCTCCGTGCCGCCGAACTTGGCCGCCAGATAGGCGCTGCGCTCCATGCCGCCCGGCGCCATGTCCGGGTTGAGCTGGAAGGGCTGCCAGCGCAATTCCACCTGGACGCGGGGCCGGTCGGCCAGCGCGCGGGCAAGCCGCCGCTTTCCGATGTAGCACCAGGGGCAGATCAGGTCGGCGTAGGTTTCGATCAGCATAGACCCACTATCCCCCATTCCCGCCCCGCCGCGCAACCGCCCTGCCCGTGGGGCACCCTTGCCGCGTTCGGACAGCCGCCTTTGCAACCCTTTGTTAACCCTTGCCGCCGGAGAGTCGCCCTGTTGCGCGGATAAGCGTCCGCGGCGGTCGGAGGCGTGTGGCGATGGCGAATTCCTATGTGGACGGCAAGGTGCGCGACGCGCTGGTGGCGGCCAAGGGGAGCCGGGCGACCGCGCAGAAGCTTCTGATGGTCTGGGCGGCCGAGGACCCGCAGCTTCTGCTGGGCATTTCGCAGCCTTTCCTGAAGGCCATCGCCGCCGCGGCGATCGAGCGGGGCGTCCGCCCGTCGGCGCCCAGCCGGTCAGCGCCCGCGGCACCGGGCCGGTCCCGTGGTTCCGCGGATTCGGCGCTGAGCAAGGAGGCGCTGGCCGACGTGCTGAGCCGCCTCGGCCGTGATCCCGGTGAGGACGCACCCGCGCCGCGTGGCCGCGCCGGCTCACCCGCTCCGGTCAAGTCCGCCACCATGGTGGTTCCCGCCGGCAAGGGCGGGCAGGGCGGCGTCACCCATGAAAAGGCGATGATGACCCTCGCCAAGGCCTTCGTGGCGAAGAAGATGCGCTGAGGAACGGCGCGGGGGGTTGCTCCGCCGGGCTTATTGCTCCGCCGCGGTCATCATCCGTTCGATCCAGCCCGGCTGCCGCGGTTCCGGCCGGATGTCCGGCGGCGGGCTCGCCAGAGCAGTGTGGCCGTTGCGGTGCGGGTCGGGAATGTGGTGGCAATCCACGTCGGCCAGCGTCTTGTAGCAATAGACACGGGAGCGGTCGACGTAGACCTTCTCCGGGCAGTAATGCCCGGTTTCCGAGAAGGACACGGACGAGCAGTCGCGCCCGGTCGCGGCGGACACCAGATGATCGCCGAGCGTCTTTTTGGTGCTGGTGACGGAGGCCAGATCGGCGCCGAGGCTGGCGACCATCATCGGCCCGCCGCAAGCGCCGAGCGGGATCACCGCCAACGCCAGCACCGCGATTGACTGAGCGAGCCTCATCACCCTTCGCACCCCGTCCCGTGTTCGATCCGATTCCAGGCGAACCTCATTAAGAAGCCGTGAATCAGCGCAGCAGCGTGCAGATCCGCGACCGGCACTGCACCAGCACGAAGGTGTCCTTGTCCTCCGTGCAGCCCACCTTGAACACGGTCTGGCCGGAGCGGCCGGTGACGTAGCTCATCACCTCCACCTTGGCGGGCGTGCAGTTGCCCAGCGACTTGGCGGCCTCCTTCGCCTCGGCCTGCCCGGCGGAGACGTTGGCGGCCTGGACCGTCGGCGACGCCGACAGGCACAGCGCGAGGGCGCCGAGGGCAGCGAGGCGGGGAGCGGTGACGCGCATGGCCGGATCGGTGGGCTGGTGGATGCTGAGGAAGTTTATGGCACGGGCGTCGCGAATTCGGCTGTGCAAAAGTGGTAACCGCCGACTCACGCGCTTTTTGCGGGCTTGGCGTGCCGGTGGGACAGGAAGAAACGCAGCATCTCCCGCGCGGCGTCCGGCCCCTGCGGGTCGGTGTAGGTGCCGTCCGGGCTGCCGCCGGACCAGGCGTGGCCGCTGCCGTGGACGGTCCACTGTTCGAACAGCGTTGCTCCATCGCGGTCCTTGTGGACGGTGCGGGTGAAGCCGTGCCCGCCGGGTGCCTGCCCATCCTCGGTCGTCGCGCTCAGCCCCTCCGCGTTGGCCGTGGCCTGGGCCATCACATGGTCGCCGTTGCGCGGGTGCACGACCTTGTCCGCGTCGCCGTGGAAGACGACGGCCGGGACCACCGGAGCCCCCGCCGCCGGACGCTGGCCGGGTGAGGAGCCGGCCTTCATCGCCAGCAGGGCGGAGGGCACGCCGCTGGCCGCGCCGTAGGGCAGGCCGGAATGGACGCCCACCGCGGCGAACAGGTCGGGATAGGTGGTTGCCAGGACCATCGCGGCGGACCCGCCTGCGGAAATCCCGGCGACGTAGACGCGCTGCGGGTCGGCCCCCTGTTCCGCCAGGACCTGCCGGGCCGCTCCGGCGATCAGCGCCGGTTCGCCGCGGTCGCGACGCTGGTGGTTGGGGTTGAACCAGTTCCAGCATTTCTTGTCGTTCGCCGCTGGGGTCTGCTCCGGGTAGAGGACGAGACAACCGGCCTCCTCGGCCAGCCGGTTCATGCGGGTTCCGACGGCAAAGTCTTCCGGCGACTGGGTGCAGCCGTGCAGCATGACCAGCAGCGGACGCGGTCCCGCCGTCGCACCCTTCGGCACGAACAGCCGGTAGGCGAGCGAGCCGGACTCGCCGGTGAAGACCCCGGAGTCCATCGGCTCCGCCACGGGGACGGGCTTCGGCGGGGGCGGAGGAACGGCGGCGCCGCGGCGGAACAGTTTTCCGGTCAGGCGACGGAGAAAGGCGGCGGCGCGGGCCAGGGCCGGGCGGGGCCGGGTGGTGTCGGTCACGATCGGCGGCTCCGGGATCGTTCGGGAGGGAAGGCGGCGGATGGTACGGGACGGAAGCGGCGGAGGACAACCGCCGATCTGTACTCCGCTCCGGCAACTCCATGGCGGTTTGCGCCGAGCCGCCAACTGCGCTAACCATCCGGTTCTGCAAGCGCCCGTCCGGCAAGCGTCCCCTCACAGGCGTCAAGGTGGCCCGACCGTCATGAGCACCGATATCACCCTCGTCCTGGGCGGCGCCCGCTCCGGCAAGAGCCGCTACGCCGAGGGGCTGGTCACCGCATCGCCCGGCCCGCGGGTCTACATCGCCACCGCCCAGGTCTGGGACTCCGAGATGGCCGATCGCGTCGCCCGCCACAAGGAGGACCGCGGCCCCGGCTGGACGACGGTGGAGGAACCGCTCGACCTGCCCGGCGCGCTGCGCCGCCACGCCGGTTCCGGAACGAACGTGCTGGTCGACTGCCTCACGCTGTGGCTGTCCAACCTGATGATGGCCGACGTCGACGTGCCCGCCCGTTCCGCCGAGCTGCTGGCCGCTTTGGCCGGTGTGGAGGGGCGGGTGGTGCTGGTTTCCAACGAGGTGGGGCTGGGCATCGTGCCGGACAACGCGCTGGCCCGCCGCTTCCGCGACCATGCGGGACGGCTGCATCAGGACATCGCCGCCGTGGCCCAGCGGGTGGCCTTCGTCGCCGCCGGGCTGCCGCTGCTGCTGAAGGGAGAGACACCATGACCGAAGACGCCAACCGGAACGATGCCGGCCGGAACCTTGACGACCAGAACGTGCGCCACGCCGAGAAGATGAAGCGGCGCAAGGCGCTGCACGACCGGGTGATGGCCGGCAAGACGCAGGAGAAGGGCCTGCTGATGGTCAACACCGGCAACGGCAAGGGCAAATCCACCGCTGCCTTCGGCCTGATCCTGCGCGCCGCCGGGCACGGCATGCGGGTGGGCGTGGTGCAGTTTGTCAAGGGCGCCTGGTCCACCGGCGAGACGGTGGCGCTGGAGCGCTTCGACGACCTCGTGGACTTCTTCACGATGGGCGAGGGCTTCACCTGGGAGACCCAGGACCGCGAGCGCGACATCGCCGCCGCCAAGGCCGCCTGGGCCAAGGCGCAGGAACTGATGGCCGACCCCCGGTACAGCCTCGTCGTGCTGGACGAGCTGAACATCGTCCTGCGCATGGGCTACCTGCCGGTGGAGGAGGTGCTGCCGGTGCTGACCGGGCGGCGCGAGGGGCTGCATGTGCTGGTCACCGGCCGCACCGCCAAGCCGGAACTGATCGAGGCCGCCGACCTCGTGACCGAGATGACCCTGGTCAAGCACCCCTTCCAGGCGGGCATCAAGGCCCAGCCGGGCATCGAGTTCTGAGCCATGCGCGCGATCATGCTCCAAGGCACCGGCTCCGACGTCGGCAAGTCGCTGCTGGTGGCCGGGCTGTGCCGGGCGCTGGTCCGCCGCGGCCTGACCGTGCGGCCCTTCAAGCCGCAGAACATGTCCAACAACGCCGCCGTCACCGCCGACGGCGGGGAGATCGGGCGCGCCCAGGCGCTCCAGGCGCGGGCCTGCGGGGTGGCGCCGTCCGTCCACATGAACCCTGTGCTGCTGAAGCCGCAGTCGGACGTCGGGTCCCAGGTGGTGGTGCGCGGCGTCGTCGAGGGAACGGCGCGGGCCGGCGATTACCAGTCGCGCAAGGGACGGCTTCTCCCCACCGTGCTCGACAGCTTCGAGCGGCTGAAGGCCGAGGCGGACGTGGTGGTGGTCGAGGGGGCGGGCAGCCCGGCCGAGGTCAATCTGCGGGCCGGCGACATCGCCAACATGGGTTTCGCCACCGTGGCGGGCGTGCCGGTGGTGCTGGTCGGCGACATCGACCGCGGCGGGGTGATCGCCAGCCTCGTCGGCACCCACGCGCTGATCCCGCCGGAGGAGCGGGCGCTGGTCGCCGGCTTCCTCATCAACAAGTTCCGCGGCGACGTGCGGCTGTTCGACGGCGGTCTGTCGGTCATCGCGGAGCGCACGGGCTGGCCAAGCTTCGGCGTCGTGCCCTGGCTGGCCGACGCCGCCCTGCTGCCGGCGGAGGACGCGGTGGCGCTGGACACCTGGAAGACCCGTTCCGGGGGGCGGCTGCGGGTCGCCGTGCCGATGCTGTCGCGCATCGCCAACTTCGACGATTTCGACCCGCTGGCCCAGGAGCCGGACGTGGCCCTGTCCATGGTGCCGCGCGGCCAGCCGCTGCCGGGCGACGCCGATCTGGTCATCCTGCCGGGCAGCAAGGCGACCATCGCCGATCTGGCGGTGCTGCGCGCCCAGGGCTGGGACGTCGACCTCGCCGCCCATCGCCGGCGCGGCGGGCGGGTGCTGGGCATCTGCGGCGGCTACCAGATGCTCGGCCGCCGCATCGCCGACCCGGACGGCATCGAGGGCCCGCCGGGCGAGGCCGAGGGGCTGGCCCTGCTGGAGGTGGACACCGTGCTGAAGGGGCCGAAGGTGCTGGAGGAGGCGACCGGGACGGAGACCATCACGGGGGCCGCGGTCGCCGGCTACGAGATGCACATGGGCCGCACGGAGGGGACGGACCGCGCCCGCCCCATGCTGACCCTGGCGAACGGGCGGACGGATGGCGCGGTGTCCGCCGACGGGCGGGTGATGGGCTGCTACCTACACGGCCTGTTCGGGGCGGACGGCTTTCGCGCCGCCTTCCTGACCGGGCTGGGGGTGGAGGCGTCCGGCCAGTCCTACGCGGCGACGGTCGAACAGGCGCTCGACCGCATCGCCGCCCGGCTGGAGGAGCATGTGGACGTCGACGCCCTGCTGGCCGCGGCGCGCTGATGGAAGGCGGGCGTTTCATGAAACCGATTTCATGATCCCGCAACGCTGAGGTCAGGCGGGCGACGCTACAACTGCAGTCATTGACGACGTTTGATTACTGGCGAGTCATCCACCGGCGGTTCCCGCCGCCGGCCACACACGATCCGGAATGTTCCCGCATACCCTCGGATCGTTTCTTGCGGCGGTGTGCATCGGGTTTTTGCCTTGGATCGGCGTCCCCCGCCCAGGCTTCCCCCCAAACCCTTGCACACCGCCGTCTTCTTTTCTCCTCACGGGCGTCTTCGGAAACCGCCGCGCTTGACGCGGAGCCCCCTCGGCGGGCTTGAATGGGTGCCACAGGCCCCGTGTCCCCGCTGCCGAGACTCCATTCCCGTGCGTCCCGTCGTTCTCTTCCCCCTGTTCCGCCCGGTGACGGCGCTCCCCGGTCTCGGTCCCCGGCTGGGCAAGCTCGTCGAAAAGCTGGCCGGTCCGCAGGTCGTGGACCTGCTGTGGCACCTACCGTCCGGCGTCATCGACCGCCGCTACGCCCCGAAGATCGCCGAGGCGCCGAACGGGCGGATCGCCACCATGACGGTGCGCATCGATTCGCACGCCGCCCCACACAATTCCCGCCATCCTTACAAGGTGCGCTGCACCGACGAGACGGGCGTGCTGGAGCTGATCTATTTCCATGTGAAGGGCGATTGGCTGGAGCGGCAGATGCCGGTCGGCGCGACGGTGGTGGTGTCGGGCAAGGTCGAGTGGTTCCACGACACGCCGCAGATCACCCATCCGGACGCCGTGGTCCCGCTGGAGTCGAAGGACGAGATCGAGGCGGTGGAGCCGGTCTATCCGATGACGGCCGGGCTTCCGGCCAAGACGCTGCGCAAGGCCGTGCGCGCCATGCTGACCGACGTGCCGGAGCTGCCGGAATGGCAGGACGCCGCGTGGCGGTCGCGCAACGGCTGGCCGACCTGGCACGAGTCGATCCGCCGCGCCCACACCCCGGAGGACGAGGCCGACCTCGCCCCCACCAACCCGATCCGCCGAAGGCTGGCCTATGACGAGCTGCTGTCGAACCAGCTCGCCCTGACGCTGGTCCGCATGCAGCAGCGCCGCCTATCGGGCCGCGTCATCCAAGGCGACGGGCGGCTGCGCGCCAAGGTGGCCGCGGCGCTGCCCTTCTCGCTGACCAAGTCCCAGGCCGGATCGCTGGAGGAAATCTACGAGGACATGGCGGCGGAGCGGCGGATGCTGCGCCTCCTCCAGGGCGACGTCGGCAGCGGCAAGACGGTGGTCGCTCTGATGGCGATGCTGAACGCGGTGGAGGCCGGTCATCAGGCCGCCCTGATGGCGCCGACCGAGATCCTGGCCCGCCAGCACGCCGAAAGCCTCGCCCCGCTGTGCAAGGCGGCGGGGGTGGACCTCGCCTTGCTGACCGGGCGCGACAAGGGCAAGGCGCGGCAGGCGGTGCTGGACCGGCTGGCCTCGGGCGAGCTGCCGCTGCTGGTCGGCACCCACGCGCTGTTCCAGGAGGACGTCGCCTTCAAGGACCTCGCCCTGGCGGTGATCGACGAGCAGCACCGCTTCGGCGTCCACCAGCGGCTCCAGCTCTCCGCCAAGGGGCGGGCGGTGGACGTGCTGGTGATGACGGCGACGCCGATCCCGCGCACGCTGACCCTGACCGCCTACGGCGACATGGACGTGTCGCGCCTGACCGAGAAGCCGGCGGGGCGCAAGCCGATCCAGACCGTGACCGTCGCGCTCGACCGTCTGGAGGAGGTGGTGCACGGCATCCACCGCAAGGTCCAGGAGGGCGCGCGGGTCTACTGGGTCTGCCCGCTGGTCGACGAATCGGAACAGACCGACCTCGCCGCCGCGACGGAGCGCCACGCCTTCCTGCGCGCCACCTTCGGCGACCGGGTGGGGCTGGTCCATGGCAAGATGCGCGGGCCGGACAAGGACGCGGTGATGGCCGCCTTCCAGGCCGGGACCCTGGACGTGCTGGTCGCCACGACGGTCATCGAGGTCGGCGTGAACGTGCCCGAGGCCACCGTCATGGTGATCGAGCACGCCGAGCGCTTCGGCCTTGCCCAGCTTCACCAGCTCCGCGGCCGGGTGGGGCGTGGCGAGAAGCCGTCGTCCTGCCTGCTGATGTTCGACCCGCAACTGACGGAGACGGCGCGCGCCCGCCTGAAGACGATGCGCGACACCGAGGACGGCTTCGTCATCGCGGAGGAGGACTTGCGGCTGCGTGGCGCGGGCGAGGTGCTGGGCACCCGTCAGTCGGGGTTGCCCGAGTTCCGCATGGCCGATCTGGCGGTGCACGGCGACCTGCTGGCCGCCGCCCGCGACGACGCGAAGCTGATCGTGGACCGTGATCCCGATCTGGCCGGCGAGCGCGGTCAGTCGCTGCGGACTCTGTTGTACCTGTTCGAACGGGACGCAGCGGCGAAGACGTTGCGGTCGGGGTAGGAGCGCAGATCAAGACCCCGTTTTCATGGGCGTAAACCATTGATTTTTCTCGGTCCGATCAAAAACTTGATCGGCGCCTCAAGTCTGTTCTCCAGCAAGCTTCTCAAGCCTGACGTGCGCGCGCTTTTTCGCGCGAGCCTGCCCGTTGCCGGGTCCCAAAAGAGTGCCTCTCTTTCAATGCCTCACCGCTGCCAAGTCGGCAGGAGAAATGCTCGTCTACACTCCTTCAACAAAAGGCGATGCATACGTGAATATTCAAATAATTTGTGTCTGTGTCTAATGATTAGATAACTAATGGTTTGTGCACTTTTGTGTTTTCCCCTTGAAAATTGTCTCCCTGTCGGCTAAGGGACTGTCTGAAATTTCGTGTACGGGCCATAACTTCGGGACCGAAGGAGGCCCCGCATGGCACGACGCAAACACCCCAGCATTCCGGATGCGCTGCTTGACCAATTGCTCGCCGGCGCCGATCCGAAGAGTGCCTTCGCCAAGGATGGCCTGCTCGATGAGCTGAAGAAGGCGCTCGCCGAGCGGGCGCTGAACGCCGAGATCGACCATCACCTGGAGAGCGGTGAGCCGGACGGGCGGTCCAACAGCCGCAACGGCTATGGGCGCAAGACGGTGCTCACTGACACCGGCAAGATCGCCCTGGAGGTGCCGCGCGACCGGCTCGGCACCTTCGACCCGCAGCTCATCGCCAAGTACCAGCGCCGCTTCCCGGGCTTCGACGAGAAGATCATCTCCATGTACGCCCGCGGCATGAGCGTGCGGGAGATCCAGGGACATCTGCGCGAGTTGTACGGCATCGAGGTCTCGCCCGACCTGGTCAGCGCCGTCACCGACGCCGTGCTGGAGGAGGTAGCGGCCTGGCAGGAGCGCCCGCTGGAGCCGCTTTACCCGCTGGTCTTCTTCGACGCGCTGCGGGTCAAGGTGCGCGACGAGGGCACGGTGCGCAACAAGGCGGTCCATGTCGCGCTCGGCGTGCGGCCCGACGGCACCAAGGAGGTGCTGGGGCTGTGGATCGAGCAGACCGAGGGCGCCAAGTTCTGGCTGCGCGTCATGAGCGAGCTGAAGAACCGCGGGGTGGAGGACGTGCTGATCGCCATCGTCGATGGCCTGAAGGGCTTTCCCGAGGCGATCACCGCGGTGTTTCCGCAGGCCCAGGTGCAAACCTGCATCGTCCACCTCATTCGCGGGTCGCTGGAGTTCGTGTCCTGGAAGGACCGCCGGGCGGTCGCGGCGGCGCTGAAGGAGGTTTACCGGGCCACCGACGCGGCCGCTGGGGAACGAGCCCTGGAGGCGTTTGCTGCCGGCCCCTGGGGCACCAAGTATCCGGCGATCGCCCTGGCTTGGCGGCGCAACTGGGTGGCGGTGATCCCCTTCTTCGCGTTCCCTGACGACGTCCGCCGGATCGTCTACACCACGAATGCCATTGAGGCGCTGAACGCGAAGCTGCGCCGGGCGGTGCGCACCCGCGGCCACTTCCCGACCGACGACAGCGCGCTGAAGCTGCTGTTCCTGGTCTTGAACCAAGTCACCAAAGACTGGAAGATGCCACCACGCGAGTGGGGCATGGCGAAAGCCCAGCTCGCCATCCTGTTCGAGGACCGGTTCTCGCTCACCTGATCACAACCGGCCCGTACACGGAATTCCTGACAGTCCCTCGGCTAATGATGAATCCTCATCAATGGAACCATTAATAGAATAAGGAGTTCGTCATGGCTGTGATTATTGGAACGGCGGGCGCGGATTATCTGCCTGGAACCGCCGGGGACGATAGTATTGTTGGCCTTCAAGGAAACGACGAAATATACGGCGGCGGCGGAGATGACTGGATCTACGCCGATGATGGAAACGATTACGCTGACGGCGGCTGGGGACGGGATCGTGTTTACGGGAACAACGGCAACGATACGCTCCTCGGCGGAGGAACAGCGTCCGGATTGAGCAATGCCGATACGCTATACGGCGGATCTGGCAATGATTTGTACTATCACGACTTTTCTCTTGGCGGAATTACCGTTATTGATGATCTCTCAGGGAATGAGTTCAATAATTCTGACTTTCTTTACATGGTGAATGCCACATCGCTCACGGTGACTTGGGGCGATGATCGATCCACATTTTACATTTACCAGAGCGGCGAGCTTAACGATGGCAGCTTCGACAATGGGATCATGATTCGCGGAATGCTGACGAATCTCGGAAACGATGGTGTTGGTACCATTGAGGGAGCCGCAGTCAACGGATCGCTCGTCAGCGGTTGGGGCGCTCTCGCGCACTCGTCATGGAACAGCCTGTTCACCTGAGTAATTCTTGGAAGAGAGTAATTAAACATTAACAATATTGATCAACGCTTGTACACAGGACGCGTGAGAAATTCAAAGCGCCTTGTCTGCTGGGCGTTGATCAATGTTTGATATTAGCATAATGAGTCCTGAATTTATTAACGCATATGTATGTTGTTTTGCGTATGAATGGTGTATTCTTGATCCTTTTTGTTTATAATTAGCGCAATGTCCCTTTTCCTAACTGGCGAGGAATCCGGCGATGAGCATTTCCGATGTCTCCTCACAACTGGGCGGATCAATCCAACGCACATCGTCTTCCGTTCCGTCTCCGTCCGCTTCGTCGGCGTCAGGAGGCGGAACAGCGCGGGCGATCGGTGGGACCACCGGAGGGATTGCGGACAGTGTGTCGTTGAGCCCTCTGGCCTCTTCTCTGCGCGATGAGTCTTTGACCGCGTTCAATGCGCTGTCTGCTGAAACACGGACGCAGTTGTCGTCGTTGGTCGACAGCGGCAAGCTGACCGGCGAAGACGTCCATAATGCGCTCAAACAGCGGCTTAAAGAGTCCCGTCTCACGGCGTACTCGGCGACGTTTCGCATGGCTCACAATGATAATGCGGGGCTTTTCTCCAGCGACGACACCACGTCGGATGATTTCAGAAAGGCTCTCAGCGCGACCAGCGCAAAGCGAGAGGAGCTTATGGGAAAGCTGTCCCTGCTGGATCAGCGTGGTCAGGGAGCGTCGGAGCAGTATGGGGAGATATCGACCTCACTGATGGCGCAGGGCACCAACCCGGCGCTGTTGCTTGCTCAATCCGGTAACCAGCGTATGATTCTGGATCCCTTCCAGGGCTTCAGCATCACGCAGCCCGCCGATTCGCGGATGGCGTACACACGAAAGGAAGCCGATGCGGCTTATAAGTTGAAGGATGCCGGGGTTGACCTGTCGTCCATCGACAAGGCCCTTCGCTCCCTCGGAGAGCGTGATGCGGCTTCTCTGATTGCCGAGCGGACGGGGCAGCCATCCACCCATACGGTTGCGCAGGACCGTGAATTCACGTCGGACGATTCGTTGTTTCCTTCGATCTCCCTTCCCACATCGCAAGCCAGGACGGACGCTCCGGCGATGGGCCAGCGGGTTCAATTGCGCGAAGAGGTCATGGCGGCGTGGGAAGCGATGCAGAAGGGCGGAGTTGGTGCCTTCGAAGACGCGAAATCCGCTCAGCAATACCGTGAAGGCATCCGTGTGAGCTACTGAGCGGGTTGAGGGCGCTGGTGACCGTCAGGCGCTTTTGCGCTCCCGATCCAGCTTGTGAAGCTGCGGTGGAGGCTTGCGGTCGGGCGGGGTGACGATGCCGCCGGACATCACCAGCTTCAGCCCGTCCTCCACCGTCATGTCCAGAACGGTCACCTCGCGCCGCGGCAGGATCGCCAGATAGCCGGCGGTCGGCGGGGCGCAGGGGATGAAGACGTGCACCATCTCCTCCTCGGAGATCTTCTGGATCTCCGGATGGGCGCCGCCGGTGATGAAGCCCAGCGACCACATGCCGTGGCGCGGGAACTCCACCAGCACCACCTCGCGGAAGGCCTTGGACTTCTTGGCAAGCACCGTCTCGACGATCTGCTTCACCGCCCCGTAGACGGAGCGGACGACCGGCATGCGCTCCACCACGCCCTCGCCGATGCGCACCACCAGCCGCCCGACATAGCCGGCGGCAAAGGCGCCGATCAGGGTCAGCACGATGATCAGCGTCAGCACCCCGATGCCGGGAATTGAGAAGGGTAGGTAATTCTCGGGATTGTAGGCGGAGGGAATCAGCGGTCGCGCATGCCCGTCGATGAAGGCCAGCAGCCACCAGCCGAGATAGACCGTGACCGCGATCGGTGCCGTCACCAGAACACCCGCCAGGAAATAGGCGCGCAGCCGCCCCATCAGCCCGATGCCGGCGGGCCGGTGGGACGTGCTCTCGTCCGCCGCGCTCTGGCTGTCCTGCTCGTTCCGATCCACCGCCCCACCCCCGAAAATCCAATGCCCGCTATAGTGATACAGGACGTGGCTTCCGCTCAATCCACATCGACATATCGGAGGGCGGGAAAGCGTCGCGGGGGAGAAAGCGAAGGAACTCCCTCCGGAGGGCTGGTCCGCCACCCCCGCGCGCATCACATCGCTGAGGATGAACCATACCCCCCGCATCCTCTCGCTCGCCACGGCCCTGCCGCCCCATCGTCTTGGCCAGGACGAGGCGCTCGGCGTCGCGCGGGCCGTCTTCGGGCCGCGGATGCGCGACTTCGAACGGCTGGTGCCGGTCTTCGCCAACACCGGCATCGAGACTCGCCACGCCGTCATGCCCATCGACTGGTATATGGAGCCGCGCGGTTGGCCGGAGCGCACCGCCGCCTTCCGGGAGGGCGCCCTGGCCTTGCTGGAAGAGGCGGCTGGGCAGGCCCTGGCCCGTGCCGACCTGAGGCCGCAGGATGTGGACGCCATCGTCTGCGCCTCGACCACCGGCATCGCCACGCCCAGCCTGGAGGCCCTTCTGCTGGAGCGCATGGGCTTCCGCCCCGACACGGTGCGGCTGCCGCTGTTCGGGCTGGGCTGCGCCGGCGGCGTGCTGGGGCTGACCCGCGCCGGGCAGATCGCCCAGGCGATGGCGGGGCGGACGGTGCTGTTCCTGGTGGTGGAACTGTGCACGCTGGCCTTCCGCTCGGCCGAGGCGACTCCGACCAACGTCGTCGCCAGCGCCCTGTTCGCAGACGGCGCCGCCGCGTTGGTGCTGCGCGCCGATGATGACGGAGAAGGACCGCGCCTCGTCGATGGAGCGGAGCACACCTGGCCCGGAACCCAGGACGTGATGGGCTGGCGGGTCGAGGATGACGGGCTCGGCGTGATCTTCAGCCAGAGCATCCCCACCCTGATCCGCAGCCGTTTGGAGCCGGTGCTCGACGGCTTCCTGGAGCGGCGGCGGCTGGCCCGCGGCGACCTCGCCGGGCTGATCGTGCATCCTGGCGGCGCCAAGGTTCTGCACGCGCTGGAGGAGGTCTGCGCTCCGGTGACCGCCGGGCTGGACGACGCCTGGGCGGTGCTGCGCCGTTGCGGCAACATGTCGGCGGCCAGCGTGCTGTTCGTGCTGGAGCGCCGCATCGAGTCCGGTGCCCGCGGCCCCCATCTGATGAGCGCGCTCGGCCCCGGCTTCACCGCCGCGTTGGCCCAGATCGATCTTTAGGAGCACGGGGAATGGAGACGCTGCCGCTGGGCTGGCCCCACGTCATCCTGCTGCTGGTCGCGGCCCAGCGTCTGGGCGAACTCGTCGTCGCCCAACGCAACACGCGCCGTCTGCTGGCCGAGGGCGCGCAGGAGGTCGGGGCCGCCCATTACCCGCTGTTCGTCGGGCTTCACGCCGGCTGGCTGGCGCTGCTGTTCGCCGTCGTGCCGGCGGACGCGCCGATCAACGGCTGGCTGCTCGCCCTGTTCGTGCTGCTGCAGGCCGGGCGGGTCTGGGTGATCGCCACGCTGGGGCGGTTCTGGACCACCCGCATCGTCACCTTGCCCGGCGCCCCGCTGGTGCGGCGCGGGCCGTTCCGTTGGGTCCGCCACCCCAACTATCTGGTCGTGGCGGGCGAACTGGCCGTGCTGCCCCTGGTCTTCGGGGCGTGGTGGATCGCGGCGCTGGCCACGCTGCTGAACGTGCCGTTGACCCTGCACCGCATCCGTGTCGAGGACGGCGCGCTGTCCGGACGCCGCGCGCTCAGGTCAGCAGGAAGCACAGCATCGTGACGCAGCCGGCGATGGCCGCCCCGTCGAGGTGGTTCGGAAAGGCATGCCAGAAGGATTCGCGGGACTCGGGCTCCTCGCGGTCCATCTCGTCCAGCCACAGGCCGGCGGGCAGGCCGCCGTTGGCGCGTTCCGCCAGGGCACCGGACAGATGGGCCATCGACACCGCCAGATAGCAGAACTTCACGAAGTTCAGGACGAAGGTCATCGGCCCGCCGGCCTCGGCGATGGGATCGGTCACGCCGCCCATCGCCGCTACGGCGGTCGCCATGGCGATGGCCGCGGCGAAGGGGATGGCGACGACCGACAGCAGGCGCTGCGAATCCACGCGGCCGGCATAGGGGATCAGGCTGCGGGGAACGGGGCCGGAGGGCAGTTGGAACGACATGGCTCTCTCAATTCCGGTGGGCGCGTCCCGTCCGTTCTGCCGCTTTCAGGGTTAACGGGACGTTAGCGGCACCCGTTGGAGGGAGGCGGTTCCACCTTTGCGCAGGTCCGGCTATGCTCCGCGTTGCGCTTGAGGGCGGTTGTCAGAAAAGGATGCGACCCCGTGCCTGCCGACGCTGGACCTTCCCGGCTGGATGGAATCACGCTGCTGAGCCCGCTGTCCGCGGAGGAGCGCGCCGCCGTGGCGCGCCAGTGCCGCTGGCGCCGCTTCCACGCGAACGAGCAGATCATCGACCATCAGGGAGAATCGCGGGATGTGGCGCTGGTGGTCGATGGCCGCGTGCGGGTGCTGAGCCATTCCCCGACAGGCCGCGAAATCAGCTTCGATGACATCGAGGCCGGCGGTTTCCTGGGCGAGATGGCAGCCATCGACGGACTTCCCCGTTCGGCCTCCGCGGTGGCGCTGGAGGAGGGGACTCTGATCGCCTTTCTGGCGCCCCGACCCTTTCAGGATCTGGTGTCTGGTCATCCGGACCTTGCCATGGCGGTGATGAGGCGGCTGTGCCGGGTCGTACGCATCGCCACCGACCGGGTGATGGAACTGTCCACGCTGGGCGCCAACAACCGTGTCCACGCCGAATTGCTGCGGCTTGCCAAGCGAGGACGGATGGAAGGGGGGACGGCTGTGATCGCTCCGATCCCCGTGCACGCCGACATCGCCAGCCGGGTCAGCACCGCCCGGGAAACGGTCTCCCGCGTGCTGAACGATCTCGCACGCGATGGGCTGGTGGAGCGGCGGGCCGACGCGCTGGTCGTCCGCGACCTGTGCCGGTTGGAAGCGTTGGTGGAGGACGTCCGGGCCGGCGTCTGATGGTGCTGGACGCGGAAACGGGGATCAGCCCGCCCGCCCCAGGACGGTCAGGATCAGGGCGCGAAGCGATTCAGGATCGTAGGGCTTGGGAAGGAAATGCCAGCCCGCGGCACGAATGTCCGCCTGGGTGCCCGCGGACTCGTCGCCGGTGGTGATGATGACGGGGAGGGCGGAGCCGATTTCCGCCAGCACCGCCCTTATCGATTCCGGCGCTTTGCCGTGCCGTCCCAGATGATAGTCGGAGACCAGGATGTCGGGGAGGGCCCCGCCGTTCAGCGCATCCAGAAGAGCGGTAGGAGTCGGGGCGCTGACCAGCAGCATTCCCCAATCCTCGAACAGGGTTTCCATGCACAGGCACAACACCATGTCGTCCTCGAGAAGGGCGACGGTCAACGTGCCGGAGCTTGCGGATCGGCCAGCGAGGAGGGCGTCGGTCATGCGTTATCCAATGAACAGCGGTGGACCAGTGAACAGCAGGACGGCGAAGCCGGTCGCCCGATGCCCTCCGTCCGGCCTGTCTTGAGAAGCCGTCCCGGGATGGCGGCTGTCCGCTCGGTGGTCGATCTGCTCAATTATCCGAGCAGGTAATTTAGATTCTATATCGAGCCTCTCGCCGGTGCATTGTCATAGGTTAATCGGAAGGAGGGATATCGAAGGGGATGGGAGACTGTAATCAGTCGCCCGCGCGCTTGCGGTCGGCCTTGGCGTCCAGCGCATGCTCCAGCTGCTTCGGTGCCTGGATCAGGTGCAGGTACAGCTCATCGAATTGCCCGACGGAAGAGAGTTGCTTCACGTCGTGGACGGTGATCTGTTGGCCCGCCAGATCGATCAGTCCGATGTCGCGCAGACGGCGGAGCGTCCGGTTGATGTGAACGATGCTGAGGCCCAGCGCGTCGGCCAGGATTTCCTGGGTGACCGGCAGGGTGAAGCGCCCCTCCTCGACCAGCCCGACGATGCTCAACCGCCGCAGCAGCTCGACGATCAGGTGGGCGGTGCGCTCCAACGCGGTGCGGCGTCCGACGCTGAGCAGACGTTCGGCAATGATCGCCTCTTCCTTGGCACCCGACCAAGCGAGAGCGGCGGCCAGACGGGGGAAGAGCTTGAACAGTTCGATGATTCGTTCCGGCTGGAAGTTGGCGACTTCGGCTGGAGTCAGGGTGGTGACGCCATGGTCCGCCGTCTCGAACAGGTTGCAGTAAAAACCGATGATGTCCCCGGGCAGGACAAAATTGACGACCTGCCGCCGCCCGTCGGGAAGCGCCTTGTGACGGATTGCCCAGCCTTTGCGCATCACGCGCACGCAACCGTAGCGTTCGCCCTGCTGAAGAAGATCGGATCGCGAACCGTGCCGGGTAACATTGCGCTCTAACTCGTTGAGGAAACTCTTCTCCTCATCTGTCAGGCTCATGTAACTCGTTATCTTGCGCCCCAGTGGAGATGACGGTATGTTGGCCTGGGCGCGGGTCATTTCTGTTCCAGCCTTTGATCGTCCAATTGTTATGGCCCCGAAGCGAGTGCCACTGCCAGCCCAATTCCGGGCGGCCTCGAACGATTAAGCCAAACGATAAAACCATCTATAACATAGGTTAATGGGGATCAGATTTTCTCGACCGGACAGGTGAGGGATCATATACAAAACTGTTGGTGGCATTGGCCGTATGGGGTTTTGGACGGCCGTCAGTGGTAACAGATCAGTGCGGGGGGCGGCATGGCGGCGGAGCGGGATGCGGCGGGACTGGCTGCCCTCTCGATTTGTGAATCCCTTATGCTCGCATTGGTGGAACGCGGCGTTTTACGGCTCGAAGAGGCGCATGCTGCGCTCGAAGACGCCGCCGCCGCCCATCAAAATCGCGACCCAAATGGCGAAGACCCGAATCTGCACCGCCTGGCGCTGCAAATCGTCGAACGCCTGATGATCCAGGTGAACGCCGCCCATCCCGCGTCGGCTCATGTCGGGGTCGGGCAGATGGTGGACGGCGGTTCCCGGGACTGAAAGGACGGACGCAACATCGAAAGGCCGACATGAAGAGAGCCCCGCCGGGGTGGTGGGGCTCTCTTCATGTCGCGCTCCGATGGGGGCGGTCAGTCCGCCCCGGCCTTGGCGGCTTCCGTGGGCTCCGGCCGCTGCTTGCCCAGCCCGATGTTCGGGAAGGCGTTGATCAGCGCGGTGATGAAGGCCGACAAGTAGGGCAGGGACTGCACGACCAGCAGGCCCGACCACATGAAGGCGTCGCGGTTCTCGTGGCCGAACACCAGCACGATGGCCAGGGCGGCGCCCCATAGGCCCATCAGCAGCGCGATCTCCTCCCGTGCCATCAGGAAGGCCTGCATCAGCGCCGGCTGGTTTTCGCACTTTGGGGTGCGGACGAAGGGGCGCCCGGAGGTGAACATGCCGAGCCACATGGCGCGGCCCACCGTGTGGGTCAGCGCCATGCCGGCGATGGCCGCGCCCACCTTGTCCCAGAAGCCGCACTTCACCCGCGCCTCGTACAGCCAGAGCGAGGCGCCGACCTTGAAGGCGAAGACGCTGAGCGTCGGAATCATGAAGACGCTGGGCGGGAACTCGAAATACTTAGGGAAGGCCAGCAGGCCGAGCGACCAGATGATGCCGGCGATGCCGAAGATCATGTGGGCGGCATCGGCGAACCAGGGCAGCCAGCCGGTGATGAAGTGGTACTTCTGGCCGGCGGTCAGGCGCGGGCCGCCCGGCAGCAGGTCGCGCCAGTGGTGCTTGAGGATCTGAACGGCGCCGTAGGCCCAGCGGAAGCGCTGCGTCTTGTAGGCGGAGAAGCTGTCGGGGACGAGGCCCTTGCCGTAGCTCTCCGGCATATAGACGGCCTCGTATTTGTGTTCGAACAGGCGCAGGCCGAGGTCGGCGTCCTCGGTGATGCACCACTCGCCCCAGCGGCCGACCTCCTCCAGCGCCGACTTGCGGATGATGGTCATGGTGCCGTGCTGGATGATCGCGTTGCGCTCGTTGCGCTGGATCATGCCGATGTGGAAGAAGCCGGCGTATTCCCAGTTGATCATCCGCTGGAACAGATCGTGGCTCCAGTCCCGGTAGTCCTGAGGGGACTGCACGAAGCCAACCTCCGGCCGATTGAAGTGGGGAATGGTCGCCTTCAGCCAGTCGGGATGGACCTGATAGTCGCTGTCGATGACGGCGATGTGCTGGGCGTCCGGCGCCGTCTGGGCGAGGCCGAAGTTCAGCGCACCAGCCTTGAAGCCCGGCCAGTTGTCCAGGTGGAAGAAGCGGAACTTCGGCCCCAGCTTGCGGCAGTACTCCTCGACCGGGCGCCACACCGCCGGGTCCTTGGTGTTGTTGTCGAGCAGCAGGACCTCGTAGTTCGGGTAGTCCAGCCGGGCCAGCGCGTCCAGAGTCTCCATGACCATGTGCGGCGGCTCGTTGTAGCAGGGCACATGGATGGACACCTTCGGCGCGTTGGGCAGGGGCGCGGCCGAGCAGGGCTGGAACTTGCGCTTGAAGCGGTCCTGCCAGACGACCTCGGTCAGCTCCAGCCCGTCAATCAGCATGACGGCGAGCAGGACGAGCTGGCAGAAGACCAGGATGCCCCAGGCGATTTCGGTGGTGGTGGCGAGGCCGGCGACGCTGGCCGCGGTGAAGGTGAAGACCAGCACCGACGACACGCCCTGGATCATCGCGCCGTAGAAGATCTGCCCGCCGAACTTCAGGTCGCCGCCGCGGCGCCACAGGAAGAAGACGAGCGGCAGGAAGCCCACCGCGATCGAGATGCCGCAGAGCAGCGGCCAGTTCCGCAGCTCCGTCACCTCGCCGATCATCGGGAATTTCGGCTTGCGCCACGCGTCCCACAGGCCCCAGCTGGTGCCGGCGGTGCCTTCGATCTCCCGCTTCCAGGGCTGGTCGAAGGCCTCCATGATGAAATAGTCGAGCTTGTTCTGCGCCGCGACGTTCAGGAAGGTGCGGATGAACTTGGCCTGGTTGACCTGGCTTGCCTCGGCGCCGCGACGCCACGGGCCGTCCGCCGGCCAGCCGATTTCCGAGATCAGGATGTGCTTGTTCGGGAACTTGGTCTTCAGCTCGTTGTAGCGGAACATGGCGTAATCGACCGACTGGTCGGCGGGCACGCCTTCCCAGTAGGGCAGCAGGTGGACGGCCAGGAAGTCCACCGCGTCGGCCAGTTCGGGATGCTCCAGCCAGACGTGCCACGGCTCCGCGGTGGAGACCGGGACGTTGACCTTCTTCTTCACACGCTTGATGTATTCGATGGCCTGCGGAACGGTGACGTCGGCGCGCAGGATCGCCTCGTTGCCGACCAGGACGCGGCGGACGTTGTTGTTGTCGCGCGCCAGCTTGATCAGGCCGTTGATCTCCGGCTCGTCGATCTCCGGCTTGCCGGCGATCCAGGCGCCCGCGGTGATCGGAATCCCGTACTTGCGGGCGATGGGCGCCGTCTGCTCCGACCCGTCGGTGGTGGAGTAGATGCGCACGCCCTTGACCGACCCCTCCAGGGCCTTCATGTCCTTCTCGATGTCCTCCGCGGAGGCCTTGTCGCCCTTGGACGGGCTCTTGTCCGGGTGGAAGGGCGTGTAGCCGACGCCGCTGATGGCGCCGCCCCAGGACCGTTCGGCGACCGGGCGGTTCCACAGCGCCCAGACTCCGATGTTGCCCAGGATCACGAGAAGAAGAGCCGCGATCGTCGACTTGCGCATGACCGTCTTTCTTTGTCCCAAACGTCTGCCGGCCGTCCTGGCTCTGTCCGCCCCGGCCGGGCATCTTTCAATTCAGCGAAGGGGTTCAACCGGATCGGCGCGCAGGGGGACTCGCCGCCCCGACACCGTCTTCGGACCGAACACCCGTACCCACCACCCTGGTTGCAGGACACGCCTCAATCCGCCGCGCGATCCGTATAAGCCGGAAGACCGAACGCCACCGACCGGAACATCACCGGACCGAATAAAGATCGTGCGGCAGTTTATACATTTTTCCCAGTCCCGCAACCAGTCCCACTCCGACGCGCCGTCAGCCAGCCCCGCGGTGGCGGTAATCCCCACTGGACGAACGCACCAGATGGGCGTTTTCATCCCCCGAGTGCTCTAACAGAATCCTTGCGAGCCGAAGGGAAGACACGGGACCCCATGATGATGTTCCATCTGCACGACCGTTTGCAGGCTGACACCGCCCCGATCGCCGAATGGCCGCTGTGCCGCGTTCTGCTGATGGACAATCGGGTGTGGCCGTGGCTGATCCTGGTTCCCGCCCGGCATGGCCTGACGGAGATCCACCAACTGCCCCGAGAGGACCAGCACCGGCTGGTGGACGAGATCGCCCTGGCCTCGCGCACGCTGGAAACCCTGTTTGCCCCGGACAAGATCAACGTCGGGGCCCTGGGCAATCTGGTTCCGCAGCTTCATATCCACGTCATCGCCCGCTCCAGGACGGACCCGGCGTGGCCCGGGCCGGTGTGGGGTTCGGGCTTCGCGGAGCGCCACAGCCCGGAGGAGCGAAACACCCTGATCCGAAAGATCGAGGAGGGGTTGCGCCAAAAGTGAGGTCCGACAGCGCCGAACGCGACGGATCCCTCTCCCTTTGCGAACAAGCGAAGGCGTGACGTTTCTCCTGCGGCCCTGTTTACGGTCGCTGAAACGTTCACCGATCAAAGGAGAGGGCACCATGAACACCGACCGCATCACCGGTGCCGGTAAGGAACTGAAGGGCGAAGTCAAGAAGCAGACCGGCGACCTGACCGGCAATCAGGAGCTGAAGGACGAAGGCCGCGCCGACAAGGCCGAGGGCAAGATGGACAAGGTCGTCGGCAAGGTGAAGGACATCCTGCGCGGCGACAAGTGATGGGCACGGAAGAGCGGGGGCATCGCAAGGACGATGCCCCGTCCGACGCCGCCCAGCGGATCGAGGACAAGCTCATCGAGGAAACCGGGCAGGCCTCGGGCAACCCGGACAAGCCCGTCCAGGAGAAGTTCGATGAGTTGGGCGAGAAGCCCGACATCAAGAAGAAAAGCTTGAGGGACTAGGAATCGCCCCCTTCCATCCGGAAGGGGGTTTTTTCTTTGTCATCCAACGGTGATCCGCGCCTCGACCCGCACCGGGAAATTCACCGAATTGGCGATGAAGCACTTCTCGTGGGCCTCGTGGTGCAGGCCCATGGCTTTGGTGGAATCACTGCCGGGGGCGAGGGTGACCTGGGGGCGCAGGACGACGTCGGTGAAGCGTCCACCGCCGTGGGACTCCTCGGCCATCGTTCCGCCGGCATCGTCCGTATAGGCGGTCACGCTGACGCCGTTCACGGCGCACAGATGCAGGTACCACAGCATGTGGCAGGCCGAGAGCGAGGCCACGAGCATGTCCTCGGGATTGTAGCGCGTGGGATCACCGCGGAAGGCCGGGTCGGACGAGCCGGGGATCGGCGGCTTGCCGGGCGCGGTGATCTCGAGATCACGGCTGTACGCCTTGTAGCCCGAGGTTCCGGTTCCCTGGTTGCCGGTCCAGGTCACCGTTGTGCCGTATTGGTGTTCGCGCCCTGACATTGGTCCCTCCGGATGTGTTTCCGAGAGGGTAATCGCTAACAATGTTGCTGAAAAGAAAACGGGAGGGCCGAAGCCCTCCCGCGATCTCAACGCAGACCTGCCGTAAGGCTTGCGCCTCAGCTGGCTTCGGCGGCGCGGGCGTGACGCTTGCGCTCGTTCGGGTCGAGGTAGCGCTTGCGCAGGCGGATGGACTTCGGCGTCACCTCCACCAGCTCGTCGTCGCCGATGTAGGACAGGGCGCGCTCCAGCGTCATCTGGATCGGCGGGGTCAGGCGGACCGCCTCGTCCTTGCTGGTGGTGCGGATGTTGGTGAGCTGCTTGCCCTTGATGACGTTGACCTCAAGGTCGTTGCCGCGGGTGTGCTCACCGATGATCATGCCCTGATAGACCGGAACGCCCGGATCGATCAGCATCGGGCCGCGATCCTCCAGGTTCCACAGCGCGTAGGCGACCGCGGTGCCGTCGGCGTTGGAGATCAGCACGCCGGTGCGCCGGCCGGCGATCGTGCCCTTGTAGGGCGCGTAGCCGTGGAACAGCCGGTTCATGATGCCGGTGCCGCGGGTGTCGGTCAGGAACTCGCCCTGGTAACCGATCAGGCCGCGCGACGGGGCGTGGAAGACGATGCGGGTCTTGTTGCCGCCCGACGGACGCATCTCGATGAGGTCGGCCTTGCGCTCCGCCATCTTCTGCACGACGGTGCCGGAGAACTCCTCGTCCACGTCGACGACGACTTCCTCGATCGGCTCCAGGCGCTGGCCGTTCAGCGGATCGGTCTTGAACAGCACGCGCGGACGGCTGATGGCCAGCTCGTAGCCCTCGCGGCGCATCGTCTCGATGAGGATGCCGAGCTGCAGTTCGCCGCGGCCCGCCACCTCGAAGGCGTCGCCGCCCTCGGTGTCGCTGACGCGCAGGGCGACGTTGCCTTCAGCTTCGCGCATCAGGCGGTCGCGGATCATGCGGCTGGTGACCTTGTCACCCTCGCGACCGGCCAGCGGGCTGTCGTTGACCGAGAAGGTCATCGCCAGGGTGGGCGGGTCGATCGGCTGGGCGGCCAGCGGCTCGGCGACTTCCGGCGCGCAGATGGTGTCGGCCACGGTGGTGGTGGTCAGGCCGGCCAGGGCAACGATGTCGCCGGCGTGCGCCTCGTCCACCGGAACGCGCTCCAGGCCGCGGAAGGCCAGCACCTTGCTGATGCGGGCGTTCTCGATCAGCTTGCCGTCGCGGCTGAGCGACTTGATGGCCATGTTGACCTTGACGCTGCCGGTCTGGATGCGGCCGGTCAGGATGCGGCCCAGATAGGGGTTCGCCTCCAGCGTGGTCGCCAGCATGGCGAAGGGCAGGTCCTCTTCCACCTTGGGCGGCGGGACGTGGTCGCGGATCAGCTCGAACAGCGGGGTCAGCGTCTCGCGGGCGCCGTTCTCCAGGTCCGTGGTCGCCCAGCCGTTGCGGCCCGAGGCGAACAGGGTCGGGAAGTCGAGCTGCTCGTTCGAGGCGTCGAGCGAGGCGAACAGGTCGAACACCTCGTCGTGCACCTCGTGCGGACGGCCGTCGGGGCGGTCCACCTTGTTGATGACGACGATCGGGCGCAGGCCCAGCTTCAGCGCCTTGCCCAGCACGAACTTGGTCTGCGGCAGCGGCCCTTCGGCGGCGTCGCAGAGCAGGACCACGCCATCCACCATGGAGAGGATGCGCTCGACCTCGCCGCCGAAATCGGCGTGGCCGGGAGTGTCCACGATGTTGATGCGCAGGTCGTTCCACAGGACCGACGTGCACTTGGCCAGGATGGTGATGCCGCGCTCGCGCTCCAGGTCGTTGGAGTCCATGGCGCGTTCGGCGACCTGCTGGTTCTCGCGGAACGAACCGGCCTGCTTGAGGAGCTGATCGACCAGGGTCGTCTTGCCGTGGTCGACGTGCGCGATGATGGCGACGTTACGAAGATTCATGTGTCGGGGACTCTTAAATCCGCTCTGGGGCTTCCGTTGCGCAATGCCGCCCCGACACCGCGGCACGTCGGCCGCGCACAACAAAAAAACCCTCCGAGATCGATCGGGGGGTTCTGCCGGGGAAACTGTTGCGACGCAATATAATGATCCGGCTTCATAACGCAAGCGGCGTGATGGTGGAAACTCGCCCAAAGCGCCTATGCGGAATTTCCTTGCGTCACGGCGACCGAATCATTGGCGTCTGCATCTCGGAATCCCACATGGTCCGATGATGACCCGCCGCGTTTCCGCTTCCCGCCTCGCCGTCATTCTCCTGTCCAGCGCGCTCGTTGCCGTGCCGGGCGACCCGTTGCGCGCGCAGGACCCTGCGCCGGACCCGGTTCAGGAGGCCGCTCCGCCGCCCGCGGCGCAGGACGGTTCCGGGCAGGACGATCCCACGCCCGACGCCCCCGGCCCGCAAATCCCCTATGAGGTGGAGTTCACCGGGCTTGAGGACGACGATCTGCGCACCCTGCTGCGCGACAGCTCCTCGCTGGTCAGCCTGAAGGACGACCCGCCGCCGTCGGTGCTGGGGCTGGAACGGCGCGCCGACAACGACCGGGAGCGCCTGCAGACGGCGCTGCGCTCCGCCGGCTTCTACGACGCCGTGCTCGACATCCGGGTGGACGCGGCCCGGACGCCGGCCAAGGTGACCGTGGCGGTGACGTCCGGTCCGGCCTACCGCTTCAAGACCATCACCATCGCCTCCACCGACGGCGCGCCGCTGCCGGGCGGCGATGTGACGCCGGCCGATATCGGCCTGCCGGTGGGGGAGCGGGCGCGTGCGCCGCAGGTGGTCGACGCCCAATCCGCGCTGCTGCGCCGGATGACCGACCGCGGCCACCCCTTCGCCACCGTCGCGGAGCGGCGGGTGGTGGTGGACCACGACGACCACAGCATGGACGTCACCTACACGGTCGATCCCGGCCCGCTGGTGATGTTCGGCGACACCAAGATCGACGGGCTGGTCAGCGTCGACGAGGGGCTGATCCGCGGGCGCCTGCCCTGGAAGCCGTATGACATCTACAGCCCGGCCAAGGTCGACCGGGCGCGCCAGCAGATCGCCCAGCTCGACGTGTTCGACACGGTGCGGGTGCGGCTGGCCGAGGAGCCGGGGCCGGGCGGCGTCACGCCGGTGGACGTGACCCTGGCCGAGAAGCTGCACCGCTTCATCGGGGCGAGTGCCTTCTACTCGTCGGAGGACGGGGTCGGCGGCTCGGCCTATTGGGGCCACCGCAACCTGTTCGGCGGGGCGGAGCGGCTGCGGCTGGGCGTCGAGGTCGGGCGGATCGGGGGCGACAACGGCGCCGCGCAGGGACCGCGCGGCAGCTTGGACCTGCCGGACATCCGATTGTCCGCCAACTTCCGCAAGCCCGATTTCCTGGCGCCGCGCCAGTCGCTGATCCTGGATTTCCAGGTCGCGTCGGAGCAGCCGCCGGCCTACGACCGCGTCGCCACCATCGGCTCGGCCTCGCTGGAGCGGCAGGTGACCGACCAGCTCAAGGTCTCCTACGGCGTGTCGGGGGAGCGCGGGCGGGTGCGTTCCAACCTGCGGGAGTATCAGACCGGCTTCATCGGCGTGCCGCTGGGCATTGCCTGGGACGGCTCGGACAATCTGCTGAATCCGTCCAGGGGATACCGCGCCTCGCTGCTCGCCACCCCCTGGTTCCCCTACGCCGGGGATACGGACTCGATCTTCACCAGCTTCCAGATCAACGCGTCGGCCTACCGCGATCTGTCCGACGACGGCCGTTACGTCGCGGCGGCGCGCATCGGAGTCGGCAGCACGGTGGGAGCCTCGCTGGACCAGGTTCCGCCGGACCACCGCTTCTATGCGGGCGGCGGCGGGTCGGTGCGCGGCTACGGCTTCCAGAAGGCCGGACCGCGCGACATCTACGGCGACCCGACCGGTGGGCGCTCGCTGTTCGAAGCCGGGCTGGAGTTGCGGGTCAAGGTGACTGAGACCGTCGGCATTGTGCCCTTCGTCGACGCCGGCACCGTCTTCGACAGCGCCTTCCCGGACTTCAAGGAACCGTTGAAGGTCGGTGCAGGCATCGGCGCCCGCTACTACACCGATTTCGGGCCGCTGCGGGCCGATGTCGCCTTCCCGCTGAACGCCGACTCCGGCGACGCGAAGTGGCAGCTCTATCTCAGTCTGGGTCAGGCCTTCTGATTCGTCCTTTCAACCGGTGATGCCGGGTCGGGTCGCATTTTTGCCACTTGGATCGGGATCGCCCATGCTCTTTCCCGTTATACCATTCGGGGAATGCCGCAACGGGGTGCGTGGTGTCGGTTTTGCGTCGTCTGATCGTCCTTCTTCTGGCCATCACTGTCCTCAGCGGGGCGGTCCTGACGGAGGCCGCCCGCGCGGCCGACACCGACGGGGGCGGCTGGGGGCCGGCCAACGCCGTCCGGCGCTGGATCGCCCAGACCATCGAGAAGGCGGTCAACGGTCCGGACCTTCAGGTCAGGATCGGCACCATCGGCGGTGCGGTGCCCGTCAATTTCACGATTTCGGACGTCACCGTCGCCGACCGCGAGGGCGTGTGGCTGCGGCTGGAGGATTTGCGCGTCAACCTCGCCCCGACCGCGTTGCTGACCGGGCGGGCCAAGGCCGACGCCATCGAGGCGCAGCGCGTCGTCGTGGAGCGCGCGCCGTTGCCCGCCGAGGGGGCGGAGCCGCCGCCCGACCAGGGACCGACCTCCCTGCTGCCCAGTCTGCCGGTGGGCGTCGCCGTGGACAAGCTGGCCATCGCCGAGCTGGTCCTGGCGGAGCCGCTGATCGGGCAGGAGGCGCGGCTGAAGATCGACGGGTCGCTGGACCTCGCGTCGGGCGGATCGTCGCTGGAGGCGCACCTGAACGTGGACCGGCTGGGCGAACAGCCGGGCACGGTGGCGCTGGACGTCGCCTTCAACCCCGACGACAAGCGGCTCGACCTGAATCTGAAGGCGTCGGAGCCGGCGGGCGGGCTGATCGCCACCGCGCTGAACATCCCTGGCGCCCCCCCGGTCAACGCGTCGCTGGACGGGCAGGGCTCGCTGGACGACTGGAAGGGCACCTTCACCGCGGCGGCGGAGAACGCCGCCCGGCTGGCCGCCGACGCGACGATCAAGGCGGTGCCGGAAGGGCACGCCGTCTCCATCGCGGCGACCGGCGACGTGGCGTCCCTTCTCGGCCCCGACATCGCGCCGCTGGCCGGGCCGCAGCCGGCGCTCAAGGGCACGGTGGTGGTCGCTCCGGACGGTGCCCTGACCCTGCAGCCGGTGGCCGTCGAGACCGCCGCCGCCATGGCCAACCTTTCCGGACGCGTCGGCGCCGACCGCCGCAGCCTCGACCTGCGCTACGAGGTTCAGGCCGGGCCGGACTCCACCCTGCACGGCTTCGCCCCCGGTATCGCTTGGCGGGAGGGCACCGTGTCGGGCACCGCCCAGGGCACGCTGGACGCGCTGACCGTTGTGGTGGAGGGGCTGATCCACGACCTCGCCGCCGATGACCCCGCCCTGGCCTCGGTCGCCGGGCCGGAGGTGCGGCTGGACGGGCGGGCGCGGATCAACGCCGACACCGGAGCGGTGGGGATCGACGGGGTGACCCTGACCACCGCGGCGGCCAGCGCCGGGGCGCAGGGCAGCGTGACCGGCTGGGGCCAGACCGCCGACGTGACGGTGTCGCTGAACGCCGATGATCTGTCGCGCCTCTCCGCCCTCGCCGGGCAACCGCTGGCCGGGTCGCTGGCCCTGGCCGGGCCGGTGCGCCGGCAGGAGGACGGCACGCTGACGGCCGGTCTCAGCGGCGCGCTGCGCGGTCTGCAGACCGGAACGCCCGCCGACGGCGTGCTCGGCCGCGACGTCAGCCTGGGCGCGCAGGCGATTATGGAGCCGGGCGGCGCCATGCGCCTCACCGACCTGACGGTGGATGGCCGCAACGGGCGGCTGACCGGTGCCGCGGCCCTGGTGGATGGGGCCGTGGACGCCAAGACCCGGCTGGAAATCGCCGACCTCGCCCCGGTGGGCACCGCCGCCGGGACGGAGATGGCCGGCGGCCTGACGCTCGACGCTACGGCGAAAGGCCCGTTGGACGCGCTGGTCGCGGAGGCGGCGCTGCACGCGCGGAACCTCGCCGTGCAGGGGCGTCGCTTCGGCGACACGCGGCTGAACGCCACCGCACAGAATCTGCCGGGCGCGCCGCAGGGTCGCGTGTCGGCCCGCACCGAACTGGCCGGCGCCGGTCTGACGGCGGACGCCGCCTATGCGCTGGAAGGGCAGGCGCTGCGCATCAGCGACCTTGCCGTTGCGAACGGGCCGAACCGGATCACCGGGGCGGTGCGCGTGGCGCTCGACGCCATGACCGCGACCGGCAAGCTCGACGGCAACCTGCCGCAGCTCCAGGCGCTGTCGGAACTGGCTGGCGTGCCGCTCACCGGGGCGGCGGGCTTCACCGTCGCGCTCGACGCGCCGAACGGCAAGCAGGCGGCCAACCTGACCGCCAACGCCACCAATCTGCGCGTCGAGGGCGAGGGCGGACCGCTGTTCGCCGCGCGCCGCCTGACCGCCAACGCCGACGTCGCCGATGCGCTGGGCAATGCCAGCGGCAAAGCGCGCGTGGAGCTTCAGGACGGGGCCGCCGCCGGCAACGACCTGTCGCGGGTGACCGCCAGCGTGGACGGCTCGCTCGCCAAGGCGGCCTTCCGGGCCGAGGCCGCGGGGGTGGGGCAGGACCCACTGGGGCTCGACCTGGCCGGGGAGTTTACCCAAAGCGGCGCGCTGAACCGCATCCGGCTGGATCGGCTCCAGGGCCGCTACAGCGGCGAATCCTTCCGGCTGACCCAGCCCGCCGCCATCGCCCTGGGCGAGCGGCGCTACGAGGTGTCCGGCCTGCGGCTGGTCAGCGGCAACGCCCAGCTCGCCGCCGACCTCGGCCTGAATGGGGAGCGGCTGTCGGGCGAGCTGCGGCTGGACCGCGTGCCGATGGCGCTGGCCCGGCTGGCGAACCCGACCCTTCGGCTGGACGGGACCCTGAACGCCCAGGCGACGCTCGGCGGCACCGTCCGCCGTCCGCAGGCCGACGCCACGGTGCGAGTCGCCAACCTGAAGGCGCAGCAGACCACCCAGGCCGGCGTGCCGGGCCTGAACGCCACCGTCAACGCGCGTTGGAGGGAGGCCCGCCTGTCGGTGGACGGCGACGTCGCCACCAGCAACAACGCGGGCCGGGTGACCCTGACCGCCGCCGCACCGCTGGCGATGAACCCGGACACGCTGGCCTTCTCGGTTCCGGAGCGTGGCCGGCTGGAGGCGGCGCTGCGCGGCGCCATCGACGCCTCGCTCGCCAACGACCTGCTGGCGGCCAGCGGCGACCGGGCGCGCGGCACGCTGCGGCTGGACGTGAGCGTCGACGGCACCGTGGCGGCTCCCCGGCTGGGCGGCACGGTGACCCTGGCCAACGGGCGCTACGAGAACCGGGCGAGCGGCGCCATCATCAGCAACATCGACGCCCGCATCGTCGGCGACGGCGACGTCTTCACCATCCAGAGCTTCCGCGGGCGGACCACCAACGGCGGCGAGATCAGCGCCCGCGGCGTGATCCGCCCGGCCGCCGCGGACCCGCAGCAGCAGCTCGACCTCGCCATCCAGGCCGATCGGGCGCGGCTGGTGCAAAACGACCTTGCGGCGGTCACCATTGGCACCAACCTGACGCTGACCGGCAGCTTCCTGAATCCGCGGCTGGCCGGCCCCGTGCGGATCGAGCGGGCGGAGATCCAGATCCCCAACCAGACTCCGCCCAACGTGGTGGACCTGAAGGTCGTCGAGGTCGGGAAGGGCCGCAAGGCGCAGCCGGTCAGCCTGAAGAACGGTCAGCCGGGCAACGGGGCGCCGGAGCCGGCCTTTGCGATGATCCTCGATCTGACGATCAGCGCGCAGAACCAAATCTTCGTCCGGGGCCGCGGGTTGGAGGCGGAATTCGCCGGACAGCTCGCCGTCACCGGCACCTCCAGCCAGCCGCTGGTCAGCGGGCGGTTGAACATGCTGAAGGGCGAGTTGGACCTTCTTGCCAAAACCTTCGTCTTCAGGCGCGGCATCATCGAGTTCGACGGCGGTCCCGCCATCGACCCGCGGCTGGATTTCCTGGCGGAGGCCACCGCCAACGATGTGACCGCCCAGGTCCTGGTCACCGGCACCGCCGGACAGCCGAAGCTGGAGTTGACCTCTCCGCAGGGCTTGCCGCAGGACGAGGTGCTGTCCGCCGTGCTGTTCGGGAAGTCGGTCGGCAACTTGAACGCGGTGGAGGCGGTCCAACTCGCGCAGTCCGCGGCGACGCTCGCGGGCTTCGGCGGTGGCGGACCCGGCCTGCTCGGCAACCTGCGCCGCGGTCTCGGCGTCGACCGGCTGGAATTCACCGGCGGCGCCGATGGCAAGGGTGGCGCGGTGGAGGCCGGGCGCTACGTCAGCGACCGCGTCTATGTCGGGGTGGAGCAGGGCATCGGCGCGAACCAGAGCCGCGCCACGGTGGAGGTCGACATCACCAAGAACATCAAGGCCCAGGCGGACGTCGGCGCCGATTCCGACACCCGCGTCGGCGTCAAGTGGGAGTGGAATTACTGACCGGCACCAGCTTTGTGCCGTTCCTGACGCTGCTTTCGGGCGCTGGTCATCGGCACAAGAGCCCCCATATCGAGCAAGGGTGAAGGCCGGGCCGCCAAGGCTCCGGTCATCGGCGAAGGGGGAGCGGTGCGCGCTGCCAGAAGGATTCCCTACGTCAACCAGGGCATGGTCATGGCCTGCACGCTGGCATTCGTGCTGGGCCTGCCGCCGGAATCCCTCGCCTTCGTTCCCGCTTATTTCTTCGGAACGGTGGAGACGGCCGGGCCGCTGCCGACCTGGGCGGTGTGGCGCGGCCTGTTCGGCCATGTCCTGATCCACAGCGACATCGTGCATCTGGTCAGCAACATGCTGGCGCTCTGGGCCTTCGGCGGCGCGGTCGAACTGGCGATGGGGAGCCTGCGCTACCTGCTGTTCTTCCTGCTCTGCGCCGCGGCGGGGGCCATGGTGGAGGGCGCGCTGGCCGTCGACCCCATGGCGCCGCTGGTCGGGGCGAGCGGGGCGATCTGCGGGGTGATGGGCGCCTTCCTGCTGCTGCACCCACAGGCCACGCTCGGCGTGACGCCGGGGCCCCGGGTTCCCGCCTCCTTCGTGGTGGGCAGCTTCCTGGCGATCAACGTGGCGATGACGCTGATGCCGCCGGCTCCGGGTTCCAGTCTGGGCGATGTGGCCTGGGCTGCTCATCTTGGGGGGTTCGGCGCGGGGATGGCGCTCGTCGCTCTGTTCCGCCGCCCCGGCGTGGCGCTGTGGAGCGTGGCCCGCCTCAGCACCGCGGCGAAGGCCGCCGTCTATCTGACCCTGGTGGTGGTTCTGCTGCGAACGTTGTGACCGTTGCCTTTGCCGGGCCAGGGCGGAATACTGCGCCCTCCCATTGACGGAGGCATGTGACTATGGCGCAAACCGGGTCCGCGCCGGTGCTCGGCGTGATCGGCGGCAGCGGCGTCTACGACATCGACGGCTTGGAGAACCAGCGCTGGGTGACGGTTGAAACGCCCTTCGGCGACCCGTCGGACGCGCTGCTGACGGGCGAGTTGGATGGGCAGAAGCTGGTCTTCCTGCCGCGCCATGGCCGCGGTCACCGCATTCCGCCGTCCGAGCTGAACTTCCGCGCCAACATCTACGCGCTGAAGGCGCTGGGTGTGAGCGAGATCCTGTCGGTCTCCGCCGTCGGTTCGCTGAAGGAGCATCTGCCGCCGGGCACCTTCGTGGTGATCGACCAGTTCATCGACCGCACCTTCGCCCGCAACAAGAGCTTCTTCGGCACCGGTCTGGTGGCGCATGTGGCGCTGGGCCATCCGGTCTGCGGGCGGCTGGGTGACCTGATCGAGGAGGCGCTGGTGGAACTGAAGGTCCCGCACCAGCGTCGCGGCACCTACATGGTCATGGAAGGCCCGCAATTCTCGACCAAGGCCGAATCCGAGCTGTACCGGAGCTGGGGCTGCGACGTCATCGGCATGACCAACATGCCGGAGGCCAAGCTCGCCCGCGAGGCGGAGATGTGCTACGCGACCGTCGCCATGGTCACCGACTTCGACTGTTGGCATCCCGACCATGACCACGTCACCGTGGACGCCGTCATCCGCGTGGTGGTGGCCAACGCCGGCAAGGCGCGGTCGCTGGTCAAGACGCTGGCGCCGAAGCTGCAGGTGCGCGACGGGCTGTGCGCCCAGGGCTGCCACACCGCGCTCGACCACGCGATCATGACCGCGCCGGACAAGCGCGACCCTGAGATGCTGAAGGCGCTCGACGTCATCCTCGCCCGCGCGCTGGGCTGAAGACGCAAACGCAAAAAGCCGCGGGATCCGGCGTGCGTCCGGGTCCCGCGGCTTTTTCCTTAGATCGCTTGGAAAGGGATCGGGCGGATAGCCTCAGTGACGGGTGCGCGCCGGAGTGACGTAGACGCCGTCCCAATCGACGCCGAACAGGGCGTCGTCGCCGGCCTCCTCCACCAGCTCATCGTAATCGCTGATGTCGATCAGGCCGAAGATCGAGGCGGTGCCTGAGGCGTCCAGGTCGCAGGTGATGACGCGGCCGGCGAACTCGACGGAGGTGAAGAACACCTCCGGCAGTTCCATGCTGTCGAGGTCGGCGGACACCGCGCACTCGATCTCGTGGACGAGGCGGGAGGAGAGAGAGCCCCGCAGTTTCGCCGCCTGGGAAGCCCAGACGATCTTCTTGACCCGCGCAGCCGGGCGGTTGTCGGTTTCGCCGATGCCCTCGTCGGGCTGGGCGGCCATGGCGATCATCCGGGAAACCAGGTTCGACGGGCTGGGCGCACGCATAGAGACCTCCGCTGAAGAACGAGCGCAGATTCACCCGGCGTCGGTTAACGGGGACTTAAATCCGGACGTCACGGATGGCTTACCTCTTATGCGTAACGGCCTATGACCAGTCAGGCGGTCCGCGCTGCGTAAGCCGCCGCCAGCCGCGCCGCAATCACGGCGTTGTTTCGGATCAGCGCCATGTTTGCGGTCAGGCTGCGCCCGCCGGTGATCCGCTCAAGCGCCGCGAGGAGATAAGGCGTGACGGATTTTCCCGTGATTCCATGATGTTCCGCATCCTTTAGTGCCTGGGCGATGGCTTTCTCCATGGCTTCGCCATCGAGTGCGTCGGCCTCCGGGATGGGATTGGCGAGGACCACGCCACCCTCCAGCCCAAGCTGCCATTTGGCCCGCAGGATGGCCGCGACCTCATCGATGTTGTCACAGCGATGAGAGACGGGCAGACCAGAGTTGCGGCTGTAGAAGGCCGGAAATTCCTCGGTGCCCAGCCCCAGGACGGGAACGCCGCGGGTCTCCAGCACCTCCAGCGTCTTCGGCAGGTCGAGAATCGACTTCGCACCCGCACAGACGACGCAGACGCTGGTGCGGGCCAGCTCGTCGAGGTCCGCCGACACGTCGAAACTGGTTTCGGCACCGCGGTGCACACCGCCCAAACCGCCGGTGGCGAAGACGGCGATTCCGGCCAGCCTCGCGGCGATCATGGTGGCGGCCACGGTGGTGGCGCCCAGCGCTCCGGTCGCCAGAGCGACGGGCAGGTCGCGGCGGCTCAGCTTCATGACACCGGTGCCGCCCTTGGCGAGCCGCTCCAGAGCCACACTGTCCAGCCCGACGCGGATGCGCCCGTCGAGAACGGCGATTGTCGCGGGAACCGCCCCCTCGGCCCGTACCGCGTCCTCCAGCGCCGTCGCCGTTTCCAGATTCTTCGGGTAGGGCATACCGTGAGAGATGACGGTGGATTCCAGCGCCACCACGGGCCGGCCCTCGGCCAGGGCTTCGGCGACCTCGGGCGTTGGTGACAGGCGGTCGTGCATGGTCGGAGTCTCCCTCATTCTCCCGCATCCTGCGCCGTGGTTCGCGCCGGCGCAACCGGAGGAATCGGAATTTTGTCCTTTCGCGAGGACGGCCTATATTGCAGGACATGCCTGCACAAAGCCCCGCCCGCCCCCCCGCCGAACGCTGGATGAAGGTCTGCCCCGAGGGACTCTATGTGGAGCCCGGCGGCTTCTACGTGGACCCGCTGCGTCCGGTGGACCGCGCCGTGGTGACCCACGGCCATTCCGACCACGCCCGGCCCGGCCACGCCCATGTGCTCGCCACCGCCGGGACGCTCGCCATCATGCGGCAAAGGCTGGGCGAGGGGGCGGGGGCGGCGACGCAGACGCTCGACTATGGCGAGGCGATCCGCATCGGCGACGTGACGGTGCGTCTGGTGCCCGCCGGCCATGTGCTGGGCAGCGCGCAGGTGGTGCTGGAGCATGCGGGCACGCGGGTGGTGGTGTCCGGCGATTACAAGCGGCGCTTCGACCGCACTTGCGCCCCATTCGAGCCGGTGCCCTGCGACGTCTTCATCACCGAGGCGACCTTCGGCCTGCCGGTCTTCCGCCATCCGCCGGACCTGGGGGAGATCGACAAGCTGCTGCACTCGTTGTCGATCTTTCCGGAGCGCAGCCATGTCGTCGGGGCCTACGCGCTGGGCAAATGCCAGCGGGTGATCTCCCTGCTGCGCGCCGCGGGCTACGACCGGCCGATCTATCTGCACGGCGCGCTGGAGCCGATCTGCAAACTCTATGAGGGCTTCGGCGTGCCTCTGGGCGAGCTTCGCCCGGCCACCGTTGCGGCCAAGGAGGAGCTGAAGGGCGCCCTGGTGCTGGCCCCGCCCGGCGCGGTGGCCGACCGCTGGGCACGCCGGCTGACCGACCCGGTGGTGGCGATGGCCTCCGGCTGGATGCGTGTCCGCCAGCGGGCGCGCCAGCGCGGCGTGGAACTGCCCCTGGTCATTTCCGACCACGCCGATTGGGACGAGCTGGTCCAGACGCTCGACGAGGTCGCCGCGCCCGAGGTCTGGGTGACCCATGGCCGGGAGGAGGCGCTGGTCCACCACGCCACCCAGCGCGGCATCCGCGCCCGCGCCCTGGCCCTGGTCGGCTTCGAGGAGGAGGGGGCGTGAGGAACTTCTCCGCGCTGATCGACGGGCTGGTCTTCATGCCAGCGCGCAACGGCAAGATCCGCCTGCTGGCCGACTTCTTCGCCACCACGCCGGACCCCGACCGCGGCTGGGCGCTGGCGGCCCTGACGGAATCGCTGGTCTTCCACGAGGCCAAGCCGGCGGCCATCCGGCAACTGGTCGCCACCCGCGTCGACCCCGAACTGTTCGCCCTGTCCTACGACTATGTCGGCGACCTCGCCGAGACGGTGGCGCTGATCTGGCCGGAGCGCCCGGAGCGGGCGAACAGCCTGCCGCCTTCCATGACCGAGGTGGTGGAGACTCTGCGCGCGGCCAAGCGTGGGCAGGTGATGGGGCTGGTGGAGGGCTGGCTCGACACGCTGGATTCCTCGGGCCGCTTCGCGCTGCTCAAGCTCATCACCGGCAGCCTGCGGGTGGGCGTGTCGGCTCGGCTGGCCAAGACGGCATTGGCGGAGTGGGGGAAGGTCGATCTCGGCGACCTTGAGGAGTGCTGGCATGGGCTGACCCCGCCCTACGCCGACCTGTTCGCCTGGCTGGAGGGGAAGTCCGACCGGCCGGCGGCGGGGAAGGGGGCGGGTTTCCGCCCGCTGATGCTTTCCCACCCGCTGGAGGAGGAGGACATGGCCGGGCTCGACCCGGCCGACTACGCCGCGGAATGGAAATGGGACGGCATCCGCGTGCAGTTGGCGGCCCGCGGCGGCGAGCGGCGCGTCTACAGCCGCACCGGCGACGACGTGTCCGGGGCCTTTCCCGACATCGCCGACCACATGACCTTCGATGCCGTGCTGGACGGCGAGTTGCTGGTTGCCCGCGACGAGGGCGCCATCGCGCCCTTCAACGACCTTCAGCAACGGCTGAACCGCAAGACGGTCACTGCCGCGATGCTCAAGGAGTTTCCCGCCTGGGTGCGGCTCTACGACATTCTGTTCGACGGCGAGGAGGACCTGCGCGGCCTGCCCTTCACCGAGCGACGCGCCCGGCTGGAGCGCTGGCACGACGCGGTGCGGCCACGGCGGATGGACCTGTCGCCGCTGGTGCCCTTCGAGGGTTGGGAGGCGCTGAAGGGCCTGCGCGAGGGCAGCCGGGAGAACAGCATCGAAGGGCTGATGCTGAAGCGCAAGGACAGCGTCTACGTCGCCGGGCGTCCCAAGGGCCCCTGGTTCAAGTGGAAGCGCGGGGCGCTGACCCTCGACACCGTGCTGATGTACGCCCAGCGCGGGCACGGCAAGCGGTCCAGCTATTACTCGGACTTCACCTTCGGCGTCTGGCGTGGCGGGGAGCTGGTGCCGGTCGGCAAGGCCTATTTCGGCTTCACCGACGCGGAGTTGGTCGAACTCGACCGCTGGGTGCGCAACCGCACGACCCGCCGCTACGGCCCGGTGCGCGAGGTCGAGCCGGGCTTGGTGCTGGAGGTTGCCTTCGACAGCGTGCACCCGTCGAACCGCCACAAGAGCGGGCTGGCGATGCGTTTCCCGCGCGTCCACCGCATCCGCTGGGACAAGCCAGCGGCGGAGGCCGACCGGCTGGAGACGCTCCAGGCCATGGTCGTCGGCTAGGTTGGGCGGGTAAACCACACCGCTTCTTCCATTTTGAACCGGGTCGACGTTGACGCTGGTGGGGCAGCGCTTAGTCTTCTGCAACCGTTCGCTGCGGTCGAGCGGGTTGTAAGACATCAAGCCGGAGACCTGACCATGCCGTTCGCCGCCGCTCCCGAATTCAAGAAGCACAAGGCGAAGTGCGAAGCCGAGGCGAAGAAGATCCCCAATTCGGGCGATGCCCTGGCGGTGGTGAAGAAGTCCGGTGATGTGGAGAAGGCCGCCGCGGCCTGGGACAAGGCCTACAAGGCGGGGGACGCCAAGGCGCTGCGTGCGGCACTGGCAGATCTGCTCCAGGCGACAAAAATTTTTCGGGCGAAGCTCAGCGCCGTCATCGTCAAGGCGCAGAAGGCGAAGAACGAGGGCGCCGTCGAGGTGGCGGCCGACATGCTGGGTGGCGCCATGAACGTCGAGCAGATGGCCCAGTTGGAAAGCCTGACCGCTCTGAAGAAGCTGGAGAAGGCTGGCAGCGGCAAGGAGATGCCCGCCACCACCTTCTTCGCCGACTGGACCGCCGCCAAGAAGATGTTCGAGGCGCTGACCGGCAAGAAGAAGCCCGCCGAGGGTTTCCTGCTCGCCTTCCGGGCGTCGAGCGGCCTGGAAAAGGCGACGAAGGCGCTGGACGCCGCCACCCGTGCCAACGATGTCGATGCCCTGCAAAAGGCCATCAAGGGATTCGAGAAGACCGGCAGCGAGTATTTCGCGACCGTGAAGAAGAAGGCCAAGGTCTCCGTCGCCGCCGACGACACCGACATCCCGGACGAGTCGGAGGAGGCCTTCAACTACGATCAGGCGCTGGCGATCCTGCTCAAGAACCTGAACGTCATCCGCAAGGAAGCCGGCGACATCCTGGCCGAGGCCAGGAAATAAACTGGATTGTCCGCCCTAGCGGCTCAGCCGCATGTCGATGTGGTCGATGCCGACATCGTCGTAAATCTCACTGACGCGCCGGAATCCGAAACCGCCGTAAAAGCTCTCCAAGTAAAGCTGCGCGCTGATCTGCACGTCGTGCTCCGGCCATTCCTGGGTCAGCCGCTCCAGGCATTCCGCGACCAGCCGGCGGCCCAGCGCCTTGCCGCGCCACGCCGGAGCGACCGCCAACCGCCCGAAGGAGGTGGCGCCGGTCTCAACGTCAGGGCCGAAAATGCGGGCGTAGCCGACGGGTGTCGGTGCGTCGCCGTCATACAGCGCCAGATGCTGCGCCACCGGGTCGCGTCCATCCAAGTCGGGAAAGGGCGAGGCCTGCTCCACCACCAGCACGCTCTGGCGGAGGTGGAGCATGTCGTGGAAGGTGCCGGCGGACAGGTCGGCGAAGCGGTACCAGCGGGAATGCATGTCGGGCCTTAAAAGGAAGGTTCGGCGGGAGACAGATGCTCCACCGTGAAGCCGAAACGGCTGTGAAGCAGTTCGCCGACGCGGAGCCGGTGGCAGAGGTGCGGCGACGCCTCGAAACAGAGCAGACACGCCGGCTTTTCCTGCGCCAGCGCGGCGGCGCGGTTCAGGTCGTGCTCGGCTTCCGGCGTCTGCATCTTCGCGTCGACGATCGACCAGAAGCGGTCCAGCTCGCCTTGATGGGCAGCGACACGGCCCTCCTTGGGCGTGCCCAGCCCCTTCAAATGGACGTAGCCGATCCCAGCCTCCTCCAACCCCGCCGACAGCGGCCGTTTCGAGAAGCCGGCGCGGCGGGACAGGGGCAGTTCGCGCACGTCCAGCAGAACTCCCACGCCTCGCGCTTTCAACGCGCGCAGTACGGAGTCGAAGGAGGCGCCTTCGTAACCAATGGTGTAGAGCGGCGGGCGGTCGCTCATGACGGGGAGGGGAGGGCGTTGCGGATCATGTATTCGCCGATGTCCTTCGGCTTCACCTTGACGTCGATCAGCGGCTCGTCGGCGGACATGGCCTTGGCAACGAGAAGGCTGTTCTGCACGTTGGTCAAGGTGATGCGGAAGACGCCCGAGGCACCCTTCAGCTTCGGATAATAGGTCGGATCGATGACCTTTTCCTTGCGCATCAGCCGCTCGATCACCGCCTCCTCGTCAAGGTCCGGCACCTCCTGGCTGTGGATCAGGCGCCAGTCGGATTCGCCGGCCCAGCCCGCGTCGATCGCGGCCTTGGCCTCGTCATTGTCGGCGGCCACGCCCAGCTTGAAGATGTGCTTTCCCTGTCCGACGTCGGACGCCCACTTCGTCAGCGCGGCACTGCGCGCCACATACACCACGGCCATTCTCGCGTTTCCTTACCGGTCAGGCGGCCATGCTGCCGCGAAGTGGCCGATGAGGCAACCGCCGGAAGGGGGGATGTGTCAGGGAAAGGAGGATTGGCGGGACAAAGGGGTGATGAGGATGCGGCTGACGACGTCCTTGCCGAACAGCTTGACGCTCTCCTCGTCGATCTTGCGGCGCAGAGCGGGCATGTTGGCGATGTTGCCGCGGACGATCCATCCCTCCTCGATGCCCAGATAGACCGCACGGAGCGTGGCGTCGTGCAGCCGCGGGATGGCGACCTGGACTTCACCCAGGCGGGTAGCGTTCGCCACCTCCAACATCACCTCGATCTGCGTGTAGCGCTCCACCTGCCCGCGGGTGACGATGGGGACCATCACCGGCTTGATGCGGACGGAGGGCGGCAGGGCCGCCGGCCCCTCCGCCGCCTGAACCACCGTGGACAAACCGGCGATGGTGGCGGCGATAAGAAGGGAACCGAGGATGGACGCGACCCTGCGCATGGGGGCACCGGAGAAATCGATTGGATGAGCCCGATAGTAGGGGCTCGCCCGCCCGCCTTCAATGGCGCCCGCTGTAACAAGAGATTCGGCTTATGACCCGGCGCGCCGTCGTCAGGCCGCCTTTTTCCCGCTGGCCTGGATCGCTTTTTTGTTCACGTCGTTGATTGCCAGCATGTTCAGCTTCTTGTCGGTTTCCTTCTCTTCGTTCAGAGTCTGCTCCAACAGCTCCGCCACCTTGGTGAGGCCGCAGGCGGTGGCGTAGGCGTGGACGGTCCCGTAGCTGGCGATCTCGTAATGCTCCACCTTCTGGGCGGCGGCAATCAGGGCAGCGTCCTGCACTTCGGGGGCGAGACCCATTTCCATGATCTCGCGCGCTTCGCTGATCAGCCCCTCCATCGCGTCGCAATGCTTGCCGCGGGTGCGGGTGTCCAACTCGTCGAACACCTGCTCCAGCCGTTCGATCTGGCCGCGGGTTTCTTCCAGATGGGATTCGAAGGCCGTGCGGAGCTGTTCGGAGTGTGCCGCCTTGGCCAGCTTCGGCAGAGCCTTGGTGAGCTGCCTTTCGGCGTGGTAGATGTCGCGGAGTTCTTCGATCAGCAGATCCTGCATGGTCTTGGCAGCCATGGTGCCGGTACTCCCTTGCTGTGTGCGTCGTCCGCCAACAACAGGACGTGGCAGACGGGGTTCCGGAGCGGTTGCGCTGTGCTAAGGTGGTAACGGGACCGGTGAAGGCCGGTGATGGAGAAGAAGTGATGGTGGGCAATCGGGCGCCTGGAAAAGGCCAGACGGCTGGAAACGGCGCGGGAAACGGCGTCGGCGAGGTGCTGTTCGAGTTCCAGCGGGTCGGCAGCTATCTGAAGGTCATGGCCATTGATCCCGTCACCGCGACGGAGGTCTCGGTCGTCGGGCCGGCCACCGGCAGCCTGGAGCTTTTGAAACGGACCGCGATCAGCAAGCTCCAGTTCGTCATGAAGCGCGACGCGGCCAAACGCTGACCGAATTGCGCGGGTACAAACGCCAAGAAGCGCGCCCACCCGGCGGGGCGGGGGGGCGCGGCTAGTCTTGGCTTCTGCTGATGGTGAGCACTGACATCCCGGTGCCGGACCTGCGGAACCGGTCCGGAGGGTGAACTGCTCGGCTCCGACTCTAGACCTATGCCACGCCGTGGGCACTGGTGCATCGGATGTAACGCCTGTAGAAACCGTTCCACGAACGAACGGACCGCCGCGCTTTCCGGACAATGCTGTCCAGGCGCGGCAGTCCTGACCGAATGCGGAGGGAGACGATCGCAATGCGTTGCGTGACGGTCTTGCGGAGATTGCCCGTGCTGTTGAGAGAGACCCTGAAGCCGGCGGCCACGCTGCTGGTGCTGGCCGTGGCGCTGCAAAGCCCGGCGGCGCGGTCGGAAACCACCATCATCTGCACGAAGCCCGGCGTTCCGCTCTGCATGAGCGACACCACCACCTTTGTCAGCGCGGACAAGATGGCCACCTGCCAGTTCGAGGTGAAGGAGTATGTGGACAAGACCATGGACTATCTGCGCTGCCTGAACGAGGAGAACACCAGCACAGGGCAGGAGTTGACCCGTAATGTTGAACGCTTCAACTGCCGCCTGTCCGGCCGTAACTGTGGGTGAGGAGCGGCGCGGGCGGGCTCGGTAAGGTCCAACCGCCTCACGGTCCGGATCAACGAAAGACATGACGCTGAAACGACACAGGGCCGGCCTCCCATCGGGGAGGCCGGCCCTGTTCGTTCAGGACGGTGCTGGCGCTCAGCCGGCCTTGCGGCGTGTCTGGCGGCCGGAACTGCGGCCGAGGCCGATGCGCTTGGCGAACTCGGAACGCTGCGCCGCGTAGTTCGGCGCAACCATCGGATAATCCGGCGGCAGGCTCCAGCGCGCCCGGTATTCGTCCGGCGACATATTGTAGGTGGAGCGCAGATGGCGCTTCAGCATCTTCAGCTTTTTGCCGTCTTCCAGACACACGATGTATTCGGGCGTCACCGACTTGCGGATCGGCACGGCGGGCTTCAGCGGCTCCGAAGGAATTTCTCGGGGCTGCGTGTTCAGCCCGGTCAGCGACGAGTAGACCGTGTTGATCACCTCGGGAATCTGCTGCGCCGGCAGAACGTTCTTGCTGACATATGCGGAGACGATGTCCGCGGTCATCCGCAGAAGCTCGTTATCGGGCACATCGGCGCGAAGCTGGTCACTCATTGCCATTAGTCCTGATTTTTCATTTTGTCCCTAGCAACCAAGTTGCACAGCGTGATTTGGGTGTCAATATAATTTCGAGAGGAGCGAATTAAGTTATTTGCAAACTGCATGAAGTTACAAGGCGTGGCAAATCAGATGTCGCAGGAAATGGCCGGGCTGCGGCTGCACTGCCCCACGTTTAGGCATCGTCTAGTGCGGGGAAGCTAGGCAAGACCATGAGAATCGGGCACCGCAACTGACCGATTCGTGGTGCGAGACCGAATCGGTCGACCTGCTTACTGGCCGCTAATGTCAACGGTGGCGGGAAATAGAGAAACATTTGTTCTCGGCATGCATTGTGGATCGGCTCCCCTTCGCCGTGCCGACGCCCGGCATCCCCCCTTTGCGGTTCTGTGTCCGGTGCAAAGCCCCTGTGCGTTGTGTCCTTCTGGCGGTTCGGGGCGATATCTGGTAGCTTGCGCGCCATGCCGCCGTCCCCGCCGGGTGTTTCCCCGGGCCGGCGCCATTCGTATTCGTGCACGGAGTTTTTCTTTCATGACCACCATCGCGATCGCGTCCGATCACGCGGGGTACGAGATGAAGGCCCAGATCGCCTCCTGGCTGGCCGACGCCGGCTACGAGGTGCTGGACCTCGGCTGCAACGGTCCGGAATCGGTGGACTATCCGGATTTCGCCACGGCGCTGGCCGCTGCCATCAACGACAAGCGCGCGGCGCGCGGCGTCTTGATCTGCGGCAGCGGCATCGGTATCAGCATCGCGGCGAACCGTCACCCGGGCATCCGTGCGGCCCTGGTGCATGACGTGACGACCGCCCGCCTCGCGCGCCAGCACAACGACGCGAACGTGGTGGCTCTGGGCGCCCGCATCATCGGCGCGGAGATCGCGAAGGATTGCGTGGACGCCTTTTTGAAGACCGATTTCGAAGGCGGTGAACGGCACAGCCGGCGAATCGCCAAGATGGGATGAGATGGCCCTTCACCCGGCCCGTGACTGCTTTCTGAACCAAGGACCTGCCCTGCCATGACCGTGACCAACGCCGACCCCCGCGCCGAGATCGGCCGCTTCTTCGCTGCCTCGCTTGCCGAGACCGATCCCGAACTGGCCCGCGCGGTGCGCGACGAGCTTGTCCGCCAGCAGGAGCAGATCGAGCTGATCGCGTCCGAGAACATCGTCTCCCAGGCGGTGCTTGAGGCCCAGGGCTCGGTCATGACCAACAAGTACGCCGAAGGCTATCCGGGCCGGCGTTACTATGGAGGTTGCGAGTATGTGGACGTGGCCGAGACGCTGGCGATCGAGCGCGCCTGCAAGCTGTTCGGCTGCGGCTTCGCCAACGTCCAGCCGAACTCAGGGTCGCAGGCCAACCAAGCGGTCAACCTCGCCCTGCTCCAGCCGGGCGATACCATCCTCGGCATGTCGCTGGCGGCCGGCGGCCACCTGACCCACGGCGCTGCCCCGAACCTGTCGGGCAAGTGGTTCAAGGCCGTGCAGTACGGCGTGCGCCGTGACGACCACCTGATCGACTTCGACGAGGTCGAGCGTCTGGCCCGCGAGCACAAGCCGAAGCTGATCATCGCCGGCGGCTCCGCCTATCCGCGCGTCCTCGACTACCAGCGCTTCCGCGCCATCGCGGACGAGGTCGGCGCCTACTTCATGGTGGACATCGCCCACTACGCCGGCCTGATCGCCGGCGGCGTCTACCCGAACCCGTTCCCCTACGCCGACGTGGTCACCACCACCACCCACAAGACGCTGCGCGGCCCGCGCGGCGGCATGGTGCTGACCAACAGCGAGGAGATCGCCAAGAAGATCAACTCGGCGGTGTTCCCCGGCCTGCAGGGCGGCCCGCTGATGCACGTCATCGCTGCCAAGGCGGTGGCCTTCGCCGAGGCGCTGCGTCCGGAGTTCAAGACCTACGCCAAGAGCGTCCTGGACAACGCCCGCGCCCTGTCGAAGGTGCTGATCGAGGGCGGCCTGGACATCGTCTCCGGCGGCACCGACAGCCACATCGTGCTGGTCGACCTGCGCCCGAAGAACCTGACCGGCAAGGCCGCCGAGGCGAGCCTCGAGCACGCCGGCATGACCTGCAACAAGAACGGCGTGCCGTTCGACCCGCAGAAGCCGATGGTCACCTCCGGCGTCCGTCTGGGCAGCCCGGCGGCCACCACCCGCGGCTTCGGCGTGGCCGAATTCGAGCAGGTCGGCCGCCTGATCGTCGAGACGCTGGACGGTCTGGCCGCCAGCAACTCCGGCGACAACGCGGCGGTCGAGGCCAAGGTGCGGGAGGAGGTGCGCGAGCTGTGCCGCCGCTTCCCCATCTATCCGACCCTGTAATCATCACGACCGACTAAGGGGAAAGGCCGGACATGCGCTGCCCGTTCTGCGGACACGAGGACACCCAGGTCAAGGACTCGCGACCGACCGAGGACAACTCGGCGATCCGCAGACGGCGGTTCTGCCCCAGTTGCAGCGCGCGCTTCACCACCTTCGAGCGCGTTCAGCTCCGTGAGCTGACGGTGGTGAAGAGCACCGGCCAGCGGGAGCCTTTCGACCGCGAAAAGCTCCTGCGCTCCATGCGCATTGCCCTGCGCAAGCGCCCGATCGACGCCGACCGTATCGACCGGGTGGTGAACAGCCTGGTGCGCCAGCTCGAATCCTCCGGCGAGAGCGAGATCCCGTCGAAGCAGATCGGCGAGATGATCATGGTGGCGCTCCAGACGCTCGATCAGGTCGCCTACATCCGCTACGCCTCGGTCTACAAGGACTTCCGCGAGGCGTCGGACTTCAACGAGTTCGTCGAACAGCTCGCTCCCGAAGCCCAGAACGGGTGAGGAGGCGGGCGGCGCCCATGGCGATGCAAGCCATCCACCCCGACGATGTCCGCCACATGCGGGCCGCGCTGGCCCTGGCGGCGCGCGGGCTCGGCAACACCTGGCCGAACCCGGCGGTGGGCTGCGTCATCGTGCGCGACGGCGTGGTGGTCGGGCGCGGCTGGACCCAGCCGGGCGGGCGGCCCCACGCCGAGACGGAAGCACTGGCCCGCGCCGGTGGCGCTGCGCGCGGCGCCACCGCCTATGTGACACTGGAGCCCTGCAACCACTACGGGAAAACTCCACCCTGCGCTCTGGCTCTGGTCGAGGCCGGGGTGGCGCGGGTGGTGGTGGCCTGCGGCGATCCCGACCCGCGGGTGGCGGGTGGCGGGCTGGAGCGGCTGCGCGCCGCCGGGATCGCGGTGGACACCGGCGTCTGCGAGGACGCGGCCTGGACGCTCAACGAGGGCTTCTTCCGGCGCATCCAGGACGAACGCCCACTCTATACACTGAAGGCGGCGACGACGCTGGACGGGCGCATCGCCACCCACAGCGGCCAGTCGCAATGGATCACCGGGCCGACGGCGCGGGCCTGGGGACACCGGTTGCGCGCCACTCACGACGCGATCATGGTCGGCATCCGCACCGCCCTGGCCGACGACCCGGAACTCACCTGCCGTCTGCCGGGGCTGGCCCATCGTTCGCCCGTACGGATCGTGGTGGACAGCCGGCTGCGCCTGCCGCTGACCGGGAAGCTGGCCGTGGGCGCGCGGCCCGTGCCGACCTGGGTCGTCACGCGCGAGGACGCGGACCCCGGCCGTCTGGCCGTCTTCCAGGACTGCGGACTGGAGGTCATCCGTGTGCCGGCCGACTCCGCGGGGCTGCCGGATCTGGTCGCGGCGAGCGCCGCCCTGGCCCGCCGCGGTCTGACCCGCGTGCTGGTGGAGGGCGGCGCAACGCTGGCGGCCTCGCTGTTGCGGGCCAATCTGGTGGACCGACTGGAATGGTTCCGCGCCGCCTCCGTCATAGGGGGCGACGGGCTGCCGGCGGTCCATGCCTTCGGGGTGGACGGATTGGAGCGCATGGCGCGATTCCGCCGGACCGACCTGCGGCAGGCCGGGGACGACCTCGTGGAAAGCTACGTCCGGCGCGGTTAAGCGACGCTGATTTTCATGGCGTCCGGCACCGTGCCGTGCGCAACAGTCCGTTGCGTGCCACGCCGTGCGGATGAATCTTTCACACGATTGAAAACCTGCTAAATTGCCGGCCCATGTTCACCGGAATCATCACCGATGTTGGGCGCGTTCGGGCCGTGGAACGGCAGGGCGACACCCGGTTCACCGTCGAAACCGTCTTCGCTATGGAGACGGTTCCCATCGGCGCGTCCATCGCCAACAACGGCGTCTGTCTGACCGTGGTCGAGAAGGGACCGGGCTGGTTCGCCGTGCAGGCCTCCGCCGAGACCCTGTCGAAGACGACGCTGGGCGGCTGGGCCGAGGGCACGCGCGTCAATCTGGAGCGCGCGCTCAAGGTCGGCGACGAGCTGGGCGGGCACATCGTGTCCGGCCATGTCGACGGCGTCGCCACCGTGGTCGATGTCCGCCCCGACGGCGAATCCAAGCGGTTCACCTTTGAGGCGCCGGCCAATCTGGCGAAGTACATCGCCCCCAAGGGGTCTGTGGCGCTGGACGGCGTGTCGCTGACGGTGAACGAGGTCGATGGCGCGCGCTTCGGCGTGAACATCATCCCGCACACCCAGGATGCGACCACCTTCGGCGCGCTGAAGGCCGGGGACCGGGTGAACCTGGAAATCGATATGCTCGCGCGGTATGTCGCACGGCTGGCAGGGCAGGAATGACGTCCGAGTTTCATGAATATCTGTCGCGCCCCGAGGAGATCCTTGAGGAGGCGCGCCAGGGCAAGATGTTCATCCTCGTCGATGACGAGGACCGCGAGAACGAAGGCGATCTGGTCATCCCGGCCCAGTGCGCGACCCCCGAGGCCGTGAACTTCATGGCCAAGTACGGGCGTGGCCTGATCTGCCTCGCCATGGACCAGAACCACATCGAACGGCTGCGCCTGCCGCTGATGGCGCAGCAGAACGGCACCCGCCACCAGACCGCCTTCACCGTCTCCATCGAGGCGCGCGAGGGTGTCACCACCGGCATCTCCGCCGCCGACCGCGCCCGCACCATCCAGGTCGCCATCGACCCGACGGCCGGGCCGGACGCCATCGTGACGCCGGGCCACGTCTTCCCGCTGCTCGCCCGCGACGGCGGCGTGCTGGTCCGCGCCGGCCACACGGAAGCCTCAGTGGACATCGCCCGCATGGCCGGCATGACCGCGGCAGGCGTGATCTGCGAGATCATGAACGACGACGGAACCATGGCCCGCCTGCCGGATCTGGTGAAGTTCGCGCAGTTCCACGGGCTGAAGGTGGGCACCATCGCCGACCTGATCGCCTATCGCCGCCGCACCGAGACGATCGTCGAGCAGAAGCTGGCGGCGACGCTGGACAGCCGCTTCGGCGGGCGTTTCCAGATGTACGTCTACGTCAACAAGGTGGCCTACGCGGAGCACATCGCGCTGGTGCGCGGCGACATCTCCGGCGACGAGCCGGTGCTGGTGCGCATGCACGCCCTGTCGGTGCTGGACGACGTGCTGGGCGACAAGAGCGCCGCGCGCGACGGCGAGCTTCAGGCCTCGATGGAGATGATCGCGCGGGAAGGCCGCGGCGTCATCGTCCTGCTGCGCGAGCCGATGGCCAACAGTCTGACCGAATCGGTGCTGGCGCGGCTGGAAGGCCACGAGAATCCGACCCCCGCCCTGCGGGATTATGGCGTTGGCGCGCAGATCCTGCTGGACCTGGGCGTACGCGACATGGTTCTGCTGTCGAACCGCAAGAAGTCCATCATCGGGCTGGAGGGGTACGGCCTGACCGTGCTCGGCCACCGCCCGATTCCCCTGCATGACCAGTAACCGCCAGCCGAGCGACCCGAGATGACCGAAAAGCCCCACCTGATGATCGTGGAAGCCCGCTTCTACGAGGACATCGCCGACGAGCTGGTGAAAGGCGCCATCGCCGAGATCGAGAAGGAGGGCGCCACCTACCAGCGCGTCTCGGTCCCGGGATGCCTGGAGATCCCGGCGGCGATCCTTTACGCCCTGCGCTCCATGGATTTCTTCACGGCGCGCAAGCGTTTCGACGGCTATGTCGGGCTGGGCTGCGTGATCCGCGGCGAGACCACCCATTACGACATCGTCTGCAACGAGAGCGCCCGCGGTCTCCAGGACCTCGCGCTGCGCTACGCGCTGGCCATCGGCAATGGTGTGCTGACGGTGGAGAACCGCGAGCAGGCCTGGGCGCGGGCTTCGGTGACGGCCAAGAACAAGGGTGGTTTCGCGGCGCGCGCCTGCCTTGACATGATCGAACTCAAGCGCCAATTCCGCCTCTATCCGCGGTGACCCCGCGGTGCAATTCCTGACAGACTGAGCATCATGAGCAACGACGACGCGGCTGGCCGCGCGAAACAGAAGCGCGGCTCCCGGAACCGGACGGGTGGCGGATCGGCCAAGGCCCGGCGTAAGGCCGCGCGCCTTGCCGCCGTTCAGGCCCTGTACCAGATCGACCTGAACCAGATCGAACCGACCGGCATCGCCGTGGAATCCGTGATCGGCGAGTTCGTCAATCACCGGCTGGGCGAGGAGATCGACGGGGCGAAGTTCGTCACCGCCGACCCGCAGCTGTTCGCCGACATCGTCCGCGGCGCCGCGCACCGCCGGACGGAGGTGGACGGCATGCTGGCCTCGGCCCTGGAGCCGCGCTACGCGCTGGACCGCCTGGAACTGCTGATGCGCGCCATCCTGCGGGCCGGCGCCTATGAGCTGTTCGTCCACAACGATACTCACCCGCGCATCCTCATCAGCGAGTATGTGGATGTGGCGCACGCCTTCTTCGCGGCGCGCGAGCCGGGCATGGTGAACGGTGTGCTCGACCATGTGGCCCGGGCGTTGCGGCCGGACGAACTGGCCCAGCCGGACCCTAGCCGTGACCAGTCCAAAGACCGCTAGGGAAACGACCGGCAAGCCGCTCGGCGAGTTCGGGCGGATCGACCGCTATTTCAGGCCGCTGGCGTCCGGTTTCCCGGGCGCCCGCGGGCTTGCCGACGACGCCGCCGTGTTCGGTGTTCCACCGGACCAGGAACTGGTCGTCACCACGGACGCCATGGTGGCGGGCGTCCATTTCTTCCCCGACGACGCGCCCGGCGACATCGCCGCGAAGCTGCTGCGCACCAACCTGTCGGACCTCGCCGCCATGGGCGCGGCTCCCTACGCCTACACGCTGGTCACCGCACTGCCGAAGACGGTGGGCGAGGACTGGCTGGCCAGCTTCGCCGCCGGTCTGGGCGAGGATCAGGCCCGGTTCGGTATCGCCCTGGCGGGTGGCGACTCGGTCTCGACCTCCGGTCCCATCACCCTGTCGGTGACCGCCTTCGGTCTGGTGCCGAAGGGCGGGGCGGTGCCGCGCTGGGGTGGGCGCCCCGGCGACCGAGTCTACGTCACCGGCAGCATCGGCGACGCGGCGCTCGGCCTGCGGATCGCCTACGGAACGCTGGAGGTGGCCGACGACTCGGCGCGCGCCGCACTGCTGGGTCGTCTGCGGCGGCCCGATCCGCGGACCACGCTGGGGCCGCGTCTGGTCGGACTGGCGACCGGCTGCCTGGACGTGTCGGACGGTCTGGTCGCGGATCTCGGCCACCTGTGCGAGGAATCGGGCTGCGCCGCGCTTCTGGAGTCGGGCCGCGTGCCCCTGTCGGACGCCGCAAGGTCGGTCATCGGCGACGATCCGGTGCGCTTCGCCATGGCTCTGACCGGTGGCGACGATTACGAACTGCTCTTCACCGCTGCGGAAGATGCCGCGTCAGCGCTCGCCGCCCTGTCGGCGGAGACCGGCGTGCCGGTGACGGCCATCGGCCGCTTGTTGGAGGGGCCGGCGGGAGAGGTCACGGTGGCCGATCCGCAGGGGCGGGTTCTCGACCTGCCGACTCGCGGCTGGGACCATTTCTGACAGCGCCGGCATTTCCCAGAGCGCCGTCGTCCCGCGACTCCGCTTAACGCAATCGAAAGCAGGGCGGCGCTAGACTCGACCCGTTCCGTATCCGGGAAGGGATGGGCGTGATCAAGGCCGTCATATTGCTGGTTTTGGGCCTGCTTCTGCTGGGCGGTGCGGGTTTCGGCGGCTGGATGATCTACAACAAGTATTTCGTCGAGCATGAGGAGTCGGCCCCCAAGAAGGAGGAGCCGCCGCCCAAGCCGCCCACCGGCTTCGTCCGCATGGCTCCCTTTGTCGTTCCGGCCATCGGCACGCAGAAGGTCGAGCAGTTCGTGACTGTGGTCGTTACGCTGGAGGTGGTTCTCGACAAGGTTCCCTATGTCCAGGCCCGCCAGCCGCTCGTCTTCGATCGCTGCCTGACGGCCCTCTACGCGGGCGTCGACGACCGGTCGGTGATGACGGGCAACTTGGTCAACATCATTGCCGTAAAAGAAAAACTCGCTGCCGCCGCTGCGAAAGTGGTGGGGGAGGGCGTGGTGCAAAATGTTCTTGTTCAGGTGGTTACACAGCGCAATTTGTAACCGTTCTTAAAAAAGCCTATCCGAAAGTCAGGAGCGCCTCGGCCAAATCGCCGCGCCTATTCGGGCGCGGCGGCTGTTGCATTGTGCCATTCTCTTCGGCATCCTTTTTAGGAACAACTCGCCCGTCATCCACCTTCGTTTGTACGGGTCGTTTTCACGACAAGGCGGTAATCGGGCCCGAAACCATAAGAATTTGGGGGAACCGATGGCAGCAGCGTTCGTCATCATCATCGCCAGCGGCCTGTTGGCCCTGGCGTATGGGTACTACGCGGGCAAGCAAGTCATGGCGGCCTCCGCCGGGTCCGACCGCATGCAGGAAATCGCAGCGGCCGTGCAGGAGGGCGCCCGAGCCTATCTGAATCGCCAGTACACCACCATCGCCATCGCCGGCGTGGTGCTTCTCATCATCCTCGGCGCCTTCCTCGGCCTGCATGTGGCCATCGGCTTCCTGATCGGATCGGTCCTGTCGGGGGCCGCCGGCTATGTCGGCATGAACGTGTCGGTGCGGGCGAACGTGCGCACGGCCCAGGCGGCGACCCATGGCTTGGCCCCGGCGCTGGACATCGCCTTCAAGGCGGGGGCGATCACCGGCATGCTGGTGGTCGGGCTGGGTCTGTTGGGGGTGGGTGTCTATTACGGCATCCTGACCATGATCTACCGCGTGACCGACCCGATCGAGGTCCGCTCCGTGCTGGAGGCCCTGGTCGCCCTCAGCTTCGGCGCCTCGCTGATCTCCATCTTCGCGCGGCTGGGCGGCGGCATCTTCACCAAGGGGGCCGACGTCGGCGCCGATCTGGTGGGCAAGGTCGAGGCCGGCATCCCGGAGGACGATCCCCGCAACCCCGCGGTGATCGCGGACAATGTGGGCGACAACGTCGGCGACTGCGCCGGTATGGCCGCCGACCTCTTCGAAACCTACGCCGTCACCATCGTCGCCACCATGCTGCTGGCGGCGATTTTCTTTTCGGGCGAGGTGATCCGCCTGCTGCTCGTCTACCCGCTGGTCATCGGCGCGGTCTGCATCGCCGCCTCCGTCGCCGGCACCTTCTTCGTGAAGCTGGGCAGCAACAACAACATCATGGCCGCCCTCTACAAGGGGCTGGCGGCGACCGCCGGCATCTCGCTGGTGCTGATCCTGATCGTGACCGCGATCATGTTCGGCTTCACCCGGCCCATCGCGCTGAACGGCGGCGGCTACGTCACCGGAGGCAACCTGTTCGTCTCGTCCCTGGTCGGGCTGGGCGTGACCGGCCTGCTGGTGTGGATCACCGAATACTACACCTCCACCGCTTTCCGCCCGGTGCGCAGCGTCGCCCGCGCGTCGGAGACCGGGCACGGCACCAACGTGATCCAAGGGCTGGCCGTGTCGATGGAGGCGACGGCGCTTCCCGTCCTGGTCATCTGCGTCGGCATCATCATCGCCTACGGACAGGCCGGCATCTTCGGGATCGGCATCGCCGCGACCACGATGCTCGCATTGGCGGGCATGGTGGTGGCTTTGGACGCCTACGGTCCGGTGACCGACAACGCGGGCGGCATTGCCGAAATGGCCGACATGCCGAAGGACATCCGCGTGACGACCGACGCGCTCGACGCCGTCGGCAACACCACGAAGGCGGTGACCAAGGGCTACGCCATCGGCTCCGCCGGTCTGGCCGCGCTGGTGTTGTTCGCCGCCTATGTGCAGGATCTGAAGCACTACTTCCCGAACGTGACGGTCGAGTTCCGGCTGGACGATCCCTACGTGGTCGTCGGGTTGCTGATCGGCGGCCTGCTGCCCTACCTGTTCGGGGCGATGGGCATGACCGCGGTCGGGCGTGCCGCCGGATCGGTGGTGGTGGAGGTGCGCCGCCAGTTTCGTGAGATCAGCGGCATCATGGAGGGCACCGCCAAACCCGACTATGGCCGCGCCGTCGATATGCTGACCCGCGCCGCGATCAAGGAGATGGTCATCCCGTCGCTGCTGCCGGTCCTGGCGCCGGTGGTCCTGTACATCGTCATTGCCGCCATTGCTGGTCAGGCGCAGGCTTTCGCCGCCTTGGGCGCCATGCTGCTGGGCACCATCGTGACGGGAATCTTCGTCGCCATCTCGATGACCTCGGGCGGCGGCGCCTGGGACAACGCCAAGAAGTACATCGAGGAGGGGAACCACGGCGGCAAGGGTTCCGACGCGCACAAGGCGGCGGTGACCGGCGACACCGTCGGCGACCCGTACAAGGACACCGCCGGTCCGGCGGTCAACCCGATGATCAAGATCACCAACATCGTGGCGATCCTGCTGCTGGCGATCCTCGCCCAGATCGGCTGAGTCGGATCGACATCGATCGGGACGGCACCAAAAGAAAAGCCCCGCGGAAGCGGGGCTTTTCGTGTCTCTGCAGACCGGTTGGCGTCAGCGGCCGGGGCCGCGGTTGCGCGAGTCCTTGGCGGAGAAGCGTCCGACGTTGCCAAGCATCTGTTCGAGGAAGCTCAGCTCGCGGCCGGCGGTGGGGGTGCTGCGATCGACGATGTCGATCTGCTGCCCGTCGGTGGCGTCGAGCTGCTTCATCTCCGTCACCACGCCCGCATCGTCGAAATGGACGACGACGACACGGCGCTCCATCACGCTCGGCTGGAAGAAGGCGACCTTCTCCGTCTTTTGGCCGATGTAGTACCAGACATTCTGGTCGAAGGTTCCCACGGAGGTCGGCGTGCCGAGGATGTCCGCCACATCCTCCCGCCGCGACTGGCCGGCCTTGATCTCGGCGATGCGGTCGGGGTCCGCCATGTTGCCGCGGGTCGCCACGGTGGGCGAGCACGCGGAGACGGCGAGACCCAGAAAGGCGAAGGCGCACAGCGCCGAAGGAATCGATCTCGTCATGGTGCTCAGGCTATGATGGCGCGGGCGGACCGCCGGACCCTTGCGGCAGGCCGGACTCCGCCCGCAATGCCGGGACAATCGCATCGCGCGGTTTGTCCTGTCAACGAAACTCCGAACGAGAGAGAAACCGTGCTTGACCGCCTGTTCCGGCGTCGGCGTGAAGCCCGCGCCGTCGCCGATTTCTATCTCACCATCGCAGCGCAGGCCCGCTTGCCGGCCTTCTACCGTGACCTTGGCGTTCCCGACACATTGGATGGGCGCTTCGACATGGTGGTGCTTCATGTCTTCTTGGTCATGCGCCGCCTGAAGGGGCAGGGGGCCGCCGCCGCGGACCGCTCGCGCCTGCTCTTCGAGGCGATGATCGACCATTTCGAGAAGTCGCTGATGGAGCAGGGGGTGGGCGACAGCGGAGTCGGGCGGCGCATCAAGACCATGGCACGCGGCATCGCCGGCCGGATCGAGGTCTATGACCGTGCGCTCGCCGACGAGGGGGAGCAGGCGTTGGAGGTCGCCCTCGACAACAACGTCTATGGCACCGTGTCGGAGGTGCCGCCGGAGCGGCTGGCCGTCATGGCGGCCTATGTCCGGCGCGAGGCCGCCGGGCTGGAGACGCAACCGCTGGAGTCGCTCATGGCCGGGGAGGTGCGCTTCGGTCCGCCGCCCGGCGCCGGGACCGACTGATCGCGTCCATCGAGTCTCTCCTTATTATAGGGGTGGCGATTGGATTATAGGGGTGGCGATTGGACTTGCCTTTCCCGGCGTCCGAATTCATCTGACAGTGAGACGAAGGCGTCCGCTTCAGAACGGGCGCTGTGACAAGGAACTGCTCGACATGCGCAACACAACTCAACCCTCCGCCAGCCCTGCGCCGGAATTTTCGCGCATCGTCCGCGCCGACGCCGTTCACCGTGACGGCGATCTGGTCGAAACCATCGAGGCGACGGAAGCCGAGCGCAAGGCGCTGGCCGAACGGTTCGAACTGGAGGGAATCGGGCGGCTGACCGCCCGGGTCCGCTTGCGCTCCGTGCGCGGCGGCCAGATGGTGCGCGTGGAAGGAGAACTGGAGGCCGACGTGGTACAGACCTGCGTCATCACGCTGGAGCCGGTGCCCGCCCAGGTGTCCGACCGCTTCGGCGCGCTGTTCGCGCCGGAGTCGATGGTCCCCGACGAGGACGACGAGATCGAGATCGACCCGAACGTCGCCGAGGAGGACATTCCGGAGGCCATGACCAACGGACGCATCGACATCGGCGAACTGGCCGCCCAGCATTTGTCCCTGGCGCTCGACCCCTATCCTCATGCAGAAGGCGTGGCGTTCGACGGGTACAGCGAAGGCGAAGATGAGGAGGAGGGCATGGCCCCCGCCGATGATGATGCCGATGCCGCTCCGGAGAAGCCGAACCCGTTCGCCGCGCTGGAACGTCTGAAACGACAGAATTGAGGGCGGAACGGGCTTGCCCTCCGTGGGCAATTGCCGTATTGAATGCCGCTCGCGTCAGGCGGCCCCTCTTCGGGCCGCCTTTTACAATGAAGAGAGTTTACGGCCATGGCTGTTCCGAAGAAGAAGACCTCCAAGTCGCGCCGCAACATGCGTCGCTCGCACCACGCTCTCCCGACCTCGTCCTACGCCGAGTGCTCGAACTGCGGCGAGCTGAAGCGCCCGCACCATGTCTGCGACTCTTGCGGTCACTACGACCAGCGCGAAGTGGTTCAGAGCGCTCCGGCGGCCTGATGGCGGTTTGGTTGGCCGCCCTACGTCCTAGCCAGGGAGCCTGTCCGCGGTGAGCCAGCGCCTGACCATTGCCCTTGATGCCATGGGCGGTGACAAAGGACCCGACATGGTGATTGCCGGGGCGGATATCGCCCGCGAGCGTCACCCGCAGGTGCATTACCTGCTGTTCGGGGACACCGCCCGCATCGAGCCGCTGCTCGCGCAGCGGCCCGCCTTGAGAGCGGTGGCCGAGGTGCGCCACACCCCGGACGCCGTGGCCGGCGATGCCAAGCCGTCGGTCGCGTTGCGCGCCGGACGCCAGTCGAGCATGCGTCTCGCCATCGACTCGGTGGCGGGCGGGCAAGCCGCCTGTGTGGTCTCCGCCGGCAACACCGGCGCGCTCATGGCCATGGCCAAGTTCGTGCTGAAGACGATTCCCGGAATCGACCGTCCGGCCATCGCCTCCTTCTTCCCGACCCTGCGGGGGGAGAGCGTCATGCTCGACCTCGGCGCCAACACCGAATGCCAGCCCGAGAATCTCGTGCAGTTCGCCGTGATGGGCGCGGTCTTCGCGCGCACCGCGCTGAACCTGTCCGAGCCGACCATCGGCGTGCTGAACATCGGTTCGGAAGAGGTGAAGGGGAACGAGGTGGTGCGCGCCGCCGCGACCCGTTTGCGCGAGATGCCGCTGCCGGGGCGTTTCCACGGATTCGTCGAGGGCAACGACATCGCCACCGGTACGGTGGATGTGATCGTCACCGACGGCTTCACCGGCAACGTCGCCCTGAAGACCGCCGAAGGCACGGCGAAGCTCTTCACGGAGTTCCTGCGCCGGACGTTCCAGTCCTCCTGGACGGCGCGTCTCGGCTACCTGCTGGCCCGCGGGGCCTTCAAGCGCTTGAAGCAGCGCACCGATCCGCGCCGCTACAACGGCGCCATGTTCCTGGGCCTGCGCGGCGTCTGCGTGAAGAGCCACGGGGGCACCGACGCCATCGGGTTCGCCAACGCCATCGGTGTGGCCTACAATCTGGCGGCAAACGGTTTCAACGACCGAATCAAGGAAGAGATGCAGCGTCTCGCCGACGCCAAGCCTCTTCCCGACACGAAGGCGGCGGCGGTCTAACATCATGGTCAAGCGTTCCCGAGTTCTCGGCTGCGGTTCCTACCTCCCGGCCAACGTCGTCACGAATCGCGATCTTGAAGCCCGTGTGGACACCTCGGACGAGTGGATCGTCCAGCGCACCGGCATCAAGTCGCGCCACATCGCCGCCGACGGGGAACTGACCTCCGACCTCGCCATCGCCGCGGCGACCCGCGCGCTGGAGCATGCCGGGGTGGACGCCGCCAGCATCGACTGCATCGTGCTGGCGACGACGACTCCGGACAACACCTTCCCGGCCACCGCGACCAAGGTGCAGGCCGCGCTGGGGACCAAGGGCTTCGCGCTGGACATCCAGGCGGTGTGCGCCGGCTTCGTCTACGCGATGTCGATCGCCGACAACTTCATCCGCATCGGGCAGGCCAACCGCGCCCTGGTCATCGGCGCGGAGACCTTCTCCCGCCTGCTCGACTGGAAGGACCGCACCACCTGCGTCCTGTTCGGCGACGGTGCGGGGGCCGTGGTGATGGACGGCTACGATGCCGCCGGGACCTCGGCGGACCGCGGCGTGTTGTCCACGCATCTGCATTCGGACGGCGCCCAGTACGGGCTGCTCTACGTCGATGGAGGCCCGTCGACCACCGGCACGGCCGGGCACGTGCGGATGAATGGCCAGGACGTGTTCCGTCATGCCGTCAGCAAGTTGTCCTCGGTTGTCGAGGAGGCTTTGGCGGCCAACGGGTTGGAGCCGTCGGCGGTGGACTGGCTGGTGCCGCACCAAGCCAACCAGCGGATCATCGACGGCATCGCCCGCAAGCTGAAGCTGCCATCCGACAAGGTCGTGCTGACGGTGGACCGCCATGGCAACACCTCCGCCGCCTCGATCCCGCTGGCGCTGTGCGAAGCGGTGCACGACGGCCGCGTGAAGCGTGGCGACCTGATCCTCATGGAGGCCATCGGTGGTGGCCTGACCTGGGGCGCCGCGATGGTGCGCTGGTAAGCCGCGCACCCGCATCGCTTTCCCGTAGGGTGGCGTTTGCTGCGCCGCTCACAACGACGCGATCCAAGCTTTTGAATTGACCGGGTTCTTTCCCCGGATTACGGTTTTTCCCCTATGGTTTCGGGGGGGAAGCGAACCATGTCACAGAATACCGTCACCCGCGCGCAGCTCAGCGAAGCGGTCTACCAAGAGGTCGGCCTGTCGCGCAACGAATCCGCCGATCTGGTCGAAAGCGTCCTGGAGGAGATCTCCGACGCCCTGGCCCGCGGCGAGATGGTCAAGATCTCGTCCTTCGGCAGTTTCCAGATCCGGCAGAAGGGGCAGCGGGTCGGCCGCAACCCGAAGACCGGCGAAGAGGTTCCGATCCTGCCCAGGCGCGTCCTGGTCTTCCGGGCTAGCCACGTGCTGAAGAACCGCATCAACGAGGTCGTGGAGGCGGAGGAAGCCGAGGCGCAGCGCGTGAAGGCGGTCTCCTGATCCGCCGCACGAACCGGCCGACAACAAGGGTTTTCCGGATATGAAGGCGCGCGGCACCACGAAGTCCGCCATGGCGTTCCGCACGATCAGCGAGGTGTCGTCCGACCTGGACGTGCCGCAGCATGTGCTGCGTTTCTGGGAAGGCAAGTTCCCGCAGCTTCGCCCGCTCAAGCGCGGTGGAGGGCGGCGCTATTACCGCCCGGAAGACGTGGACCTGCTGCGGCAGATTCAGAATTTGCTGTATGGCGAAGGCTACACGATCAAGGGTGTCCAGCGCCTTCTGAAGGATGGGAAGCTGGACGACGATCCGGACGCCCGAAGGAGAGCGGAGGACGCGCCAGATGAACCGGACGCGTTTGAGGCTGCTTCGGACGGGGCGCGCGTGGACTTGGTCGCCACCGAAGAGGCCGCTCCGATCGTTGCGCTCGACGGCCTGTCGGACACCATCCGGCAGGCCATCGCCCAGGCTCTCGATGAGTTGAGGGAGGCGCGCCTTCTGCTCGCAGTGGGGGAGGCTAAAGAAATTTGAGAAGCATGGAAAAAAGTGAACTGTAGCGCTTGCGTTGGACCAAGGTCCCGGCTATAGTCCCGCTCCCTTCCGGAACGAAGGGCGGTCCGTCGAACGGAGCGTAGCGCAGCCTGGTAGCGCATCAGACTGGGGGTCTGGGGGTCGCAGGTTCAAATCCTGTCGCTCCGACCAAGTTCCGGATTGGAAGAGAAGCCTTGGAACCCTGCGGTTCCAAGGCTTTTTCTTTGGCTGTGCCGACGCTCATGTGCCGTGTTGAAGCAGGCTGTGCTTGTGGGGCTTATTGTCGGGTGGAAATCGCGGCTTACGCTTGATGGCACTCCAGCCGTTGGCTGCTCACCGCCACGGCCTCAACTCGCGCTGCCCACGCTTCAAAATGCGACCCGATGGGGCTTATCCATGGCTTCCACGTCAATGGAGATCATGCCCCTCCGTGAAGTGAATTATCATTTATAGAATGTCATGATTTTTCGATGTGGCATGGGTGATTCCGCAATTTCCCAACGTTGGAACAATTTTTCATGGTCCATTAGGATACGCATAAGCGCAGATGCAGTGAATAGGAAGGTTTGATCGACACCCGCCGAACTTACGCCGATGAGAGGCAAGTCATTCAAATCTTTTCCGCGACCATCGAATACACCTCCGAATATTGGATCATCAAGCTGGGGAAACTCGATGACCAGAGCGTTGCGCGTGAGTTCCGCGCAACGCCTCAGGACCCGCATGGGCTCTTTGAGGTGATGGATGACATTGAGAAGGAGCACACGATCGAACGGCTCGGATGGTGAGTAATCCAAAATGTCCTGGCAGCGAAACTCCACCGAGCTGCCCAATATTTCCTTCAAGATGACTGCGGCTTGGAATCGGGTTTGGCGTGGCTCCAATCCGACCACCCGCTGGGCCCCGCGGCGCTCCGCCTCGAAGGAGAAGAATCCAATGGCACTGCCGACATCCAGAACGGAATGGCCACTCAGATCGTCCGGCATGGTCAAGGCTGCGGTTGCAGAACGGTCCTGCCCACGCGTGGCAAGGCCGTGTGGCAGCTCTATGCGTTGATACTCAAAAATGGGTGATATGATGATGTTCTCGATTCTCTCCCGTGAATAACGGGACGGGTGATCGTGCAATATCTCATTCATTTTCTCTGGTGGAACATCCAGGAATTTGCCGTCTCTTGAATGAATGAACTCAACCTTGATCCCTTGCCGAGCAAGCTCATCAATGAAGCTTGTGTACACATGGGACAAATCAAACCGGGCATAGACGCCCGTCCAGTAGCTGTTCGGGTAGGCCTGAACGACCGACCGCAGATTCGGTTCGATGGACGTCCGCACACCGGCTCGTGCGTTCAGTTCATGCAGAGAAGCGAGAAGGACCGTGGCCTTTTTCGGACCGGGCAAATCCCGGATCCGCAGCCAAGCCTCATCGATGTCGTACGACCAGGGGGTATTCTCAACTTCATGGCCGCCATCGGCATCAATGGCATGGACAGGGCGTAGGATGTTGTAGTGGATGGCAAAATCGCCCGGTGGCAGAGGGCGGACACCGATTTCGTCGGGGAACACCAATGGCACCTTGCTTCCCTGGTCATCGAGCAACCGGGGTGAGTTTGATTCATAGAATGTTGATTTCCCGACGCAACTCGGTCCGCAGATCAGGTGGATCATCTAAGTCGAACCATCCTTATAGGTTACCAATACGCGGTGTATGGCGAAAAACTAGATCAAGCACCGCCAGCCCGAGAAGGGAAAACAGCTCCCAACGATCTCTTCGCCCGCAGGCGGTACGGACAGTTTTTCTGAGTAGCGTTGACGGGTCTCCCGCATGAGTCATTTGAGGCATGCTGGGCACGCTTCAAACTGGCGTCGATAGCTGGAATGGATCGGAGAACCATCATTCCGCCCAGGTTCGGGAAAACGAAAGGCCTTGGGTTTCTTCGGCTCAAGGCCTTTCGCTTTATTGCCGGTAAATGCTTGTGCGAAGGCTCCCGCTTCATTCGTCTATCGGATCGGTGAATGCCACACCGTTTCGAACCGTTCAGGCGGCGCTTTCCGATGCGGCCACAGCCTCGTCGGTGGCGGCGTCCTGCTGGTTCATCTTGCGCCGCTGCGCGGCCATGTCGATCAGGGCCGTGCGCAGCGCCGGATGGCGGGCAGTGAACTGGTTGAAGTCGCGCCGCTCCAGCACTTGAAGCTGGCAATAGTCGACCGCGGCGACATCGGCGTTGCGCCGCTGGCCGCTCAACAGGGCCATCTCGCCGAACATCGTGCCGGCGCCCAGGCGGATGGTCTGGCCCTCCATGAGCACCTCCACGGCGCCGGAGGATATGAAGTACATGGCGTTGGCGCGGTCGCCCTTGCGGATGATCCGCTCGCCGGGCACCGCCGACTTGGGCCGGAACAGCATCATCAGCCGCTCCTGCTCGTGGGCGTCCAGCAGCGACAGCACCGGGAAGGTCTTGGCGAGCGCCTGGATTTGCAGGTCGTGCTCCTTCTCGCGCTCCTCCGCCTGGTGGCGGGCGTCGGCGAGGCTGCTCTGGAGCTGCTCGAACTGCTCCCAGCCATAGGGCGGCACGCCGGCGGCCCGCTTGGCCTGGAGATGCTTGCGCAGCATCGCGACGCCCGCGAAGACCGCCGGGTTAAGCGTGATCGACAGCAGGGCGCCGGCCAGCACGAGGTCGCGCCCTTCCTCCGGCAACAGGCCGAGCGACATGCCCAGCCCGACGAGGATGAAGGAGAATTCACCGATCTGCGCGAGGCTGGCCGACACCGCCAGACCCATGCCCACCGGGAAGCGCAGCAGGATCACGATGCCGAAGGCAATCAGCGATTTGCCGACCACGATCAGGGCCACCACCGCGATGACCGCCAGCGGATCGCGCAGCAGGATCGACGGGTCGAACAGCATGCCGACCGACACGAAGAACAGAACGGCGAAAGCGTCCTGCAACGGCATCGAATCGGTGGCCGCCTTGTGGCTGAAGCGCGATTCGTTCAGCACCACGCCGGCGAAGAAGGCGCCCAGCGCGAAGGATACGCCGAACAGCACCGCCGAGCCGTAGGCGACGCCGAGCGCGATGGCGAGAACGGACAGGGTGAACAGCTCGCGTGAGCCGGTGCGCGCCACGTTGGTCAGGATCACCGGGACGACGCGCGGACCGAGCACAATCGCCAGAACGGAGAAGGCGGCGACCTTGCCCAGCGTCAGGGCCAGCGTCAGCCAGATCGGACCGTCCGAGCCGGCGCCATGGCCCCCGGCGGCGCCCCCTGCGGCGCCCGGTGCGTGGCCGCCCAGGACCTCCGCCAGGGCCGGCAGCAGGACGAGCGCCAGGACCATCGCGAGGTCCTCGACGATCAGCCAGCCGACCGCGACGCGACCTTCGGCGGTGTTCAGCATGTCTCGCTCTTCCAGCGCCTTCAGCAGCACGACCGTGCTCGCCACCGACAGGCTGAGGCCCAGCACGAGGCCGGCGCCGAGACTCCAGCCCCACAGCCAAGCCAGCCCGACGCCCAGCGCCGTGGCGAGGCCGATCTGGCCGACCGCGCCGGGAATGGCGATTTTCCGGACCGCCAGCAGATCCGAGGGCGAGAAATGAAGACCGACGCCGAACATCAGGAGAATGACGCCGATTTCGGCCAACTGGGCGGCGAGAGCGCCATCGGCGACGAAGCCCGGCGTGAAGGGACCGATGATGACGCCGGCGACCAGATAACCGACGAGGGGAGGCAAGCGAATGCGGTCAGCGAGGTATCCGAATATGAAGGCCAACCCGAATGCGATGGCGATCATGGAAATAAGCGGAACATCATGGGACATGCGAAAATCCTGGCTGCATCGGCGCGATGCCGCATAGTACGGATTTCGGCGGGCGGTGTGAGCGATGTTGTCGAGATTTTTCCAGTCGTTCGTCCGCATTCGCGGACACTAATGTTCGATCTCCGCAAATTCGCCTCAATTGCCCAATGCTTCGGCATAAGGTCCGAAATCCATGCGGTGTGACTTTGCTGGCCTGTGGCGTTCCGAGACTGGATAAGCGGGCCAGGACCGCTATGCTCCGCAGGCGGACGGAGAGGTGAAAAGCATGGCGAGCAAAAGACGCAAGGCATCCAAGAAGACCGGCCGGGGCCGCTCGGGGACGGGGCGCCCTCTGGCGGGCGAATCGATGGTCCTGGATGGTCGGGCGCCGCGACCACAGGTCCGGACCTCCCCTGTCGTGCGAAGCCGGGGCAATGCGAAACGCTCCGTCTCTCTGGACGGCGATTCGGGGGCCTTTCTCGGGCCGGAGCAACAGTATCTGCTGAGAAAGCGCCAGGAGGTCGAACGGCGCGACGCCCGGTTGCGGCGCACCGTGGCCGGGGCGCTGGTCGCGCTCGCCGCAGCGGCGGCGGGCGGCCTGTTCTGGGCGTTTGGCGGGGTGTGAAACCGCGCCGCGCCCGCTCCCATGACAATTGGGACGCAGGCGCGGGGCGATGCGCGTCAGGACCCCAGGCGGCGGCGCAGGAGCGACAGCGGCTGCGGGTCGTCCAGCGACGGCTGGAAGGCGACGGTGATCTCCGTCAGGGCGTGCGCCCAGCTCTCCGGGTTGGTGTTCTCCGGCGCCTCGGCGGAGGTGAAGCCGGTGCGCAGGAGGAAGCGGTACTGGTCGGGGATGACGTGCCCGACCGCCCGGATCTCACCCTCATAACCATAGCGCTCCCGCAACTCGCGCGCGGTGGAGAAGCCGCGGCCGTCGCGGAACTTCGGAAACTCGATCGCCACCAGGGCGAAGCGGCCCAGGTCCGGCGCGATGGCCGGGGCCAGGGTTCCGCTCTTGACCCGGACGCCGAGCGCCGCGTTGCGCCCGTCGAAGCTCGCACGCTCCGCCTGCCAGCGCTCGAAGGTGACGACGGCGGGGCGGTCGGCGGGAACCGGCTCGCCGTCGGCGACCGCGACCCACTCGTCCTCGACGATGCGGCCGTCCTTAATGAGCGGCATAGACTCTCTCCTTGAACGGGCCGTGGCCGACGCGCTTCAGCGTGTCGATGAAGCGTTCCCCGTCGTAGCGGTTGGACAGATAGACCTCGACGATGGCCTCGATGGCGTCCACCGTCTCGTCGGCGGTCACCGCCGGGCCGAGGATGTCGCCGATGGCCGTGGTCAGGGTCGGGTCACCGCCGACGGTGATCTGGTAGAACTCCTCGCCCTTCTTATCCACGCCGAGGATGCCGATGGCGCCGACGTGATGGTGGCCGCAGGCGTTGATGCAGCCGCTGATCTTGATGCCCAGCTCGCCGATGGTCTGCTGCCGCGCCGGATCGGCGAAGCGGGCCGAGATGGCCTGGGCCAGCGGGATCGAGCGGGCGTTGGCCAGCGCGCAGTAGTCGAGGCCGGGGCAGGCGATGATGTCGCCGATCAGCCCGGCGTTCGGCGTGCCCAGCCCGTTGGCCTCCAGCGCCGTCCACAGGGTGAACAGCGCGTCCTGCCGGACATGGGCGAGGACGAGGTTCTGGGCGTGGCTGACGCGCAGTTCGCCGAAGCTGTGCGCGTCGGCCAAATCGGCGATCAGCTCCATCTGCTCCGAGGTGGCGTCGCCGGGGATGCCGCCGGCGGGCTTCAGCGAGATGGTGGCGGCGGCGTAGCCGGGAACCTTGTGGGCCAGCACGTTGACCGCCACCCAGCGGGCGAAGTCCGGGTTCGTGGCCTTGGCGGCCTGGAAGGACTCCGGCTCGTCGGTCAGCTTCTCGAAGGCCGGGCCGCCGAAGCGGCGGCGGATCTCGTCGACGACCTCCGGCGCGAGGCGGTATTTTGGGCCGCGCAGGCGGGCGAACTCCTCCTCGACCTCCTGGGTGAACTTCTCCTGGCCCAGTTCGTGGACGAGGATCTTGATGCGCGCCTTGTAGATGTTGTCGCGCCGGCCATACTGGTTGTAGACGCGCAGGATGGCTTCGAGATAGGCGACGAAGTCCTCCTCCGGCACCCAGTCGCGGATCAGCTTGCCGATGAAGGGCGACCGGCCGAGGCCACCGCCGACGTAGAAGGTGAAGCCGACCTCGCCCCGCTCATTGCGCTTGGCGAAGACGCCGACGTCATGGACGCGGATGGCCGCACGGTCGGCGTCCGACCCCATGATGGCGATCTTGAACTTGCGCGGCAGAAAGGTGAATTCGGGGTGCAGGGTCGTCCACTGCCGCAGGATCTCGGCGTAGACGCGCCCGTCCACCACTTCGTCCCGCGCCGCCCCGACGAACTGGTCGGTGGTGACGTTGCGCACGCAGTTGCCGCTGGTTTGCAGCGCGTGCATGTCCACCTCGGCCAGCTCATGCAGGATCGCCGGGGTGTCCTCCAGCTTGATCCAGTTGAACTGGAGATTCTGCCGGGTGGTGAAGTGGCCGTAGCCCTTGTCGTACTTGCGCCCGATCTCGGCCAGCTTGCGGAGCTGCCGCGCGGTCAGGACGCCGTAAGGAACGGCGATGCGCAGCATGTAGGCGTGGAGCTGGAGGTAGAGGCCGTTCATCAGCCGCAGGGGCTTGAACTCGTCCTCCGTCAGCTCGCCGGACAGGCGGCGCTCGACCTGGGCGCGGAACTGCTCCACGCGCTCCGCAACGAAGCGGCGGTCGATGTCGTCGTAGCTGTAGACCCCGGCGTTGCGGCCGGGCGCGATGTGGTTCATGGAACTCGCCCTTGTCAAAAAAGTGGCCGCCCGGTTCAGGCCGCAGCCTGCTTGCCGAGATCGATGCGGACGGTGGGGCCGAGCGCCCGGATGCGCTCCCGCGTCTTGACCGGCACCCGCTGCCCGTCCACGACGCGCAGTTCGAAGGCGTAGACGTCCACGGCGAACTGCTCGCCCTCCGCCTTGGCCTTGGCGGCGGCCAGGGCGGTGTCAGCGGCGGCCGCGTCCTCGAACAGGGCGGCGCCGTCCAGACGCTCCACCCAGCCGAGGTCGGGGCCGAGGTCGGGGCCGGGGGCGAGGAAGATCACCTCGCCGTCGCGCAGGCGGTTGGCGGTGATGGCCTTCAGCACCGCCTCGTTCCTGGACTTATCGTTCAACGCCATGCCTTCAACTCCTAACACGTACGCTCACGCCGACACGGCGATGGAAAACGGGTTCTGGCCGGTGGTCTGCTGCCACGCGCCGATCAGGGTGCGCAGCCGCACGACCTCGCCGACCACGATGATCGCGGGGCGCTTGGCCTGTAGCCGCACGACGTCCCGGGCGCAATGGGCAAGATTGGTCTCGATGACGCTCTGCGCCTCGGTGCTGGCGCTCGACACGATGGCGACCGGGGTCATCGGCGGCTTGCCGGCGGCTTCGAGCCGTTCGGCGATGGTCCCGATGGTGCCCAGCGCCATGTAGAACACCAGCGCGCCGGGCAGCCGCGCCAGAACGTCCCAGTCCAGGTCGGCGGGCAGACCGCCGGCCTTGTCGTGCCCGGTGACGAAAGTCGCCGTGGTGCCGAAGCCGCGGTGGGTCACCGGAATGCCGGCATAAGCCAAGCCGCCGATCCCCGCGGTGACGCCGGGCACCACGCGGAAGGGGATTTCGGCCTCGGCCAGCGCCAGGCATTCCTCGCCGCCACGCCCGAAGACGAAGGGATCGCCGCCCTTGAGCCGCAGCACGCGACGGCCTTCCCGGGCCAGTTCCACCAGCCGGGAGTTGATCGCCTCCTGCTTGGGGGAGGGGTGGCCGGCGCGCTTGCCCATGTCCACCAGAAGGGCCTCGGGGTTGGCGGCCTCCAGGATGCCGCCGCCGACCAGCGCGTCGTGGACGATGGCGTCGGCCTCGCCCAGCGCCTTGGCGGCCAGCAGGGTCAGCAGGCCCGGATCGCCGGGGCCGGCGCCGGCCAGCCAGACGCTGCCCGGCTCGAAGGAGGGCAGGCGGGACAGAAGAGACGATGCGATCATGGCAGCCATCCTTTGGCGGCGATCAGATCCCGGCAGGCGCGCAGCACCTCGGGTCCCTTGGCGCCCGTGGCGCGCAGGCGGTCGCGGAGCGCGGCGAGTTCCGCCAGCCGGTCCGCCCAGACGGCGGGGAACAGGGTCTCCAGCCGTTCGCGGAGCACCTGGGCCAGCGCCGGGCTCCGGCCGCCGGTGGAGACGGTCATCAGCAGGTCGCCGCGCCGTATCACAGACGGCGCGTGGAAATCACAGAGCGGAATCACATCCTCGACATTCACCAGGATGTTCCGGACACGCGCCTGACGGGCCAGGGCCTCCGCGGCGGGGTCGTCGATGCCGACGACGAACAGCACCTGCACACCCTCCAAGTCGGCGGGCGCGGGCAGGGCGCGACGCAGGGCAATCCCCGCGAGAGCGATCAATTCAGCATCCGGTTCCGGTGAATAGACCGCCGGTGCCGCGCCGCCCTCCAGCAATTGCGCGAGACGGCGTTTCGCCAGCGGTCCCTGACCGACCAGCGCGATCCGCACATGCGTCGGGTCGAGCGCGACCGGGATCACCGCGGCCACCCGAAATACACACCGGAGCTATCGTGAAAACACATCATGGGCGCATTTAAGCGCGATGGCGGGGTGCAATCAACAGATTTCACAAACTCGCTTAAACCTATAATACATGTAGACAATGTATATGCATTGCAACGCCGTGAAACTGGTGTTAATGTGCAATTCAGAACAAATACTCCACTTCGTGGATAGGCAATTAGGTCATGCTTGATGGACTTGCCCAGGCTGTGAAACGCGACCGCGTGACCGATCTGACCGAACGTTACGGGCGGCTGGACGGGGCGGTGCTTCTGAACGCCCTTCTGCGTGATGAATTCGACGGCCGCGTTGCTGTGGTTTCGTCCTTCGGAACGGAATCGGCGGTGCTGCTCGCCTTGGCGGCGGAAGCCGACCCGTCCTTCCCGGTTCTCTTCGTCGACACCGGGAAGTTGTTCGGGGAAACGCTGCGCTACCGCGACAAGCTGGTGTCCGCGCTCGGCCTGACCGGCGTGCGCACGATCGGCCCGACCGGCGCGGATCTGGCGGCGGAGGACCCCGACGGGCTGCTGTTCACCCGCTCGCACGACGCCTGTTGCCATCTGCGCAAGACGGTGCCGCTGGACCGCGCGCTGGAGGGTTTCGACGCCTGGGTGACCGGGCGCAAGCGCTTCCAGGCATCGACGCGCGCCGCCCTTCCGCTGTTCGAGGCGGAGGAGGGCACGGGCCGCATCAAGATCAACCCGCTTGCCCACTGGGACCGCGAGCGGATCGAGCAGGAGTTCACCCGGCGCAACCTGCCGCGCCACCCGCTTGAAGCCGACGGCTTCCTGTCCATCGGCTGTTTCACCTGCACCGAGCGTGTCGCTCCCGGTGCGGACCCGCGGTCGGGCCGCTGGGCCGGAACCGCCAAGACCGAATGCGGCATTCACACCTTCAAGAAGACCGGAACCGCACAATGACCGCCGATCTCGATTACCTTGAGAGCCAGAGCATCTATATCCTCCGCGAGGCCTACAACCGCATCGACAAGCTGGCTCTGCTGTGGTCGATCGGAAAGGACAGCAACGTCCTGCTCTGGCTCTGCCGCAAGGCGTTCTTCGGGCGCGTGCCGTTCCCGGTCGTCCAGCTCGACACCGCGATGGAGCTGCAGGAGGTCTACGACTTCCGCGACCGCATCGCCGGGGAGTGGGACCTCGACCTGCGGGTGGAGGCGTGCCCGCCGGAAGCGGACATGGACCAGACCCTGCCGCCGCTGACCCGCGCCGCCGCCCGCAAGACGGAGGGGCTGAAGAACCTTCTGCGCACCGGCAAGTACCAGGGCATCATGGTCGGCATCCGCCGCGACGAGCAGGCGACCCGCGCCAAGGAGCGCGTCTTCTCGCCCCGCTCGCTGGAAGGCGATTGGGACGTGAAGGACCAGCCGGCGGAGTTCTGGGACCATTACAAGACCCGGTTCGACGAAGGCACCCACGTCCGCATCCACCCGCTGCTGCATTGGACCGAGCTGGACATCTGGCGCTACTCCAAGCGCGAGGGGATTCCCATCGTCCCGCTGTACTTCGCCAAGGACGGCAAGCGCTACCGCTCGCTGGGCGAGAAGAACATCACCTTCCCGGTGGACAGCACCGCCGGCACCATCGACGAGATCATCGCCGAACTGGTCGTGACCCGCATTCCGGAGCGCGCCGGCCGCGCCATGGACAACGAGGCCGAGGACAGCTTCGAGCGCCTGCGCAGCTCGGGCTACATGTAAGAAGCGGGGATTGGGACCATGGACATCCGGAACGAATTGAACGGCCAGCTCCGCATCGTCATCGTCGGCCATGTCGACCACGGCAAGTCGACGCTGATCGGGCGCCTGCTGAACGACACCGGCAGCCTGCCCGACGGCAAGGTGGAGCAGGTCCACGAGATGAGCCGCAAGCGCGGCATGCCCTTCGAATGGGCCTTCGTGATGGACGCGCTCCAGGCCGAGCGGGACCAGGGCATCACCATCGACACCACGCAGATCCACTTCAAGACGGAACAGCGCCCCTACGTCATCATCGACGCGCCGGGCCACACCGAGTTCCTGAAGAACATGGTGACCGGCGCCTCCCAGGCCGACGCCGCCCTGCTGGTGATCGACGCCGCTGAGGGTGCCTTGGAGCAGTCGCGCCGCCACGCCTTCCTGCTGCACCTGCTGGGCGTGCGGCAGGTGGCCGTCGCCGTCAACAAGATGGACCGCGTCGATTTCGACCAGTACCGGTTCGAGGCGGTGTCCCAGGAGATCCGCGCCTATCTGGCGGAACTCGGCCTGCACACCTCCACGGTGATCCCGATTGCGGCGCGCCACGGCGACAACATCGTCACCCGCTCCGACAAGGCGCCCTGGTACGAGGGGCCGACCGTGGTGGAGGCGCTGGACGCCTTCCGCCCGCAGCAGGCGCCGACCGAACTGCCGCTGCGCTTCCCGCTGCAGGACGTCTACAAGCCCGACGACCGCCGCATCCTGGCCGGCCGCATCGAGAGCGGGCGCCTGCGCGTCGGCGACACGCTGCGCTTCTCGCCGACCGGCGCCACCGCCACGGTGGTCAGCATCGAGGGGTGGAACCACAGCCAGCCCATCGTCGCCGCCCAGGCCGGGCAGAGCATCGGCATCACGCTGGACAAGCGCATCTTCGCCGAGCGCGGCCATGTCGCGCACCATGAGGAGGGGGCGCCGCACGTCACCCACCGGCTGGGCGTCCGCGCCTTCTGGCTGACCTCGGAGCCGCTGGCGGTCGGCAAGACCTACACGCTGAAGATCACGACGGGCGAGCACCGCGTGACGGTGGAGAGCATCACCGCCGTCATCGACATCGAGGACCTGTCGAGCACCCCGGCCAAGGCGGTCCACCGCAACGAGGTGGCCGAGGTCGTCCTGCGCTCCCGCTCGCCGATCGCCGTCGACCTCGCTTCGGCGCTGTCGCGCACCGGGCGCGGTGTGCTGATCGACGGGCACGATGTGGTCGGCGGCTGCATCGTCGTCGAGGTGGACGAGGGGCCCGCCGCCTCGGCCAACACGACCGAGGTCTCGCACGCCGTCACCGCGGACGAGCGCAACGCCGCCAACGGCCACAAGGGCGGCGTCCTCTGGCTGACTGGCCTGTCCGGGGCCGGCAAGTCCACGCTGGCCATGGCGCTGGAGCGCGCCCTGTTCGACCGCGGCTGGCAGGTCTTCGTGCTGGACGGCGACAACGTCCGCAACGGGCTGAACGCCGGGCTGGGCTTCTCGGCGGAGGACCGGGCGGAGAACATCCGGCGCGTCGCCGAGACGGCCAAGCTGTTCGCCGACGCCGGCGTGCTGGTCATCGCGTCGCTGATCTCGCCGCTCCAGGCCGACCGGGCGCGGGCACGGGCCATCGGCGGCGAGCGCTTCCACGAGGTCTATGTGGCCGCCGATCTCGCCACCTGCGAATCGCGCGACCCCAAGGGCCTCTACCGCCGAGCGCGCGCCGGGGAGATTCCGGACTTCACCGGCGTCTCCGCCCCCTACGAGGCTCCGGAGTCGGCGGAGCTGACCATCGACACCGGTGCGGTCACTCCGGTGGAGGCGCTGGGCGAACTGCTCGACTATGTGGACGGTGCGTTCGGCCGGAACGCCCTGAAGCGCGACCGGGTGTAACGGCTTCCCTCGTCCGTTCGGGAAAAAGCCCCTTCGCGTCGCCGCGAAGGGGCTTTTCCTATGGTGGAATGGATTTCACATTGCGAAACGCATTATGTGAAATCAGGCATTTCATCATTCAATAATGTGTAATTCGCTCTTCCTTCCGATAGGAGATGTGCTAAATAGGCGGGCAATTTCCTGCGAGGATGGAACCATGACCGCCCTGACCCGACGCTCCGCGATGCTGGCTGTGGCCGCCGTCGCATCCCTGACCGCCGCGTCCCTGACCGCCCTGACGCCCGGCGCGGCCCGCGCCGCCGATCCGGTGAAGCTGGAGGTCGGCTACATTCCCATCCTTGCCGCCGCGCCGCTGTTCATCCTGGAAGGGGAAGGCTGGGCGCGCGAGGCTGGCATCGACCTGAAGCTGACCAAGTTCGAATCCGGCCCGCATGCCATCCAGGCGATGGCCGCCGGCAAGATCGACCTGCTCTACGCCGGCGTCGCTCCGGTCCTGGTCGCCCGCTCGAAGGGCGCCGACGTGTCGGTGATCGCCAACTCGGCGGTCGAGGAGATGGTCGTCGCCAGCCGCGGCGAGTTCGCCAAGGCGCTGGGCGGCAAGGCCACCGCGGAGTCCATCGCGAAGTTCGTCGCCGACAGCGGCCGCAAGGTCAAGATCGGCACGCAGCCGCCGGGCTCGGTCCCGGACACGGTGCTGCGCCACTGGCTGTTCAAGGTGGTGAAGGCCGACCCGGCCAACGTGGAGATCATCTCCATGGGCATCGAGAAGACCCAGCAGGCCCTGCTGGCCGGTGCCCTCGACGCGGCGACGATCCGTGAGCCGACGGTGACCGTGACCCAGAAGGTCGACCCGAACGTCGGCCTGCTCGCCACCGGCGCGGAGATGTTCCCGAACCAGCCCGGCACCGTCATCGCGGTCCGCGGCCCGGTCGCCAAGGAGCATGGCGAGGCGCTGACCCGCCTGCTCAAGGCGCACATCCGCGCCGTCGACCAGATCGCCAAGGACCCGGCCCGTTCCGCCAAGGTCGCCAACGAGTATCTGGGCAAGGGCCTGATGGAGCCGGCTACGCTGGAGTCCGCCTTCCGCTCGCCGGGCTCCAAGTTCGTCGCCGACCCGCACGGCGTCGTCCCGGCGGTCGAGCAGATGATGACCTACGCCAAGGAGATCGGCTCCGCCGAGGGCACCATCCCGGTGGCGGAGGCGTTCGACTTCCGCTTCTACGACGCGGCCGCCGCGAAGTAAGCGCGATGCGTCAACCGCTGAAGCTCCACAGCTCCATCGCCCTGTCGGCGCTCGGCGTCGGCGCTTTCCTGCTCGCCTGGGAGGCGCTGGCGCGCAGCGGCGTCGTCCCCGCCGGGCTGCTGCCGTCGCCCAGCGCAGTGCCCGGCGCCTTCCTGGCGGAGTTCCGGTCGGGCACCTGGCAGGCGATGGTCTTCGCCAGCCTGTCGCACTATCTGTCGGGGCTGGCGCTCGGCACCGTCCTGGGCATCACCTTCGGCACGGCGGCGGCGACCTGGGGCATTTGGGACGCCTTCCAGGCCTGGGTGGTGCGCATGCTGCGCCCCATCCCGTCCATCGCCTGGATTCCCTTCGCCATCATCTGGTTCGGCGTCAGCAAGTCGGCGGCGACCTTCCTGATCGCGCTGACGGTGTTCTGGATCAACTACTACGCCACCTACAGCGCGGTGCGCGGGGTGGACAAGGACCTGATCGAACTCGGCCATGCCTTCGGGCAGGGCGGGCTGATCCCGCGCCTGTTCAAGATCGTCCTGCCCGGCGCGCTGCCGGGCATCCTGTCCGGCGTGCGCGCCGGGCTGGGGCAGGGTTGGATGACGGTGGTGGCGGCGGAGCTGTTCGGCATTTCCGGCCTGGGTGCGCGCATGTCCGACGCCTCCGGCCTGCTCGCCACGCACATCGTCGTGCTCTACATGGTCACCATCGCGGCGCTCTATGGCGTCTGCGACTTCCTGTTCATGCAGGTTCAGCAGCGGGTGCTCGCATGGCAAAAGTAAATGGCTCCGCTGTGATCGATCTGAAGGGGGTCGCTATCGGCTACGGTGCCGAGGCTCCGCCAGTCCTGGTGGACGTCGATTTGTCCATCGAGCGCGGCAGCTTCGTCGCCATCGTCGGGCCGTCCGGGGTCGGCAAGTCCACGCTGCTGCGCGTCGTCGCCGGGCTGCACACGGCGCGCGCCGGTGCCGTGACCATCCACGAGACGAAGAAGCCGGGCCACCGTCCGGTCAGCCTCGTCTTCCAGGATGCCCGCCTGCTGCCTTGGCGGCGGGTCGCCAAGAACGTCCGCTTCGGCCTTGAGGGCCTGCCGATCTCCACCACCGAGCGGGAGGAGCGGGTGGCCGCCGCGCTGCGCCTCGTCCGGCTGGACGATTACGGTCGGCGCTGGCCCTATGAGCTGTCGGGAGGTCAGCGCCAGCGCGTCGGCATTGCCCGCGCCCTGGCCGTCGATCCCGACATCCTGCTGATGGACGAGCCGTTCGGCGCGCTCGACGCCATCACGCGGCACAGCCTTCAGGATGAGCTGCTGCGCATCCACCGCGAGACCGGCAAGACCGTGCTGTTCGTCACGCACGACCTGGAAGAGGCGGTGCATCTCGCCGACCGGATCATCGTGCTGGGCGGCAGCCCGGCGCGCATCGTCCAGGACGTGCGCAACGAGCCGGGCCGCGAGAGCGGCGGCTTCCGCGAGCAGGTCGAGCAGCTGCGGTCGGGGATCGCGGACAATTACAGCATTTGAGGCGTCGAACCGGGCACCCACCCAACCCTCCCCCTGCGAAGCGGGGGGAGGTCGGGAGGGGGCGACGCGACCTTTCACGCTCTTACGGCGCCACCCGCCGCACATCCCTTGCCGTCAAATGCACGTTCGCATCCGGGTCCAGCTTGCGGTCCATGATGCGGGCCTCCACCGCCTTGTCGAAGACCGGGCGGTTCATGCAGACATACTGAAGCGCCTCGTCCGGCTTCGGCAGATGGCCAGCGAGGGTTTGCAGGGCGCGGCGCGGGACAAAGACCCGCCCGTGATACTCCCCGACCTCCACCGCGAACTCCACGGCGTCGGCTTCCTCGTTCCAGGACGGGTCTTCGGGGAACACGAACAGCGGCATCACACCCTCACGCAGTACACATCTCAGTCCAGGATGTAGGTAACATCGTAGCCGCTGCGCTTGAAGCGGGTCTTCAAAAGCGTGCCCTGCGCGTCGAACCACAGGTCGCGCTCCACGTCGCCGGAGATGCGGTGATGCTGCGCCGGCACCGCCCGTCCGCCGACGGTCAGCGTCTCTGTGCCCACGAGGTCGGTGCGCACGCTGTAGGGCTTGCCGTCGATGACCGACAGCAGGGTGGGGCGCTTCAGCACCTCCGGGGTCCACAGCGTCAGGGGCAGGGTGTCGGCGCTGGCCTTGCCCACCTTGCCGTCCACCGTGACGGAATAGCCGTCGCCGGTCCGCATCATCCGGATGGCGTGGGGTGTGCCGTCGTCATCGGTCTGGGCGCTCATGGAGTCGAGCATCCCGCCCTTCCACACCTCCTCCCGCTTGTGGTCGTAGCGGAAGTTGATGAACAGCACCTTGACCCGTGTCGAGGCCGTGACGGCGACCTTGGTCACGTCGCTCTGGTGCTCCAGCCGGACGGTTTCGCTGCCCACCGGATCGTCGCCCATCAAAATACGGTAGTTCAGCGTGCGCGGCTCGGCCGCCTGGGCCGCGGCCGCGGAGAGCAGCAGACCGGCGGCCGTCAGCGCCGCGCGCAGGGCGTGCGTCATGGATGTTCCCTCCCTGTGCTCGTTGTACAGCGGCGGCTTATGATGCCGCCGTCCGGTTTTCGTTACTCAGCCGCAGGCGCTCAGTCGTCGAGGAGTTGCGCCAGCTTCATGGCGACGCCCATCGAGCCGTCCACCTTCAGCTTGCCCATGGTGAAGGCCAGCATCGGGTTCAGCCGGCCGTCCATCAGCTTCTTCAGATTCTCGGCGGAGATGCGGATGGTGCAGTCGGGGTCGTCGTCCCTGGCGCCCTCCCGCGCGATGGCGACGGGCGTCTCGCGGGCGTTGACCCGCACCGCCTCGCCGTCCTCCAGCGCAAAACGGACGTCGGCCTTCAGGCTGCGGAAGCTGGTGGAGCGGGATTGGAGTTCGCGCAGGATGTCCTCAACCATGGATCGGTCTCTCTCCCCTGGATTCATGTTGGTTGTATCTTGACAGTAAGCCGGCTTTACGTTTACGTCAACGTCATAACCAAAACGTTTCCGGCGCCACAATGATCCGGGAAACATCAATTCATCCACGGGGAGTGAAACCATGCAGACCGCCGCCGCGCCCGGAATCCCATCGCCCCGCACCGCCTTCCGTCGTCGCTTGTCCTGACCCGCCGCGCAGCCGGGAGGATCGGAGATGACCGAGAATCTTGCGCGCCGGGGCAGCATTGGCGACGACACGCCGGCCCATCCCTGGCTGGCCCATTACCCCGAGGGCATCGCCTGGGACCAGCCGATCGCCGTGACGCCGCTGGCCACGCTGTTCGAGGAGGCCGCCCGCCGCTACGCCGACCGTCCCTGCCTGGATTTCCTCGGCCGCCGCTACCGCTACGCGGAGGTGCTGGGGCTGGTGAACCGGGCGGCCAAGGGTTTCGCCGCAATGGGGGTGAAGCCGGGCGTGCGGGTAGGGCTGTGCCTGCCGAACACCCCGACCTACGTGATCGCCTATTTCGGGATCCTGAAGGCCGGCGGTACGGTGGTGAACTACAACCCGCTCTATGTCGAGCGGGAGCTGGAGCACCAGATCGAGGATTCCGGGACCGAGATCATGGTCACGCTCGATCTGAAGCAGATTTACCCGCGCATCGAGGCGATGCTGGACCGCACGCGGCTGAGGACGGTGGTCGTCTGCCGCATGGCCTCCATCCTGTCCCCGGTGAAGAGCGTGCTGTTCCGCGTGCTGAAGCGCAGCGAGCTGGCCAGCATCCCGCAGGACGGGCGGCATGTGGACTTCGACGCGCTGCTGGCCAACGACGGAATGATGCCGCCGGTGCGGCTGGACCCGCGGCGCGACGTCGCGGTGCTGCAATACACGGGCGGAACCACCGGCGTGCCCAAGGGGGCGATGCTGACCCACGCCAACCTCGTGGCCAACGCCCGGCAGGTGCAAGCCTGGTTCCCCGGCATGGCGCTGGGGGAGGAGCGGATGCTCGCCGTCCTGCCCTTCTTCCACGTCTTCGCCATGACGGTGATCCTGAACATGGGGCTGGCGGCGGGGGCGGAGCTGGTCATGCTGCCGCGCTTTGACACGCTGCAGGTGCTGAAGACCATCGCGCGGCGCAAGCCCACGCTGCTGCCCGGCGTGCCGACCATGTACAAGGCGCTGCTGAGCCATCCCGACGTGGCGCGCCATCCGATGCGGTCGATCCGCTACTGCATCTCCGGCGGGGCGCCGCTGCCGATGGAGCTGAAGCGCCAGTTCGAGGAGGCCACCGGCTGCGTGCTGGTCGAGGGCTACGGCCTCAGCGAGGCGTCGCCGGTCTGCGCCTGCAACCCGCTGACCGGCGTGAACAAGGAGGGCTCCATCGGCCTGCCGCTGCCCGGCGTCATGGTGCAGATCCGCGCGCTGGACGATCCCGACCGCGTGTTGCCGCCCGGCGAGAAGGGGCAGGTCGCGCTGTCCGGCCCCAACGTCATGGCCGGCTACTGGAACAAGGACGAGGAGAGCCGGCGCACCATCGTCGGCGGCTGGTTGTTCACCGGCGACGTCGGGCTGATGGACGAGGACGGCTATGTCTTCCTGCTCGACCGGCTGAAGGACCTTATCATCTGCGGCGGCTACAACGTCTATCCGCGCGTGATCGAGGAGGCCATCTACCAGCACCCCGACGTCGTCGCCGTCTGCGTCATCGGGATTCCCGACGACTACCGCGGCCAGAGCCCGAAGGCCTTCATCCAGCTCCGGTCCGGTGCCGACCTGACCGCCGAACGGCTGAAGGACTTCCTGCGCGACAAGATCTCGCGGATCGAGATGCCCAAGCAAATCGAATTCCGCGCCGAGCTGCCCAAGACAGCGGTCGGCAAGCTGTCGAAGAAGGAGCTGATCGCTGAAAGCTTGCAGAAGCCGGAGGGGTGACCGGGAAAGGGCGCGCGGCTTTGTCACATCGTGGTGTGTGTGGTAGGAACGGTGACGCCGTCCGGCGGTGTGGAACGAGCGGCCTTCGCTTCCCACACGCCAACGCGGCGCGACGTGACGGAAGGCGTGCCCCCCACCATGGAACAGCTCTACACGGTCAATCAGTTGGCGGAGGAACTGGGCATCACGCCGCGCGCCCTCCGCTTCTACGAAGTGAAGGGGCTGCTGTCGCCCAACCGCCTCGGCAACAACCGCGTCTACACCAAGCGCGACCGCGCCCGGCTGAAGCTGATCCTGCGGGGCAAGCGGCTGGGCTTCTCGCTGGCCGAGATCCGCGAGTATCTGGACCTCTACAACGTCGATGGCGGGGTGGAGCAGTTGAAGGTCCTGCAGAAGCGCATCGACGCGCGGCTGAAGGACCTGGAGCAGCAGCGCCAGGACCTGGAGGCGACCGTGGGCGAACTGCGGGAGATCGGGGCCCAGGTGCAGGCCGCGCTGGACGAGCGCGGGTTGGCGTCCAAGAGCGCCTGAGCCGGTGCGGTCCCGTCCGCCGGGCCGGGCCGGAGGGGATGGGGTATGAATTTGCTGTTCCGCCTGATCGGCGTCATCGTGGCCGCTCTGACCGGTCGGCCGGTGGGGTTCCTGGAACCGGCGCGGCTGCGCTTCCGGGTGTGGCCCACCGACCTCGACCTCAACCTGCACATGACCAACGCCCGCTATTTCAGCGTCATGGACCTGGGGCGGGTCGATCTGATGCTGCGCTCCGGCATGGGGCGGTCGATCCTGCGCCACCGCTGGCAACCGGTGATCGGCGCTGCCAACCTGCGCTTCCGCCGCCCGCTGGCGCCCTTCCAGCGCTTCGAGCTGGCGACCCGCGTGCTGTGCTGGGACGACAAGTATTTCTTCATCGAGCATCGGGTGGAGACCGCCACGGGCACGGCGGCGTTGGCCGTGGTGCAGGGCGCCTTCGTGGCGCGCGGCGCCGTGGTCGCCCCGGCGGACATCCTGGCGATCCACGGCGAGAACCGGGAGTCGCCGCCCATGCCGGACGCCGTCGCCGCGTGGCGCGAACGGCCGCTGGCGCCCTGACACTTGCGCCGCGCCGTCCCGTTGCACTATGGCTGGCCGGACGCGAAAGGCCGGCAAAGCGGAAGGGCAAGGGGCATGGGCGCACACGGAATCAACGGCATCGACCATCTCGTCATCGTCGTCCGCGATCTGGAGGCGGCGCAGGATGCCTATCGCCGCATGGGCTTCACCATTTCGCCGAAGGGCCGGCATGGCGAACTGAAGTCGGCGAACCACACCATCATGTTCGGGGCGGGCGACTATCTGGAACTGCTCGCCATCGAACAGCCGCACCCCTTCACCGCCTTTTACAGCGACGTGTTGAAGACCCGCGAGGGCATCGCCGCGGCGGCGCTGAAGACCGACGACGCGCGGGCGGCGCAGCGGCTTCTGGTCGAAGCCGGCTATCCGGCGGGTGAGCCGGTCGAGTTCGGCCGTCCCGTCGAACTGCCGGGCGGCGCGCAACAGGCGCGCTTCACCACCACACCGATCGACGGCGTGCCGGAGTGGGGCGGGCGGGTCTTCCTGTGTCAGCACCACACCCCCGAGGTGGTCTGGCGTCCGGAGCTGGTCCAGCACGACAACACGGTGACCGGCCTCGCCGCCCTGGTCGTCGCCGCCGACGATCCCGACGCCACCGCCGCCTCCTACGCCCGGCTGTTCGGCACGGCGGTGGAGACGCGGGGGCCGGCGCGCGTCGTGCCGACCGGCAGTGCCCCCATCGTGGTGGCCGATCCCGCCGCGCTGCAATGGGGCTGGACCGGCGACCCGGCGCTGGCGGTTCCGCGCCCCTTCCTGGCCGGGGTGGTGCTGACGGTGGCCGATCTGGAGCGCGCGCAGCAGGCGCTGCAGAAAAGCAAGTTCCCGACGGTCGTCGGCAACGGCGTGCTGCGCGTGTCGTCCGCCAGCGCCTGCGGCGCCATGCTGGCCTTCGCCAAGGAGTTCGACCTCGGCGCGCTGATCCCGTAAACCCGCCGGGCGGCCTGTTGTCATAACGGAATCATATTGCTGCACTGCGTCCGCTCCGTTGGACAGGACGCCGTCGCGGGCGCACATTCCCCTCTTGCGTGCATGTTGCGGCGCATCATGGGGGCATATCGACGTGGCGGACGGCGATTTCGGCAGGGTTCGGATCGAGCCGGCGGGGCAGGGCGCGGCTGAAGCGGGGGCGACGTATCTCGTCGCCGGCACGCCGGCCTACAAGCGGGCGAGCCGCATCCTTTTCGTCGCCGGTTTCTCCACCTTCGCCGCGCTCTACTGCGTGCAGCCCCTGATGCCGGAATTCACGCGGGAGTTCGGCGTCACCCCGGCGCAGTCCAGCCTCGCCCTGTCGGTGTCCACCGGTGTTCTGGCCTTCGCGCTGCTCATCGCTGGGGCGGTGTCCGACCGGTTCGGGCGCAAGGCGATCATGGCGCTTTCCCTGCTCGCCTCCGGTACGCTGGGCATCAGCGGCGCGATGGCGCCGGACTGGGCGTCGCTGCTGCTGGTGCGGGCGCTGGAAGGGATGGCGCTCAGCGGCCTTCCCGCCGTCGCCATGGCCTATGTGTCGGAGGAGGTGGACCCGCGCTCCGCCGGGGTCACCATGGGCCTGTACATCGGCGGGACGGCGCTCGGCGGCATGTCGGGGCGGGCCCTGACGGCGCTGGTCGCCGATGTCGCGTCCTGGCGCATGGCGATGGGGGTGATCGGCACCCTGGGAATCGCCGCCGCATTGGCGGTGTGGTTCGCGCTTCCCGCGTCGCGCCATTTCCAGCGGCGGCCGGCGGGCATGCGGGAGCTGGCGGCGGCGTGGCGCGGGCACCTGATGGATCGCGGGCTGCTCGCCCTGTTCGCCATCGGGTTCCTGTCCATGGGAGCCTTCGTTACCGTCTTCAACTACATCGGCTTCCGCCTGCTGGCGCCGCCCTTCGATCTGCGCCCGGCGGCGGTCGGCGCCGTTTTCACGGTCTATCTCTGCGGGGTGGTCAGCTCGCCGCTGTTCGGCGGGTTGGCGGTGCGGCTGGGGCGTGGGCGGGTGCTGGCGGCGGCGGCGGCGATGATGGCGGCCGGGCTGGCGCTGATGACGCCGGACAGGCTGGGGACGATGGTTCCGGGCATCGCCCTGTTCACCTTCGCCTTCTTCGGCGTCCACACCATCGCCTCCGGCTGGATCGGGCAGCGGGCGCCGGTCAACCGCGGGCAGGCCTCGGCGATCTATCTGTTCTGCTACTACATGGGCTCCACCGTCGCCGGGACGCTGGGCGGCGTCTTCTGGTACGCCTTCGGCTGGGCCGGAGTCGGCGGATTCGTCGGGCTTCTGCTCGCGGTTGGGCTGATCGTGTCGCTGGGGCTGGCGATCCGTCGCTGATTCGTTCATTGCGCGCATACGGAGGTATGGCTTCAACCGTTTCGGTTGCGCCGGGCGCCGCTTCGTCTCATTCTGGGTGCACCTGCACAACGAGGCGACCATGGCCCGTTTGTCCGTCTACAGCGACACCGATCCCACCGTTGCGGAACTCTCGTCCGCCGACCCGGCGCTGGTCACCGCCCATCTGGCGCTGGCCGGCGTGCTGTTCGAGCGCTGGCCGGCGCCTCAGGCCATTCCAGACGCCGCCGACGCCCATGCGGTGCTGGAAGCCTATGCCGGGCCGGTGGCGGTCCTGAAGGAGGCACGCGGCTTCCAATCCGCCGACGTGGTGCGGATGCCGCGCGGCCAGCCGGACGCCGCGGTCCGCCGCGCCGCCTTCCTTGCGGAGCATACTCACGACGAGGACGAGGCCCGGTTCTTCGTGCAGGGAAGCGGCGCCTTCTATCTGCATGTGGACGGAAAAGTGTTCCGCATCGTGTGCGGGGCCGGTGACCTGTTGAGCATCCCGGCGCGGACGAAGCATTGGTTCGACATGGGGCCGGACCCGGAATTCACCGCCATCCGCTTCTTCACGCGCCCGGATGGCTGGGTGGCGTCCTTCACCGGTGACGTGATCGCCGACCGCTTTCCGAAGTTCGAGTCGGAAACCGGTAACGTTTCATGACCCGCCCATCATGACCCGGCTGCCGCCGTTACCTTTCGCCGCAGCCGATTGCGGGCGAAAAGCGGCGCTGTTACAAGCCCTTCGGTATCGGCGCCGATCCAATGGCGGCGCGCCACCCGCTTCGGAGGCTCCATGACCACGGATGGCCACTCCATCCCGTGTACGGGCAACGGCTTCATCGACGCGGCCCATACGTCGCTGATGGACCATGTCGAAGCCATCCGCTGCGCCTGCGCCGACGGTGCTTCCCGTGATTCCATGGTTCCTCGATTCAGCCGGTTCGCGGACGAAATGCGCATGCATTTCGACCATGAGGAGGTCATCATCCGTGCCGCCGGCTTCACCCGGTGGGAGGAGCACGCCGGCCACCACGCGATGCTGGACCAGCAGTTCGGCCGGCTGATCGACTATGTGCGCGACTGTGAGGTCACCTCGGATTTCCTGTGCACGGTGGCGGGCACGCTGGATGCCGCTCTGTGCGGACATGAGATCCGGCACGACGGCGATTACACCGCGCTGGTGCGCGACGCATCGATGGCGCCGGAGGGGCGGACCCTGATCGCCTGGAACAGCGCTTTCGAGGTCGGGGTGGGGCCGCTCGACGCCCAGCATCGTCAGCTCGCCGAGCTTATGAACGAGTTGGACGCGATGAGCCGCCGGGGCGCCCCGTCCGGTGAGACGCTGGACCTCTTCGGGCTGCTGCACGACCATGTGCACGCCCATTTCGCCATGGAGGAAGGGGTGCTGCGCCGCGTGGCGCCCGGCCGCTTTGTGGCCCATCGCAACCACCACCGGCTGTTGGAGGGGCAGTTCTCCCGCATCCGCCAACAGGTGGAGAGCGGCCGGCTCGACACCGGCGTCGCGGTGCGGGGGTTCCTGCGCTTCTGGCTGATGGACCATGTGCTGGGCTCCGACCGTCCGGCCTTCGCCGAGACGGCGGACGCGGTGCCCCGCTGACCGCCGCCATCGTTCCGATAACGGGCCAATCCTGGGCCAACCCCGGGCCGCTCCCGACCTGTCATCAAAAAATCACTTGAATCGCCGGGGAAAAAGCGTAATTCATCGGGGACGACGCACTCGCACGTGCCAATGGCCCTCTGTGGTTATGCAACGACGTACCGCGTCCTTTTTGGCAGAACCGGTCATCAGTGGGCCGGTCCCGAGAGGGAGGTAGGCATGTTGGCTCTCCACGGCAGGGCTCTCAGACGGTAGCCCATAGCCGGACATCGACGCTTTGAACCTGCGGAGCTGTTAGCCCGCTCGTGAGCGTTCGACCCGGCTTTTCTCCGTCGCCTTTCACCACAACCCGAATTCCGATCCGCGGCTTTGACGGTCGTGTCGGATTCCCGTCTGTTCGCTGGACCGCCCCGCGCCGGGTGGCCCAGGGTAAGGAGTGCGCCATGGGCTTCATCCGATCCCGTTCCGCCGTCGCCCCGCTGCGCCGCGGCGTTTCCGTCTCCGCCCCGTCCTTCGGCGCTTCGCCGGTGTCGGACCGCCGCACCTCCGTCCATCAGGCGGTGGCGCTGGCCCGACCCGAGGAGCCGATGCACTGCATCCGTCCGGGCGTCCTGGCCGACACCGCGTCCAGCTTCGTGGCCGCCTTCGACGCCGCCGTGTCGGGCGACGTGCTGTACGCCGTGAAGTGCAACCCGGAGCCAGCGGTGCTGCGCGCCCTGTGGGCCGGTGGCGTGCGCCACTTCGACGTGGCCTCGCCGGGCGAGATCCGACTGATCCGCCAGATGTTCCCGGACGCGGTGCTGCACTACATGCACCCGGTGAAGGGGCGCGAGGCGATCCGCACCGCCTACCAGCAGTACGGCGTGCGCGACTTCGTGCTCGACAGCATGGAGGAGCTTCAGAAGATCCTGGAGGAGACGGGCGACGCCCAGGACCTCGGCCTCGTCGTGCGTCTGGCCCTCCCGAAGGGCAACGCGGTCTACGACCTGTCCGGCAAGTTCGGCGCCCCGGCGACGGAGGCGGTCGAGCTGCTCCAGGCCGTGCGCATGGTGGCCCCGAAGGTCGGCGTGTCCTTCCATGTCGGCTCGCAGATGCTCGACCCGTCCGCCTACGAGCGGGCGCTGGAGCTGGCCGGCCGCATCATCGCGGAGTCGGGCGTGGTGATCGACGTTCTGGATGTGGGCGGCGGCTTCCCCGTCTCCTATCCGGGCGTCACCCCGCCGCCGCTCGGCGACTTCATGGAGGCCATCGCCCGCGGCGTGGCGAAGCTCGACCTGCCGGCCCATTGCCGCGTCTGGTGCGAGCCGGGCCGCGCGCTGGTCGCGCCGGGCGTGTCGCTGGTCGTGCAGGTGGTGAAGCGCCGGGGCAACGAGCTGTTCATCAACGACGGCGTCTACGGCGCCCTGTCGGACGCCGGTGTCCCCGGCTTCCGCTTCCCGGCCCGCATGATCCGTCCCTTCGCGCCGATGGGCGACGAGCCGGTGGAGGCCTTCGCCTTCTACGGCCCGACCTGCGACAGCGCGGACCGCATGAACGGCCCGTTCCACCTGCCGGCGGACATCCGCGCCGGCGACTGGATCGAGCTGGGCCAGCTGGGGGCCTACGGCTCCTGCCTGCGCACCGCCTTCAACGGGTTCGACCAAGCCCGCGTGGTCGAAGTTTCGGACGCGCCGCTGCTGGAAACACCCGGCTATGTCCTCAAGAGCTGCGTGGCATAAGTCCCGCATCGCGGGAAAGCTGTGGATATCCCTAAAAAATCACCGTAAACCATCGTTGGTCCGCCACCCTCCGCCTTTGCAAGAGGCGCGAGGGTGACGGGCTGTATTTCTGTCACGCCAACCACGGGGGACCGTCTTAGATGACCCTGGACACCAAGCACATCACCTTCACCGGCCGCATGGTCATTGTCGGCTTCGGATCGATTGGCCAGGGAGTTTTGCCCCTGATTTTGCGCCACATCGGAATCACGAAGGACCAGATCACCATCGTCACCGCCGAGGAGCGCGGTCATGCCGAGGCGGATGAGCTTGGCGTCAAATTCATCAACCTGCCGCTGACGAGGGAGAATTACGCCCAGGTTCTGGAGCCCATGCTGGGCAAGGGCGATTTCCTGGTCAACCTGTCGGTGGACGTGTCGTCCGTCGCCCTGTTCGAGTTCTGCCACAAGATTGGCGCGCTCTACATCGACACCTGCGTCGAGCCGTGGGCCGGCGGCTACACCGACCCGTCGCTGTCGCCGTCGCTGCGCTCCAACTACGCCCTGCGCGAGACCGCGCTGTCGCACCGCGCCGCCTTCGAGGGTGGGCCGACCGCCGTTCTGACCCATGGCGCGAACCCCGGCCTCGTCTCGCATTTCGTGAAGCAGGCGCTGCTCAACGTCGCTGCCGACACCGGCGAATCGGCAGAGGTCCCGAAGGACCGCGCCGGCTGGGGCGCGCTGGCCGCCAAGCTGGGGGTGAAGGTGATCCACATCGCCGAGCGCGACACCCAGGTTTCCAACGAGCCGAAGAAGGTGGGCGAGTTCGTCAACACCTGGTCGATCGACGGCTTCGTCGGCGAGGGCTGCCAGCCCACCGAACTCGGCTGGGGCAGCCACGAGAAGCATTTCCCGGCCGATGGCCGCCGCCACGAGTTCGGCTGCGACGCTGCCATCTACCTGATGCGTCCGGGGGCCTCCACGCGCGTGCGCACCTGGACCCCGCTGGAGGGGCCGTTCCACGGCTTCCTCATCACCCACAGCGAGGCGATCTCCATCGCCGACTACTACACCCAGCGCGACGGCAACCACGTCACCTACCGCCCGACCGTGCATTACGCCTATCACCCGTGCGACGACGCGGTGAAGTCGGTGCATGAGCTGGCCGGCAAGAACTGGTACATGCAGCCGAGCCAGCGCCTGATGATGCACGAGATCGTCAGCGGCACCGACGAGCTGGGCGTGCTGTTGATGGGCCACAAGAAGGGCATCTACTGGTTCGGTTCCCGCCTGGGCATCGACGAGGCGCGCGCCCTGGTGCCCTACAACAACGCGACCTCGCTGCAGGTCACGGTGGCAGTTCTGGCCGGCATCGTCTGGGCGTTGGAGAACCCGAACCGCGGCATTGTCGAGCCGGACGAGATCGATTTCCAGCGCATCCTGGAAATCGCCAAGCCCTATCTCGGCGAACTGGTCGGCGCCTATGGCGACTGGACTCCGCTGCAGGACCGCGAACGTCTGTTCCCTGAGGACATCGACCATGACGACCCCTGGCAGTTCAAGAACTTCCGGGTTGTCTGATTGGAAAAGGGGCTCTTCGGAGCCCCTTTTCCATTGGCGCGCTTAGAGGGTCAGCGCCAGCAGCAGCGCGCCGGCCACCAGGGCGATGCAGGCGCGCCGATAGAGGTGAAGGGCGCGGGTGATGTCCTGCACGGTGGCGGCGGTGCGGCCCGGCCCCATCCAGGCGTCCTCGATCCGAACCTCGCCATAGACCCGCGGTCCGCCGAGCCGGAGGTCGAGCGCCCCGGCCATTGCCGCCTCGGGCCAGCCGGCGTTGGGCGAGCGGTGGCGGTGGGCGTCGCGCCGTACCGACCGCCAGGATTCGGCGGCGTCGGCCCCCTCGGTGAAGCGGGCGGCCACCCAGATCAGCAGCGCCGACAGGCGGGAACCGGGGAGGTTGACCAGATCGTCCAGCCGCGCCGCGGCCCAGCCGAACGCCTCGTGCCGGGGCGTGCGGTGGCCGATCATGCTGTCCGCGGTATTGATCGCCTTGTAGAGCGCGATTCCCGGCAGCCCGCCGACCAGCAGCCAAAAGGCCGGGGCGACCACACCGTCCGAGAAATTCTCCGACAGGCTTTCGATGGCGGCGCGGCTTACCCCATGCTCGTCAAGGGTGGCCGGATTGCGGCCGACGATGCGCGACACGGCTTCACGCGCCGCCTCCAGCCCGCCGTCGCGGAAGGCGGCGGCGACCGCGGCCACATGGTCGTGCAGGCTGCGCTGCGCCAGCAGGGTGGAGGCCAGCGCCGCTTCGAGGAGGCCGCCGAGCGGCAAGTGCCGGCACAGCCCCGCCACCGCCGACGCGGCGCCACCCACCACCAGAAGCAGGACGAGCAGAGCCAGCACGCCGGCGGCCTTGCGGACGGCGAAGGATTCACGCTCGCGGTTGAGCGCGCGGTCAAGCTGGGCGATAAGCGCCCCGATCCACACCACCGGGTGGCGGATTTGGGCGTAGAGTGCGTCCGGATAGCCGGCGGCGGCCTCGATGAGGAGAGCGGCGGCGAGCACGGACGGATGAAGCTCCACGGGATCGAATCCTCTGGGGGAAGGGAAGGGGCGGGATGATGGCGGAATCGGCGGCGGGGTCCAAGAGGATCGTCCAGGGTGAGATCATCCACGGCGGCGACCTCGACGCTGCGCGGGTAGCCTTTCCAGGGGCGCCGGAACCCTGGGTGGACCTGTCCACCGGCATCAACCCCTGGCCTTACCCGCTGCCGCCCATCCCGGACGAGGCCTGGGCGCGCCTGCCGGGCCGCGCGGCCGAAACGGCGCTGCGCGAGGCCGCGGCGGCCTGCTACGGCGTGCCGTCGCCGGACCGTATCGCCGCCGCGGGCGGTTCCCAGGCGCTGATCCAGATCCTGCCGCGGCTGCGGCGTCCGGGGACGGTTGCCGTGCTGGGGCCGACCTACGCCGAACATGCCGCGGGCTGGGCCAAGGCCGGCCATCGCGTGACCGGGACGGAGTCGCTGGACGCCTGCGATGCCGACGTGGTCGTGGTCGTGAACCCGAACAACCCGGACGGCCGCATCGTCCCGCCCGAAACCCTGCTGGCCCTGGCGGAGCGGCAGGCGGCGCGGGGCGGCTGGCTGCTGGTGGACGAGGCCTTCGCCGAGGTCATTCCGGAGTGCAGCGTGGCGTCGGAGGCCGGGCGCGCCGGTCTGGTCATCCTGCGCTCCTTCGGGAAGTTCTTCGGGTTGGCCGGGGTCCGGCTCGGCTTCCTGCTCGGTGAGCCGGCGCTGGTCCGGGATGTGCGGGCCGCCGTGGGACCTTGGGCGGTGTCGGGTCCGGCGCTGGCGGTCGCCACCGCGGCGCTGTCGGATTCGGCGTGGATCGCCGCCACCCGACGCCGTCTGGCCGACGCGGCGGCCCGCTTCGACGCCCGACTGATGGAGGCCGGGGTGCGCGTCGCTGGAGGCACGTCGCTCTTTCGTCTCATAGACGATCCGCAGTCCGCCGGGCTTTACAATGAGTTGGGCCGGGCCGGGGTGCTGGTGCGCCGGTTCGACTATCGGCAGAGGTGGCTGAGGCTGGGCTTGCCGGTGGACAATCTGGCGGAAGACCGTGTGTCAACGGCGTGCGGAACGTTCAAAAATCGATAGATTTTGCGCTCAGGATAGGCGATCACCACCATAGCGCGACAAGATGGCACACAGGGGCAAAAAGGCGCATCGGCTAACGTACTCCTTGTTTGCCCTATCGTGGCGCAAGAATCTTCCACGACGCTGTCGGGGCCATGCTGGATTCGGTTGGTTCAATGAGTTCTTCTGGGGATGCGGAGGAAACCCGTGTTGCGCTGTGGCGTGTGTTCGACACGCTGCCGACGGGGGTCTGCGTCACCACGGACACAGGGACCATCCTGTACGCCAACCCGGCCCTGCATGGTCTGCTGCGTTATGCTTCCGGCGGCCTGACCGGTCTCGACCTCGCGGCGCTGGAGCCGGAGGATGCCTTTTTCCCGGCGCTGCCGGATGCGCCGGGCGAGCGGCGATTGCGCTGCCAGGATGGCGGAACTGTCTGGGTGGCTGAGTCGGTCGGTCCCACCACAGGCCCGCTGGGCGAGCGGCAGTCTCTTCGCGTCTACACCGACATCAGCCACCACCGGCAGGCGCAAGCCGCGCTGCGCGACCAGCTCCTTATGAAGGAGGTGCTGTTCGAGACGCTGCCGGTTCCCGTCTTCGTGAAGAACGCGGCTGGTGAATACACGGACTGCAACGACGCCTTCGAGCGCTACACCGGCCTGGATCGCCGGAGCATCGTCGCCAAGACCGCCTTTGCCGTGATGGACCCGCGCATCGCCAAGGCGCACGCCGATCAGGATCACGAGCTGACCGTCAACTGGGGCCAGCGCAGCTACGAGGAGGCGGTTCCCTTCGTCGGCGGCACCACCCGCCTGTCCAGCCTGACCAAGGCCGTCTTCTGCGACAGCGCCGGGAACCTGGGCGGCATCGTCGGCGTGATCCACGACCTGACGGAGGGGCTGCCCAGCGAGGAGCGGCTCCAGGCCATCCTGGAGCAGAGCCCGATCGGCGTGTCGGTGTCGCGCCGCGACGACGGCAAGATCATCTTCGTCAACACCCGATTCGCCGAATTGATCGGTCTGAAGCGTGAGGATCTGATCGGCCGGCAGGCGCGCGACTATTACCTGGATCGGCACCAGCGCGAGCGGGTGATCGATCGCCTGCGCTCCTACGGGTCGGTGACCAACATGGAGGTGCAGTTCCGCCGGGCCGACGGGTCGTCCTTCTGGACGCTGTTCACGGTCAACCAGGCGGTGATCCAGGGCGTTCAGGTGAATCTGGCCTGGATCTACGATTACACCGACCGCCGGAACATGGAGGAAGCGCTGCGGGACATGGCGTCCCGCGATCCGCTGACGGGAATTTACAACCGGCGCTCCTTCATGGAGTTGGCGCGCTCGCAGCTGGCCCGCGCCCACCGCTTCAGCGAGCCGATGTCGGTCTTCGTTCTGGACGTGGACCATTTCAAGCGCATCAACGACAGCTATGGCCACGCCACCGGCGACGACGCCCTGCGCATGGTGGCCGGCGGCTGTCAGGCCATCTTGCGCGAATACGACATTCTCGGCCGGCTCGGCGGCGAGGAGTTCGTCGTGGTCCTGCCCGGTGCCACCGCAGAGGAATCCCGCGTGGTGGCGGAGCGGGTGCGCCGCCATCTGTCCCGCATGGCCATTCCTGGGCCGGAAGGCCGGTTCCATTTGACCAGCAGCATTGGCATCTCGGCGCTGGACGGGTCCTACGACACCCTGGAAAAGGCGATCCACCGGGCTGACCTCGCCCTCTACCGCGCCAAGCGCGAGGGCCGAAATCGTGTCGTGGTTTACGAACCAGGCATGTGATCCACCATCTCGGAGAGAAAATCGATCCGATCCAGTCCATGGTGGGGACTGATTTTTCTCTTCGGACTCCGTATCGTTCGCTTCGATGCAACCCATTTTTCGCGTTAGGAATGTGATACAATTTGTCGCAGCCGAGCGCCGCTCGTTTTTAAAGCCATCCAATTATTACGTACGCTATGAGTCGAGGGCAGAAGATATTACCAACGGTTGGGTTGGTGATCTGTTTGTCGGGTGATTGCGTTCACCGGTGTTTGAAAGGCGGACGGTCATGACGGTCGGCACGGGCGGCACACATGGTACCCTGACCGGGCGGGAGCGGACCTTTCACCGCGATGAGATCATCGTCTCGAAGACGGATATCAAGGGCCGCATCACCTACGCCAACGACGTGTTCCTGCGCATCAGCGGCTACAGCGAAGCGGAGTTGCTGGGAAAACCGCACAACATCGTCCGCCATTCCGACATGCCGCGCTGCGTCTACAAGCTGTTGTGGACCCGCATCGAGGCTGGAAGCGAAATCTTTGCCTATGTCATCAACCGGGCGAAGGATGGAGACCATTACTGGGTGTTTGCCCATGTCACGCCAGTTTTCGGCAATCCGGACAGCGGAAACGGGCGAACCATCACCGGCTACCATTCGAGCCGGCGTGTCCCGGCGCGCCCCGCGGTGGACGCGGCGGCGGGCCTCTACGCCGCGCTGCGGGCGGAAGAGGCGCGGCACGCCGACCGGAACGCGGCCATGGCGGCCTCCGGTGCCATGCTGGAAAAACTCCTGCGCGACAAGGGCACGAGCTATGACGAGTTTGTCTTCAGTCTCTAAATCGCTCGCCGCTGCCGCTTCGGCCGCCCTGCTGTCGGGAGCACAGGCGGTCTACGGCTTCATGACCGGCGACGCCGTCGCCGCCGCGCTGGGGCTGCTGGCGATTCTGCCTTGTCTTGCCGCGATCCGCTGGCTGGCGCTCACCAACCGGACCATCCACAAAGCCATCGCGGTTATTGCCGCGGCCGAGAAGGGCGACCTTCAGCCGCGCATCTTGAACATCCAGGGGGCCAGCCCGATTGCGGACATGCTGCGGACCCTCAACCGCCTGCTCGACCGCGTGGAATCCTTTGGCAAGGAGGCCAACGCCGCCATGCAGCACGCGGCGGAGGGGCAGTATTACCGGCGCATCGTGATGACCGGCATGGTCGGTGAATTCGGCGCCTACGCCCACCAGATCAACGACGGGCTGGCGGCCATGGACGGCAAGAGCCGCGAGTTCGTGGAGAGCGCAACCCGCATCGGCGCCAACATCAAGGAGGTGGCGCAGAGCCTGTCAGCCAGCGCCGCCCAGCTCGAAGCGTCCTCCACCGCCATGACGGCGACCGCGGCCACGGCCAGCGAGCAGTCCTTCTCCGCGGCCTCGGCGGCCGAGCAGGTGTCGTCCAACGTGGACGGCGTGGCCGCCGCGACTGGCGAGGTATCCGGCGCCATCGGCGAGGTGGCCCAGGGCGTGTCCCGCACCGCCGATCTCGCCCGCAGCTCGGTGGAGAAGGTGCGGGAGGCCGACGCCACCATCCGCTCCCTGCTGGCCGCCTCCGATCAGATCGGCGCGGTCGTGCAGCTCATCAACGACATCGCCAGCCAGACCAATCTGCTGGCGCTGAACGCCACGATCGAAGCGGCCCGGGCCGGGGAGGCCGGGAAGGGGTTTGCCGTGGTGGCGACGGAAGTGAAAAACCTCGCCAACCAGACCGCCAAGGCGACGGAGGACATCTCCGCCCAAATCTCCCAGGTCCAGTCGGTGACCCGCGATACGGCGGCGGTGATCCAACATGTCGGCGGCATGATCCACGACATCGACCAGATCGCGGTGGGAATCGCCGGCGCCGCCGAGCAGCAGAGCGCGGCCATCGACGAGATCAGCCGCTCCATCCGCGAGGCATCGGCCGGCGTGCGCACCGTGGCCGACGCGGTGACCAGCGTGTCTTCCGGCGCGCAGGATGCCAGCGCCGCCGCCAGCCAGGTTCTGTCCTCCGCCGGTGAACTGGCGCGCCGCGCCGAGACGCTGAACGGCGACATCGACAAATTCGTCGCGCGTGTTTGCGGTGGGCAGCGTTAACTGTCGATTAAAGGTCGGTGACGGTTGTCCCGCCGCGGCGTGAGGGGGGAGCCGGGCGTGCCTATCTTTCCCCGGATGCGCCCATCGGCCGCCCCGTCATCTCCAGCCCGACCAGTGCATCGTCAGGCGGTGTACCGGTCCGCTCGGCGTCCTTGAGGGCGGCATCCAACGCCTGGATGCGATCGCCGCTGATACCGGCAGCATCCCGGCGGCGGGCCGCCGCCACGAGTTCACCGGCCAGTGCGGAAGCCTGCGCGAAGCCGACATTGCCCGCGGAGCCCTTGAGGATATGGGCTTCGCGTTCCACGATCGGGAAATCGCCGTCCTGAGCACCACGCCGCAACCGGTCGAGATGGCTTGGCGCTTCGCGAAGGAACGTTTCCATCAACAGGCCGAAGCCCTCATCGCCAAGCGCGTCACGCAAATCCTCGCGTTTGGCGTGGTCGATGCGCGGCGGCGGAACTTCGGTCTCCGGCGATGGTTCCCGCCGGTTGGGGCCGCTTCCTTGCGGAATGCCACCCCATCGCGCGACCGTCCGTAAGAGCTGGTCCGCCGCGATGGGCTTGGGCAGATAGTCATCCATTCCAGCGGCCAGACAGGTGGCCTGATCTCCTTCCATGGCGTTGGCGGTCATGGCGACAACGGGAACGCGGGCGGCGGATCCGCCCATCCGGCGGATCGCCCTGGTCGCCGCCAGACCGTCCATTTCCGGCATCTGCACGTCCATCAGGACAAGATCGTAGGGCAGGGCGGCGACGGCGTTGACCGCCTCCAGCCCGTTTGACACCGAATCGACCGCATGGCCGGCCCGGCGCAGCAAAGCCAGCGTCACCTGAAGGTTCACCGGATTGTCTTCCGCCACCAGGATGCGGCGGCGGGCCGCGCCGGTCGGGGGGGTGCTGGACGGCGTCGGCGCGGCCAAGGGCCTGCCCGGTGAGGAGCCCGGTGGCGATGAGGCGCCCGACTTGTCTGTGGGACCCGCATCCGGCGACGAAACCCTGAGTGCCCGCGCAGCGAACAGATGCGACACCGCGGTGCGCAACGCCCTGGACCGGACGGGCTTGACGATCCGCACGTCGATAACGGCGGCTTCCTCTTCCGTCTCATCCATGCGCTGGGAGGTGGCCAGCGCCAGCGGCAAGTCGGCCAACGCCGGGATGGCACGGATGCGAGCCGCCAGCTCCGGCCCGGTCAGGCCCGGCATGCAATGATCGAGAATGGCGGCGTCGAACGGTCGGCCCTTGGCGCATGCCGACAGCAGCCGGTGAAGGGCATTTTCACCCGTTGCGGCGGAGTCGGTTTCCAGGCCCATCGCGGCGAGCTGGCGGGCGAGCAGATCGCGGTTCACCGCCAAATCGTCGACCAGAAGAATGCGCCGCCCGGCCCAACTGCCCGGTGCTTGCGGCGCGGATGCGGCATCCGTCGGCGTGCCGCGCCACAAGGGAATGACGACCCAGAAGACGCTGCCCTCGCCGGGCATGCTGTGGACGCCGATCCGCCCGCCCATCAGCTCCGCGAGGCGCTTGCAGATGGCGAGGCCGAGCCCCGTTCCACCGTGACGGCGGGCCGACGACCCATCCACCTGACTGAACATCGTGAAGAGACGCTTGTGATCCGCCGTTGCGATGCCGATTCCCGTGTCCCTCACCTCGAAACGAATGGTCACCGGCGTCTCGTGTGGGGGCGGGACCACGGATTCATCCGGTTGCGGTCGGTCCTCAGCCCCAGCGGCAGCGTCCTGTTCCACCGACAGAACGATGGTCACACTGCCCTGGTCGGTGAACTTGACGGCGTTGCCGGCAAGGTTGATGAGGATCTGGCGCAGGCGGCCAGGATCGCCGCGCAACGGACCATGCAGGGCCGGCGGAACGTAGCTGGCCAGTTCCAGCCCCTTTGCGGCGGCGCGCGGAGCCAGCAATTCCAGCACGCTTTCCACCAGCGGCACGGCTTCGAAGTCCGATACCTCCAGGGTGAGGCGCCCGGCATCGATCTTTGAGAAGTCCAGGATGTCGTTGATGATGGTCAGCAGCGATTCCGCGGAGTCGCGAATGGTGTCGGCGTAGCCGCGCTGCTCCTCGTCCAGGTGGGTTTCCTGGAGAAGCCCGGCCATGCCGATCACCCCGTTCATGGGCGTCCGGATCTCGTGGCTCATGGTCGCCAGGAATTCCATCTTGCTGCGCTGCCCGGCCTCGGCCTTCTCCTTGGCCTCGGTCAGAGCCCGCTCGGCCCGCTTGCGCTCCGACAGATCGCGGAAGAAGGCGGCGAAGAGGATGCCGTGCTGCGTCTGCACCTCGGCCAGGGACAGATCGAGGGGGAACACCTCGCCATCCATCCGCAGCCCGTTCACCTCGCGCGTGTAGTTCGGGCCGATCCGTCGGGCGCCGGCGGTGATGGCCTCCATGACGCGGCTGTGGGTCGGGTGGTGCTGCGGCTCCATCAACTCCTGCACATGACGCCCGACCAGGTCGCCGGGCGGGTAGCCGAAGATGCGGTGTGCCGCGGTGTTCGCGGTCTCGATCACACCATCCGACCGCGCCGTCAGGATGCCCTCGGCGGCGGTTTCCAAAAGCGCGTTGAAACGGGCGTTGCCGTCTTCGAGCTGGGCGTCCTTGCGGCGCAGCAGGGTCAGCGCGGTGGCGAACAGCAGGATGACCAAGCCGGCCCCCAGCGCGACCCCGGCAATCTCCATCTGGTTGGTCCACCAGCCCGCCAGTTCCTCATCCTCGCTGCGGCTGATCGCCAGAACCAGAGGCCAGAGCGGCGTGGCGCGGTAGGCGGTGATGCGCTCCCGACCGTCCTGGCCGGTTTCGTGGAACACACCGCCCTCGGACATGGGAAGATGGACGCGAAACAACTCCGCCCCGGCCATCGGCGTGCCGATGCCGTCCGTCCCATCCTGAGGAAGCCGGGCCAGAAGCAACCCGTCCCGGCGATAGAGCGACGCCGTGCCGTGCAGCCCGTTGCGCACCGCGCGGAAAATGCTTTGCAGATATTCGGGATTGACCGAGGCGACGGAGACGCCGAGAAGCGTCCCATCCGCTCCACGAATCGCCCTGCTCATCGGCAGGACCCACCTGCCGGACCGGTCGTCCGCAGCACCGGTCGGCGCCAGAAACCGTCCGCGCACCGGGGCGCCGATGTAGAGTCCCTGGTTCTGTCCGGACAGTTGGGTGCGAAACAGATCCATCTCCGCGAACGAGGAGCCGATCAGACGGGGATCCTCCGTGGTCGCCACCAGAACGCCCCGGCGGTCGAGCACGGAAAGGCCACGGAGATGAGGCGACCGGCGCAGCCGTTCCTGAAGCAGCGGGGGCGACGACCCCTTCCAGTCTTCCATGGACTGACCATGCAGCAGATTGCCGACGCTGACCGCCTCGCCCACGGAGGCCAACGTCACGTCAACCGCCTGGACCGTTCGGCTGACCGAGGACTCCAGGGCACTCGCCAAATCATCGATGTTTTCCGCAGCATTCTTCAACGCCAGGGCGCGGTCGGCGTGGATGTCGTAGGCGACCTCGAATACAAGGGCCATCACCGACAAGAAGGCCAACGCGAGAAAGGCGCCCCGATGCTGGAACAGGGCAAGCTTGGCCATCACGCGTGGCTCCGTGCGGTGTGCTGGTGTCCCGCGAATCTTAACAGCGGGCAGCCGAATCGCAAGCATGCGCTGTGCTTTACGAGGGCGCAGTGCTATCCTGTCGCGGTCATCGGGGATGGGTTCGGGGGTCCGAGGTCGTGCGGCGTCTTTCCATCGCACTGACGGCGTTGGCGCTTCACACGGCGCTCCAGTCGGTGTTCCTGGTGTTCGGAACGGCGCCGGTCCGGGCGGAAGGCCGGCTTGACCGGGTGCAGCGCACCGGGTTGCTGCGCGTGTGCATATGGCCGGACTATTACGCCATTTCCTTCCGCAGTTCATACAGCGGGGAACTCCAGGGCCTGGACATCGACATGGCGCGGTCCTTCGCCCACGATCTGGGCGCTCGGGTGACCTTCGTGGAAAGCGGCTTTCCGAATTTCGTCGCCGATCTGTTGAGCGACCGGTGCGACATCGGCATGTTCGGCATCGGTGTCACGGCGGCCCGTGCGGAAAAGGTCGCCTTCAGCCAGCCCTACCTGCGCAGCGGCATCTACGCCGTATCCTCCCAGATGCACCCGCGCATCCTGAGGTGGGACGATCTGGACCAGGACGGCATGGTGGTGGCGGTTCAGAAGGGCACCGTCATGGACGACTATGCCAGCCTCTCGTTCCGCAAGGCCAGTGTCCGCATCGTTTCCGGCCCCCTGGAGCGGGAGGAGGAGGTCCAGTCGGGACGTGCCGACGCCTTCCTCACCGATTACCCTTATGGCCAGCGGATGCTCGCCTTTCACCAGTGGGCGCATCTGATCGCTCCGGAGAATCCGGTTCAGACTACGCCCTATGCCTACGCCGTGGCGCCGGGGGACCCGCTGTGGCTGGACCGGGTGAACCAGTTCGTCGACGCGGTCAAGCGCGACGGGCGGCTTGAGACCGCCGCCGCCCGGTTCCGCCTCACCCCCATCGTGGCTCGGGACTGACCGTCAGATCTCGACCTGCGTGCCGAGTTCGACCACGCGGCCCGGTGGGATGCAGAAGAATTCCGTCGCCGACAGGGCCGTCTTTGACAGAAGGATGAAGGCGGGCTCGCGCCAGCCCGGCAGGCCGGTTGACCGCGACGGGATCAGCGTCTCGCGGCCCAGGAAGAACGACGTCTCCATCATGTCCAGATGCAGTCCGAAGCGGCGGCATCGCTCCAGCGCGCGGGGAATGTGCGGCTGTTCCAGGTAGCCGAAGCGCAGCACCACGCGGAAAAAGCCCTTGCCCAGCTTCTCCACCAGAACGGCGCGTTCCGGGGAGACGCGGGGCACCTCCTCCATGATCACGGTCATGACGACCACCCGCTCGTGCAGCACCCGGTTGTGCTTGATGTTGTGCAGAAGGGCGTGGGGGACGACGTCGGGGTTGCCGGTCATGAAGATGGCCGTCCCCGCGACGCGCTGCGGCGACTGCGGAGAGACGCGCTGCAGGAACAGGTCCATCGGCAGGGCGTCGGCGTAGAGCCGCTCGGCCAGGATGCGGCGGCCCCGGCGCCACGTGGTCATCAGCGTATAGACCGCGGCCGCGATCAGGAGCGGGAACCAGCCACCGTCCGGCACCTTCAGCAGGGTCGCCCCGAACAGCGCGAGGTCAACCACCAACAGCATGGAGAAGGCAGCCACGACCAGCAGGGGGTTCCAGCGCCACAGCCGCCACGCCACCACCGCGGCCAGGATCGTGTCGATGGCCATGGCTCCCGTCACCGAAACGCCGTAGGCGGCGGCCAGATTGCTGCTGGACCCGAATCCGATCACCAGGATCACCACGCCGATCAGAAGCAGCCAGTTGTTGCGCGGGATATAGACTTGGCCGACCTCATGCTCGGACGTGTGGCGGATCTCGCGCCGCGGCAGGTAGCCGAGCTGCACGGCCTGCCGGGTCAGCGAGAAGGCGCCGGAGATCACCGCTTGGCTGGCGATGACCGTAGCCGCGGTGGACAGCAGGACCAGCGGCAGCTGCGCCCAATCCGGCGCCAGATGGAAGAAGGGGTTCTCCAGCGTCTCCGGCTCGTGCAGCAGCATGGCGCCCTGCCCGAAGTAGTTCAGCAGCAGCGCCGGCAGGACGAGGTAGAGCCACGCGATGCGGATCGGTGCCCGCCCGAAATGGCCCATGTCGGCGTAGAGCGCCTCGGCCCCGGTGACCGCGAGGACCACGGCGCCCAGCGTCAGGAAGGCCACCCAGCCGTGGTCGACGAACAGCGCCGCCCCGTACAGCGGGTTGAAGGCGCGCAGCACGTCCGGCCAGTGCAGCACCTGCATCAGGCCCAGCACCGCCAGCGTGACGAACCAGACCCCCATGATCGGGCCGAAGAAGATGCCGACCCGGCCGGTTCCCTGCCGTTGGAACAGGAACAGCAGGGTCAGCACCGCCAGCGTGATCGGGACGATGTAGGGGGATAGGGCCGGGGTGACGACCTTCAGCCCTTCCACCGCGCTCAGGACCGAGATGGCCGGGGTGATCAGGCTGTCGCCGTAGAACAGCGCCATGCCCAGGATCGCCAGCGCCATGATGGCGCGGTTGCCCGCCTTGGAGCTGAGCCCGCGGTGGGCCAGCGTGCCCAGAGCCAGGACGCCGCCTTCGCCCTTGTTGTCCGCCCGCATGACGAGCAGGACGTATTTCAGTGTCACGACGATGATGAGCGCCCAAGTCGCCAGCGACAGGATGCCGAGGATGGTCGGCTCGTCGAGCGGCAGGCCGGTGTGGGTGAAGGACTCCCGCATGGTGTAGAGCGGGCTCGTCCCGATGTCGCCGTAAACCACGCCCAGCGCTCCCAGGACGAGGGCGGGCATGCGGTTGGCTTGAGGGGGGTGGCCCGAGGGAGTGGAACTGGGAGCGGGGTTGGGGGCCGGAGCGGCGCCGTTCGGTCCGTCGCCGGTTTGCTGGTTGGCGCTGTCCATGATGGTCCGTTCGTTCGGATCGCGGTCCGGTGTCGGGGATCCCTCCTTGCGGGCGGAACGCTTCGGCCGCGAACCTTCTCCTTACATCAACCGCTTACCACAAGACCATATGGTTCCGGTGGTATGAGGCCGCCAGCCACAAGGTGGAAGGCGGTGGGCTTCTTCACGCCCGGCGTCAGGACCAATGCCCCGGAATAGAACGAATATGGAACATACCACTTGCTGTTCATGATTTGTTCGTATATGGTTTCTTCATCGAAGCCGTGGCCGAGCGTCAACATCACCCGGCGCGGCGGCGCCAACCGATGAAGGAGGACTTTCATGTCGATCCTGGTGTTCCTGCGCGAACTTGCCGGACTGACGGCCCTATTCGGCACCCTGTTCGTCTGGACTCTGCTGGGCCACGCCGCTGGCTTTTGAGGCGCCGCCCCCTCCCGAAAGGAGTCGCCATAAGGGTTGGGCCTCCTCTGGATAATCATCCGAAATCCCAGGCAACCGTTGGCGATGCATCGCTTACATCCGGAATGCGTTCACCGCAGCCGCCGGGCACATCCAGCCGGGCCGGGGCAGGGGACGCGACGATCAGATCACCGGCCAAGGCCGGCTGGTGACGACAACGCGGAATTCTGGGATCGGGACGGATGCGAAACTTCTTTCGGAAGCGGCGGGCGACCGCCGATGCGGATGACCGGATGTCCATGGGCGGCGGCATTACGGGTGGTGGAGCGGCCGGACCGGGCTCCACCCCGGGCAATGCGGCTCATGGTCACCCGCCGATGCAATCCCAGAGCCCGCTCGCGGGCCGTCCGGCGCCGCATCTGCGGCCGGTTGGCGGCCCCGAGGGCGGTGGGCTTGGTGGCGGCGGTTTGAGCGAGACGATGCGCGGCCCATCCGGGTTGCGTCATGATCCGCTGAACAACCCGCTCGCTGGTGGACTTGGTGGTGGATTGGGCGCCCAGCGCGGCCAAGAGCCCGCCGACACGGAGCTGCCGCGCTTCACGATGACCGTGAACGGGGGGTTGCGCGGGCCGGGAGCGGTCGGTGCGCCGGCGATGCTGAAGGGGCTCACCCCCGAACTGAACGGTCTGCTGCGCGAAGCCTTCACGCCGACGCGGCCCAAGCAGCAGCTGAACTCGCTGTTCATCGGCCGGACCGACACGCTGAAGCGCATCATCTCGGCCATCGAGGAGGAGCGGGCGCATGTCATTCTGTTTGGCGACCGGGGCCGCGGCAAGACCTCCGTCGCCAACGCTATCGAGAAAATCGCCGGTCAGGCCGGCTACCTCTCGCTGAAGTTGACCTGCAGCGCGGAGCTAAGCTTCGAGGACATTTTCCGTCATTTCCTGAAGAAGATTCCCTCCACCTATTATCGGTCGGGGATCGACAACCCCTTCGCCTCGCGCCGCAGCTTCACCAGCTTCAACGAGCTTCTGCCCGAGGGTGGATTCAGCGTGACGGAGCTGAACGAGGTGCTGGCCGGCATCCACGCCACCCATGTGCTGCTGATACTCGACGAGTATGACCGCGTCACCGACGAGGATTTCCGCAACAAGCTGGCCGAGCTGTTCAAGAACCTAACCGACAGTTCGATCCCGGTGACCCTGCTGGTCGTCGGCGTGGCGGAGAATCTCGACCAGCTTCTGGGCAAGCACCCGTCGATCCAGCGCTCGCTGGTGCCGGTGCATCTGCCGCTGATGACCGACGTGGAGATTGGGCGCCTCATCAACGCGGGGGCCGAGAACGCTGGCATCACCTTTGCGCCGGACGTGGTGGACCGCATCTGTGAGTTTGTCCGCGGGCTGCCCTATTACGCCCAGCTTCTCGGCCTGCATGCGGCCCGTAGCGCGGTCAGCCGCGGCTCGACGGTGGTGGAGCGGGACGACCTTGCCTACGCTGTCACCCGCTGCCTGCAGGAGGCGGAGCGCGGCATCGTCGACTCCTACGCCCGCGCGCTGGCCGCCGAACGCCGCGCCGAACTGGAGGACGTGTTGTTGGCGTGCGCCCTGTGTCCGGCGGACTCCTACGGCACCTTCGACCCGAAGGAGCTGGCCGGACCGGGCGGCACCCCGCCGACCAAGGAGGCGCTGGGCATTCTGGAACGCCTCTGCCGGGAGGAGTATGGCGGCGTGCTGGCGCCGGTGGTCGAGCCGGGCTGGACCCGTTACCGGTTCCGGAACCAGATGATGCGCCAATACACGCTGATGCGGCAGGCCCACGAGCGCGGCCAGATCTGACCGTCCATCCACGGCAGACCTGTCCGGAGAGGCCCCTTTCCGCTGTCATGCGGGAAGGGGCCTTTGTGCGTTTCGGGGAGGAGGCTCTTTTGTGATCGGACCTTCGAAGGTCAGCGCGAATCAAGCAGCATCGCCACGAAGACCGCACCGGCAACCAGCCCGCACAGGACGACGACAATGGTGAGGCTGCGTAGGAACTGACGCATTTCGCCCTGCTTCCAGGCGCTTCGGGCGAGAAGCAACAAGTAGCCGGCCGCCGCCGCGCCGATCATCGTCCACATCGAGCCATGCACCGCATCTGTCAGGAGCGCTCCCGCCGCATAGTGTTATGACCTACGGTGAGGGAGGGCACTGCGATCATAGGACGCACGCGGCAAGGGGCGGATGCGCTTCTTTGGCATGAGTGCTTCCTGTCCGTTTGGGGTCGGGAACTTTTGGCAACCCCCATGAATCGGCTGTTATCCTTGCGCATCCAAAACGTGCGGCATACTGCAAGAAGGTGGTAGAAAAACTGAAAAGTATCCATTCGATTGGGGATGGCGAGTACTTTGAAAGAGGCGCAATAATCCATGATTAAAAGTAGCTTTGCGCATATGCCTAATGCGTTCTTCTTTTAATCCCACAGAGTGGTACCGTATTGCACGACACAGGGGTAAGGTCATCCAAAATATCGGCACGTCAAAGCCATCGGTGGGGCACGGGTGGGGAAACCTCGGGTGATTGGTAACCTACAAGATTGCCCAGGGAGTCAGAGCAATTTTCCAAAAATCGCGGGAGCTGACCAATGGAACCAGTGCGTGCTTTTCTGATCGACTCCAATAAGCTGTTCCGCGAAGGCCTCAAGAGGCTTCTCGACGATTCACCATTTCAGATCGCGGCCGAGGCGGGGAACCTTCGCGAGGCGCTGAACTCCGTGGAGAACGGCCTGCGTCCGCAGCTTATCCTGCTCGATCTGGTGAATGGGGGCGAGGAAGAGGCCGATGGCATGCGGCGCCTGCGCGCTCAGCTTCCCGAGGCACGTATGGTCATACTGACCAGCGACCTGTGCACCCGCCGTCTCGCCAACGCCCTGGAGGCCGGTGCCGACGGTTACCTGATGAAGGACCTGTCGTCCGACGCGCTGGCCCAGTCGTTGCGTCTGGTGATGATGGGCGAGAAGGTGTTTCCGACTCATCTCGCCGCGTTGCTGATCTCTGGCCGGGTGAACGGGAACGGCACCGACATGCCGGTGTCGCGCAAGGGCCTGTCGCAGCGGGAGGTGCAGATCCTGCGCTGCCTGCTGAATGGCGACAGCAACAAGATGATCGCCAACCACCTGAACATCACCGAGGCGACGGTGAAGGTCCACCTCAAGAGTCTGCTGCGCAAGATCAACGCCTCCAATCGCACCCAGGCGGCGATTTGGGCGTTGAACAACGGCATCGGCGGTGAACTGGCCGGGGCCGGGGCGGTGACCGCAGCTGCGGCACACCAGTAACCGCTCTCCCGCGATTTTTCCCACTGGTGCAGGCGCCGGATCGGCCCGTCATCCGCATATCCGGGTGACGGGCGGGTCCGGCGTTTGTGCGTGCGGCTGCGGACGGGGCAACTCGCATCCGGGCGGGCGGTATCCGGTCTGAAGCTGCGGCGCAGACAGAAAATATCCCGGCGCGGTGGCCGGGATTCTTTCGGTTGATCGGGGCGGAGCGCGTCCGACGAAGCGTCAGGACGTGCCGGTCCGGTGGGCCGGGGCCGCGTGCATGTGCGGTGGCACCATTCCCTCTCGGGCGGACTGCAGCGCACCCTGCTGTCGCGCGGCGAAGACGCCGGCTTCCGTTCTGTTGCGGAAGTGCAGCTTGGACAGAACACTGCGCACCATCGACTTGATGACCGCCTCGGACAGATCGAGCTGGTTGGCGATCGTCCGGTTGTTCAGCCCTTGGCCAAGCAGACGCAAGGTCTCGAACTCCGGTTCCGACAGCCTCGGCAGCAGCGTCAGCCGGATCTCATCGACACCCAGCCGGGACAGGAACTGTTTGGGCATCAGACAGTGCCCCTCCAGCCCCAGGTCCAGCAGTTCGTTGATGCGGTCCACGTTGATGTCCTCGAACACCCACGCATCGGCGAAGGCCAGGATGTGTGCGGCGTCCAGCAATTCCCGCGACGACAGCACCACGACGATCCGCGACCGGCGTGACAGCCGCAGATAGACCATCGGTTCGTTCTCGCGCAGCGCGGTGAACTGCTGAAGGCCGATCAGGATCGCATCGGGCGTCAGCGTGCTCTGCGTCAGTTCCGATATGTCGTGGAAGACGGTCACACGATGGCGACCGGCCCGGTCGAGCGCCTGCACCACGGTGTCGGTCAGGGAATTGTTGTCGAGAATCAGGCAGACGTGCATGGGGGTCACCGCGTTGCGGGTCGAGTGCGATGCTTTCTCTTGGGCGTACTCATGGTTCATTTGCATGGGTCAGCTCTGTTTGGAGGAGGCATCCACGGCAGGCCCTTGTCGGGCATTATCGCCGCCTGTGTTTTAGGCTTGTCTCGTGCTCTCTATCCGTCGGCGCTCTGTGTCTTCGCTTAATAGGTTTCGTTTAAAGACTGCATCGAATTTCAGGCATATATCCATCAAACCTGGAAAAAAACTTGACACTGTGACAAGCAGTTTATAAATTAGTCGTGTAACACGTAAATCAAACGATAGATGATCACTCAAGATCGTCAAGCGCATCTGAATGGTGACTGGTTCGCTCCAAGCGATAACTCTTTTGTGACGAGCTGCACTGAAAGGCCAGTACAGGTGTGTGCCGCAAGGTGACGCATTCGTGCAGGAAAGGGCTGACCATCCGCCCAGCCAACCGCGCCGATGGGATAGGTTCTTCAAGCGTTTCGAGCATAGGTGGCACTCCTTTGCACGCATCGGATGCCTTCTGGCAGGGCGTGTCGATGTCTGCACTTTGAACAACCAAACCTAGAAAAAATTCCGCTGCCTCTTTCTTTCGTGTACAGGAATAGACAAAAAGTCATAGTTCTTGCTTTGTTCAATCGGCCTTTGCCGTATCGAGCGGACTCTCCTGACCGCAAATGACCTATGGCGCTTGTCCGGATATTGCCCCTCTTCCGAATGTGGTAGCAGTTCCTCAAGCCACGGGGCGAAAGGGTTGGTGGATCGCCAAAGGGGTGGCCCGGTTAGTCCGGGAGGGCTGATCCGAAGCAACGGTATAAACGAAGGCGGACGGGGCCATGAAAATTCTGATCGGTGACGACCATCTCCTTTTTCGTGAAGGCCTGCGCCGTCTTCTGGAGCAGCTTCACGGCGATGCGATCTTCGTCGAGGCGGGCACGTTCGACGAAGTCCTTCAGCAATGCCGCGTGGCCGGTGGGTTCGACGTGGTGCTGATGGATCTGCACATGCCGAACTGGCCGGGCTTCGACGGGCTGCGCGAGGTGCAGAGCCTGCAGCCGGGCGTTCCGGTGGTGGTGATCTCCGCCTCGGAGGCGCTGAGCGACATCCGTGGCGCGCTCGACCACGGGGCCACCGGCTACATTCCGAAGTCGAGCAGCGTCAAGGTGATGATGGGCGCGCTGAACCTCGTCTTCTCCGGCGGCATCTACGTGCCGCCCGGCGCGCTCACCGCCGCGACGGCGGCCTCCGACGCCGCGCCGCGCCGCGGTCGCCTGGACGGTGCGGACCGCAGCGCCTACGGCCTGACCCAACGCCAGCGCGAAGTCCTGGATTGCCTGCGCGCCGGCAAGTCGAACAAGCAGATCGCCTACGAACTCGGCCTGTCCGAGGGCACGGTGAAGATCCACGTCACGGCGATCTTCAAGTCGCTGGGCGTCAAGAACCGCACCCAGGCGGTGATCGCCGCCGCCGCCATGGCCTCCTAAAGGGGCGGGTCCAAGGTCACGGGGCAGGGCGGGAAACAAAGAAAACCGGGTTGGAGACCGACAGGGCCGCGAGCAGGCACGAACAAGGTGCCGCCGCGGCCTTTTCGATTCCGGCTTTCGCCTCACCTCATATACTCATGCCCGAACCCGCGCCGGCGGCGCGTCCGAGGGTCCAGAAGGAGGAAAGACAGCGATGGCGGCGGAAACCCCGGTGTGCGACTTCGGCCGGAAGGCGGAGGATTTCAGCCTGAAGGGAACCGATGGAAAGACCTACAGCCTGGCCGACGTCCAGGGACCGAGCGGTACGCTGGTCATGTTCATCTGCAATCACTGCCCCTATGTGAAGGCGGTGATCGGGCGAATCGTCGAGGAGGTCGACGCGTTGAGGGCTCACGGCATCGGCGCCGTGGCCATCATGTCCAACGACACCGACGCCTATCCTGACGACGGCTTCGACAACATGAAGCGCTTCGCGGCGGAACACGGCTTTAGCTTCCCCTATCTGCTTGACGAGACGCAGGAGGTGGCGCGGGCCTATGGCGCGGTCTGCACGCCCGACTTCTTCGGGTTTAACGCCGACCTCTGCCTGCAGTACCGCGGGCGGCTGGACGCCTCCAAGCGCGAGCGGATCCCCGACGCCCCGCGCGAGCTGTTCCACGCGATGGTCCGCATCGCCCAGACGGGGAAGGGGCCAATGGACCAGATCGCCAGCATGGGCTGCTCCATCAAATGGCGGAATCCCGCCTGATTCCGCCCAAAGCGCGGCCTTAATGCCTGGATGGGCGCCGTTGCGCCTTGACCGCATGCAGCGCCCAATGCTATCCGGCCCTTTGAACCATCAGAACCGCCCGCCGCAGCCGCGCGCGGGCGCAATCCCCGCTGTAACGGTTTTCGTGCCGTAGGATGCCGCTGTAGAGCCATGAGCGATATTTTCCGCGAAGTCGACGAGGATCTGCGCCGCGACCGCATGGAGCGCGTCTTCAAGCGCTATGGCGGCATCATGCTGGCGGCCGCGCTGGCGGTCGTTGCCGCGACGGGCGGTACGGTCGCCTGGCGCAACTGGCAGCAATCCCAGAAGCAGAACGAGACGACGGCCCTGGCCGCCGCCTTGTCCCAGGCCACCCAGGGACCGGACAAGGGCGTGGAGGCGCTGGCCGCATTCGCCGGCAAGGCCGATCCCGGCATGGCCGCGCTGGCCCAGCTGAACGCCGCCGCGCTGCTGGCCCGCGAGGGCAAGACGGCGGAGGCCGTGACCGTTTACGACACGCTGTCCAACAACGCCGGCGCCGCCGCGGTTTACCGCGAGCTGGCGGCCCTGCTGTCGGTGATGCACCAGCTCGACTCCGGCGATCCGGCCCAGCTCCAGGCGCGGCTTCAGCCTCTGACGGCGGATGCCAATCCCTGGCGCTTCTCCGCCCGCGAGATGAGCGCCGTGCTCGCCGCCCGCGCCGGGGACAAGGACCGCGCGCGCACCCTGTTCCAGCAATTGGCCGACGACTCGCAGGCTCCGGCCGGCGTCCGGTCGCGCGCCGCCGATCTCGCCACCCTCTACGGCAAGAGCTGATGACCCGCATTCCCATGGCCGCCCCGACCGCGCACCCCACCGCGAAGCGCCGCTCCCTGCGCGCCGCTCTGCTCTCCGCCCCGCTGCTGGCCGTGCTGCTCAGCGGCTGTGACACCGTCAGCGGGTGGTTCGGCAAGACCCCCGACCCACCCCTGCCGGGCGAGCGGGTGTCCGTCCTGACCCGCGAGCGCAAGGTCGAGGTCGACCAGCGGCTGGTCGGCACGCCGGTCGCTCTGCCGACCGCCGTGGCCAACCCGTCCTGGGCGCAGCCCGGCGGCACGCCGGAGCACGCCGGCGGCAACCTCGCTTTGTCGGCCACCCCCGCCGAAGCGTGGCGCGGCGATGTCGGCACGGGGGCCAGCAGTTCCCGCTCGCTTCTGGCGACGCCGGTCATCGCCGATGGGCGCATCTTCGCCATGGACGCCGACTCGCACGTCGCCGCCTTGGATGAACGCACCGGGCGCCAGCTCTGGCGCATCGACACCAAGCCGGAGAAGGAGCGCGGCGGCGCCAGCGGCGGCGGCGTCGCCTTCGCCGACGGACGCGTCTTCGCGGCCACCGGCTTCGGCGAGGTGGTGGCGCTCGATCCCGCCAACGGCTCGATCATCTGGCGCAAGCGCGTGCCGGGCCCGGTCCGCGGCGCGCCGACGGTCGAGGGCGGGCGCGTCCTCGTCCTGACGCTGGACAACCAGCTCACGGCCCTGTCAGCCTCCGACGGCGCCGTCCAGTGGTCGCATCAGGGCATCCTGGAGACGGCGGGCCTGCTGGGCGCCGTCAGCCCGGCGGCCTCGCCGACCCTGATCGTCGCCCCGTATTCTTCCGGCGAACTGTACGGCCTGCGCCCGGAGAACGGGCGCGTGGCGTGGCAGGAGAGCCTGGCGGCCATCCGCCGCAGCGGCGCCCTGAGCAGCCTCGCCGACATCCGCGGCCTGCCGGTCATCGACCGCGGCGTCGTCTACGCGATCGGCCATTCCGGCCGCATGGTCGCCATCGACGAGCGCATCGGCATCCGCCTGTGGGAAGCCGAGATCGGCGGCACCCAGACCCCTTGGCTCGCCGGCGACTATCTCTTCGTCATCACCAACGATTCGGAGTTGGTCGCCCTGACCCGTCAGGCCGGTCATGCCCGCTGGGTCACCCAGCTCGCGCCGTTCACCGATCCGGACGACAAGAAGGGGCCGATCACTTGGTCGGGTCCGGTCCTGGCCGGTGGCAAGCTCTACGTCACCGGGTCGAACGGCCAGATGCTGGCCCTGTCGCCGGCCGACGGGCAGGTGCTGACCCGCTATTCGCTGCCGGCCTCCACCTATTTGCCTCCGGTCGTGGCGAACAACACCCTATATGTCCTGGGCGAGAACGGTACGCTGGTGGCGTACCGCTGATCGCCACCCTTGGTTCTTTATAAGGCCCCCGGCCCGATGTCCTTCACCGTTGCTCTCGTCGGTCGGCCGAATGTCGGCAAATCGACTCTCTTCAACCGTTTGGCCGGCAAGAAGCTGGCGCTGGTCGACGACACGCCCGGCGTGACGCGCGACTGGCGCTCGGCCCCCGCCCGTGTAGGCGGGCTGTCCTTCACCGTGGTCGACACCGCGGGCCTGGAGGACGTCACCGACGACAGCCTGGAGGCGCGCATGCGCCGCCAGACCGAACGCGCCCTGGAACGCGCCGATGTGGCGCTGTTCATCGTGGACGCGCGCAGCGGCATCACGCCGCTCGACCGCCATTTCGCGGCTCTGCTGCGCAAGAGCAAGACCCCCGTCATCCTCGTCGCCAACAAGGCGGAGGGCAAGGTGGGGATGACCGGCCTCTATGAGGCCTTTGAGCTTGGCCTGGGCGATCCTCTCGCGCTGTCGGCGGAGCATGGCGAGGGCATGGCCGATCTGGTCGAGGCCCTGTTGCCCTACGCCCCGCCCGAGCCGGAAGCGGTCGAGAAGGCCGCAGCCCTCGCCAAGGGCGAGGGAGAGGAGGAGCTTCCGGTCGGCGACCAGCCGGAAACCGACGAGGAGCGCGCCCGCCCGATCCAGATCGCCATCGTCGGTCGTCCGAACGTCGGCAAGTCCACCCTGCTCAACGCCCTGATCGGTGAAGAGCGCGTGTTGACCGGCCCCGAGGCCGGCATGACGCGCGACGCCATCAGCGTCGATTGGGAGTGGCGCGGCCGCAAGTTCCGGCTGGTCGACACCGCCGGCATGCGTAGGCGTGCCCGCGTCGACGCCAAGGTGGAGAAGCTGGCCGTCGCCGACGCCCTGCGCGTCGTCCGCATGGCCCAGGTTGTCCTCCTCGTGGTGGACGCCAACCAGATCCTTGACAAGCAGGACCTGACCATCGCCCGCACGGTGGTGGAGGAGGGCCGCGCCCTGGTCATCGCCCTGAACAAGTGGGACGCCGTGGACGACCGCGCCATGGCCCTGCGTCAGGTCGAGGACAAGCTTCAGGCCGCTCTGGCCCAGATCAAGGGCGTGGAGGTGGTGACCATCTCCGCGCTGCAGGGCAAGAAGCTGGACACGCTGCTGGATTCGATCCTGTCGACCTACGGGCAGTGGAACCGCCGCATCCCGACCGCCCAGCTCAACCGCTGGATCGAGGGCGTGCTGGATCACCACCCGCCGCCCCTGGTCGAGGGCCGGCGCGTGAAGATCCGCTATGCCACGCAGGTGAAGACGCGTCCGCCGACGGTGGCGCTGTTTGTGAACAAGCCGCTCGATCTGCCGGAAAGCTACCAGCGTTATCTGATCGCGCATTTGCGCGAGACGTTCGACCTGCCGGGCGTGCCGGTGCGTCTGCTGCTGCGGAAGCAGAAGAACCCCTACGCGGATGATTGAGGCCGTCGAGCGTCGGTTCTGACCGACGCCCGACGGTACATGAGCCGTTGCGCTCCCCGTCCCCGTCCCCGCTGGGGCAAGGAAGCGGGAAGCGCAACCGGTTACGCCAGCTTCAGTTCCTTGAAGAAGTCGTTGCCCTTGTCATCAACGATGATGAAGGCCGGGAAGTCCTCGACCTCGATGCGCCAGATGGCTTCCATGCCGAGTTCCGGATACTCGACGCACTCCACCTTCTTGATGCAGTCCTGAGCCAGACGGGCCGCGGCGCCGCCGATGGAGCCCAGATAGAAGCCGCCGTGCTTCTGGCAGGCCGCAGTCACCTCCGGGCTGCGGTTGCCCTTAGCCAGCATGACCATCGAGCCGCCCGCCGCCTGGAACTGCTCGACGAAGCTGTCCATGCGCCCGGCGGTCGTCGGGCCGAAGGAGCCCGAGGCGTAGCCTTCCGGGGTCTTGGCCGGGCCGGCATAATAGATTGGGTGGTTCTTGAAATAGTCCGGCAGCGGCTCGCCGGCGTCCAGCCGCGCGCGCAGCTTGGCATGGGCGAGGTCGCGGGCGACGATCAGCGGGCCGGTCAGCGACAGGCGCGTGCGGATCGGATACTGCTTCAGCGTGGCGAGAATCTCGTTCATCGGCTGGTTGAGGTCGATCTTGACGACCTCGCCGGCCAGATCGCCGTCGGTGATCTCCGGCAGGTACTTGGCCGGATCGGTCTCCAACTGCTCCAGGAAGATGCCGTCCTTGGTGATCTTGCCCACCGCCTGACGGTCGGCCGAGCAGGACACGCCGATGCCGATCGGCATGGAGGCGCCGTGACGCGGCAGGCGGATGACGCGGACGTCGTGGCAGAAGTACTTGCCGCCGAACTGGGCGCCGATGCCCATGGTCTGGGTCAGCTTGTGCACTTCGGCCTCCATGGCGAGGTCGCGGAAGGCGTGCGCGTCCTCGCCGCCTTCGGTCGGCAGATTGTCGAGGTAGCGGGCCGAGGCCAGCTTCACCGTCTTCAGATTCTGTTCCGCCGACAGGCCGCCGATGACGATGGCGAGGTGGTAGGGCGGGCAGGCCGAGGTGCCGAGGTAGCGGATCTTGTCCTCAAGGAACTTCAGCAGCCGGTCCGGCGCCAGCACCGATGGGGTGGCCTGATGCAGGAAGGTCTTGTTGGCCGACCCGCCGCCCTTGGCCATGAACAGGAACTTGTAGGCGTCTTCGCCCTCCGCGTAGATCTCGACCTGGCCCGGCAGGTTGTTGCGGGTGTTCTTCTCCTCATACATGGAGATCGGGGCGAGCTGGCTGTAGCGAAGGTTGCGCTTCAGGTAGGCGTCGCGGGCGCCTTCCGACAGGGCGGTCTCGTCGCCGCCCTTGGTGAAGACGCGGCGGCCTTTCTTGCCCATGATGATGGCGGTGCCGGTGTCCTGGCACATCGGCAGTGTGCCGGCGGCGGCGATGTTGGCGTTCTTCAGCAGGTCCAGCGCCACGAACTTGTCGTTCGGCGAGGCTTCCGGATCGTCGAGGATCGCGCGGATCTGGCCGAGATGGCCGGGGCGCAGCAGGTGGTTGATGTCCTTGAAGGCCTCTTCGGCCAGCAGGCGCAGGCCCTCCGGCTCCACCTTCAGGACCTGTTCGCCGTCGAACTCGACGACCGAGACGTGATCCGAGGTCAGCTTGCGGTAGGTCGTGTCGTCCTTGGACAGCGGAAACAGCGTCGCGGCGCCGCGGGCGGGGCTGATGTCATCGGGCATTCGGGGGGCTTCCTTCCTGTTTTTGGGTCACAGGCCCCGATGCGGCGCGTTGGAGCGCGCAAAAGGGCCAGGGCCACGCTCGCGCACCGTTATACACCCCTGCGCCCGCCGCACAACGGGAACGGAACGCCCTGCGGCGTTAAGGAAAGGGTCTGTCCTCGGCCCGGAAACGAAGCGGCCCGGCCCCACCGCCGAAGCGCTGGAAGCCGGGCCGCAACAGTCCAACACCGACAAGAGCTTACGCGGCGCTCTTGAACTGTGCCGTCAACTCCGGCTGACCTTCGACCACCGGCTCTGCCGGGGCGCCGGCCCATTCCGTGTGGGCCGGAATCTCCTCGCCCTTCATGACCAGGGTCAGCGGGCCGAGATGGGCGTAATCGCCGACGCTGGTGTCGTACAGCACGGTGGACCCGGCGCCGATGGTGACGCCGCGGCCGACCTTCACGCAGCCGACCTTCATCACGCGGTCCTCGTAGAGGTGCGTCTGCAGGGCCGACAGGGCGTTCACCGCGCTGTGGTCGCCGACCGAGACGCAGTCGAACTCGGTGATGTCGGTGGTGTCCATGAAGACGCCCTCGCCGAACTTGGTGCCGAACAGGCGCAGCACCCAGGGCAGCATCGGCGTGCCGCGCAGATGGTCGAGCAGCACCTTGCCGGCGAGACCCCAGTAGAGCACCGCCACCGCTTCGGTCTTCATGGCCCACCAGGACCACATCGGCTTCACGGTCGGCGCGTAGCGGCCCATCAACAGCCACTTCACCAGGATGACCACCGCCACCATGGCCACCGGAATGGCGACGCTGACCGCCAGGAACTGCGCCAGGAAGGCGCCGTAACGCTGCTCCAGGATGGCCGGGGCGAACAGCTCCACCGCCAGCGTGCCGAAGGTGATGAACAGCATCGTCGGCATCGACAGGCTGAAGGCCTCGAACACCGCGCGGCCCAGGCGGCGGGCCTTGGACGGCTCGTAGGTCCAGTTGGCGCCGACTCCGTCGAAGCGTTGGCGCACCGGCAGCTTGATCGGCGGGCTGCCGAACCACGTCTCCCCGGCGGACATCGCCTCGTTGGCGGGCGGCTTCGACTTGATGCCGATCAGCGAACCGGTGGGGATGCAGGCGCCCGCCGGCACCACCGCGTCGTTGCCGACGAACACGCGCGCCTCGGTCTTCACCGGCTTCAGGAACATCCAGCCGCGGCGGATGTCCTCGTCGCCCAGAACCACCTCGTCGGCGATGAAGCACTTCTCGCCGATCTCGACGAGGTCATAGCGCCCGGCGAGGTTGGTGGAGATCTCCGCGTCCTTGCCGATCTTGGCGCCCATCAGCCGGTACCACGCCCGCATGTAGACCGTGGCGTAGAGCGAGCTGAGCGTGTCCAGCATCACCTCGGTGGACAGCGCCACCATCCATTTGCGCAGGTAGAAGCCGCTGTGCACCGAATAGGTGCCGGCTTCGACGCGCGGCAGGACGATCCAGCGCACCGCGGCGATCATGCAGACCGTTACCGCGACCAGCGCCATGGCGGTCGGCCAGGCGATCAGCGGCAGATAATAGAGGTAGCTGACTCCGAAGACCGACCCCAGCACCCCATCCAAATTGTCGAACAGGTAGAAGGCGGGGAAGATCGGCATCAGCGAAATCGGCGGCAGGGCCAGCAGCATCGCCGTGTAGAAGGCGGCGTTCACCCCGCGGCGCAGCCGTCCGGCGGTTGCCGGGGCGGGCAGTTCCGTCCGGTCGACGCTGCCGACGCGGCGGGCCGGTGAGCCGTCCCAGCGCTCATAGGCGCCGGTGCGGGCGCCGGCGGGCAGGGCGGTCAGGTCGGCCAGCTCCGTGCCATGACCGACCACCGCGTCCATGCCGATGACGCAGGACGTGCCGATGTAGGCGTCCGCGCCGATCTCCACCGCGCCGATGACCAACTCGTTCCCGATCACCTCGGCGTTCGCCAGCTTCACCTTGCCGCCGATCGAGGCGCCGGCACCGATGGTCACGAGGTCGATGGCCCCGGACTCGAACTCGCCGATCAGCGCCTCGTCGCCCACCTTGGCACCGAGCGCGCGCAGGAGGACGCGCATGACCGGCGAGCCCTGGAACCACTTCAGATGGACGAGGCTGATGAAGCGCTGCGCCAGCCACCAGCGGTAATAATAGGCGCCCCACAGCGGGTAGCGTCCAGGCTTTGTGCGCCCGATGATCAGCCATTTGGCCGCGACGGCGATCACCACCGTGGCGGCGTTGATCACCATATAGACGCCGAGGAGCGTGGCGATTTCCTGAAGGAAGTTGGCGTCCTCGCCGGACAGCAGCATGTAGCTGACGAAGACGCCGAGCCACTGCGCCGTCATCAGCGCCAGGATGAAGGGCAGGGCTGCCGCCTGCGCGGCGCCGCAGAGGAAGCGGCGGAGCAGGGGAGGCGGCGTGAAGGAGCGGTCTTTGCGCTCGGCTCCGCCGCCGTTGCCGCCGCGCGGCGCGCGGGCGTCCAGCCGCTCGGCCATGGCGCGCAGGCTGCGGGCGCCATAGACGTCCTGCAGGGTCAGCCCGTCGAGATGCCGGGTCTCCCGCACCGCCGACACGAACCGCGCGGCGAGCAGCGAATGCCCGCCCAGATCCATGAAGAAGTCGGCCTCCAGCGGCACCGACTGGCCGGGGAAGACGCGCTTGGCGGCCTCCAGCAGGGCGGCTTCTGTCGGGGTCTGCGGCTCGTCCTGTTCGCCGGGGCCGGCGTCGTCGGTCAGCGGCGCGGCCTGCAGCGCCTTGCGGTCGGCCTTGCCGGATGTCAGGCGGGGCAGGCGGTCCGTCACCTCGAAATGCGCCGGCACCATGTAGCTCGGCAGCTGGGTGCGCAGCTGGTCGCGCAGCGTCGTCTTGTCCAGCGTGGCGCCGGGCTGCGGCACCAGAAAAGCGACCAGCCGGTCCAGCCCGTTGTCGTTGCGCAGCACGACGGTGGCCTGGCTCACGCCGGCCATGTCGGTCAGCTTGGCCTCGATCTCGCCCAACTCCAGCCGGAAGCCGCGGATCTTCACCTGGTCGTCGATGCGGCCATGGAACAGCAGGTTGCCGTTCGGGTCGACGCTCACCGCGTCGCCGGAGCGGTAGAGCAGCGGGTCGTTGCCGTGGATGGCGAAGCTGTTGCGGATGAACTTCTCGGCGGTCAGCTCCGGACGCCCCAGATAAGCCTGCGCCACCCCCGGCCCGCCGATCAGCAGCTCGCCCTGGGTGCCGGGCGCGACCAGCGCCAGCGACTCGTCCACCACATAGCAGCTGTAGTTCGGAATCGGCCGGCCGATGGTGACCGGCTCGTCCGGGCGCACCTCGGCCACCGTGGCGACGACGGTCGCCTCGGTCGGGCCGTAGCTGTTGAAGATCGTCCGACCCGGACGGCACCAGCGCGCGGCCACCGCGGGCGGGCAGGCCTCACCGCCCAGGATGACGACGCGCAAGCTGGGCACGTCCTTGGGCAGCATGGCGAGCAGGGTCGGCACGGTGTCCAGCACGGTGATGCCGGCGTCGTTCAGCACGTCGGCCAGCCGGTCGGCCTCGTCCAGCACCTGCCGGCTCGCCACCCAGAGAGTGGCGCCGACCAGATACGGCACGAAGATCTCTTCAAGCGACAGGTCGAAGGCCACCGACGCGCCCTGGAAGGCGACGTCGTCGCGGGTGATCCCATAGACGCTGTTGGCGGCGCGCAGGTAATGGCAGATGTTGGCGTGGCTGATGACGATGCCCTTGGGCTTGCCGGTCGAGCCCGAGGTGTAGATTGCGTAGGCCGGATGATCGCGGGTGACGCCGTCCGCGCGCAGGTCGGGCGCGCTTTCATCATCGCAAGCCAGTTCCTCCAGCCGCAGCGCAGGCACCGCAAACCCTGCCGCCTTCGACGCGGTCACGGCGTCCACCAGGATGGCCGGCGCCGAGCAGTCGGCCAGGCTGACCGCCACCCGCTCGGCGGGCGCGTCGGCGTCGAAGGGCAGATAGGCCGCCCCGGCCTTCAGGATGCCGAGAAGCGCCACATGCAGGTCGAGCGACCGTGTCATCCACAGGCCGACGAAGCTCCCCGGACCGATGCCACGCGCGCGCAGCGCGTTGGCGACACGGTTCGCCCGGGCCTCCAGTTCCCCGTAGCT